>JBKGXV010000031.1:0-38530 GCA_046546375.1 Chitinispirillaceae bacterium | reverse complement strand
GCGTAGGTCCGCCCTAGTCGAAGGCTGCACTCACCCTGCCTGTACTGATCCGCTAAGCGGGAGAAGTAAGTTCCGTCTTCGGGATCGAAGGAGGTGAGCCACCGACAACGCTGAACATTGAACGATACAGCATGCACTACCCCGAACTCTCTTTCAACAATCAGCCACCCGCCAGATCAACTCTGGCCTTCCACCCGGAAGACACATGCACCTTTCCCGCTGAGTCGACAACAATACACTCCAGGTCCTGGCGCCTCTGAACGAAATCGAGGATTTCAGAAGCACTGTAACAGAAAAGCCCTGTACTGTAAATATCAGCAACAACCGGATCAAGTGTCCAGATCGTAAGGCTTTTATTCTCGCTGCAGCTGTAACCTGAACGGATATCGAAGATATGGTGATATCTTTTACCGTCCACCATCTTGTAACGCTCATAATCGCCACTGGTCACAAGAGCTCCCCTGTCGAGCGGCAATGTGGCCAGCATCCGCGAGCGATCTCTGGGGTGCTGCACTCCGATCACCCAGTCCGTGCCGTCCGCACGTGCCCCGGAAGAAACAATATCACCTCCGGCAACGACCAGATAATCGCTTATACCGAATGATTCAACCAGTTCTCCTATCTGACCAAGTACATATCCTTTGGCAATCCCTCCCACATCAATCCGGGTATCGGGTGATTTGAAAGTCACTGTGTCACCCTTCGGTCCGAGACTGACACTACGATAATCCACTTCGGACAGGGCCTTTTTGACCTGAGCGGAATCGGGGGGAACCCAGTCCTTCACGGCCTGTTCATCCAGACCCCAGAGCTCCTTTAACGGCAAAACAGTAATATCGAATGCACCGTTCAGCGTATCACCGTAATCAAGGCCCAAGCGGATCATCCGACCCACGTCTTCTGAGACCGGCACAGTCTGTTCAGTTCTCTCATTCAAAGCCTTTATTTCCGATTCTGAGCGACTGACGGAAAAACGCTTCTCACTGCGTGCCAGAAGAGCATCTATTTTTTTCCAAACCTGCTCGACATCAAAGTCCTTGGGCACCGACAAAGTTACTTCGGAAACAGTATCCATCCGGAAAAAAAGATGCTTGCGGTGCACTTTTTCCGAAAAAGAGCAGGAGAGGATTATGAGCGAAAAGAGCGGGATCGCCACAAATAAAAGTTTTTTGAAATTCAAGTCGACCTCTGTTTTATGAGATACTATCTACCGATATCAGGGGTTACGTTTTCTGTGCCAGTCTACAACTTCACCAAAAGGCAGCGTGCCCCCGAAAATATCAAGTGCACTGCCCACTGTAGCATCCACCCGACTTTTCCCAACCTGCTCGATCTTATCTAAATCCGACAGGTCCCGGATTCCTCCCGCATACGTTACCGGCAATGAACAGTACCGTCCCAGAACCGACACCAGTTCTGTATCTATACCGCTTTTGAGTCCCTCCACATCTGCGGCATGAACCAGGTACTCATCACAATACATGTCCAATCTGGCAAAAAGCTCCCTGCAGATTTCCTCGTCGGTGAATTTCTGCCAGCGGTCGGTTACCACCAAGTATCTCCCCCCCACTTTACGGCAGCTCAAATCGAGCACGAGTCTTTCTTTACCCACTACCCTGACCAACTCGTCCAGACGCTCCCAAATGATGCGCCCGTCACTGAATACGTATGAGGTAACGATAACGTGTGAGGCACCGGCATCCAGATAGTTTTTTGCGTTCTCGGGCCTGATTCCCCCTCCCACCTGAAGCCCTCCCGGAAAAGCGGAAAGTGCCTCCAGAGCCGCATCGTGATTACCTGGCCCGAGCATTATCACATGCCCGCCTGCAAGACTGTACTTTTTGTACTCCAGAGCAAAGTCGGACGGGGACCTGTCCGTTTCAAAATTTGTTATCAAAGAAGCGTGATTCTGATCAGACAGGGTGCCACCCACAATCTGTTTTACTCTGCCGTTATGAAGGTCTATACAAGGCCGGAAGCGCATAATTATTTATTTTTTTTAACCGGTTGAGTGTTTTTGATTACTAAAGTATTCTAAAATACGCTCTGCTGTAAGCAACTGCACAGTTCGGATTTGACGCGAATTTATTCAGAAACCATATTAAAAAAAATTACCTACACAATCTTGAAAGGGGTGAACATGCATCTGAAATCTTTTCTGACAGTCTGCGGAATTCTGGCCTTGATTGGCTGCGGCGGTGGCGGTATTGAGGAAAAAGTGGAGGATACCTATCCAAGCGGAGCCAAAAAAAAGGTGGTTACCTATAAAGGAGGAAATGACTCGATCAGATCCACATTCTATTTCGAGGACGGAACAATACAGTCAGACCGTTTCTATAAAGATGATCTGATCGACAGTGTAATGGTTATAAACAACCAAGAGGGCCAGACGATTCAGCAGTGCTACTACAAGAAAGGCAAACAGCACGGTACCGAAAAAAAATGGTATGATGACGGCACTCTGAAAAGCGAAACCAAATATGAAAACGGTGCTCCAGTAGGAAAATCCGTCTCCTACTTCAAAGATGGACAGATCCAGAAGGAAACCACCTATAAAGACGGTAAAAAAGACGGTAAAGAAACAGTTTATTATCCGGATGGCACAGTCAAACATGTTCTTAACTATAAGGCCGGTAACCAGGAAGGTTTGGAACAGGAATTCTACAAAAACGGCAAAATCAAAGCCGAAAAAAACTGGAAAAACAACCTCCTTGACGGTCCCTTTGTAACATACCACTCAAATGGCAACAAGGAGGAAACAGGTACATACAAAGAGGGAAATTATGACGGTGCAAGGAAAATGTACAGTGAAGCCGGCAGATTGATGTCCAAAGCAACCTACGAAAACGGTGAACGTGTATCCGCCGAGGCATTCTAAAATCCATTGCGAACCGGTCTTCTTCCAGAGGGCCGGTTTTTTCTAATCAACCCATCTGATCCCGGAAATAAGTTTCCCCAAAATCTGCTCCTGCATAACCCAGTTATCATACTGACCGCGACCGATTCTGTTGCAGAGAATGGCAAACGCATACGTTTTATTTTCAAGTAAAACATATCCTGCGAGTGTGCTCACACCGGCGGAGTTCAGTGTACCGGTTTTTGCCCTCACAAGCCCCTTGAGACCTGACCTCCGGAACCTGTCCTCCAACGTGCCATCAACCCCTGCTACGGCAAGCGAAGTGAGAAATTCAGGGAAATACTCTTTTTGCCCCGAGACATGCGTAAGCAGCTCAACTATCTGAGAAGCGCTGTAAAGATTGGTATTCGTTCCCATTCCCGAACCATTCACAATGCTGGCCCCTTCTGGCAATCCCGCGTCTTCCCACCAACGGGAAACTGCTTTTGCCCCTCCCCGCCAGGATCCCGCCCCCCCCGTCTCAATTGCTCCCAATGTTTTGAACAACATTTCAGAAGCGAAATTACTGGACCATTTAAACATATATCCCACATAATCAGACAACGGCAGGCTTTTAAATGAATAAAACGGTTTCTCCGCGGTTAGTTTTGAGGGAACTTTACCCCTGACAGTGTTTCCCCTGACCATGATTCCGTTTTCTTTGAAAAGGGCTCTTACTGCCCCTCCGAACGCCTCCCATGTCTGCCATACTTTACGATACGTATATCTTGAAGAATCATTGAGAGCCATGCCCCCCCGGACATCTATTTGAGTGGTCCCGGATTCAGAACACGTACTTATCTCCAGCCTCCCTCTGGTTCCAGGCGCCACTGTCATTGCAGATGAATTGATTTTGATTCCCTCTATTCGAGGGAAAATGTCCACATGCACGGGTGAGCCTATATTCTGACCCGAACGGTGGTGTATGGCCACACTGCTGAAATTAACCGACAATGCATTTATAAGCGATTGATAGGCCCTGCTGCCATCCTTATCGGAAAAGCCCGGTCCCACATTTACTGAATCGAAATAAAAATCATCCAGCACAAGATCACCGTAAACGTAATTGATTCCCCTGTGCTTGAGATGCTGTACAAAAAGCCAGAGCCTTTCAACACTGAATCCGGGATCACCCCTGCCCTGAATGTAGAGATCTCCGTGAACAACTCCCGAATCCCCATCATACTTGCCATCAATATAAACCGGTGTGTCGAAAGTGTATTCCAAACCGAGAAGTTCAAAAGCTGCAGCTCCGGTGACCAGCTTGGAAACAGAAGCAGGTATCATGAGACTGTCAGCATTGATGGAGACAATGCTGGAATCGGTATCCAGGTCCTTTATAACCACCCCGATTCCTCCGTTTGTATAGTTTCGCGACCTGAGAAGCTTCTCCACCTTCTCCTGTGCGGAACCATAGCAGGCCACATAAACCAACAGAATGAAAAAAGCAATCAAAATCTTTTTGTCATTCACTCTTTTTTCCTTTCAAACAATCTTATTTTGCTTTCTTCACGACTTCCAAAATTCTATTTTAGTTACTGCAAAACAAAAATAATAGATTCAGATTACCCTTACCCTCACAGCAGGGAGTTTTAAATGCCGAAATACGCGATTGCTTTCGTCACACCAGCAAAAAAACTGCAGCTTCGCCACAAAATGGTGGAAGGTGAAAACAAAGACACCGCTCTTAGACGTTTCTTTAATGAAGAAGCCAACGAGTACTACTCCAATGATGAACAGGGGTATTACTATTTCAAAGAAGACTTCTACGATGAGAGTTCTGCATCAGGGAGCATTATCGAACTGTAGCACTGAAAATGGAATGTCTGAGCCGTTGGTTTCCGCGTGCGGCATTCCGTGCTGAGCGTACTCTACATGGGTTGTTGTTCGGTTTTGGTTCCGATACCCTGAACTTCAGAGATGAATTCGCTGATGTCCTTGAACTTTCTGTACACGGAAGCAAATCTGATATATGCCACCTCATCCAAACCGTACAACTCCAACATCACCATTTTCCCTATTTCCGAACTGGGGATTTCATTTCTTCCGAGTTTATCAATCTGATTTTCAATCTTATCAACGATACTGTCGATTTTCTTCACACTCACCGGACGTTTCTTGCATGCAGCAGAAATCCCCTGCAGAAGTTTCTGACGATCATAGGGCTCGCGCCGCTGATCATTTTTGATAATCGTCATGGAAACACTCTCAATGTACTCATAGGTGGTAAAACGACGTCCGCATTCCAGGCACTCTCGCCTGCGTCTGACAGCCCGCCCCTCCTTGCTTGTTCGAGAGTCAACGACTTTGTCTTCCTCATGGGTACAATATGGACAGCGCATTTTTTCTCTCCTGCCGCTTTTGTGTTAGTGCGCTTGAAAAAAAAGGCAATCAGCGATGAAACCTGATTGCCGGAAACTGAAAACAGATGATTTTCGCTTTCATGAAGTAAAAATAAAAGCTTTGGTTCCGTTCTTGCAAGAAAGCCCCTCAGAAAGTGGTTGTAAGTGACACACCCGCCCCAGACAAGTCCGGTGCCACCGACTGCTGAAACTCAAGCGATTTCAAACCCGACTCCTTTTGAGTAATCTTCAGATCAACCATGGAAACGATCCGGTTGAGAACCATTCCCCCCAGAAAAAATGATGAAACTACTTTGAGATGGCGAGACTGCTTGCGAAGTTCATTGAACTCCTCCTGCTGACTCTCATCACCCCACTTCCACCACTCTTTGTGGTTAAGGTATTTCTCATTTGTACTCCGTTCCAGATCAACCGCTTCATTATAATCCCCTGCCTCCATAAATGAGCCAACGTGCCTCCAGTACGCCTCGTTATTCTGAGGGTTCTCTATTCCCGCTACAGTTGAAGCGTAGGCACTAGCTTCTGATTCTCGCTGAACAGCATAAGAGTGAAACAGTACCGCCCCGAAAAGTGCAGCAATATCGAAAACCAAATACTTGAATGCAGAGGATGATTCATCCAGATAATGATGACCCAGTCCCGGAAGTGCAGCAGAGGCAGTCATCGCAAGCGCTATTGATTTGTCGCTCTGTGGCACAGTATCAAACAGATTCACCTCTTCGGTCACCACATCTTCCTCGACAGTGACCTGAGCGAAGCTATTTCCGGCAGTAACAACCAGTACAATCAGACATGAAAATAGATGTTTTTTCAAAATTTAACCTTCAACGCTACACCTGGAACCGTTTCTGAACCGGTAAACACATACTGCTGCTCAACACTCAACCTGTTCCACACAGTTTCTTTTCCCAGAAGATAAGAATTATAGGCCTTTGCAGTAAAGCCCGCATCAATTGCACTGACTATGTGATTTATCACCAAACCATATAGGCTGTATTTAACTGCATCATAGTACGAATCGGATTTATCCACCATAGAGTTGTATTCGCCCTGGTGGCTTGAAAATCCGATCAGATCCTTTTGATTTACTCTTCTTCCGGCCTCATCGAGAATACGATTGACCAAATAGAATTCAACCACAGTGTCTCTATCACTGCGCATGTACTTGCCATGCTCCCCATCAATAGTGTCGGTCATATCATAGGAGACCACATCACCCACGTTCGGTTCACAATCAATCCATCCCTGAACAAAACCTTCGGAGCGGATTTCACGATAAAACGAGCTGTGTTTCTCCTCTGCAGACGCATAGAAAAAGGAATCGATAGCGGGTAACACAGTATCCACATACCCTTCCTTTCCCCTGATTCGAAACTCCTCTGCCAAGTCGTCGGTGAACTTTTCAAGTGTATCCACACTGAAATGCTCATCAGCATAATCTTGTGCTTTTTGCTGCTGATTTCCACCTTTGACATTAAAAGCTACAGCCGCCCCGATAATTGCCGCTTCTGCCGCAACAAACGCCCCCGCCTTCAAGTAATTTTTGGAATAAGCCTGACCCAATCCAGGTACAAGAAACGACAACAGCATGGCTAATTTGGGAGAACGATACTCCTCAAGATTATGAGCGAAATTGATGGACTGAACCTCTTCAACAACAAGCTCTGAGGAAGTCGTATCCTCTCCCACTGCAACAGTTTCCGGGGTTTGTGAGCCGGAAGGAGATGTTCGAACTTTTTTGGGCGGTTTGGATCTCGTGTGGGAGGGGGATTTTTGATCGGCTTTCTGCGCCGAGTTCTTCGCAGCTTCGGAAGAGGTATCAGCAGCGGCTTCTGAAACGGTTTCATTCTCCTCCGCCGTTTCATCCGGCCTCTCCTCGGCCAGAAGGTCTTCTTCACCTTCCTCACTGAGGAGTTCATCCAGATTCAGTTCGTCAGAGGAAGATGCGGCAGCCTCGGATTCGGCCGCCTGCTCATCCATCTGTTCGGGCGCTGCTGAAGTGTCCCGCACCTCCGAACCAGATTCACTCTCTTCTGGCTCCTCCTCCACAACCAAGTCTCCATCCTCCACGGATTCCACAACGACTCCCTGAGAAGAAGATTCGGAAGCATTGTTCTCCTCAGCAGAAAGCCCTTGTGCTGAGAAGAAAACTGAAACCCCCAAAGCCAACAGCATGCGCCTATTCATTTTTTCTCCTAATGCAAAAGATACTACAATCCGAGCACATCCCGCATTGTATAAGAACCGGCCTCTTTAGATGAGAGCCATTTGGCAGTCTCAACCGATCCTCTTGCAAACGTACTCCGACTGTGAGCCATATGCCTCAACTCTATTCTTTCACCAATGCCTGCGTAAAGAACTGTATGATCACCCACAATATCACCGCCTCTTACCGCATGCATTCCGATTTCCCTGGATGGACGGGTTGAGGAGGCCATTCCTGAACGCCCATTGACTATAGCTTCATCATAGCTCTGCTCCAAAGCAGAAGCTGCAATTTCACCCAGCCTGCGAGCCGTTCCACTCGGGGAATCTTTTTTGAATCTGTGATGAGCCTCGATTATTTCAATATCGAAACGATCCTTAAGCCGCTCAGAAACCAGCTCCGTCAGTGAAAACAGCAGATTGACCCCCAAGCTCATATTGGGACTGACCACAACAGGTATATATTGAGCAGCCTTCCGGGCCAGATCGTAATCACTTTTCTCAAGCCCGGTAGTTCCCACCACCATAGGCCTTTTATGCTCGGAGGCTTTCTCCAGAAGAGAGCGGGTGGACTGAACGGAGGAAAAATCGATAACCACCCCGTCAGCAACATTGGCCTCCTCCAGAGAGGAAGTGACTTTCACACCACCACAATCGGCTCCGATGCATTTGCCGTAATCCTCTCCCATCTTAGGATGAGAGGGATACTCAACGGCTCCTGCGATATTCACTGAAGGATCATCAAGAATCACCTTGGCGATCTCGACACCCATCCGGCCCAAAGCGCCCATAATGATAATATCTAATGCCATGATGATTCCTTTCAAGAAGTTTTTGGAAGAGAGTACGTTTCAAGTACGGAGAGCAGCTGCTTTTTATTGTCCTCCATCATAGAAACCAGCGGCAGTCTTACCGGACCGGCAGCCAGACCCAGATGATCCATGCAGGCTTTGATGGGGACCGGATTGGCTTCGATAAACACAGCTTTGGACAAAGGAGCCAGTTCCTCGTGAATTTTCAAAGCCGCAGCAGTGTCGTTTTTAAGAAATGAATCAATCATCGCACTCATTTTGTCAGGAACAATGTTACCGATAACTGAAATCACACCCTTTCCACCGCATGAAAGCATAGGCAGAGTAAGACCATCATCTCCGGAGAGGATAGTGATCCTGTCACCGCAGCGGCGATGAATTTCAGAAACCTGAGCCACACTCCCACTGGCTTCTTTAACAGCCACAACGCTCTTGAAGTCACAGAGCCGTTCGACTGTTTCAGGAAGCATGTTCACACCTGTACGCCCAGGCACATTATAGAGTACCATGGGAACCTCAACATTTTCAGCAATCGCTTTGAAATGCTGAAAAAGGCCTTCCTGAGTGGGCTTGTTGTAGTAAGGGGTGATGGTAAGGATCGCGTCGGCGCCCTTCTCTTTGGCATGTTGAGCAGCACTGATAGCTTCCTTTGTGTTGTTCGAGCCGGCACCGGCAATCACCTGCACACGCCCCTTGGCCTGTTCAACAGCGATATCCACCACGCGGTTGTGTTCCTCCCAATCCAAAGTGGCGGATTCTCCGGTTGTTCCGCAAGGGACTATTCCCGCAGCACCTTTTGAAATAAGGTATTCTATATTGGACCTGAGCCCTTCCTCATCCAGCTTGCCATCTTTGGCAAAGGGGGTCACGATAGCAACATAACATCCGCGAAATTCCATAATTTACTCCTTTTTAGATCAAAGGGTGTTTTCATATAGAAAATGCCGGGGATTCCGGAACTCAAAACTCCAGGATGCCCGGCATAAGAGTACATGATTCTCTGTGCCAAACCGAAGCGAAATAATCAGCTTTCCTCTTTTACAACCCAGACCTTCAGTTTTGCACTCACATCCCTGAACAGGTTGATATCGACAGTATACACTCCCAGCTTTTTTATAGGCTCTTGGAGTGCGACCTGACGTTTTTCCACACCGAATCCCTCTTTTTTGAGAAACTCGGAGATATCCTGAGCACTTACTGAACCATAAATCTTTTCCTCCTCACCGACCTTAACAGGAATGGTGCAGGGGGTCTGCTCGATTTTCTTGGCCAACTCACGCGCCTCGGAGAGCTGCAGCTCCTCACGCTTCTCAGAAAGGCGCTTCAGCTCCGCAATCTGCTTTTTATTTCCCTCAGTTGCGATATCTGCGATACCCTGAGGGATGAGATAATTTCTGGCGTATCCGTTTTTGACGGATACAATATCCATCGCTTTACCCAGATTCTGGTAATCCTTCTTAAGAACGACTTCCATTTTTATTACTCCTCCAAGTTTACCGGACGTCAGATGTTATTTGATGTTTTCAGCCACAAACGGCAGAAGTGCCAAATGCCTGGCGCGTTTCACTGCAGTAGCCAGCTTTCTCTGATTTTTGGAACTGACGCCCGAGAGGCGGCGGGGCACAATCTTACCTCGCTCAGTCACATACCTTGAGATTGTTTTGATTTCTTTATAGTCCGGTTCGACTTTATTCTGCTCAAACCAGCATACCTTCTTTGCTCTTCTTTTTCCAAATGCCATAATGATTTCTCCCTAATTTGATTCTCAACTATTCCTGATCGGCGCTTTCCCTCTCTTCAGCTGCAACAGCTTCAGAGCGTTCTCTTTCTCTGCGGGCGGCAAGCTCTGCACGAGCCGCATCATTTTTGACATTCCTGATCACGGTGAGATGACGCAGAATGTTTTCGTTCAGCTTGATGGATTTTTCAAAATCGGCAGGCACGTTCCCCTCACCATTATAAAGGTAAATCACATAATGGCCGGATCTTTTCTTGTTGATGGGATAGGCAAGCGCACGCTTTCCCCACACATCCACCTTCTCCAGCTCCGCATTCTTGCTGAAGAACTCCTCAACCTGCTTCTGTTCCTTCTGGATCACGTCCTCGGGAAGGGATCCGTCGATCACGATCGCCGTTTCATAAGGTCGAATCACTCACTACCTCCTGTGGTCGTTTGAGCCCCGGAAACACTACCGGGGCCAGGATTATACGAATCACTATCCGTCCCCGTCAACAAGGGGTACGGAATTGTATTTATTCATGGTTTTCTCAATATCGTTATCAAGCAAAAACCGCACTGCCGAAGCCGCTGCTTCAACTACTTTCCCGGCTTTCTCCGTTTCCTGTTGGGTAAAATCACCCAATACGAAACTTATGATATCCACTCCGGGGGGCAAGGGACCTATTCCCACCCTTAAACGGGGGAATCCTGAACCTACACTGGAAGAAACCGATTTCAGTCCATTGTGCCCTCCATGAGTACCCCCTTTTCGAAACCGGACAGTTCCCAGAGGGATATTGAAGTCATCCACAATGACCAGACTTTTTGATAGTTCCAGCCGGTATTTGCCCAAACAGGCCTGAACAGCTTCTCCTGAGAGGTTCATGAATGTCAACGGTTTAACCAGCACAATTGGTTTGTGCGCTGCCCCTGCAAAACCTTCAAAACAAATGGACTTGCAATGCTCTCGGACCGTTTTTCCCGAAAGAACGGTTTGCAGAGAATCAATTATTCTGAAACCGATATTGTGCCGGGTCAGAAGATATTCATCTCCTGGATTGCCCAGTCCGAAGAGTATGTGCTCTGGTTCAAAACCAGCTTTGCGTCTGCCGAAAATTTTTCCAAAGAGCGTCCGGATATTCATTCTAATACGGCACTGAAGCTCAAGAAGCTTCTTCTTCCACAGCACCTTCTTCTTCTGCAGCCGTAGTTCCAACCCGTGTGGGAGGAGTCACCACTGCGACAACCTCTTCAGGAGCATCCTTTATAACTACATCGGGAACAGAAATATCCCTGGCATGGATCGATTCATTGATCTTGAGCTCTGTAACATCCACGGTAATTTTTTCGGGAATATCTTTGGGGAGACACTCAACCTTGACACTCTTGATTGGATGTCCCAGCACACCCTTGTCCACTTTAACACCGACCGGAGTCCCAGACAGTTCCAGAGGAATATCCACCACGACCGTTTCATTCATAGCCACATGCATGAAATCGATGTGATAAAAGTCGTCATCCTTGAGTACATTCCGCTGTACTTCTCGAATCACGGCAATGGAATCATCACCGCCTTCAAGGCCCAGATCAACAAGATGTGTAAGCTGCTTGTTTCGGACCAAAGTAGCGAACTCTTTGTGCGAGACTTCGATTGATGTGGCCTCCTGGCCATGTCCGTAATAGTTAGCGGGAACCCATCCCTGAGTGCGCGCCTTACGAGTGTAAGACTTTCCGACACCCTCCCGCTTACGTGTTTGTAGTTTGATAATATCCAAAGTGCGACCTCCTCGGACAAACGCTGTAGTTTAAACAAACTGATTTAGCCAAAATGAATGGCTGGGGCGGAAGGATTCGAACCCTCGAATACATGGACCAAAACCATGTGACTTGACCGCTTGTCGACGCCCCAGCAAAGGCCGGATTCAAATAATCTTTCAAATATAAGTAATGGTAGTACGCAAAGGAAGACAAAACCAAAAAGGAGGGTGGTTTTGTCCCAGATTTCCGTACGGAATCATCAGCTTTCGAAGTAATCTGCTTCGCAGTCGGCAACTTCAAAGAACGCCTCCGATCCACCCAGCGAGTTGAGTTTGTTTTCGAAGGCATCCAACACTTCATCCTCGATCTTCTGTCTCATTTCGTTGTTGATGGGGTGTGCAAGGTCCTGAAATGTTCCATCTCTCCTGCGGCGACTCGGCATGGACACGAAATATCCCCGAGCTCCATTGATGACCTTGAGACCTCTCACCACAAAACAGTTGTCCAGTGTGATGCTAGCAAACGCTTTGAGCTTTGCCTCGTTTCGCAGACTGATTTTGATTTCTGTGATCTCCACAGCGAGCCTCCTGATGATGGGTGTGTGTAATGCCGTACAATAAGGCTCGGCATACATACAATATACTCGGTTTTTTTTCTTTTGCCAATTCAGACTTAAAAAAAATGTTTTTTTTGAATCGAAACGGATCAGCTCAGAAAAAATGGGGGGGGCCGCCCAAAACCGCAATTACCCCATAATTCACTATCTTACGGAGAAATACAGAAATCATCACCACCTGCCCCGTAATGGCAAAAGTAGTTATTCCACTTGCCTTATCACGGTGTAGAACATTTATTTTATTCTATTCAACAAAATCTTTTCCATTCTTATTCGGATTGCCAATCACATGAGTGCTTCGAAAAAAGACCTGCTTACATTATTCGACTTTTCTCCCGATGAACTGCGCAACATCATTTCTCTGGCAGCGGAACTGAAAGCCAAGCGCTATTCGTTTCCCTACCGCACTTTTGACCAGAGATCGGGAGTACTGATTTTCGAAAAGCCCTCCCTTCGCACCAGAATCACCTTTGAAACGGCCATAAACGAACTGGGCGGTCACGCCATCAATCTGGCATCCAATGCGGTGGGTATGGGAAAGCGGGAAAGTGTGGAGGATGTGGCACGGAACCTGGAGCGGGTGGTACACCTGATCGTGGCCCGCACCTTTGACCATGAAACTGTCGTGCAGCTGGCCAGATTCAGTTCCATCCCGGTAATAAACGCTCTCACGGATTCATTTCACCCCTGTCAGGCACTGGCCTTCGCTCTCACAGTGCACGAAAACCGACCTGACCAGAAATCCAACATCGTGTTTGTGGGCGACGGAAACAATGTGTGCAATTCTATTATGGTCATCTGCGCCAAGCTAGGATATAATTTCACCGTGGTCGGGCCCAATGGCTATGCGCCGAACAAGGAAATGGTCAAAAACTGCCAGGATATCTGCAAACAAACCGGAGGGACACTTACGATTACTAATGATCTGTTCCCGGCTATCCAGAAGGCGGATATGATTTACACGGATGTTTGGGCTAGTATGGGACAGGAAGAGGAAACGGAAAAACGCAGGAAAGTTTTCAAATCCTACCAGGTCAACAGTGAACTGATCAGCAAAGCTTCTGATGATGTACTGGTCTCGCACTGTCTGCCCGCGCATCGTGACGAAGAAATAACAAGCGACGTACTGGATTCATCACACTCTGTGGCTTTCGATGAAGCGGAAAACCGTCTCCATGTTCAGAAAGCCGCCATCGTGCACCTTTTTTCACAACACAGGTAATTATATGTCAGAAAAACGCGTTCAATTCGGAATAAAAGCACTGGACAAAATGTGCTGCGGCGGCCTTCTCAGAGGCTCGGCCAATCTGTTTGAAGGTGCCCCGGGTACTGGAAAAACCACCATGGCCATGCAGTATATCTATAACGGCATCACAAAATTTGACGAGCCGGGACTGATCATCACCTTTGAGGAATTTCCCCAGCAGTACTACCATGACGCGCTGCAGTTCGGCTGGGACTTCAAGAAGCTTGAGGCGGAAGGTAAGCTCAAAGTCATATTCTCAGATCCTGAAACCGCACTCGCTGAATTCGACAAAATGGATGGGGAGTTTGTTTCCATAGTCGAGGAATTGGGCGTGAAACGGGTTGTGGTTGACTCAATGACCCACTTTGAATCTCTGACGCTGGACAGTCATGAGCTGCGTGAACTAGAGCGGCGCTTCATAAACGCCCTGAAACGGGAAGGTGTAGCCAGTATTCTGCTAAGAGAAAACGACAGCCTTCTGGGTCAGGTATCGCATATCACAAGTAAAATCCCTTTTATTGTTGACACTTATGTGCTTTTACGATATGTTGAAATAGACAGTGCCATCGAAAAGGCACTCTGTTTTCTAAAAATGCGGGGAAGTGACCATCAAAAAGACATCCGCTGTTTCAGAATCACCTCTAAGGGAATCGAAGTGGAAGCGAAATTCAGCGGCAAGGAAGGTATTATGAGTGGTATAACACACTCCACTCCCCAAGATGCTTTTGTCGATGCATTCGGAAAGAAATAGGTGTTATGGAGATTCCGTCAACTGCAGACATACTGCTAATTGCCGGATATGTAGGTTTCTGCTTGGGTCTGAACGTTATAGCGTTTCTGATCTCTTCATTCTATAAGAGGAAGCTCAAACAGCCCGCTCCGACTTTGGGTTTTCTTCTCGCCCTTCTCTTTGGAGCGATATTCATCGGCACTTTAATAAAGAGGAATTTTCATTTTCAGAGTCTCACTACCATATCCCTTCTGGGGTACAGCATGAGTTCGACATTGAGCATAGTGGGATTGTACCTTTCAATGAGAAAGACAAGAAAGTGATATGATCTACGAACAGACACTGTTTTTCTTCGATGTTTCCGCCGTGTCCCTCATGCTGGTGCTTGCATATCTCAGCAAGCGCCTGGGAGACGCTCTGCAGATCCGGCCCTACTACAGAATTCTGTTTTTCACTTCGGCTGCAATAGTCGCAGCTTCCGGTATCGATACCATACCTTCATCTCTGAGTTTCGCTTTCACTGCGATTCTGACCAATGCCATCAGATTCGCAGCATCACTTATAGCGCTGATTGTAGTGTTACGATACTGGAAATGGCTTTTTGCCGAGTTTTCCAAAAGTTAAAGGTTCTGCGGAAAAACTATGACTAAAAAGATTCTTGTAATCGAAGATGACAGAGACATTGCGGATCTGGTCAAACTAGTTCTGGAAACAGATCAGTTCGAAGTCAGAACAGTTCTGGATTCACCAACGGCTTATGACGAGGCCAAATCCTACAGACCCGATGCCATACTTCTGGATCTGTCAATGCCCAAAATGGACGGGTGGGCAGTTTTCAGACTGCTGCGCAGCGATGATTCCTTTGCAGATGTACCCATCGCCATTCTCACCGCGAAATCACAGCAGTTTGATCAAATGGTCGGGCTTCACATTATGAATGCTGATGCCTATATCACTAAACCGTTCGGAAAGCAAGAACTGATCGACAAGACTTATGAGCTCTTCAAAAACAAAAAATAAACGCGTGCTGATCGTCGATGACGAGGTGGATGTCCTTGATTTCCTCAAAATATATCTGGAATCTCTGGGCTGGGAAGTAACTACCGTCGACTCCACAACCAAAGCCTTCGAGGAATTGGACAAAAGACCATTCTTTCTTGTACTGACAGACATAGCCATGCCTGATATGGACGGCTACGAATTCATCAGCAAAATCAAGGAGAAGCCCTATCACAGTCAAATGGCACTGATGACCGGATTCGGCTACAACCCTAAGCATACCCTGGTGAAAATCTACAAAACCATCCGCTACCCCTGCCTTTTCAAACCCTTCAACAGGGCAAAGGTGGCCGAAGCGGTTCAGAATGCCTACAATGTGTATCACGAGGACATTCTGCAGTCAGAAAGCAGCCAGGATTCACAAGAGTGACAGATGCGCGATATAGAGATTAAAGGTGCTCGTGTTCACAATCTCAAAAACATCGATGTCACCATCCCCAGAAACAGCTTTACCGTAATCACAGGGCTTTCCGGTTCAGGAAAGTCCTCTCTTGCTTTCGACACGCTCTATTCGGAAAGCCAGCGTCGCTATGTGGAATCGCTGTCTTCATACGCCCGGCAGTTTCTGGGACTTATGGAAAAGCCCGATGTCGATCAGATCGAAGGGCTCTCTCCTGCAATCTCGATAGAGCAGAAAACCACCGCACACAATCCCCGCTCAACAGTGGGAACCATAACCGAAATTCATGATTACCTGCGACTCCTTTTCTCCAGAGTAGGTACCCCCACCTGCTACAATTGCGGCAAAATCATCGCCCGCCAGACCGTGCAGGAAATAACAGACAGAATTCTCACTCTGGAGCCGAAAACGAAATTCCAGATCCTTGCACCTGTAGTAAAGGAACGAAAAGGCTCCCACAAAGAGCTTCTCTCGAAACTGCAAAGGGACGGATACGTGAGAGTGCGGGTTGACGGTACGGTTTACACTCTGGACGAGAATGTCCCTATTGACCCAGACAAAAAGCATACCATGGAAGTGGTTGTCGACAGACTGATTGCAGGAAAAAACATTGCCTCAAGGTTGACAGAATCAATAGAGACATCTCTTCAGCTAAGCACCGACGGAACCCTGATAGCGGATATTATCAGCGGTGAAGACATTCTCTTTTCACAAAGACTCGCCTGCCCTGTATGCGGAATAAGCTATGATGAAATCAGCCCCCGCATGTTCTCCTTCAACAGCCCGTTCGGGGCCTGCGGAAAATGCCACGGCTTGGGTTTCCTTATGGAAATCGATCCGGAACTGGTGGTGCCGGATTCATCTCTTTCGCTCAAAAACGGAGCGATTGTTCCCTGGAACGGAGCAAACACCGAGGGCGGGTGGAACAATCAGATCCTTCAGGCCGTATGCAAACACTACAAAATTCCCATGACAAAGCCTTACGATTCTCTTACCGAAAAGCACAAAAAAGTACTTCTGTACGGATCGGGAGAGGAACAGATCGCGATTCGGTACGAAACCAAAAGCCGTCAGGGAAAAGGACAGTTCAAACGAACCTTTGAGGGAGTGATCCCCAATCTTCTCAGACGATACCGGGACACCACATCGGAAGAGATAAGACGCTGGATCGAAGCGTACATGACCCAGAAACGCTGTCCAGAATGCAAAGGGACCCGTTACAAAAAGCAAAGCCTGGCCATACTGATCAACGGCAGCAATATTGCAGATGTGTCAAACTCCTCCATAGAAAAATCTCTTGGTTTTTTCAAAGACTACAGACCTCAAGGGGTAAACGAGAAGATATCCCGTCCCATACTGCGTGAAGTGATTCAGCGGCTCACGTTTCTCTACGATGTGGGTCTGGGCTACCTGAGCCTCGACCGAACCTCCTCCACCCTTTCAGGAGGAGAAGCGCAGCGTATCCGCCTGGCCACACAAATCGGCTCCCGACTTACCGGGGTTCTCTACATCCTGGACGAGCCCAGCATCGGACTCCATCCAAGAGACAACAACCGACTGCTCTCAACACTCACAGCCCTCAGAGACCTGGAAAACACCGTGATCGTCATAGAGCACGACAAAGAAACGATTATGGCTGCCGACCATCTCATCGACATAGGTCCCAGGGCTGGAGTCCACGGAGGAGAACTTGTCGCTCAGGGTAAACCGGTGCAGGTGGCGAAATCGAAAAATTCCCTTACGGGGCTGTACCTTTCGGGTAAAAGGAAAATTCCCACACCGGCCAAACGCCGCAAAGGGAACGGTGCACATATAAAGGTAAAGAATGCATCAGGACACAATCTCAAAAACATCGATGTATCCATTCCGCTCGGTAAGCTGGTGTGTGTCACGGGAGTATCCGGTTCGGGAAAAAGTTCACTTATCAACCAGACGCTCTATCCCGCACTGGCAAAATCACTCTACCGCTCCAAAGCCGAAGCTCTCCCCCACGGAAGCATTGAAGGGCTCCACATTCTGGACAAAGTCATAGACATAGATCAATCCCCTATCGGCAAAACTCCCCGGTCGAATCCCGCCACCTACACCAAATTGTTCGACCCGATCAGAAACCTTTATGCAATGATGCCTGAAAGCAAGGTAAGAGGCTATTCTCCGGGACGGTTCAGCTTCAATGTGAAAGGCGGAAGATGCGAAACCTGCCAGGGCGACGGTGAACTGAGAATAGAGATGCATTTTCTTCCCGATGTATACGTGCAGTGTGAAACCTGCCATGGGAAAAGGTACAACCGGGAAACACTCGAAATCCTTTATAAGGGAAAATCAATTGCCGATGTTTTGGGAATGACTATTGACGAAGCACTGATTTTCTTTGATAAACTATCTGCCATAAAACAAAAGCTTCTGGTTCTGTCGCAGGTGGGATTGGGCTATATCCGATTGGGACAGCCGGCAAACACCCTTTCGGGCGGAGAGGCGCAAAGAATTAAACTCGCCTCTGAACTCTCCAAACGGGCCACAGGCAAGACACTCTATATTCTCGACGAACCCACAACCGGCCTTCACTTCGAAGACATTCTCATGCTCATGAATGTCATACAGGAGCTTGTGGACAAAGGCAATTCGGTGATTGTGATCGAACACAACCTGGATGTCATTAAGAGCGCGGACTATATCATTGATATGGGTCCGGAAGGAGGAGACAAGGGCGGCACGATCGTTTCCCAGGGAACCCCGGAAAAACTGGCTGCAGATCCGTCCTCCCTCACAGGTCAATATCTCAAGCCCTATCTGGATCACTAACCTTTCCAACACCAGCATACACTCACCGGCTCTAAAAAGGCCCCTATACCCCCCTTCCCTAAACTATTTTGTAAGGTTGCATTTATTCACATCATAAGGAGGAATACATGTCAGGTAAAAACGTCATACTTTTTGGCCCCCCAGGAGCAGGCAAGGGCACACAAGCAGCTAAACTCCGTGATCTTCTGGATGTCCCCCACATCTCCACAGGTGATATGTTCCGCTACCACATAAAAAACGACACCGAGCTGGGCCGCACCGCAAAAGAATACTCAAACAGCGGACGTCTTGTACCAGACGAAGTGACCATCGCAATGGTGAAGGACCGTCTGAGTCAGGATGATGTGAAAGCAGGATTTCTCCTGGACGGTTTTCCCAGAAGCGTTCCTCAGGCAGAAGCACTGGATAAAATCCTCAAAGAACTGAATCTCTCTCTGGATCATGTGATCAATATTGCAGTTGCGGATGAAGAGGTGAAGGCCAGACTGGCCAAGCGGGCAAGCATTGAAGGCCGGGCAGATGATGCCGATCCCAAGGTGATTGAAAACAGACTCGACACCTACAAACAGCAGAGCGAACCCTGTCTTGAATACTTCCGCCCTCAGGGTATTGTACGAGATATTGACGGCATCGGTTCCATTGATGAGGTATTCGACAGAATTAAAAAAGTCTTCGAATAAACTGCTTTGACTCTTCAGCCGCTCTTCCGGATCTCCTCAGAAGATTCGCAACGAGCGGCCTTTTTTCCCTCCACAGTTCTGGAAAATGATTGTCCCTTCCATCCGAAACGCCCGAAAACTCCCATCACTACCGCAGCAATCACCACAGGAAGCTGAATCAGGGATGCCAAAGGTATAAATGGCCTAAGCTCCTTTTTTCGGAATATTCTTGTTCCAGGTAAAAGAAGTGCTGCTTCACCCGACATTTTAACCAGCAACATCGAAACAAACAACATCAGATTCGAACTGTCGAAAAACACCGATAGAAACGATATTGCTATTGCCACGTAAAACAGAAAGACAGACGACAGGAGCACTACCTGAGGAGCACAGTAATGCACGGTTTTGGAACCCCAGCGTTTTCTTTGTTCAAAAGCAGCAGAAACAGTAGGAGTCGGATTAGTCAGGACAGTTCCTGCCGGATCGGCCATGTAAGCCACTTTCCACTTCTTGCTTTTCCATATACGCTGAAGCAACAGATCATCATCACCCGATACCACCCTGTCAGCTCTGTCTCCGTATCCACCGATGCCCTCAAACGCTTTTCTGCGGAACGCAAAATTGTTGGCATTGGAGTTTATTGGAAGACCGGCTCCTATGGCTGCTGCAGCAACGACCCCGTGAGAGAGAAAATCAATCGCCTGCAGACCGAAAAACATTTTATCCATTCCCGGAGGATATCTGTAGCCGGTGATCCCCTGCACCAATCCAGTATCAGAAGTAAAATACCTGCTGATAGTGAACAGCCAGTCGCATGGAACAACACAATCAGCATCTGTAAATACGACAATTTCATTTCGGGCCTTTTCTATTCCCTTTGAAACCGCGTGCTTTTTGGGAGAAACACCGGAAACAGTCCGGGTTACATTAACAACTCGGAGATTTTCATACACAGCTTTCAGTTCATCAAGAATTTCAGGTGTAGAATCGTCGGATCTGTCGTTTACTACTATCACCTCGTAGCGGAAACGGGGGATGGATTGATTGAAGACGGATTCAAGGCAGGCCCGGATATTTTCCTCTTCATTGCGGGCGGCAATCACCACTGAAAAACTGAAACTGTTTTCACAACGGCCCCTGCCAAGTTTCAGAAGGCCCTTCTGAAGAAAAAGTATCACACAAACGTAAAAAATTGCCGGTATTAGGATTATCCAGAACATATGATATCAGAAACCTACCATTCGTATCTGGCAGCAATGGGAAAGCGCCTTCCGGACCCGAACGCCTTGGGAGTGACTTTCAGCCCGGGAGGAGCCTGACGACGTTTGTATTCATTAAGTGCAAGCCTCTGGGCAACCCATTTGACCACCCGGGGATCAAAACCCTGAGCAGCTACTTCGGAGCTGGATTTTCCCTTTTCGACAAGCTGATTCAGAATGGTATCGAGCACAGGATAGGGCGGGAGCGTGTCCTCATCCTTCTGATCCGGCCGCAACTCTGCAGAAGGCGGTTTGGTGATGGTATCACTGGGAATGACCTCACCATCGCGGTTGATATACCGGGCAAGGTCATACACCATTTCCTTTGACAAATCACTTATCACGCCGAGCCCCCCGTTCATATCACCGTAAAGGGTGCTGTATCCAACCGCGGATTCACTTTTGTTCCCCGTTGTAAGCAGCAGGTGACCGAACTTGTTGGAAAGAGACATAAGCAGAGTCCCGCGAATGCGGGCCTGAAGATTTTCCTCTGCCAACCCGAAAGGGGTATTCCTGAACAAGGGGTCGAGTGTGTTCAGAAATGCGGCAAACGCATCTTCTATACTGAGTACGGTAAATTTTACCCCCAGACTGTCTGCCAGTTCCCTGGCATCTTTCACACTCCCCTCGGAGGAATGACGGGAGGGCATCGCCACACCCCATACATTCTCCTTTCCCAATGCTGCAGCGGCAACTGCACATGTCACTGCAGAATCAATTCCTCCAGAAAGTCCGAGCAGCACTGATTTGAATCCGCATTTGCTCACATAATCGGACAGACCGAGGACCAAAGCATCATGAACACAATCGACAGTATCCCTATCGGGTATTTTCATAATGTTCTCTTCGACCTCGGTATCCACAATCCGGACACTCTCTTCGAAGGCGGGAAGCTGACTGAAAAGATTACCCTTTGAATCGAAACAGGCGCTGTTTCCATCAAATATCAATTCATCATTTCCGCCGACCTGATTGAGAAAAACAAACGGGATCCCATGTTGCGCAGCATGGTTTTTCATGATTGTACTGCGAAGCCCCACTTTGCCCAGATGAAAAGGCGAAGCGGAAATATTGATTATCAAAGACGCACCCTTAAGAGCAAGTTCCGCAACAGGGTCTCTGTCGTAAAGCCTTGACAAAAAGAGTTCACCGTTATTCCAGGCATCCTCACATATGCTGATACCGAGAGTTTCATTCTTGAACCGCACAACAGAAATGGATTCAGATGAATCAAAATACCTGCTTTCATCAAAGACATCATAAGCGGGAAGAAGCGACTTGTTCTGTTCGAACAGAATTTCCCCGTTCTGAATAAGAACAGCCGAATTGTACAGTCCCTTACCATAGGAAAGAGTTGTGCGCCGAGCTGTACCCAGCAGTATACCGACCCGGGGAAACTCCCGAGATGCTTCAAGAATGCTCTCCAGTGCTGAATAGCTGTTTTCTATGAACCATTGCTTTTCAAGCAGGTCCCTGGGGGGATATCCCTGGAGAAAAAGTTCTGAAAAAAGGAGCAGGTCAGGCTTCCGGGATGCTGTCTCATGCAGCATCCGTTTCACCTTTTCCGCATTGCCCCTGACATCACCCACAATCGGATTCAGCTGACAAAGAGCTATTTTCATTTTTCCGTCTCGATCAAAGATTCACCTGTCATCTCCTCTGGTTTGGGAATCCCCAGAAGACTGAG
The DNA here is from genome assembly GCA_046546375.1 of Chitinispirillaceae bacterium. Lineage (GTDB taxonomy): Bacteria > Fibrobacterota > Chitinivibrionia > Chitinivibrionales > Chitinispirillaceae > JAEZKC01. The sequence continues at coordinate 16,318 of JBKGXV010000031.1, read as the reverse complement.
CACAGTGGGAGCGATATCCGCAAGTTTGCCGTTTTCGCGAAGCGTGACATCGCCGGCACCGACTACAGTCAGAGGAACAGGGTTTATGGTATGTGATGTCATTGGAGACCCGTCCTTAAGCTGAGTCTGCTCCGCGTTTCCATGATCTGCAGAAAGTATGCAGACTCCCCCCTGCTTTGTCGCAGCCTCCACCACATCATGAACACAGGCATCCACGGTTTCCACAGCCTTGATAACCGCATCAAATATTCCGGTATGACCCACCATGTCACAGTTGGCGAAATTGCAGATCACCACATCGTACTTGCCGCTGTCAATAGCTTTCACCAGCTTGTCTCTCACTTCAAGAGCACTCATTTCCGGCTGATGATCATAGGTGGGCACCTTGGGGCTGTTCACCAGTATGCGATCCTCCTCGGGGAAGGGATCATTCCGCAGCCCGTTGAAGAAAAAGGTGACATGGGCGTATTTCTCCGTTTCCGCGCAGCGCAGCTGCTTCAAACCATTGTTGGCCAAAACCTCACCCAGTATGTTTTTGTTGGCCATTTCAGGATAAGCCTCGATAAACTTGCCGTTATCATAATAATGGGTCATCGCCACAAAAAGGGAAACCGTTTTTGAACGATCGAATTCTTCAAAATCCGGCTCCACCATGGCTTTAGTCAGCTGCCTGGTACGGTCGAAACGGAAGTTGAAGAATATCACCGAATCATTTTCTGAAAGGCCGTCGTAATCAATCACTCTGGGTTTGACAAATTCATCTGTTTCACCTGCAGCATAAGCCTTCTCGATTGCTTCTTTCCAGTCAGCAACATCTTCTCCCTTGCCCTCCATAATGGCCCTGTAGGCAAGTTCAGTTCTGTCCCATCGTGTGTCCCGATCCATGGCATAATAGCGGCCAATCACCGTCACGACACGACCGATACCAGTTTCATCAATACCTTTCTGAAGAAAAGTCATGTGCTCGTCTGCGGATTTGGGCGGAGTATCTCTTCCATCAGTGATTGCATGAATCACCACATTTGAGAATCCCTGATCCTTACAGAGCTTCAGCAGTGAAATACAGTGACGGGTTACAGCATGAACCCCCTCCTCCTGAATAAGACCGATAAGATGAAGCGCACCGTCGTTTTCCTTTGCATGATTTATTGCTTTGAAAAAGGCCTCATTTTTAAAAAAGCTACCATCCTCCACACCTTTGTCTATTTTGGTGAGACTCTGATATATTGTCCTTCCTGCACCGATATTGAGGTGTCCCACTTCGCTGTTTCCCTGGTAGCCTTCAGGAAGCCCGGCACTCAACCCCGAGGTCTCAACAAGCGTCGTGGGAAAGTCACGCTCGTACGCATCTGTAAATGAAGTATTGGCCTTGTGAATAGCATTGGATTCTTCTTCTTTTCCTCGTCCCCAACCATCTCTGAGGATCAGACATACTGGTCTTTTCTTCATTACGAGCTCCCTTTGGAATATTATATTTCAGTTAATCTGTTTTTTCGATTTATGATAGACTTCTGCCTGTGTTCTATCTATATTAATCCACACTCCCGTTCTCTATAAAGAGCATCCAGGCTCACAGTACCCTCAAAGATTTTTGAGGAAGCTTCTGTTCACTTATTTAAGGGTATGCTGAACCAGAATAAAACACTGTAATATAGAATAAAAAACACCACAAGCATAGAGGTTATCTGATATGGAAGACTTTTTTTCACACAAAAAGTTGCAACCCCTCTCCCGAGACAGGGAAGCCTCGATGCGGCAGGATTCTTCACCTACTCCTTGGACGATACTGGTCTGCGCAGACCTCGGGTTTGATTCAGAGATCCCCGAAGTAATATCCATCGAAAACTGGGACCATTTTTTCAAGACACATAGAATTAGAATCCAGGAACGCATAGATACATTTCTGCCACAAAACACCTCACCCTTCACTACCGATTACGAGATATCATCGCTTGGGGACTTTTCCTCCGAAGGCTGCTGCAGCAAGCTGCCGATTCTTGAACCCATTCTGAAAACCAAAGAAACTCTGATTCGATTCATTGAAGGTCTGCAGAACCTGAAGACCACTATCCAAACCATCTGCAGTATCGATCTTCCCTTGCCACTTAAAAACAGGATTCTCAAGGCGGTAGAACTCGAAACAGCCACTACGAACAAGCCCGCCTCTCCGACCAGAATCGATACTATTCTGGCCCAGATAGACCTGAAAGCCCCCTGCATTAATGAGGGTCCTTATCCTCTGGCTCAGCTTATTGAACAGGCAGAAGAGACAGATTCAGAATATGGAAACGAAAAATACGTAAGGATTCGTTCTCTGATACGCGAGCTGGACATCTATTCGGAATCCATGGTTTCGGCCGTACAGGAGTGCCCGCCTTTTTTCCGCAAAAAAAGTACCTGGAAAGCTCTTGAACTGCTGTGCAGAAGTGCAGCAGAAAAAGAATCAGGGAGAATCCTAGTATATTCTCTGCCCCGGGAAAAAGCCGAAGAAGCGTTCGAATCTTTAATAGAACAATTCAGTATCGATGATTCTATTCCTGATATCGTTATTTGGGATTACGAAATCAAGCTCTCTGCAGCCGGGGAAAAGATAGTTACCAATCTGGCTCAAACCGCCCATGATCATACGATTACCGTGTTTGCCTCACTCAGCGGCCAAGAATTTATTCGGGATGAGAAGAACACGAAATGTTCAAGAACTGTGCTCTGCAATAAATACAGGACGTTCAACCGGTTGAGAAAACAGGAAATTTTCCGTTCGCTGGCAGTATTCGGACCGGCTGTTTTCTATGAAGGCAAAGGAGCTCAGGATAACGTTTTCCGCTGCGGTGGGGCTTGGCTCATGGCTGAAAAACTCCTGTTTTCGGTCCAGAACGGGAATTTCCCTTTGGATCTCAATCCGAACAACAATAATCCCAAAGGTCACTTCCAGCCGATCGTGCGATCAAAAACCGGGGAAGCTCAGAGGGCTGCACATAACGGGATAACCCTTTTTCACATCCCGGATTCAGACAAAGTGACCATTGAAGCCATTTGTACCTACGATGCCCCCAGTTCCAAACAAATCCTCTCCATGCTGGATTTCAACCTCCTGCTCAACAGGTTTTCCAAACTAGCCGTCACTCAAAACCAGAGTGCGGAATTTTCTGCTCTGAAACAATATTTGGAAACACAACTGCGGTCATTTCATATTTTCAGTCATGGGGGCCCGAATCCGCACAGCTCCTGCTCTGAATTTTCAAACACCCAGATGGGGAAAGATTCAGGCGAAACGGAATGGTGAAATGAATTACATTCTGATCACAAATACACCCAAGCTGTAAGGTATTTCTCATGAAAAAACATCATCTGTCATTTCTGGTTGTTTTTACAATCGTACTCACTGGAAGTATCATTGCCCGCACCGTCAAATCGGATGAACAGTTCATCACCCGAACCGTTGCAAAAGGTGAATCCGTCAGCCTCATCTGTCTTGAACTGTACGGGTATTATTCAGATGAACTGGGTGATGCTTTTCTCAAAGACAATCCTCAGGTAAAAGATATCGATGTCATTGCTGCCGGACAAAAACTCAAGTTCCGCAAACCCAGAGAAACTGAAGAGAAAACTGCCGAAAAGACAGTGCAGACAGACGTACTCTTTGTGAAAAAAGTACGCGCAGTTCAAGGAGTAGTAACTTTAATCGAGGGAGATGTATCCATTCAGAAAGTCAAGGATGACTCTGCTATTCCTCTTACCGTAAATACAACAGTCACACCTGGGGATAAGATCATTACCGGTACGGACGGCAAAGCGGAACTAATCATCAACCGAGAATCCGTGGTCAGACTGAAAGAAAACACCCGAATGACTGTTGAGGACTTCAGGGATGAAAACAGAGGCAGCAAAAAGACCCGCCTTGACTGCGGTTCAGGGACTATATGGTCCAAGGTGAAAAAATTCAAAGACAAAATGTGCCGTTTTGAACTCTCACTCCCCACTGCTGTTGCCGGAGTGCACGGCACGGTTTATCAGGTGTCCGTTGATCCTGAAGATAAATCGGAAGTAAGGGTGTACACTGGTGAAGTGGCGGTCAGCGACAAACCTTCGGAGCAGTCCTCAGAAAACGGTGTGCAAGAGGAATCCGGTCCTTCGGAGGTTCAGGGTCCCACGGAAGTGTCCATGGAAACATGGGTCCACGTAGTACGCTCGATGAGCAAAATTTCCATAAGCAAGGACGGCAAAGCAGGTGAAACTGTCTCGTTCAGCAAAAACCCGGGAAATGAATGGGAAAAGTGGAATGAGAAACGAGACAGCAGAATCGCGCACATATTCTCGGAGGATTGATGTCTGTCAAAAAGATCGCAGTCCTGGCACTTGGAACTCTGCTTCTGAGTGCCATCGCATTTCTTCAGCCATTCAGATTCCTGGACAATCTCTTTTATGATTTGAATTTCACGTTCTCTTCAGGAAGCACAGCAGATTCTGTTGTTGTGGTTGCGATTGATGAAGCCAGTATTTCAGAAACAGGTGCCATGCCGTGGCCCCGCAGCACCATTGCCGGACTGCTTGAAGAAATCGAATCGGCAAACCCCAAAGCAGTTGCACCTGACCTTCTGTTCCCACCCAAAGGAAACGAAAAGGAAAACGACAGCCTCGCGGCAGTCTTCTCCCGAATGGATAATCTCATACTGCCGTTTCGAATCGGAAAAATCAGCAACACGGATCAAAAGAACGTTCCCGTACCCAAAAAAATCTACAACTCCCGTTTTCTCATGCTGCGCAACAAAGAAAAGCTGGAAAACACATTCTTCTATTCAGGCGGAAGAATCGAAACTGCAGACCCGCAGTTCAAAAGAAGCTCCCGATACAGCGGTTTTCTGAATGTTTCAACCAGCGCCACGAGCCAGAAACTCCGAGAAGCTATCCATGTGGTGAAACTGGGCAGTGAATATTTCCCCTCTTTCGGAGTTGCATCATGCGCCTCCTATTTCGATCTAAAACCTGATCAGCTTGTTCTTGACGGCGCACCGGGCATTCATCTCGGAGAGCGTTTTCTGCCCCTTACCTCCTATGCTGCAACGTCTTTTATCAATTTCAGGCGCTTGAGAAACAACCTGAAACTCATCTCCGCCTCTTCGATCCTAAACGGTGAAGCAGACCTTTCCCAGCTTGAAGGGAAACTGGTTTTTCTGGGAGTCACTGATCCGGGAGCGAGCGCGGATTTTTTCATTACCCCCGTGGGAACGCAGTACCCGGGAGTCGCAGTCTGGGCCAGTACTGCTCTGGACATCATACACGGAACCTGGATAAAGCATGGTGGTGGATGGAGACAATTCGCGAACTGGATTCTCATGCTGCTCATTTTTCCGGGAATGGCACTGATCGTGCCCAACAAGATGAAGTTTCTTTCAATCCTCGGAGCAGTGGTATTGGTCGGAACCAGCATTACTGCCGGTATTCTCTTTTTTCAGATGAGTAACTATTTCTGGAATCCGGCTCCTCACTGTTATGCATTTGTTTTCTCCCTTCTGTGGCTTGCAGCTCAGAAAGTTGATCCTTCTCTTTCCGGAATGACCACATTACAGCTGGATCCTTCCGACAACAGCAGGGACATCCTGCATCCTCCGACCGAAGAGGATTTCAGAGGCGTTCTCTCCTGTACAGACACAGCCGATTTCGTGACACGCACCGTGGCGAATCAATGGGTCGAGAGTACTCCCAGAGCCAACGCACCGACCATCGTAGAGCAGAACGAAACTGACACCATTCCTGAAATCACCCAGGAAAGAGTACGGGAAATTGCCGGAAGCAGAATCATTAAATGTATAGGTTCAGGGGGAATGGCGGATGTTTATCTGGTCTGGAATCCGCGGCTTGAATTATACAGAGCGATGAAAGTGCTCAAACCCGACCAGCCTTCCGACCTTCTGACCCGCTTTGAAACTGAAATCAAGATTTTTTCGAAATTCGACCATCCAAACATTGTGCACTGCTATGGTGTCGGAGAGTGGCATTCTCTTCCCTATCTGGAGATGGAATTTGTAAACGGACTTGCCATGGATGAAGTGCTCAAACGCTGCCGTCTCCTTACAGTCGAACAGACCTTGTGTATCGGAATTCTGGTCTGCAGAGCTCTCAATTATGCCCATACCCATTCTGTCACGATTTACGGCAAATCATATAAAGGAATCATCCACCGGGATCTCAAGCCGGCGAACATTATGCTGAGCAAAAACGGCAGAATAAAACTGACCGACTTCGGAATAGCCCGACCTTGTGAAGTATCTCTTCACACTGGAGAGATAGGCAATATCGTGGGTACATTACCCTACCTTGCACCTGAACAGATTGATGGTGAGGATCTGACCGCGCAGGCAGACATATATGCGCTTGGGGTCACTCTTTACGAGTTCATTACTGGAGAACCCGCGTTTCCTCAAACAGAAGTCCCGGCTCTTATCCGCTCAAAAATTTACGGAAAGTTCAAAAAAATCCACTCCTCGGCGCGAATCAGCAAAGATGTGATCTCAATTATCGAAAAAGCTATGAATACGAACCCTGATGATCGCTATCCCAACGCGCTCGCAATGGGAAAAGAGCTTGAAAAAGCTGTAGTGCAGAGAATAAAAAGTGATGCAAGCACCCATTTCGAAGACCTCACCTCCCGAGTTTGGGGACATGAAAAAGATTGATTCAAATAGAGAGCTGCTGAAATGAACTCATTGTATCTTTTCAAACAGTAAGGGGTGCCCGAGAAGGAGAGAGCAATTTTCTTCCTGAAGGGGCAGTCAGCATTGAAAGAAGCTCCCAAAACACCATTGTTCTTCCGACTGAAGAGAAGTGCGTATCAGGACACCATGCGAAGAGACTTGCGAATACATACCCGGAACACTGGCGCTGATGATTATATCTGGATATCCGGAAGAATACGGTTTTCTGAAATGAATCGCCCCGCACATCTGCGCTTTCCTTTGCCCCTGAATTATTTTTTTCCTTTTTTACGGCTCAATTTATCTCCTGCAGGTTGCTTTCCCTGCTTTTCTACCATCATCAGAAACGAACGGGCAAACCGATAGATCACAAATACCATGAAGAGATTTTTCAGGCTTTTGAAAAACCAGGGTTTCACCTTTTTTCTTTTGAACATACACAATATCCCTTTGGAAGTGAGGTAATAAATGGAATATACGACAGGATCAGTGGGCAGATGTATTGTTATTAGACTTCATGAAGATGATGCCGTTTATTCCAGTATTGAAAAGGTTGCCACGGACGAAAATATCGACAACGGCCTGGTATTCATGGTTGGAGGTGTGAAAAACGGCGGTGTAGTTGTAGGTCCCCAGAACCAGGATGAAAGGCCTCTTAAACCGACTCTCGAGCGTTTTGCCGATGCAAGAGAGATCGCCGGCACGGGGACACTCTTCAGAAACGATGAGGGCACCCCCAAACTCCATCTTCATGCCGCAATCGGTAAGGGTAACGCTCCCCTGGTCGGCTGTCCCCGCCAGGGACTCGACTGCTGGCTTATTACGGAAGTCGTTATTATCGAAATAACAGGTATTGACGCCAGAAGAGTAAAGGAAGCCGGAGGACTCGAACTACTGAAAATTTTCGCATCTTCTTCTGATGCATAAGATGCTTTCAAGCAACGTTTAACCTAAACTTACCGAAAAGTATGATAAATCACACTCATTATACTCTCAATGATCGGAATGATATAAAGCGATTCCGCAAAGTGATTCATTCCTTTTACAAGAATCGTGGTCGAGAGCTCCCGTGGCGAGAAGATTTCAATCCTTATCACATATTTATTTCGGAAATAATGCTTCAGCAGACTCAAGTTGAGCGGGTCAAAAGCAAATACATCCAGTTCATCCGCAAATTCCCCGGTTTCGAATCTCTTGCTCGTGCCAGCATGAATTCCATATACCCGTTATGGCAGGGGCTTGGATACAACAGACGGGCGCTCGCCATGACCTTGCAAAGGTACTCAACAGAAGCAACCAACAGGTGGCCAAGGCGGTGAATGCGTTGAAAAAAGAAGGAATGGTCAAGGAGAAACGAGGTGTTTATCATTTGGGAGAGTGAAAGCTCGGGTGTGAAAGGCAAAAAAAGGAAATAAAGCCGAGGCGTATCAGAAAACTCCTCGGCTTTATTCAAAACGGAATTGCGGGGATTGGATTTTTTTATTTAACTCCCGCTATCACTTCTGCAATATTGACGACATGATCCTTCACTCTTCTGTAGCTGTTGAGCATGTCAGGAAATACGGTACTGAGCATTGGATCGACTCTGTTCTTTGAAAGCCGTTTCAAATGTTCGCCTCTAAGATTGCGGAAGTGATGAGTGATCGCATCTCCCTGAGTATTGGCTTTGGAGATAATAGCTGAGTTATTGACCTGGTATGCTTCATAGATCAGATCATAATAATCCGATACATAATCGTGCAGTGAAATCAGATCTTTACGCATTTCCTCGGGAAATTCGACTTCAGCATTTTTAATCCTGAGGTAAAGTTTGAGAATAGTTGTCACATAATCACTGAGTGTTTCAAGTTCATCAGCGACACGCATCTGATGCTGCGCTTCCTCGGCCAAACTGTGCGGGATATTTCCCGCCGAAAGCAGTTCACCTAAAAAGACCGTGATCTCTTTCTGCATACTGTCAAGAACCTCTTCCCTGTGAAAAAGCTTTTTTATCAAACTGAAGTCCGCATCGGGATCGGAAAGAATCTTCTTGAGCTTATCGAGCATTTTTCTGTTATGAGCACCCATTATGACGATTTCTTTTCTGGACTGCTCGATACCCACCATCGGCGAATCCAGCATCAGGCTGTTGAGCTTTGTGAGGCGGGGAGGTTCCCGAAAAGGTTTATCGGGCACTATTCTCATAAGTAGAGAAGCCAGAATCGACACAAAAGGTAAAAACAACAGTGTATTTGCCACATTGAATCCGGTATGCACAGCCGCTATACCAGCTTGAATATAGGGATACGTCTCTACTCCATCAACCATAACCATTGTATCCGGATTGTTCCCTATTACAATGGGTATGAATTTTATATAGAGACTGAAAACAGACGTTATCCATATCACACCCAAGACATTGAACACGATATGAGCATAAGCAGCTCTTCGGGCATTGGTGGTGGTGCCTATGGATGCCAGATAGGCAGTAATGGTGGTACCGATGTTTTCTCCCAGAACAAGTGCCGCAGCGGTCTGGAAATGTATGACTCCGGAAGCGGCCAATCCCATTGTTATACCGAGAGTGGCCGAGGAGGACTGAACGATGAGCGTCAGGATACATCCCACCAGAACGCATTTCAGTACCCCCCAGTACGTATCAGCTGAGAATGCGTGAAACCAGGCCTCGAACTCCGGAAAGGAGCGAATCGGTTTAAAACCGTTTTTCATCAGTTCAAGACCGAAAAAGACCATTCCTATGCCCATAATGGCCATCGCGATATAACGAAGGCGCTCATTTTTGGAAAAAAGAAAAGCCATGGCGGCAAGTCCCAATATGGGCAGTCCGTATTTGCCGATATTGAGCACCAGAATCCAGCCGGTGAATGTGGTTCCCACATTTGCCCCCATAATAACCCCGATGGCCTGCTGAAGGGTCATGAGCCCGGAATTAACGAAGCCTACAGCCATGACGGAAGTAATGGAGCTTGACTGGATAATACAGGTAACCAACGTACCCACACCGGCTGCCAGAAAGCGCTGATTGGTAACCATGCCGATCAGTTTTCGGAGTCGCCCTCCGGCCACGGTCTGGAGACCCTCGGACATGTTTTTCATACCAAGAAGAAAAAGCCCCAGGCCGCCGACCACGCTGAAGATCATTTTGAAAATAAGTGAGCTGTCCATATTTTAACTCCGGCAGAAATACCGAGCCGACAGAAAGTCGAAAACGGCAATGCTGCCCCGTTTTTTTGTTAGGGGTTTATTAATATTCGGTGAGTTTTCTATTAGCATTTTCATGGAGAGGGATAAAAATACGTCTGCATTTTTAGAGGCACAACATTTTTTTTCAGGCGGAGGCGCCCCGGAGGTGATTTTTTCCTGAATCACCTCCGGGGCAGAGAGCTTATGCAGTTGAAATTTCCTTCCTCATGAGCTATTTTGACCTTCTGAAGCACCCGATTTTCTAACAAGGATTTATTCATGAGCTCAGCATCCCTGCCCGATTTCGGTTTCTACTCCGTACTCACAGACCCGATTCGAGGTTATAAATACATGACCGAGCTGCTGGTCGACTATCAGATCCCCTTCGTGCAGCTCAGAGTCAAAAATGCTCCCAGAGACTTCATCAGAGAAAAAGCCCTCGATATGCGCAGAATCACCGAGGGGAGCCAAACCAGACTCATCATCAATGACGATCCCCACATTGCCGCCGAGGTAGATGCAGACGGTGTGCATGTGGGGCAGGATGACATGCCTTACGAGCAGGTTAAAGAGCTGGTGGGTGAAAATAAAATAATCGGTCTTTCCACACATTCCCCCTTACAGACCATTGAGGCCTGCAGATACAAACCTCACTACATTGGGATAGGTCCGGTCTTCCCCACTCCTACCAAAAAGAATCCCGATCCGGTTATCGGACTTGAAGGAATGAAAGCGATGCTTTCGAAGACAACTGTTCCGGGAGTGTGTATAGGTGGGATCGACCTTGAAAACCTTCCTTTGGTTCTTGAGGCGGGGGCTGTGAATTTCTGCATGGTGAGGCAGTTTACCGGAAGTGAGAATCCGGAGAGGGTTCTTAAGGAGATATTGAAAATATACGGAGAATTCTATCCCTGAGGAAAATCGGGCTGAAATGTTCCCCGGGAGGTGAATAGAGCAAAAATCACCTCCGGGGGAACACACTACCTCACCATCACCCTGCTCTCCACAATCTCCATTGAACCTACTCCTAAACGGACCACTACCGCACCCGAACCAAGCTCACCGGAAGAATTCAGAGAAAACACATTCCTGCCCCCGCCTTGGACATACTTTCATACAGCCCGATTCTCCTTCCCCCGAGAGTGAACAACTCGACTTTCACCTTTTCTCCCTCGGGAGCATGTATCGGAAGACTGAACACCAGTGCGTTTCTCCTGATCTCAGGCTTCAGAGCAAAAGCCAGTCCAGACCCCATTTCACCTCATCGAGGACATCCGGTATTCCGTTTCCCGACTCGGGGATTCGGTAATCATCACCGAATGCCACGGGATTCTCTTTATAGGCCAGAAGAAGCCCCATCACGTAATTGGCTGTCCAGTGAGTGTACTTGTTGTAATCACCCGCATCATACCAGCCGCCATGAAAATCCTTTTCAGTATTTGGGTCATCCTTTTGGCTGTAAAGACGACAGTTTCTATCCTGCAGGGGGCCGACGTTGCTGGCTCCATCCGCCCAGGCTTCCCCAGCGAATTCGGTTTTTTTTTCAAAGCCGGCTCTCTGATAAAAGAAAGACCTCACCGAATGCTTGAGAACCTCCCGGTAAATATTCTCGGAAATGGTGAATTCGCAGGATCTCTCATCCTGATTCACATCAACAACATAGTAGTCACCGGGCTGAGCTACCTCCGAAAAGTCAAACCACCAGACTCTGTCTCCGGAAGAGGAGTCCACCACGCCATCTTTCCAAGCAGCGGGTGTTCCGGAGAACAAGGAACACACAGCTCAAATGATACGGATCTCAGAATCATTTCCGCAGGAATACTGCTCTGCCGCCCAGAATGGTCATCTGAGCTCCACCCTGAAGCTCCATTCCGGCAAAAGCACTATTTTTCGATTTGGAAAAGAAACTGTCAGGATCAACAGTCCATTCCACGGTAGGATCTATTATAGTCACATCGGCATCAGCTCCCGGTCTCAGAGAACCACCCGAGGTCCCCAGAATCCGGTTCGGAGCCACACTCATTTTCTCGACCATCTGAGCCGGTGTGAGAATACCCTTGTTCACAAGAATCGTCAGTACCACTCCCAGAGAAGTCTCAAGACCCACAACTCCGAATGCGGCAGCATCAAACTCCACATCCTTCTCCTCGGATACATGAGGGGCGTGATCACTGGCAATCACATCGATAGTACCATCAGCTAATCCTTCCCGTACAGCATCCCTGTCCACAGCTGTACGAAGAGGAGGATTCATTTTCTTGTTTGTATCATACAACCCGACATCCTCATCCGTAAGAGCAAAATAGTGAGGACATGTCTCGGCCGTTACCTTTACACCGCGCTTTTTAGCTTCCCGGATAAGACGTACCGAGCCAGCAGTGGACACATGGGCAATATGCACATTGGCACCCGTATACTCCGCCAGAAGAAGATCCCGCGCCACTCCGATATCTTCAGCGATTACAGGTATCCCCCGTACTCCCAATCTGGTCGAAACCAACCCTTCATTCATGTGTCCCTTGTAACTGAGAGCAGAATCCTCACTGTGGCAGATTACAGGAATATTGAAGGATTTGGAATAATTAAGAGCGTTGCGCATAACACTCGACTTTGCAACCGATTTACCATCATCGCTCACCCCTCTGGCCCCTGATTTCACCATTTCACCAAAGGGAGTCAGTTCTTCTCCCTCAAGCCCTTTGGTTATGGATCCAATAGGATAAATATGACAGGGGCAGCTCTCTCCGCGCTGAATCACATAACGGATTTTGGATTCCTCATCCAGAACAGGATTGGTATTGGGCATACAGGCAACGGCGGTAAAGCCTCCGACTGCAGCAGCCTGAGTCCCTGTGGCAATAGTCTCTTTATCCTCCCGTCCCGGTTCGCGCAGATGAACGTGCATGTCCATTAACCCAGGAACAACCCACATCCCCGCGGCATCAACCACCCTGGCATCCTTGTACTCCTGAGGGATTTCTTTTGAAACAGCTTTCACCACACCATCGGCCAACACCACATTAAGCACTGCATCAATATCCTGAGCCACATCAATAACACGGCCGTTTTTAATGATCAGCGGTTCGGCAGGAATCTCATCCAGAGACGGATACACGGTCATACCATTTTTTCTTTCAACCATTTTCACCACCTCCCAGAAGATAAAGAACTGCCATTCGCAAAGCAACCCCGTTGGTCACCTGATCGAGAATAACCGAATTGCCGCTGTCGGCCACAGTGGAGGCAAGCTCCACACCTCTGTTTACGGGACCAGGATGCATAATGAGAACATTCTCCTTGAGATGTGATAATTTGTCGAGATCAAGTCCGTAGCGGTCACGATACTCGCGGATGGAAGGGAACACCGCACTTGACTGACGTTCGAGCTGAATACGGAGAAGCATCACCACATCGGCCCCTTCAAGTGCTTCATCGAGATTATCCGTAACCGGTACCCCCAAACTGTGATGATGCTGAGGCAGAAGAGTGGGGGGACCACACAACACCACATCCATTCCCATGGTTTTCATCCCCCATGCATTGGACCGGGCGACACGGGAGTGGAAAATATCTCCAATAATGGCCACCTTCAACCCCTCGAGTTTTCCGAGTTTCTGCCGTATAGTCATCATGTCAAGCAATGCCTGAGTGGGATGTTCGTGCAGACCATCACCGGCATTCACAATAACCGCATCGGTACATTTAGTCAAAAAATACGGCACACCAGCCGCACTATGGCGAACCACAACCATATCGATCTTCATAGCTTCTATATTGCGGATGGTATCCTTGAGAGTTTCGCCTTTTTTTACAGAGCTGGTAGAGGTTGAAAAGTTGAGAGGACTGGCGGAGAGACGTTTTTCAGCGAGTTCGAAGGAGATTCTGGTGCGGGTGCTGTTTTCATAAAAGAGGTTGACTACCGTTTTCCCTCTGAGAGTGGGGACAATTTTAATATCGCGTTGAAGAACGCCGTAAAAGGAGTCGGCTGTATCGAGAATTAGTTTGATATCCTCTCGGCAAACCCCCTCCAGCCCCAGCAGATGCTGTATTGAAAGTTTCATGTATCCTTATCACCCTCCTCAATCTCCATAAGCCACAAGGAGTCCTCCTCATCGATTTCCTTTACATTCAGAGCCACCTCCTGATTGGCGAGAGTAGTTATTTTTCTACCCACATAATCGGCTCTGATAGGAAGTTCCCGATGCCCCCTGTCTATCAGAACAGCCAGCTGTATCATCCTGGGCCTTCCGAAATCCATAACAGCATCAAGTGCGGCCCTTACCGTACGTCCGGTAAAAAGCACATCATCAACCAGAATCACTTTTTTTTCATTGATATCAAATGGGATATCGGTTACCCGGACATGAGGCTGCTTGAATGCCTTTCTGTAATCGTCACGGTAGAGTGTCACATCCAACACCCCGGTGGGAACTGAAACACTCTCCATCCCATTTATCTTCTGAGCTATTCTGTTGGCCAGATACACCCCTCTGGTCTGCATCCCCACCATGCACATTTCGGATAACTCGGTATGTCTTTCGAGAATCTGATGAGTAATGCGGGTAAGAGCCCTGTCGAGAGCGTGGCTGTCCATCAACAAATCGATCTTTTTCATACTATTCAAAATAGTTTGAATTGAGATTACAGTCAATCACGGAACACACAAACAGCATAGTTTTTTGCCTTACAACAACCTGCAAAACAGAGAAATCAGTTCCGGTATTCACTCAGCTTCACATCGCTGTTATGCTCGGTAAAAAACTGAAGATGCCACTCACTGGGAAACAAAAGAACCTGACTTCCGGCTCCATCTATTGCCAGCTGCCCCCCCATGGGTATATGCATCTTGCTTTCCTCCAGCGGCTCTTCGCTCATTATCCAACGGGCCATAGTCCATGGCGCCGATTCAATACGTGACTGAGCACCGTACTCCATTTCAAGCCGGTATTTGACCAGATCGAACTGAAGCGGACCGACTGCAGCCAAAAGAGGGATCTTCTGATGAGCGGAGGGGATTTCAAACATGTGAATTAGTCCCTCCTGAATAAGCTGCACCAACCCCTCCCTGAAACGCTTGTAGTTGGAAGGATAAGGGTTGTGAATGTAGGAGAAACACTCCGGAGGAAAACTGGGGATCTCATTGTATTCGATGGAAGTATCTTCACTCAGTGTATCACCGATGCGCAGTGAATCACCTCCCACGACTCCTATCACATCACCGGCATAAGCCTCCTCAACAGAGACCCGCTCACGGCCGAAGACATTGCTTGAGTTGGACAAACGCAGATTTTTGTTTGTACGGACATGCACCACCGGCATATTGCGGTTGAATTTGCCTGAAACAATGCGCATGAAAGCCATACGGTCCCGATGTTTAGGATCCATGTTGGCCTGTATTTTAAAAACAAAACCGGAAAAGGAATCCTCCCCGGGCTCAACCTCCCTCTCACCGCTTTTTCTGGCCAGCGGCGGCGGTGAGTACTCCAGAAATCCGTCAAGCAGAAGCTGAACCCCGAAATTATTCGTTGCACTCCCGAAAAACACCGGTGTCGTTTTTCCAGCCAGAACATCTCCAGGCCTGAACTGCACCCCCGCATACTCCACCATTTCCATTTCCTCGCATACGGTTTCATATACTGAAGGGCTCAGAGAATCTTTGACCACAGGATCGGTCAGACCGTGAGTTTTAACAGGGGCTCTGTACACACCACCGGGAGTGCGTTCAAAAAAGTGAGCCTGGGCAGTTCTGCGGTCATACACACCCTTGAAATCAACCCCGGAACCCAGAGGCAGATTCATGGGATAGGCACCTATATTCAAAACCCGTTCGATCTCATCCAGGATGGAAAGCGTATCAAGAGCGGGTCGGTCCATCTTGTTCACAAAAGTAAACACAGGGGTGTTGCGTCTTCTGCATACTTCAAACAGTTTGCGGGTCTGCTGCTCTATACCCTTACCGCCATCGATCACCATAACCACCGAATCAACCGCCGTGAGGACTCTATAGGTATCCTCTGAGAAATCCTTATGGCCGGGAGTATCCAGAAGGTTCACCCTGTAACCCTTGTAATCGAAATTCAGCACAGTGGAACTGACCGAAATACCACGCTTGCGCTCAAGCTCCATCCAGTCCGATACGGTGGACCGTTCCTTTTTTCTGGATGTCACAGAACCAGCCAGATGTACTGCTCCCCCATAAAGAAGAAACTTCTCGGTCAGTGTGGTTTTTCCCGCATCAGGATGAGAAACTATGGCAAATGTTCTTCTGCGGGATGATTCCTGCTTTATCGTCATGCCTGCTTATGCTCCAATTATGTTGTATTCCATTGAATCGGTACCTGTCGGATTCCGGTATTTTCCTTCAGAATCGCTTGTGACCATTAATTGTTATCTGGTATTCGAATAAACCTGGAAAAACGATGTGATATTTCGAGGCGGACATA
>JBKGXV010000030.1:0-38543 GCA_046546375.1 Chitinispirillaceae bacterium | reverse complement strand
TATTATGTGCCATGATGACGCGTCAGATGATTGATCTGATTCTTGACCGGAAAGACAAAAAAGCGGATGATACCCGTCAGGATATCATCCGCTTATTATTTTCATCTACCCGGTTGGGTCAGAAGTTGTAAGTCGCACTAACTCTGCTGAACAGACGGTGCTGAGGACCGCTTATCAGATTTGTGAAAGTGTAGGCGATATCCTCTGCTGCCACGAAATCCGCACGGAACTTGTTGTCGATATTGATACCGAAACCCAGACCGACCAGATCCCCATCAGAGCCGTCAGCAGCAACATTTTCCACCCACATTCCGCTGTTGGGGCCATCTGTCTGGTATCTGATTTCTTTCTGACCGCCGACTCTGATCAGAAACCAGTCCCAGATGATATTGCGCTCAATACCGAAGCTCACTCGGGTCCCGATCGACTGAACGCTCTCATCGGCATCGGTATCATCTTCCTGAGAGTACAGACCTTCCAGTCCGGTAAAGAAGAAACCGCGGTCGATATTGATATTCAGACCGATACCACCGGCCACATCCATTATGCTTTCCTCGCCGATGTTAACGAACTGAAGTGACGCCTGAGGCACGAACGCACCGTTGATAGAGGGTACTTCGGAAAGGAAACGGAGATTTCCACGGAAGAAGTAATCACCATCACTTACAACTGTTGCTGAATCCTTGGCTCTGAGCTTTCCGGCATTGGCGGAAGCTTCAAAATCAAGGCCCTGGCCCAGATCCCAGTTGAGACCTGCTGTAGCTTTATAAATGCTGGTTTCATCGACGACTTCATCATTATCCACTACTCTCTGAGTAGCGCCGTAACCACCAAGTCCCAGAGAAATTCCGTTTCCGAGATCATATCCCAAAACCAGATCAATTTTCCCTACAGGTTCCACCAAGCCGGTATCTTTACTCTGAAGGAGAGAAAGCAACGGATCACGTCTGTTGAAGACGGCTCCGAAAGAAACTTTTGATCCATTTTCCTCCTGAGTAAGATTATGGGAGACAAAAGCCCCGAAGAAAGGATCTTTCGGATCAGTATTGGTGCGTCTCAAAGCTGCCATTGCGTCTTCGGACTGGCTGGGCTGAGGGAAATAGACACCGTAGGATCCGTAAACCAGATTGGGATAGAGGCTTATATCCGCCGGGTTTTTGAACACACTTACTTCATCGCGATAGAAAGCATCCGATCTTCCCATCACCACCACCCTTGCGTCTGTAGCATAGCTTCCGAAGATAAAACCGGCTGCAAGTAGGAGCGACAACACCTTATTCATAACTGATCCTCCATTGAAATGCGAGTTGATTCAGAGACAGTAGCCTTGACAATAAAGATGCGCCCCAAAGGCAGGCGCATCTTTTTCACAGAATATTATTATACTAATAAGGGTTTTCAAGTGCAAGAAGTTTTTTGAAAATCACTGAGAGAAGACGAACGGATACACAACCTCCGTGACATCTCCGGGTTTGTCGATTTTACCGAAAGCCCAGCTTTTCAACCTTCTTATCACCGTTTTCTCCAGCTGTGAATCATTCACGGTAGAATTCACCACATTGGCGACCATCACCTTTCCGAACTCGTCAATAGCGAATTTGACAGTGACTTTACCGTTAAGACCAGGTTTCTCGCGCAGACGCTTGTTGTATGCATAACGGAGAGCTGCAATATTCTGCATTATCACACGGTTGATACTGGCTCTGCTTCTGCCCCCGGTAAGAGCGCCACCCTTGAGAAAATCAGGTGAGGAGACCTTGAGCTTACCGCGTTTCTTAAGGTTGAGATTGCCACCGCCTCCCCCCATAAGACCGCCCACAAGATCATCTATACCACCGCCGCTTCCGCCGAAGCCGGAACCAACACCTTTACCGTATCCGATACCGGCAGCACCCTTTCGCCCAGTCCCGCCGTCACCTCCGGATTTCAGACCACCAACACCGGAAAGTACGGCATCAATATCCGAAGCGAATCCGCCTTTTCCGAAGACATCAGCAGAAGCAACCGATTTACCCTTGACCTGACCGGAAACAATTCCCAGTACGCCTTTTTTGGTAACACGGGCTCTGGGATCTCCACCACCGCCCGTCATTCCACCCTTACCCTTGCTTTTATTGGGTTTGAGCTTCTTTTTGTCGGTTTCAACTTCTTCCTCTTCCTTCTTTTCCTCCTTCTTCTCCAAAGTGGCCTCGACATCCTCCTTGACCAGCTTGGCGGATCTTTCCTCGGGCAACTTCTCGAAGAAATCGGTAGCAACCGTAACAATCTTCATTGTACTGAGCCAGATACCAATCCCGATTGCAATCAACAACGCGATGATTTCGATATTTCTCAGACTCTTGCTTTTGTCCATCTGAAAAATATCACCGCGCTGTTTGAGCATCTGGGCATATTCGGCATCAGTAAGAACTCTCCCGGGTTCCTCGTCCTCGTCCTCATCCTCGTCATTGGTCTGAGCCGGAGCACCAGCAGGCGCAGGCGCAGCGGCCGGACCACCGAGGGATACGAGTTGGACCTCGGCACCTATGGCACCGAACTGAGCTTTAAGCCTGTTTGCCTCGTCCTCGTCCGCTTCCTTCCGGATGCATATGGCTTTGGATGTGACAGCTTTGTACACAACCTGAGCCGTGCTCCCGGACCAGCGGGCGACCTCCTCGGCAATACGGGAAGCTCTCTGGGGGTCCTCACACTTTTTGATAAGGATTTTATACTTCACAGTTAGCCTTCCCTTTCCATAACTGCAAAATTCATGTTATTATAGCCGACTTTACCACAGGTATTCATGATCTTGAAAAGAACATCAAAGCAGACATTCTTATCAACCTGAATCACAACCTTCCCCTGTACTTCATTGAGAGCGCCAAGCCGCACCATCTCCTCCTCCTGGGAAAGACAGGCCTTGAGCTTGTCATCCAGCTTCTTGACAATGGGGTCATGTTCCTCGTTGGAGATCTTTCTGATATCCTTGGTGGGAACAATAGCCTGGTTATCAATTAGAACCATTTCGGGAGACACCGCGACCTGCAGATTGACTTCCTGAGGCTTTTTCTTGGAGTCGGAATTGGGAAGAACCAAATTGTCGGCATTGGTGAGAATAGAACCGTCCGCCGAAAAACTCTTAAGCAGAAATACCAGAATGATAGTGAACATGTCCATCATGGATGTAATGTTCAGACTGGCATTACCCGCCTTCTTTTGAAATCTTCCATGTGCCATATTAACCCCTTAACTTCGCTATGGATATGTTGGAAAATTCGGCTGACCTTGCCGCATCCATAATCTGAACTATTTTGTCATAAAGCACTTCGTCCTCAGCCGCTATAATGACATCCTCACCATCCTCGGCATCCTCGTAGCGCTCCTTCACTTTCAGAAGCCTGTTGCGGAGTTCATCATAGGCAGACAGCGGTTTTTTCACAAATTCCGCCGGGTCCTCAACAATGATCTGCCTTCTGGGATTGGTCATGGCAAACACGGTATCCCCCACATTCACCTCCTTGACCGGATTCCCGTCGGTATTGGTCAGCATTTCATCGAACTTGGTGTACATTGCCTTCATGACGTTACGATCTTCATCACAGGTATGCAGATAAATATCGTAGCGCTCCTGAACTTTAAGATCTCTGCCGGTGACCGGATGCTTGGGCTGCTCACCGGGTGTGAATTCCATAATAGTATCAAGCCCGTCATCGGTCATATAGCGGTGAAACTCTTTATAGAACAAGCTGGGCATGAAACCACCCTTGGCTCCAAGAGTAACCACCGAATCAGTAATGATTGCGGTAAGCAGAAGCTTGTTACTCTTGTCCTCCTTGGGCTTTTTTTTCACAGTCTTTTTAGTCTGAGAGCCCCGTTGCTCCGGCAGTTTGATATCGATGACGGCAACCTTTGCGAATTCGGCGGAAACCAGTAGCATCGGAATCAAAACCACCATGAGATTCATGAAGCACTTGAGATCCATCTCCTGTGGTTCTGTCTGGGGTTTTTTAATCTTATTAGCCATTTGAACTTCCTCTCAGGAAAACGACTACGCTTCAATCAGGTTAATCAGTTTAGATGTCTTCTCATCAAGCTCTTCGAGCACTCTGTCCGACTTGGAAGCAAGCAGGCCATGAAGCAGAAGAGTGGGAATAGCAGCGATCAGACCCCACAATGTGGAAGACATGGCAACAGAAATACCAGTCGCCAGTGCCTGGGCTCTCTGAGCTGCCGGAACGTTGGCGATAGCATCGAAGGCAATCATCAGACCGAAAATAGTTCCAAGTAGTCCGATCAGCGTGGCAAGGTTGGCGATAGTGGGAAGCAGAGGAAGGTTACGGCTGATTTTGGGAGCTTCTGTAAGGAAGACTTCATCAACAGCCTTCTGCACAGCCTTTGCACCTCTTCCGCGGTTCTGTAGAATGGCGGTAACACCCTTGGACAGAGGAGTGGTGCGCGAAGAAGCGAATTTAATTGCCTTTTCGTACTCTCCGGCCTTGAGGTATTTGGAAATACCGCTCATAAAGGAACCGCTTCCCGTACCACATTTAATGAAAAGATACCATGCTCTCTCTATGACTAATCCGATTGCTCCGAAAAAAAGCAGAAGAATGGCCCACATTGCAGAACTACCAGAAGATGTGAAACCGTCTACGATAAATTTGAACAACTGCATTTGTAACTCCTTTCAACAAACAAAACGTGCGGTTATGGTAATTTGTTACAGAAAAATTATCCGTGTCAAAAAAAAAATGTTGTGAATTAACTCAGCTCCTTTCCCCGAATTGATTAGGTGCCTGATTTTTCTTTCAGTCTTTCAAGTTTCTCCTTTTCCAGAACGATATTTCTGTCAGCTTCCATTTTGATACGGTTGAGCTGCCTGATCTTCTCCTCAAAGGATATTTTCATGTTCATGATATTCTCGATACGGGCCATATTCTTCTCGAATACCTCATCAACCGGCTTGGCTTCCACAAGTTCCCCGTCTTCGCCCTCAATTTTCTGAGGTGTCTTGTCAAGCTTCCATTCCTCAATCTCCATATCAACGTATTCCGAAGCGGGATCGATATCACTGAGCCTCTCTCTCATCTTCTCCACCCAGGGGCTGTTGGCTATACCAATATCGGCCGCCACCTGAATACCATGTTCATATTTGGGCACAGAAGCTTCCTGGCTTTTAAGCCACCTGTCCTCGAGCTCAAGTTTATAAATCTCTTTCTCTTCGCCGGAAAGCTCGGGCGGAATCGGTGATTCCTTGAACGTTATACCAACTTGCTCGAAAATCTGTCCCTTGAGATAGGCCATTTCCATGAGCGCATCCATTGACTTCTCGATATATTCACCTTTAATGTTCTGCTCCTTGGCCCAGGTGATATTCTGATAGAAGTATTCCATGGCCTTATCATAGTATTTTTCGAGACTTGAAAGCACCTTGATTTTACCGGCCACCTGCTCGTATTCATTACCGAACAGTTTCTGGTCCTCCACGGCTTTTGACATGTCATAGAATGCCTTACCGATCATGTAGGTACCTCTCACGGTCCATTCCTGCAGACCGAGTTCGATGGCTTTGGCATAGTACTTTGCAGGTTCCGCAAGTGCTTCGGTTTTTTTCTTTACCTGATTGCCCATGGCATTTTCATTGGGAGCATCAAGTTTGATGTCCATGAAACGATCATAATAGATCTCACCGGTCATATAATAGGCCTGCCCGACATCATCTACATCGATATCGTTGGTTTCACCATATTCCTCATAAACCTTAATGGCCTTTTTGTAATTCTTTTCCGCGACAGACAGTTTCTCCATATTATAGTAGGCGTCACCGGCCTTGACCAGAGCCTGCACCTGCTTATATTTGTCATCTGTGAATTTATCCGCGTATTCGGAGAACACGCCGGCCATTTTCTCGAATTCCTCCAGCTTTTCATAGCAGATACCGATGGAGAAAAACGCTTCGGCAGCATACTGATTGTCCGGGTAGCGTTCGGCAAGTGCCTCATATACATTGATTGCATTGGGGTAAAGCTTCCCTTTTTCAAAAATGAGACCGGCATTATAGAGAGCCTGCGGAGTTTTGGGATCATCTGCATATCTCTCATAAATTAGTTCGAACATCTTACCGGCCATATCGAACTGCTCCAGCTCCTGATAGCATTCTGAAGCTGAGGACAGACTGGGAATGGCGAAATCCGCTTCGGGTATGGTGTTTGCAGCAGTCAGATACACCTCTGCAGCTCTTTCATGCTGCTTGTCTTTCTTGAAGTTTTTCGCCGAGCGGATGAACGCATCTTCACGCAGTTTGGATTTGGGAAACTTTACAGTAAGTTCCTCGAAAGTCTGAGCCGCACTTTCCAGATCCTTTGCTTCCTCGTAGCACACACCGGCCTGAAACCAGCCTCTGTCGGCAACCTTACTTTCAGCATAAGAGTTAGCGATTGCCTTGAAAGCTTCCGCCGCTGCCACCATATCTCCCTTTTCCTTGATTTCCTCAGCTTCACGGAACATGGAACCTGCAGCAAGGTCCAGCACTTCCCCATACTCTTTTGAATCCTCTGAGGTATTGGCAAGCAGTCTGTTATAGGTATTTTCGGCAAGCTTGAACTGACCGTCTTTGGAGTAGCTGTTTGCAAGCATTCTCGTTGCCTTGGGAGTAATCTTGGCATCGGGATATTCATCTGCTATCTGCTTGAAAACAGAAATTGCCTCATCATAGGCTTCGGCACTGTAGTGAATGTTACCGCCAAGATAGAGCACCTCGGGAGCGTTTGAACTTTCAGGAAACCGTTTCTGGAATTTAACTGTGTAATCCAGTAACTTTTTTGTGGAACTCAGAGAGTACGCTTTTTTCTCATCCAGTCCCTCTTTGGCTCTGTCCTTTTTCCTGAGCTTATCAAAGGCCACGATTGCATTGTAGCCGGCATCCTCCTGGGATATTTCAACCGGATTGGTTTTGTTTCCGGCTTTGGCTTTTTCTTTTTCAGCCTCTTCGGGATCCCAACCCAGAGTATCCACATCCTCCTTATATTTGGGATAGGTGGAGAGGTCCTGCATGGCTACATAATCGTAATTTTCAGCAGCTTTGGCGTAATCACCCATCGAGCTGTAGATTTCTGCCACGTTGTATTTGAACTCGTAGACCTTCCACTTATCATCAGGAAATCTGGTGAAATACTCGGTGTATCTCTCTTTGGCTTTTTCGTAAAGGGACCTGTCTTTCTTTTTCTGGGCCATGGCATGGAAGTAGATGGCAATGGAACCCAGAGCACGCTGCACTTCCTTTTCAGCTTTGGCGATTTCGACTTTGCGGTGTTTGTTTTTCTCGAACCATTTACTTCCCTTACCGTAATCATCGACCAGGCGAACTCTTTCGGCGTTGGCTTTTTCATGCTCTTTTTTGACAACGTAACACTCCACCAGCATCTGGCGGGCCTGGGGTGCGTCTTTATAATAAGGAAAACTCTTGAGAGCAGTGCCCAGAGACTTGATTGCCGCATCGTACTGACCGTGAGTTCTGTTTTTCATACCGACGGTATAAAGCACCTGTGCTTCATAGTTCTTGCGGCCAACTTTTCTGAAGAATTTGACAGCTTTCTCTCCACCATCGGGCATGTCAGAGAAAGCAATAGCCATATATTCAAGAGCCTCTTCGCGGAATTCTTTTTTCTGATATTCGTTATTGTCACAGGCCTCAACATAGGAATAGAAGTATTCGACGGCTTTATCGAAACCACCCATATTGTATTCCACTTCAGCTTTTCTGTAATGAGCCATCTCCCATGTCTGAAGGGGGACCTCGTCCTTTTTGACTTTTGAGAGATGTTTCTTGGCCTGAGTCATATTGTGATTGAGAAAGGCCAGATCGGAAAGCCGGAAATGAGCACCGGATGCATAGGGATGATTGGGAAATCTTTCCACCAGGCGCTCAAAAACGATTTTTGTTGAATCCATATCACCCTGGACCAGGTATGTGTTACCCATCTGGTAATATGCCTGGGCCAGTTTGGGGAATTTGGGATATTCCTTGTCCAGACGCCACCACATGGCCAGAGCTTTTGAATAATCGGGGACAGGCTGCTGAGGAGGATCTCCAACCGGACGTCTGTCATAAGCTTCCAATTCTTCATTGTGCCGATCAAGTTTTCTGGCGTACTGTTCTTTACCCAGATCATAATACAAGCCGCCAAGGGTGATCATCACATCGGCACATCTGTGACTTTTCTTGGCAGCGCATTTATCAAGCAGTTTTTCATATCTTTTAATAATCACCCGTAGTTTATCACCGGTGGGGCGTGATTTTTCAACCCTTTTTTCTTTTTCCCTTTTCAGTCTGGTTTTTTTTCTCTTCAGCTCCTCAATCCGAGCTTTGAGCTTATCGGCAGAACCAGCTTGAACAGATGATATAGGCCCTGCCATAAAAAGAGCCGCCAGCATCATGATCAAAACCGACGTAACATTCATTTTCAGTTTCTTCCCCATTCAAAAATCTCCTTTAAACGAAACCCAACTGTTGTTTCTATTCTTCAAGGTTATCAAGTTCGCGTTCAAGTTCACCGATTTCATCATCGATCTTGCCTTCTTCTTTCTCCTCTTCCTGCAGAAACTCCGAAGCTTTATGAGTATTCACATAATTGGTTGCTTTTGCAAGCGCATATTCCGCATCCGCCAGAATATCCTCTTCTCTCCTGAAAAAGCGGGAGTGTTCTTTGGCCAGTACTTTGAATCTGAAGTACTGCTCACCCTCTTCTGCGAATTTCTGATATTCATTATAATACCCGTCACGCTCCCTTACTGTACGCGGCGTGGGTTTTCTCAGAGCATTTCTTTTGATCTTCTCAGCAACAGGCCAGAACTCTCCTGTGGCTTTGTCGAATTCACCCCTGCGCTCCTGAACGTCCTCATCGGTGATGAAATCGCCCTTGGCGGCCGCAATGCACTGTTCCAGAACCGGAATCGCCTCCCGGTATTTTTTAAGAAGCATTAGGGAGTAACCTTTAATAAGATATGCTTCCGGAACGAATGGCGATTGAGGATAGCCGGCAATGAGACGGTTAACCTTCTTAATAGCGACTGACGGCTGGTTGGCTTTAACCCAAGACCATGCGATTCCCAGCAGTGCCTCATCTCCATATTCGGTACCCGGAGACACTCTTCCGTAACACTTGACAGCTTCTCTGAGCTTGTCTCCTGTTTCGAAATACAGATGCCCCAGTTTTATGTTCGCGGCATCCTGAAGAAGCTGATCATGAGAAAGAGAGGTGGTATCCTCGATAATGGTTTTGAGATTCTGAACAGCAGCCTGGTTTTTATCATTCTCAACATTTATGATAGCCTGCGTGTACCGGGCATACAGGTATGTGGGATCCCCCGGTTTGATTCTGTTGAAAAGCTGCTCTGCGACGTTGTAGTTTTTTCTCATGAAATGAATCTCACCGGCAAGATAATCTGCATCGGAACGAATGTCACTCTCAGAATAAAGATTGGTGATGAAGGCATGGTTTTTCAGAGCCTCATCGTATTTTTCCTCTCTGTAATCCAGACTCATGAGACCGTACAGATACTTGGCCCGCATGTCTGAAGTAGTATACTCCTCTAAAGCTTCTTTGTATACATCGCGGGCTGTTTGGTTCATATATAATTTCTTGTAACTGTCTGCCATATAGTAGATGGCTTTGTCATTAAGGAAGAAATTGGGGAACAGAGTCATTACTTTTCCGAACGCGAATGACGCTTCCCAGTATTTTCCATCATGATAGAGTTTCATCGCCTTCTGATAAGCATCCATGGGTGCCACAACCAATTTGTCATAAAGACGCTTGGACTCTTTCTGCTCCCGGGTTTTGCCGATATCCGAGGAGAGCCTGAACATCATGGTAAGTCCCCGTTCATCACGCAAGCTGTTGGCCCGCTCAATGAAACTGTAGCCGATATGATAATCAAGATTCAGATAATTGATCATCTCCGGAAGAGGGTAGATCATATTGTAGTTGAAGCCCACGTAGGGAATGTTGTTGTTGGTCCAGCCGCCCTTGAGCCATATCTGAGGTATGAACATGTATTTCACATGAAACCCGTATCTGGGGATAATAGGAAAAGCTCCCTCAAGGTTTCCATCCTCCTGGGCAGTCTTGAACATCTCTTTCCAGTCACTCCAGCCCAGATTGGCATAGAAATCCCTCAGCGCATTATCAATCAGAACCTCGAAACTGGCTACCAGATTGTCATTAAGGCAGGAATAACGCACACCCAGTCGTGCTCTCGAGGCGGTGATCAGATTACCGGCTTCGGATACATCCACATTGCCTGTGGAGTCCTTCCATTCTATCTGAGTAGGAAGAAGGTCCTGAACAGCGAGACTGATCCCCAAATCACCGTAACGGTAGTGATCCAACGGATTAAAATACACCCCCGCATCCAGTCCGGGAATCTTTGATACCGAGTAGGCACCGAACTGAAGCTGTGTGCGAAGTTTCACATTCCCCCCCAACATCAGCCAGGGAAGAACCCTCACCCCGTAATTGCCAATAAACCACATATCCTGAAAGGATGCTTCACCCCCGAAAACGATCTCTCCATTCTGTATGTGGGTCTTTTCGATAGCGTTGCGGGCGTGAAGAACTGTAAGGCCCACCGTATGGTTACGGCGTATCGGATAAAGAAATCCCAAATCCTGATATCCCAGATTTCCACGATCCATAGCCCATCTGTACATGCCCAGATGAAGATGCATCTGATTGACCCTGTAGAGAAGAGCCGGATTCACCAAAGCAGATGTCCAGCTGTTCAGATCCTGGGTGAAATCAGCCTGAAAATAGGGAGCATCATAACCGCCACCACCTTCGGCATGACTTTTAAAGCCCGGAGCCGAAAGTAATACTATCAGCAGACAAATCTGTACTGACTCGGTGAAAAACTTTATTCTCATAACCAACCAGTCCTCCATGAAGTATTCACTTCAACGGGATAACTTCTACCCTTCGATTAGTGGCACGGCCTTCCGACGTATCGTTTGATTCAATAGGCCGTTCTTTTCCATACCCTCTTGCCACGATTCTCTCCTCAGGAATACCCCTGGAGACCAAAAAATCCATCACTGCCTTGGCTCTGTTGTATGAGAGAGCCATGTTGTAGTCATCATCACCCTGATTATCCGTATGCCCCGCGATCTCCACTTTCAGATTGGGAAAAGCTTCGAGACTGTGATATACCTGTTCAAGAACATAATAGGAGTCCTCAAGCAAATCCGCACTCGCAGTTTTAAAATTAACACCGCGCAGAATCATAGTCTGCTTGATTTCCTGAGGCTTTTCATCGGGACACCCGTCATCGTCCTTGAAACCATTGACTGTTTCAGGCTGATTGGGGCACTGATCAGCCTCATCCGGAATACCATCCATATCGTTATCCTCATCGGGACAACCGTCGGTATCCTGAAAACCATCCATATCCTCCGGCTGATCCGGACACTCATCTTCGGTATCATAGATGCCGTCTTCGTCATTGTCGTAATCAGGGCACCCGTCATCATCCTGATAACCGTCTTTGTCCTCCGGCTCATTGGGACAAAGATCCACATCATCGGGAATACCATCCCCGTCTTTATCAGTCGAGCCCTCAACCTGAGGTGTTTTTGCCGCATACAGACCAATATCAGAACCGTTCTCACCCTTTCCCTTGCAGACAGAGACCGGACGGACATTATAATTGAAATCAGGATGCCCTGGAGATTGAAACAGCGGATCCTGAGTGATGTTGCTGTTGTGGATGTTAGCATCTGCATTGTGGGGCATGCGGTTCATATAGAAATTATTGTTTATGATTCTGGTTTTGCGCGCGTGCGGCCCCACGAAGATTCCATACTGTTTGTTTCCTGCCATAATGTTGTTGCGTACCAGAACTTCTGTTCTGTTGGCGGCGAAAATGCCACCATAGCCGTTTTCCACAATTACATTATGATCGATGGAGGTTCGTGATCCTCTGACCGATTCCAGAAAGATACCGGTCCACTCATTGCGGTAGATCACATTATTGTTGATATCAGGCAGGGAGATCAGGATGTGGACACCTGTTCCCTTGTTGTCCACGATGAGATTATGTTCGATAGTGGGGCGTGAGTTTTTGCAGAGAATGCCGGTAGTTCCGTTTCGTATGGTGAAATTGGTGATCACCGCTCCGTCGGCACCAATCACACATGGTCCCTCACGCTGACCGTCGATAATTGTGGTGAGCCGGTTTTCACCGATGAGTACCACATTGTCGGTGAGGGCAATATTTTCATAATAAACCCCCTTTTTGACAAAGACCGTATCACCCTCATACGCTTCCCCGAGAGCGGCATGAATGGTGGGGAAATCCTGAGGGACCACGATCTTTTCCCCCGCCCAAGTAATGCCAGCCAACGTGAGTAGCAGACACGTCATGCGCACCAGGAGATTTGTTTTTTTTGTGCTCATATCCGGCTTTTCTTCATTAAGGGCTTAAATACGTGAAGGTTTTCATCCTCCGACCATAAACGGAGCATGGGAGAGAAAATACTTCTCTTTATATGTACTGTCAATATTTCCCCCCAAGCCGTCCAACAACAGACTTTAAGAAAAAAAACTTTCTACCACAAGCGCAAGCAAGTTTTTTTTCAGTCATTACAGAGCTTTCTCTTCATTCTTATAAGCTTTACCGGTTAAATTGCAACAATTTTCAACCGGCAACAGGCAAATAGTATCTTTTTTTCCATATAATAACAACTTAAATCATCCAACTTCAAGTCGATTTTTTTATGAAATCTTTCAGAATATCTCTTTTTACCATCCTCTTAATCACCTCAGTCTTCGGATTCGGTAAAAACAAAGTCCAGTATCAGAAGCTCAACTGGAGTTTCATCAACGCATCCCATTTCAGCCTCTATTTCCACCAGGGTCAAGGCCAACTACCCCGCCTTGCGTATCCCTGGTTCAATGCAGTATACGATGAGCTGAGCTCAAAATTCAAATTTTCCCATGATTCTCCGGTTCCGGTAATAGTATACGAAAGCCCCGCGCTCTTCCAACAGACCAATATCATCACCGAACTGCTTCCCGAGGAGGTGGGCGGATTCACGGAACTTTTCAAAAACCGAGTAGCCCTTCCCTTCAACGGCTCTCTGCGTGAATTCCGACACGTGCTCCACCATGAAATGGTCCATGCATTCGTCTTCGGTATTCTCTATGAGGGTAAAAGCCTGTTCAAAGGTGCAACTTCCCAAGTACCCTTGTGGTTCAATGAGGGATTGGCAGAGTTTCTCTCAAGCGGCTGGGACAAAGAGGCCGACATGTTCATGATGGACAGAGTCATTCACAGTACAGTTCCTCTGCCCGGCCCGGGACTCAACGGTTACCTTGCCTACAAAGGCGGGCAGTCGTTTCTGTATTACCTTTACTCCATTGAAGGGGACAGCACCTTTCAGGCGATGCTCGAGGAGTTCAAAGCATCCAAATCAGCAGAAAACGCCATAGAAAAGGTGTACGGCAAGAAACTGGACAAGCTGGGAAAAGAATGGATACGGGAACTGCGCCGGATCTACTGGCCCGAGATCGGTCTCAGAGCTCACCCGACTCATCAGGCTCACATGGTCACCTCCCGATTCAAACGCAAAAGCCGCTTCAATCTGCACCCAAGAGTTTCACCGGACGGATCAAAAATCGCCTTTTTCAGCGATCTGAAAGACTACACCAGTATACTTATTACAGATAAACAGGGAAAAATACTTCAGGAAATATCCCAAAACGGATATGGTGGTTTTTTTGAATCCTTCCAACCATTCCGGAGCGGCATCTGCTGGTCTCCGGACAGTAAATCTCTGGCCTTTGTCACGAAAGACAGAGGCAGAAACCAGATCCGGATTGTGGATGTTGAGAAAAAGAAACTCAAGAAAGCACTGACATTTCCATTCAGTGCGCTCAGCAGTCCGCACTGGTCAAAAACCGGCACCCATCTTACCTTCACCGCAGTTGAAAACGGTCAGAGTGATATTTATGTGTACAACCTGAACACATCCAAACACGAAAGAATCACCCACACTATCGAGGTAGAGAGCAATCCCCGCTTCTCCCCCGATGGTAAACAGATCATCTTCGCCCTTCAGGACACCGCAGGTTTCACAGAGGGATTTTCTCCGGGAAACAAATCTTCAGGATCCAATCTGGCGGTATACGATTTCAAAGCAGACAGTGTGAAAACGCTGACCTACACGGAATGGAACGACAAACAGCCGGTTTTCTCACCGGAGGGCTCGAAGGTTCTTTTTGTTTCGGACAGAAACGGCATTGACAATCTGTACATAGCTTCTATTGACAGCATCAATGATTCCAGACCGCTGACCAACTACATCGGAGGTTGTTCAAATCCGGACTGGTCGGCACAGGGAGACAAAATTGTTTTCGACCATTTCATGAATCAGGCCTGGAACATTTTTCTGATGGAAAAGCCTCTTGACAGAATACCAGAAGACACACTGGCTCACACGGTGTGGGCAAAACATGAAAAGGACACCACATCCGAGTTTTTCACAAAAAAACAAGCCGTATGTCTGAGTGAAAACGACAGGGACACAACCAAATCCCAACCTGCGCTTTCCGATTCAACCAGTTCTGTAGGGGCAGAAAGCGATACACTGCGCAAGGATATCCACACACGGAAGGATTCCGGTATCGTTATCGGCCTGGCCGATCAGGAATCCAAAACAGACTCATTATCCTCAGCCAGCATGACTTTTCCCGATCCGCAACCCTACAGGCTGCGCTTCACACCGGATATGATGATGTTCGGCCTGGGGCTCAACACCTTCAGCGGCATGTCCGGTCAGTGGCTTGTGATGTTAAGCGACATCATGGGTGATCATCGCGTTGCAGCAGCGGGAGACATGCAGGCTCAGCTTGATGAATACATACATATTTACCTTGCCTACCAGTATCTCAGACACCGTATCGATTTTTCAGCCGGAGGATACTACAATAAAGACTACACCTACGACGGTCTTTTCAGATATCTGTACCACGACAGCGAAATGGGAGGTTTTCTGGGTCTGAGCTACCCCTTTTCCCTCTTTGCAAGAGCTGATTTTGAAGTTTACGGCCGGCATATCAAACGTGTCCCTGTGAATGATGAGGAAAACGAGAGCGAACAGCCCGGCAAAACATTGTATTCGAGTGTGTTGCTTCCCTCGCTCAGTTTCACTTTCGACAACATACTGTGGGGAATAACAGGACCGCTTAACGGGTTCAGAGGTGAAGCGGAAGTTATGACCTCCCCTCCCCTCTCCTTTGTTGATGAACCTTTTCTGGCAGGTGATATTGATCTGCGCCACTATACCCATATCAGCAAGAAATTCGTATGGGCAAACCGTATCACCGCCGGAGCAAGCATACCCCTGGAGAAGGGGAATTCAGCACGCCGGTACCTTCTTGGCGGAAGCGAGAACTGGTTCAACTACAATGTGAACAGGACAAACTACGAAAACACGCTTCCTTTCAGTTTCTACTCGAAAGTGGTATCGCCGCTGAGAGGATGGGATTATCTGGATCTTACAGGCGACCGGACTGTTCTGGTCAATTCCGAATTCCGTTTTCCTTTCATAAGGGAGATATCAACGGTATGGCCTCTTGCGATGCAGATACGCTACATAAACGGCGCCCTTTTTGTCGATGCGGGAAATGCCTGGAGCAGATCGGACCAGGAAAGCTGGGTTCCGCTGCCGCCGAAGCTTTACGGGGGAATAGGATTCGGAATGAGAGCTAATCTGGGGATATTCGTACTCAGATACGACCGGGGATGGCCGACAGACTGGAAAAAAATCACCGGCCCGCCTATCAACTATTTCTCTTTGGGAGCGGAATTCTGATTAAAAAAAGGGGCTGTGCGCCCCTTTTTATCTTTACAATATTCCCCAGAAACTATTCCCATTCAATTGTGCCCGGGGGTTTATGAGTCACGTCGAAGAACACATCGCCCAATCCGTCAATCTGTGACGCCGCCTCGGTGATGGTTTCCAAAGTATCCAGCTTGAGCGGAACAAAACGGGCCGTCATTGCCTCCTGAGAAACAATCGGTCTCAGCACAACACATTCATCCCCGTTTTCATTCAGAAGAGGCAAAAGCACCACAGGCATCTGCCAGATGGTTTCGTACTCGCCTGAGCTGCGCAGAGTTTTGGTGACGATGTCATCAACAGCTCTCAGTTTATCGAGTCGCTCGCGGGTGACATGAGCTTTCAGGGGTTTGTAATCGAAAGAGGAACCCGTTTTTAATCCGTAGACAACGCGGTTCACAGATCTGACCGAGTTTGTGATTCTGGTTGAAAGCACCTCCAGCCGGGGCCAGTCACATTCTCCCGTGACCAGTGCCGGATGAGCATACGTGCGCTCATCCCCCTGCACACCCACACTGCGGATGGGAAGTATACAGGAGGAAAAGTTCGCCTCGGAGGTGATTTCACGAAGCGTGCCGGTATCCTCCCGGGGCGCAGGCACCTCTCTGCCATCCGAACACAAAACCCGCACTCCCAGACCGGGACCCGGAAACGGATGACGCCAGACCAGTTCATGAGGAATACCCAGCGATTCACCAAGCACACGAACCTCATCTTTATAAAGCTGAGCCAGAGGTTCAATCACCAACCCCTTCTCTATCAGATCCAAAATGACATCGACCCGGTTGTGATGGGTTTTGATTTTATCAGCATGCTTGGTCCCCGCACTTTCGATGGTATCCGGATAGATTGTCCCCTGAGCCAGAATCCACTCATCGGCATTGAGTCCCAGCTTACTGAACGCACGTTCCTTTATATCGATAAACAGGTTGCCGATAATGGTTCTTTTCTCTTCGGGATCAATAACTCCGGAAAGTGCCGAAAGGAAATCCTCGGCAGCATTCTCGACGTGCAGATTATCATACCCGTTTCGATGCATATAATCGATTATGTCGCTTGATTCCTGATGCCTCATGAGACCGTTGTCAATATGCAGACCAAGAACCTTCTGCGGTCCAAGCACTTTGTTGAGGAGTGTGAATGCCACAGTGGAATCCACTCCGCCGGAAACGAGGAGAAAAACTTTGCGGTCTTTACAGGCATCCCTGATCTGCTGATCGATTTCCTTGATGAAAGCCTGGGAATTCCAGCTTTCCCCGCACCCGCAGATGTCCAGAAATTTTCGCAGGATCCTCATCCCGTTGGGGGTGTCGGTAACTTCGGGATGAAACTGCAGCCCGTAGATTTTTTTCTGTTCGTTTCCGACAGCTGCGCTAGTACAGTCCTCGGTAGTTCCCAGAATTTCAAAGCCTTCAGGAAGCACCGAAACTGAGTCTCCGTGACTCATCCAGATTGGCTCTTTTTCTCCGATTCCCTCGAAAATCGATTCAAAAGAGGTGACCTCCAGAACAGCCCTCCCATATTCTCTGTTTTTCCCTCTCTCGATAGTGCCGCCAAGCATTTTGGCGATAAGCTGATGGCCGTAGCAAAGCCCCAAAACGGGAATGCCGAGAGAGAGAATATCCGGATCACACACCGGACACCCCTCCTCCAGCACACTTCTGGGCCCGCCGGAAAAAACAATTCCCTTATAACCTTTCAGCTTTGAAGCCTCCACATCGCAGGGCATAATCTCAGAATAAACCCCCAGACGACGGATTCTGTTCGCAATAAGGTGAGCGTACTGGCCACCGAAATCAATTACAACGACTTTTTCACCGGACCCTTTTTGCATAATCACCTCGAAATCATATATTTATAGACTCATAACCGAGTAGCTGCATCACCTTTGCATTGCCAGCCGACCGGTTCCGTTCTATTTTCCAATATACTACAGTTCAATGAACACCGATCAGAGGATATACTTCCATGTCCGAACATCAGACACATATTCGCAAACCAGTCAGAAATTTTTTCATCAAGAAGTCTGTACAGATAAAGTTCGTCTTCCAGATCTTCTTCACCATACTGCTTACCACTGCGATCACCACGGTTATCATAGCAATACATTATACATCCAAATCCGACCAGGGCAGCTTCTTTCTGATGAGTAATGATGGAGCCATCCCGGATCTCAAACTGATCAGCATGCTGGGAATGGTACTCCCCGCTCTCATAAGTGCCCAGGTGATCAGCATAGTGATCGCCCTCGGTATCGGACTGTTCTCCTCCCGGAAAATCGCAGTACCCCTCTACAAAATCGAGAAGTGGGCATCCCGTCTCCGGGCCGGCAAACTGAAAACCAATCTGGCTTTCCGGGAGAAAAAGGAGATGAGAGAACTGACCTTTCAGTGTAACGGCGCAACCGATTTCTTTCGCAACACACTTGAGGAGATTCGTTCCAGCGCACAGAAGGCTGAACAAAGCCAGGATCCTGCAGTGACGAGAGAAGAAATTCAGAAAATACTTGGCGTACTACAGGAGATCGAGTTCTGAGCTAAATCCCCATATCCGCTAATTTCCTGAAAAGATCCTTTGCGGAACGATTGATCTTCTCAGGGGTGTGCACATGCACTCTCACCAAAAGATCCCCCCTCTCTCTTCCATGAAGCACAGGCAGTCCCTTGCCTCTGAGCCGGAAAATCTTCTCCGACTGTGTTCCGTTCGGAATTTTCAGATTCACTTTTCCGTCCAGTGTGGAAATGGTTTTCGAACTTCCAAGAGCCGCTTCCGAAAAAGTGATATCGACATCACAGGTCAGATCAATCCCGTGTCTGTGGAAGATATCGTGAGGTTTTTCCTGAATAAGCACGATCAAATCCCCCGGAGGGCCTCCCCCCCTGCCGGCATCACCCTTTCCGGGAACCGAAAGATAATTCCCCTCGGAAACACCGGCCGGTATATCCACCGTCACAGTGGACTCCGTTTTCCGAAGACCGCTTCCCCCGCACACTGGACAGGGGTCTGCAACCACATACCCCTCTCCCCTACATTCGGGACAGACGCTTTCCTGAACCACCTGACCGAAAAAGGAGTTTGCAACCTGGCGCACTCTTCCGCTGCCGCTGCATTTGGGACACACATTGCGTTTACCGGATTTGGAACCGCTGCCGCTGCACTCTCCGCAACGGTCCATATGTTTGACTTTCAAAGTCTTTTTCACCCCGGTAGCGATCTCCTCAAGTGTCAGCGGCAACCGGATCTGAAGATCATTTCCCTTGGCTCCGGCTCTTGCCCCTCCGCGACGTCCGCGAGAACCACCCCATCCGAAAAGGTCTCCGAACATTGAATCCCCGCCGAAATCGTTCATAAAAGCCCTTAAAGCATCGGAGAGATCGAATCCGGCACCGCCTCCGAACCCTCCGAAACCGCCAAAACCTCCAGCTCCGGCTCCGGCCCCCGCACCTTCGAATGCGGCATGACCGAACTGGTCGTACTGAGCACGTTTCTGAGGATCTTTCAGAACCTCGTACGCTTCAGTGGCATCACGGAACTTCTCCTCAGCAGCCTTGTCTCCGGGGTTTTTGTCGGGATGATATTTCACCGCCAGCTTACGATAAGCTTTCTTTATCTCATCGTCACTGGCCCCTTTGGACACTCCTAATGTTTCATAATAATCAGCTTTTGCCATGATCTGCACAATCCCACACGTTAATTATTTTTCCTCTTGTGGCTCACCGCTGGATACGATCACTTTTGCATGCTTTATAACCTTTTCCTTCAAACGGTAGCCTTTTTCGAACACCTCTGCAATGTGATCCTCGGGAATTTCCTTGTGAGGAGTTTTCATCAGAGCATCATGAATCTGAGGATCAAAGACCTCACCCGGCTCAGCAAACGCCTCCAAGCCATTTCTTCCCAACACATCATTGAGTTTGGAATATATGAGTTTCATCCCGTCGAAGAAACTCTGGAATTCCCCTCCAGACTCCCCGGCCTTCAGCGCGCGGTCGAAATTCTCACGCACATCAATGAATTCAAGCATAAGCTTCTCATTGGCGGATTCCACAAGCCTCTCGAAATCCCGACCGGTCCTTCTCTTGTAATTATCGAATTCAGCCATGAGCCGCAGGTGACGGTCACGAACCTCCTCAAGCTGTTCTTTGACATCATCCAAGGTTTCCGTGATCTCCCCGGCCTCTTCCTTAGGGACCTGCTGCTCTTTGTGCTCTTCTTCAGAGTTTTTTTTATCCTCAGCAGCAGACTTTTCCGAATTCTTTTCCTTTTTTTCTTCTGAGCTCATTATAAACCTCTTCCCGTTATAACCTGATTCCCATAAACTGAAAACCCGGGATTTTCATCCACGCAGAATCTGTTTTAAAAATAAGCTATTAAAATAAATGTCGCGGACCACGGTTCAGGAATATAATTCTCCCAGAAGCCGTGCCGTATAGGTCACTGTAGAAACCAGATAAGGATACGGCATCCGCTTTGGCCCGATCACCCCTAAACTTCCGGTCATACTACCCACCTGATACGCAGTTTTTATGATACTGAACGACTGGAGCTGATCGCCCTCATTCTCGCCACCGATCGATATCACAATCCCGGAACCGTTTTCATCCCGGGGAGGATCAAAAAGATGCACAAGAAGCTTTTTCTCCTCAAGAATTTCAATCAGCGCAGCAATCCGCTCCCGACTGAAAAATTCAGGCTGAAGCATAACATTGGTTTCACCATCGGCAAAAATCTTCTCGTTATCGCTCTGCTTCACCATTTTCTTGAGAGAAGGAACCAGAAGCCGTATCACACCCAGCTCGAAATCCTCCACATCGGCAAGAGCCTTCATTTCCACTTCGCAGATTTCACTCAGGGTCATTCCGGTGAACTTGGAGGTGAGTATCCTGCAGGCGGACTCGAGCCGCTCCTGGGCAATTTCAGTCTGCAGCTCAACCATCATGGTTTTGGCGAACCCCGAATCGATTGCCACATTCATCAGGTAGCGTCCAGAACCGATGGAGAAAATATGCACATGACGGAACACCCCCTTTTTCAGTCTGGGGGCAAGAATAACTCCCAGCTGATTGGTGGTCCTGCTCAAAGCCCTGGATGTGGCCTCCATCAACAGGTGCAGATCGGAATAATCCACCGCAGTCAGAGAACTGCGGATGAGCGACTTGGTTTTCTCGGGAAGCTCCATGAAACGCATCATGCAGT
The DNA here is from genome assembly GCA_046546375.1 of Chitinispirillaceae bacterium. Classification (GTDB taxonomy): domain Bacteria; phylum Fibrobacterota; class Chitinivibrionia; order Chitinivibrionales; family Chitinispirillaceae; genus JAEZKC01. The sequence continues at coordinate 17,470 of JBKGXV010000030.1, read as the reverse complement.
TGACATAATAGCGGTAGCCCTTGTCGGTGGGAATCCGTCCTGCGGAGGTGTGAGGCTGGGTAATGTAGCCCTGTTCCTCAAGATCACCCATGACATTGCGGATGGAAGCGGCAGAAATGTCAAAGCCGCTCTGCTTTGAGATGTAACGCGAACTGGTGGGTGACGCACTGAGGATGTAGTTCCTCACGATTGCCTCCAGCACCTGCTGCTCTCGTTCTGTAAGTTTTTCCGGTTCCATAAACTCCGGGACCGATGGTTGATTTGGGGCATCACGGGAGAGAACCCCTCCCGTGATACGCAAAATATCAGATACGGACTGATACTACGAAAGGGAGTAATGATTATTACATCATTCCCATTCCGCCCATACCGCCCATACCGCCCATTCCGCCCATGCCACCCATATCCATACCACCAGGAGCAGCACCGCCTTCCTTCTTCTCCTCAGGAATTTCGGAGATGAGGCATTCGGTTGTAAGGATAAGGCTTGCGATGGATGCGGCATTTTCAAGAGCTGTACGGGTCACCTTTGTGGGATCGATCACTCCGGCCTCGATGAGATCCTCGTACTTGGCGGAATACGCGTTGAAACCGTACGCGCCTTTGCCGTTCTTGACCTCATTGACAATAACGGATGATTCCATACCGGCATTGGCCACGATCATGCGCAGAGGCTCCTCGCAGGCGCGACGGATGATCTCCACACCGAGCTTCTCATCACCTTCCAACTCGACGCTGTCAAGAGCGACCGCAGCCCGAATAAGCGCAACACCGCCGCCGGGAACAATCCCTTCCTCTACAGCCGCACGGGTCGCATGCAGCGCATCCTCCACACGGGCCTTCTTCTCTTTCATTTCAGACTCTGTGGCAGCACCGATATTGATAACCGCAACACCGCCGGCCAGCTTCGCCAGACGCTCCTGGAGCTTTTCGCGGTCGTAGTCGGAGGTAGTATCCTCGATCTGTTTTCTGATCTGATTCACGCGGCCTTTGATATCATCAGCCTTGCCGGAACCCTCAATGATTGTTGTGTTCTCTTTGTCGATAGTCAGCCGCTTTGCCTGTCCCAGAGAATCCACAGTGGTGTTCTCCAGCTTGAAACCGGCATCTTCAGAGATGACGATACCACCGGTGAGAACGGCAATATCCTCAAGCATGGCTTTTCTGCGGTCACCGAATCCGGGAGCCTTCACAGCGGCGATCTTGAGAGTACCGCGCAGTTTGTTCACCACCAGTGTGGCAAGAGCCTCACCCTCTACATCCTCGGAAATGATCACCAGCGGCTTGCCCATCTGAGCCACTTTCTCCAGCAGAGGAAGCAGATCCTTCATGGCGCTGATTTTCTTGTCATAGATGAGAATGTAGGGCTCATCCATGATGCATTCCATAGTCTCGGAATTGGTTACGAAATAGGGGGAGATGTATCCGCGGTCAAACTGCATTCCCTCCACAACATCCAGATTGGTGTCGATTCCCTTGGCTTCCTCGACAGTGATCACACCGTCCTTACCCACCTTCTCCATGGCATCGGAGATGAGGTTGCCGATTTCAGCATCGTTGTTAGCGGAAATCGAACCCACCTGAGCAATCTCTTTTTTACCTGAAATGGGGTTTGATTCCTCTCTGAGCTTGTCGACCATAACCCGCACCGCCTTGTCCACACCACGCTTCAGAGCCATGGCATCAGCACCGGCAGTCACATTCTTTATCCCCAGACGGGCAACGATCTGAGCCAGCACGGTTGCGGTAGTTGTTCCGTCTCCGGCCACATCGGAGGTCTTGGATGCCACTTCCTTGACCATCTGAGCACCCATGTTCTCGAACTTTTCCTCCAGCTCGACCTCTTTTGCCACAGTCACCCCATCCTTGGTAACGGTAGGTGAACCGAAGCTTTTATCCAGAACCACATTGCGTCCACGGGGACCGAGAGTGACTCTCACCGCGTTAGCCAGAGTGTCCACACCCTTCAACAGTTTCTCACGAGCGCTTATATCAAACGCAAGCTGCTTTCCAGCCATAATTCAAAACTCCTTCTTTTTTGGTGTTCACATGTTCATTTACGCAAAAATCAAAGTACAGCCAGAACGTCACTTTCCCGCATGATAAGATAATCCTCACCATCGATGGACACTTCGGTACCGGCATATTTGCCGTAAAGGACCTTGTCGCCCTTTTTGAGAGCCATCTCGATTTTGCTTCCGCTGTCGGACACTTTACCCGGTCCCACGGCGACCACCTCGCCTTTCTGAGGCTTTTCCTTGGCGTTTTCAGGGATGATGATTCCGCCGGCAGTCTTCTCCTCTGCCCCCATCGGACGAATCACAATCCGGTCTGCTAACGGTTTGACATTCATGGTACTTCTCCCTTCGATAAATGGTTGATTGAAATTCAGGTATTGCTTCCAGCCGAATTGCTAGCACTCATCTCTATTGAGTGCTAACAGGATAAAACTACCTCATCAGCATTTCACTGTCAAGATTTTTTTTATAGAAAGTTGCTCGGGAGTATTTTATAATAGTATCAGTATCCATAAGGGTGATACACTCACCTGCAACAATCGGGCCGGAAACGGGGAGCGCGATGAATTTTCTGTCCAGACTGGGACTGAGCGAAACCGAACAGAGGAGTGTCAAAAAGATATCCCTCTACTCCTCGGCTGCGTGCATCCTGATCGTTGCCGTCTTCTGGGCAGTCAGCTTCCTGTCCCTGGACAGCACAGACACGGGGGATGCAGAACTCAATTCCTCGCTCCCCTTCTCTAAACCCAAACTCACCTCCCTGGATATCGACGCTCATGAATTCACCGCCAGACGCTATCTGCGCTCCGGAAGACCGGAACAAGCCATTCCCCACCTGCAGCGGATTCTCATAGCCAGAAAAAACGACAGAAAAACGCTCAAAAACCTGGCCCAGGCACACCTGGAATGCGGCCATTTCAAACAGGCTCTCTCAACTTTTGATTATCTTCTTTCCGAAAACGAAGATTCGATCTCCCCCTTTCTCTATGCACGCAAGGGAGCCGCACTCTACTATATGAAACGCTACGAAGCGAGTGAGAGAACGCTTCAGACCGGCCTGGAACTCTTTCCCGACAACCCTGAGATCCTCTGTTTTCTCGGTCAGGTGGAAACAAGCCGGGGAATACCCTCGCCGGAAGCGGAAAACTTTTTCCTCAGAGCTCTGCAGTCCGATTCCACCTATTCGGAAGCCAAATACCAGCTTGCGCGTTATTATGAAGCAAACGAAAAGTACCTCAAAGCCCGCAGGCTGCTTCTGGAAGTTCTGGAAACAGAACCACTTCATGTGCGAAGCCACTCCAGGCTGGGGATGATCTATTATTATCTCGGAGACGCCGAGATGGCCCTGAAATCATATCAGACAGCTCTGGCACTCAATCCGGACGACTACAACACCCGGTTCAATCTGGGCGAACTGTTCTATACTCTTTATAATGACAACCGCGATGCGCTGCGCGAGTTCACACGTGTGCTTGAGATCAATCCGGAACATACGGAAGCGAATTTCAAATCGGGTCTTATCTGTCTTGAAAACGGAATGATCAAGGAAGCAATCCGCTATTTTGAAACATCGCTCGATTCGGACAGAAACGACACCCGCAAAATGCTTCAGCTTGCCGCAGCGTACGAACGGCTGGGAAACAGGAAAAGAGCACTTTCCCTTTACCGGCAGATAACCGGAATCGATCCGCTCCACACCATCGCAAGCCAGAAGGTAAAGCTGCTTACCGTTAAGTAAAAGGGGTCGAAGCCCCCCATCGGGCTTAAAGCTAACTTGCTACGGATTAGAGGGTTAGAGCAGAAATTACTTGATTTGAACCGGAGAGAATGGTATTCTAAGTATGTACCCGAACAATGCGGCAGAGTGTAACCGTTTAAACAGGAGGTTCAATTGGGAAACACAACGAAAAAAGATCTGGTGGAGAAGATTTCAGACCGTACCGGGCTTACTCAGGTGGATACCAAGATCGTAGTGGAATGTTTTCTCGACTCGCTTTCCAAGGCGCTTCAGAAAGGGAACAATATTGAAATACGGGGGTTCGGCAGGTTCAAAATAAAAGAGAAGAAAGCACGAACGGCCCGCAATCCGCGCACGAATCAGTTCATCCAGGTGGAAGCAGGCTACAAGCCGATATTCGAAGCTTCAAAAGAGCTGAGAAAAAGGGTCAACGACTCTGTGATGGCTTCCAAAGAGCAGAATCTTCCCGAGCAGATTCCTGCTGGCTGAGAAAAATCAGTTCTTTTCTGTTTTCCAGATTTCCATTGCCGCTTTTTTCAGATCATCATACCAGGAACGTATCTCTTCAGACGTTGCTCCGATTTCCCGGGCAACTTCCTGAATCGGCCGGCCGCATTCAACCGCAGCTACCGTCTCCCAGCGCTCCCGTGCAGAGATGACCGCGGATCTCTTTTGGGAGCTCTCAGGGCCAGCGTGCTGAACTCCAGAACTGTCCCTGACCTCTACAACCCCTTTCACCTCACCTTTTGCCAGCTTCGGCTCTTCTAGCACAGGGGCTCCGTTTTCAATCTGGTTTATCATTTTTTCCAGTCTGAGTTCCAGAGAATCCTTGTACCCCTGCCAGGAATATCTGATAATCCCCCTGCGGTCGACCACGAACAGAGCCGGAAGGGACTTCACCCCGTAGCGCTTGGCGGTGTGATGATATGAATCAAGCCCCACCGTAATGTCATACTTCTTTTTCTTCACAAAAGGCCCGACCAGGGATTTGCCCTCCTTGTCCATGTTGATACAGATAAGCTTGACCTTGTCCTTGTGCTTTTTCTCGAAACGGGTTAGTTCGGGAATCTCTTTTTGACAGGGGGCGCAGTAAGTGGCCCAGAAATTGACAATCACTATGCGGCGCTCGGCATCTTTTCTGGAGCGCAGAAGTTTCTCGCCGCAGTAATGGCGAAGCGCGACTCTGTTTGAAAAAATGGTGGGAAGAGAGAAGGTGGGAGCTTTTTCTCCCGGCTTCAGAATGGTCAGAGAGTCTGCCGCGGAAGCTGCTCCGGAGCAGAGAAGCAAAGACAGCAAAAGCAGTTTTTTCATTATGACAGAACCTTGCGCTTTTTCAGCTTCCAAGTTGAGCAGATCTGTTCGCGGCATCTATCACGGCCTGCTGCACCGCATGCCTGAAGGCATGCTTCTCCAATGCCAGAAGCCCCCGTGCGGTGGTTCCTCCCGGAGACATCACTTTCGATTTGAGAACCGAAGGGTGCTCCTGTGTTGACTGCACCATACGGGCAGCACCAGTTACTGTCTGCACTGCGGCTTTTAGTGCTGTTTTGTAGGGAAGTCCGGCACTCACTCCCCCTTCGGCGAGAGCTTCGATAAAGCTGTACACGAATGCGGGGCCGCTTCCGGAAAGACCGGTCACCGCATTGATCTGGGTTTCAGGCACCTGTATCACGCTTCCGCATGCATTGAAAATGTATTCCACTCTCTGTCTGTCCTGATCGGAGCAGTTCTCTGTAAGAGCATACGCACTCATGCCCTCCCCCACCAGAGCCGGTGTGTTGGGCATGACTCTGCACAGCCTTGTTGAGGGGCCGAGTTTTGCTTTCAGAAAGGAAAGGGGAATTCCGGCAGCAACGGACACCGTGAGAAAAGAAAACTCCCGGGCAACCGGCGAGATCGTTTCAAGAACGGTTCCCATATCGGCAGGCTTGACTGACACTATGACCACGTCAGGAATGAACTGCGCCTCCTTCCAGCTCTGAGGCGCTATCACTTCCACATCTTCACCCAGACTTTTGAGCGCATCGGGTGATTTGTCGTAGGCACTGATTCTGACTTTATCACCATAGGCTTTTGAGAGCCCTCTTATGAGAGCCCTTCCCATATTGCCCGTGCCCAGCACTGCTATTCTCATGTATCCTCCCGGGAAAGTAACAGGTGATTTTTCCGGATCAGGATTTCATCACATTGAGGAACTCTTTATTGTTCTTGGTATTCAGCATCTTTTCAGTCAGAAACTCCATCATTTCTATAGGAGTCATGGTGGCCAGAAATTTTCTGAGTACCCACATTCTGTTGAGTTCCTCTTCGGTGAGAAGCAGCTCTTCTTTACGGGTACCGCTTCTCATAAGGTCGAGTGCGGGGTAGACCCTGCGGTCGGCGATTTTTCTGTCAAGAACAAGCTCCATATTGCCGGTGCCCTTGAACTCCTCGAAAATCACCTCATCCATGCGGCTTCCGGTTTCAATAAGTGCCGTAGCGATAATGGTGAGACTTCCACCGTGGTCTATGTTGCGTGCGGCACCGAAGAAGCGTTTAGGCTTGTAAAGCGCCTGGGAATCCACACCACCCGAAAGGATTCTTCCCGAATGGGGAGCGACGGTGTTGTGAGCACGGGCCAGACGGGTTATACTGTCAAGCAGGATCACCACGTCCCGGTTGTGTTCGACAAGACGCTTTGCTCTCTCTATGGCCATTTCGGCCACAACCACATGGCGTTCGGCCGGTTCGTCGAATGTGGAGCTTATGATCTCCGCCTTCACCGAACGCTGCATGTCGGTGACTTCCTCCGGACGTTCATCGATGAGAAGAACGATGAGAAACACCTCCGGCTGATTGGCCAGAATCGCGTTTGCGATACTTTTGAGAAGAACCGTCTTACCCGTTCTGGGGGGGGCCACGATGAGCCCGCGCTGACCTTTTCCGATAGGCGTGAGCAGGTTCATGATTCTGGTGGCGGGTTCTTTCTTGTTGTACTCGAGATTGAATTTTTCATCGGGGAAAAGAGGGGTGAGGTCGTCGAAATTGATTTTCTTTTTAGCTTCCTCGGGATCCTCGAAGTTGATCATTTCAACCCTCAGAAGAGCGAAATAGCGTTCGGAATCCTTGGGAGGACGAACCTGACCGGAAACGGTATCCCCGGTTTTAAGATAGAATCTCTTTATCTGGGAGGGAGAGACATAGATGTCATCGGGACCGCTCAGGTAACTGTTGAGCGGCGAGCGCAGGAACCCGAAGCCGTCGGGCATGATCTCCAAAACACCTTCCGCGAACATCTGCCCGTTCTGGGCTGCCTGGGCCTGAAGAATTCTGAAGATCAGCTCTTGGCGACGCAGGTTGCGATGCTCTCCTACATTATGACTTTCCGCCAGATCATTGAGTTCCGTCATGGACATTGACTTTAACTCAGCAACATTCATTAATACACCTCAATTATGAAGAAAGGGTTTATCTGCTGATAATGGATTATCTTTGTAATTTATTTTTGCGGTCCGGGGCTGTAAAGTTCCAGCCTGCAGCTCTGATTTTCATCGGGAAATTTAATCTATCGTCTTTTTACTCTGGAAGAATATACCGAATGCTTTCATGAAGACTTGGCCACCCTGCTGCTATCCGGTTGCACCTGCAATCAGTATGCCAGTGCTGTTGTCCGGAATGTAATCAATTGATAACTAACCACAGGATTTTCATCAATTGAACAGGTGCGAAACGCGAGGCCGTAAGATGCTACGGAATGTACACAGTCATTTCCGAATTTTAAAATGGTGAAAGGCCGAAACGAAGTCAAGCACTTTGTTGTAAAAAATTCCGGCTTCAACATTATTACGCCCCCCGGTTCCAGTTATTGCCTGTTTTTTTCAATCCCCGACCACCCTCAGAACGAGCCCCTTGAGATACTCCCCCTCCCGATGAGCAATATTCACCGGATGGTCCGGACCGGCCGACAGCACATGAAGCAGCTGCACGGAGCGCCCCGCATCCGCGGCAGCAGAAAAGAGTATCTGCCTGAAAAGGTAGGGTTCCACCGCACTGGAGCAGGAGAAGGTGAAAAGAACCCCTCCCGGTTCAAGCCGCCTGAGCCCTACCATATTGATATCTTTGTAGCCCCGGGCAGCCCTGTCCACCTCTCCGGGATGCCTGGCGAATTTTGGAGGATCCAGTACCAGAAGGCTGAAGGATTCCTGACTCTCGCGCAGATACCTGAACACATCGGCACAGACAAATTCAACAGAACGGTCAAAGCCGTTCAGTCCGGCGTTGGTCGCCACCCACTCCCCTGCGCTTTTGGACACGTCCACCGCCTGTACTTTTCGAGCGCCTCCCTTCAAAGCATTCACGGCAAAACCGCCGCTGTAGGAAAAACAGTCACATGCGCATTTTCCTGAACTGTAGAAACGAAGCAGAGACCGGTTCATTCTCTGATCGAAAAAAAAGCCGGTTTTCTGCCCCGAAGCCAAATCAACCAGAAATTTAACACCTTCTTCATTAATAATAAGTGGTGAAGGCAGCTGCCCCTTCAAAACCCCCCCGCTCTCCTCAAGCCCCTCCCTTCGCCTGGAATCGGTGTCCGAGCGCTCATAAATAAAAGCAGGTGAAAGTTCCCGGACGAGAGTGTCGACAATATCCGAGCGCCAGCACTCCATCCCCGCAGTCCCGATCTGAATACAAAGCCCCTCACCATACTTGTCCACCACAAGTCCGGGAAGAAAATCCCCTTCGGAGTTAACCAGTCTGCAGGAATCGGTATGATCGGAGAGAAGACCCGCCCTGCGTAGCACCGCCTCTTTTATGCGGCTGCCCAGATCATGCACGGTGAAATCACCCTTGCGGGTCAGCATCCGCACACGGATAGCGGATTTTGAATTGAAGTAGCCGGTTCCTACCGATTCACCCCTGTGGTCATATACCCCGCAGAGTCTTTTTCTTCCATATTCCCCTTCAGTCCGGGCAACTGCTCCGGAAAACACCCAGGGATTTCCCATGCGCACAAGCTTGTCCTTGCCTTTTTTCAGAAACACCTTCAAAATCATCCGCTCCTCTATATCAGTGCTCACAGAAAATCGTTTGGAGCACACCTCTTAGGCAAGCAAACGGTTTTGTTCCTATTCTGCATGATGTATTTTTCTTTATATGTCAGAAAAAAACAATCCAGCATCAATCAGAGCCAATACCCATATCCACTCCCCCTACTCTTTCAGTTCCTTTGACAGTATCGAACAGATGGCCAGACTGGGTTCGGAGCAGAACATGGATATTCTTGGCATAAACGATTTCAACACCTGTAAAGGATACGACGAATTCCGGAGCGCCTGCGCAGAAAAGGGCATCTACCCCCTTTTCAACATAGAATTCATTACCAGAGACACTGCCACGCTGGAGGCGGGGAAAAGGTGGAACAGCGGTTCACATCCGGGAGCAATGTACCTGTGCGGCAAAGCATTGAATTATCCGGTGCGTTTCTGCGAAAACACCAGAAACCTTCTTGCCTCTCTGTGGAAAGGCACTCAGGATCATATCTGGAAAATAATCCACCGGCTCAATGACCACCTTGAACACTGCGGTCTCGAAACCGAGTTTGACTACAACCGGATCCGTTCGGAATATGCCAAAAGCACCGTCCGGGAACGCCACCTGGCCAGAGCGCTCTACCAGGAACTATTGGCCAGATTCCCTCATGAAAAAACTCTTGAAGAACGGTTCAGAACACTTTTCCGGGACAGTTCATATTCGGCTGATGTAAACGATGCCACTTCTGTTCAGTCCGATATCATAAAAAGACTGTTTTCCCCCGGCTGCCCCGCCTATGTCAAAAAGAACGGCTGGGAAATATCATTTGACCAGGCGAAGAAGATAATACTGGAAGCGGGAGGGATTCCCTGCTATCCTTTTCTGGCAGATGACAAGGCAGGATTCACGGAAATGGAGAAAGATCCCCACAGACTTGCTCATCAGCTCCTGGACCGCGGTATCCATGCAGTGGAGTTTATCTCTCCCCGCACCAGCTTCGAGGTACTGAAAGAGTATGTGAGTGTCTTTGAAGAGCATCACTTCTGTATTCTCTTCGGTACAGAACACAATACCCCGGAAATTTTGCCCCTTCTACCCGCGGCAAGAGACGGAGTACCGTTTGACTCCCGGCTTCAGGAGACCTTCTCCCGCGGTGTCTGCATCCTGGCAGCCCACCAGGAGCTCCAAAGCCAAAGCCTGACCGGATTTGTCAATGACACAGGAGAAAAACTTGTGGAAGAGAATCAGATTGATGAGTTCAGGAAAACCGGTGAGGAAGCGATTCGGAAGACAAAAAAGACCCGGAATTCTCTTCAGTTGTGATATGTCAGGCCTGCTGAGGTTTGTCCCTGAGATGGTCAACTATACAGAAGAAACCGAATGGTTCTTCACCTTCGCTGCGCAGCTGATGCGCTTCCAGCGGAGCCACATACACTACATCGAATTTATTGACATGCAGTGACCTGTCCCCTTTCAGCAGAACGCCCCTGCCCCTGACCCCGATTATCACATGTTCATGAACGTGTTTTTCATAACTGGAAAACCCGCCCGGTTCAATCTCAAAGTAACGCAGATCAAAAGCAGTATTCTCACCGAAACGGCCGACAAGCTCCGAACGGAGAACCCCCCTGAAGGGAAGTCTGCTGTCCTCTTTGTACTTCTGTATTTCACGTGCCCCCCAGCGGTAACTGTCAAACGGCAGATACTCCTCTGCTTTATCCACAGGTGAACCGGCGGAGCTGACACTGCAGGAGGAGATGAACCCGGCAGGAAGCTCCACCCGTTCCCTGAACCTGCAGCGCAGCGCTTCCATGAATTCTGCTGTTGCTTTCCTCACATCCCCTGAAGGGTCCAGCAGCGCTCCCCCGATAAGAAACACAGTGTCTACCCCGAACGCCTCGCCCATCTCCTCCAGGCGCCCCAGATTCATCCCTCCCGCAGGGCAGGGAAACGCACCTTTCCAACCGTAGTGCTCCCTGCGAAGCGCACCAGCCAGATCCACACAGTCCTCACGGGTAAACGGAAAACGGCCTCCCCAGTTGGGAAAAATGGATATGTCGCTGCCGATCAGCCTGAAAAGCGTTCCAAGCAGAACAGCCGGACTCATGCCGTGGCTCCTGGAATGAAAAAAGGTGCCGCTAAGAGAGGGATGAGCCAAAATCATAACAGAATAGGTGCGGGAAAGGTAGCGTACCGCATCCAGACCCACCAGCATGGGAGCGATCAGTATCCCCCTGATTCCCTGCTTCACCGCAAACTGCACCTGCTTTTCGATCCGGTCAAAACCTCCCGCCACCATGGGGAAATAAAGTGTCTTTTTACCGGTTGCGGCATACACCCTTTCCACTTCTTCCTGACAGCGGGCCACCCTCTCCTCGAAGGGGTGAAAAGGCTGTTCGGTGATACCGTGATCATCCTTTATGATATCTATTCCCCCCGAAGCGAATTTCCCCGCAAGGCCAGCCAGTTCGGTAACGGAAAGTCCCACGGGCTTGAGAGCCGTGCAGGCAAGTGGGCGCTCGAAAATTCCCAACTCCCCCCTGATACCCTCAATACCGTATCGGGGCCCGGTAAACACGTGCGAAAGAGCATCGTCCAATCTGATATCCGTTATTCTGATACCGCTTTTAAGTGAAATATTACCGTAAAGCAGATTGAACAGCTGGGGAATGGAATAGGCGGTACAGTCCGAGCGGTAGCTTATTCTCACCAGCCACCTGTTTTCCCCTTCCAGAGCAGAAACATCCTCTACCCTGCCGATCAGCCCCTCTTCAAAATGCTTCCGGGGGATGTACTCGTAGGGGATTTCCGCGGTCTGTTCGACGGTCAGATCTCTGGCATGCTCCTGCACGCTTCGTTTGTCTTCGACAGTAATCTGGTAATCCACCTCAAACCGGCTGTTTTCATTTTTCACTGAACTCATGATCCACTCCCGAAAGGGAAAAAATAATTCCTGATAGAGACAACACGATAAAGAGTTACACGAATTACGCATAGATTTGAAAACAGATTTCTATTCATCCTGAAAATGAATATATTTTAGGCCTATGAAACTACTGCATAATGACGAAAAGAGCGGTTTCACCGTTGCGGAGAATTTGGGACGGCTGGGCAACGCGGCGGTTCTTCTTTCCAAAGACCAGATGTTCGACCCCAATTTCGAAGCCACAGTAGTGCTTGTCTGTGCCTACAGTTCGGAAGGGGCCTACGGATTAGTGCTCAACAGGCCATCGCACATGCCTCTTTCGGAGGTTTTCGACGGACTGAGCGGTCTTGACCTCAAGCGGGAGATCTATATCGGAGGCCCGGTGGCTCAGGAGGAGCTTCAGATAGTTCAGATAACCGACACCCCCGCAGAGGAAGCTTTCGAGCTTGCCTCGGGAGTTTATGCCGGGGGCAAGTGGAACGATCTGAGCCAGATGATAGAGAGCAGCCCCGACTACACCCGTCTTTTTCTGGGTTATTCAGGATGGGGACCGGAGCAGCTTGAATCTGAAATTGAAGCTGGTGCGTGGGATGTGTACCGCATCTCGATTAAAGAGCTGCTTCTCAATATAGACAAGACCGTATCTGCATCGGTTAAGGAACTGGCCCGTTATCTGGACAGCCTCAAGGAGCGCAGTTAAGATTCCCACAATCCGGATATCTTGAGCAGCTCCTTTTCCTGGCGGTCCTTTTCCTCCTGATGTCTGCGGAACGCATCGTCTATACGGGATTTGTCGTACTGATTCAGCCGGGGCACGATTTCATTGACGTACACACCAACCATTCTGTCCCGGTACTCTTTATCCTTGTACAGACGCAGCCTGCTTTTGAGCTCTCCTGAAAAGCGGTTCTCCAGACCACATTCCTTGGCCAGAAGATGATCAAGCTGACTTATTTTATCCGAGATGGAGAGTATCAGCTCCACGGCTTCGTTTTCCTTTTCATCCAGAGTCATCATGGAGGGGATCTCGATGGAGCGCTTGATGCCCAGCATAATCTCCAGAGCCTCGGAATCCTCCGGTGCGGGATCGGAAAAATACTCCACTCCCCTGCCGGTCTCCGAAGCCTTGGCGTGAATATAGGTATACACCCTGGCATCCTCATCACTGTATTCCAAATCCGCACATACCGCATGTATTTTAAGAGCGCTGTCAAAATAAGCGCTAAAAGGTTCCTGCTGATCCATTGTTCCTCCCAAGGAGCTGTTTTTTACCAAGCTTTGAACCGGCCGTTTTCCATGGGCCTTGATAAAACTACAAGCAAAATGCGAACCGCCTGCGGAAATCTACAGGAGTAATGTATGGAAGAAAACCGGGCCACATTCCGTTTCTATGAGGAACTCAACGATTTTCTGCCCCCAGAGCGCAGAAAACGGCGTTTTGAGGTCCGTTTCAAAGGAAATCCCGCCATCAAAGACACTATCGAATCACTCAATGTGCCTCACACCGAAGTAGATCTAATTCTCATAAACGGAAAGAGCGTTCCCTTTTCCCAGAAACTGAACGACAACGAAAATGTATCGGTGTATCCCGTATTCGAATCAATGGACATCACCACAACCCAGAAACTGCGCCCCGCTCCCCTGCGGCAGGTACGGTTCGTTCTCGATGTGCACCTGGGTAAACTGGCCAGGCTTCTGAGACTGCTTGGGTTCGACTGCCTCTACAGAAACGACTTCTTAGATGAGGAGATAGTGAGGATCGCCTCCGAGCAGAACCGCACAGTTCTCACCAGAGATATCGGGATACTCAAGCAGTCGAAAGTCACCCACGGAAGATGGATCAGATCCAGAAAACCGCTCTCACAACTCAAGGAGACCATACAACGGTTCAATCTCTGTTCCCAGATAAAACCCTTCAGCAGATGTATGATGTGCAACGGACTCATCCATCCGGTCAGCAAAAAACAGGTGCAGGACATGCTTGAGGAGAAAACAAAGCAGCACTACGATGAATTCGCCAGATGCTCCCGATGCGGCAAGGTCTACTGGAAAGGTTCCCATTACGGAAAACTGGATTCTGTTGTAAAGGAGGTGTGCGGAAATTAGTTTCTCGGGCACGGAAAACGGCTCGCTGCCGGAAAAGAAAAATCACAACTTCGGGAGAGACATCAGGAATATGAGCAAGAATCCCTGTACGGACTGCAACGCCCTGTGCTGCAGACATGTGGCGGTGGGAATAGATACACCTGAAAGCAGAAAAGAGTACGATGACATCCGCTGGTATCTTCTGCACCGGAACGTATGGGTGTCGATTGATCACGAGGGAAGCTGGCTTCTGGAATTCAGAACACCCTGCATCCATATCCGTGATGACAACACCTGCGGTATCTACAGGAACAGACCTGAAATTTGTAAAGAGTACCCTGCAGATGATCAGCTCTGCGAGGGCGAGACCGATGAACCGTCCTATGTTGAACTATTCAAAAACGCAGAGGATCTGGAAAAGTACCTCAAACGGGAAAAGATACGTTTTTCCAGACGCCGGAGAAAATAATCAGCGTGCGCTCTTTTTGCGCAAGCGGACAGACTGGGGGGTGAGTTCAACCAGTTCATCCTCGTTTATGTAGGCAATGGACTCTTCGAGACTCATCTCGTGAGGCGGGGTGAGCAGCACATTGTCATCCGATCCGGCCGCACGCATGTTGGAGAGCTTCTTTTCCTTTCCGGGGTTGACCACAAGGTCGTTAACACGGCAGTGCTCCCCCACAATCTGCCCCCTGTAAATTTTTACACCCGGACCAAGAAACATCTTCCCCCGATCCTGAAGATTGTAAAGTGCATAAGCCACCGTGGCACAGTTCTCCTTTGCGACCAGCACTCCGTTGGCCCTGGTTCTTATCTCTCCGGCATAGGGTCCGTATTCGAAAAACACGTAGTTCATCAGCCCCATGCCTTTGGTATCTGTCATGAATTCCGATCTGTAGCCCAGAAGACCGCGGGTGGGAACTTTGAACACCAGGCGGGCCATGCCGTTATTCTGCTGCATCTCGAGCATTGTTCCTTTTCTGCTGCCGATCTTCTCGATCACCGCGCCCGAATACTTTTCATCCACATCCACGGTGAGCTCTTCATACGGTTCGTAAAGCTTGCCGTTTTCACGATGCATGATAACCTGAGGACTTGTCACCTGGAATTCGTAACCCTCCCTGCGCATCCTTTCAATCAGGATGGAAAGATGAAGCTCGCCCCTTCCGGACACTTTATACCCCACCGCATCCTGCAGAGGTTCCACGCTGAGTGCAACATCTGAAAGAATTTCCCTCATGAGCCTGTCCTGAATGTGGCGGGAAGTGACAAATTTGCCCTCCAGCCCCGCAAAAGGAGAATCATTGGGGATAAAATTCATGGAAATGGTGGGAGGATCGATCTCTACGGGCGGCAGCGGATTGGGATTGGCCGGATCGGTATAGGTCACCCCCACTGTCACCTCATCCATTCCCGCCACAGCCACGATCTGACCAACGGAAGCGATCTCGACCGGCACCTTGTGCACACCCTGGAATCCGTATACTTTTGATATTCGTGCGGGGACCATGGAGCCGTCCCTGAGCACCACTGAAATCTCTTTATTCACATTGAGAGTGCCAGCGGTGATTTTTCCGATTCCAAGCCGCCCCAAATAGGGAGAATAATCAATCGAGCTCACCAGCATCTGAAGAGGGGCGTCCGGGTCACCGGTGGGAGGCGGTATATGCTTGATGATTTTTTCGTAAAGCGGCACCAGGTCCATGCTGTCCTCATCTGGATCGTTTCGGGCATAGCCGTCTTTGGCGGATGCATACACCACAGGAAAGTCAAGCACGTGATCTGGTGCCTCAAGCTTCACCAGAAGATCGAAAACCTGGTCAAGAACCCAGATGGGACGTGCGGCAGGCTTGTCGATTTTGTTTATCACCACTATCACCGGCAAAGACAGAGCCAGAGCCTTCTTGAGAACGAAATAGGTCTGGGGCATGGGGCCTTCCTGAGCATCCACCAGAAGCAGCGCTCCGTCGGCCATCTTCAGAACCCGCTCCACCTGACCACCGAAATCGGCGTGTCCGGGAGTGTCGATAATGTTCACGTGATGCCCCCGGTAGCGGAAGGAACCGTTTTTGGAGGCGATGGTGATGCCCCGTTCACGCTCGAGATCCATGGAGTCCATAAGGCGCTCGGCCACCTGCTGATTTTCGCGGAACATTCCGCTCTGACGGAACAGTTCATCCACCAGGGTGGTTTTTCCGTGGTCCACATGTGCAATAATAGCAACGTTTCTCAAATGGTGCTGATTCATAGAAATTCCGGGGTTTTTCCGATCTTTGGTAAACTAGAGGTGAACAACATGATACAAGTTCGATCCGATCTCTCCGATATTGCCCTTAAAAGGGTCGATACGGGGAGGGATAAATTACATTCTGGAGGCATGAAGATGAAACAAATATCAGTCCGATACACGGAGTATTCACGGACAATGTCACCGTGTTCGATATTCAGGACCGGGTAGTTGCCAGATACAATGCCTCCTCAGGGGTCAGACTTTCGGTTGACCCGGAGGGCAAATCGGTACTGAAAGGGACATTCAACCTTCCCAGAGAGGGATTCATCATGTGAAAGCCTGCCGGGAAAAGTTAAATGATCGATAACTGGATTGCAGCTCTGAAGTAATCTCTTTGCTTTTTTAAAGGGAAGCAGGATTTCGGTTCTGCTTCCCTTTTTTCATCACCACTGATCTGTTTTCCGATCTCACGCAGCTTCTCTTGTCCATCCGGACTCCCTTGTCCAGTCCTCGAAAGTCTTAAGCTCCGGCAGAAAATCGCGCACCTGGGCGATATCGGCGGAAAAGCCGCGCAGGTTGAGCCAGTCATACATCATGGCCGCATCCGAGCTGTATTCCCTCACCTCTTCCAGAGGCTCTTCTTCATAGGATACTCTCCTTCCTATGAAATCACCCAGGATCTGTGCCATTTCAGCACCTGTAAGCTCATCCCCCGCGATATCCAGTTCCTTTTTCGCCCAGTTTTCGGGATTTTCAAACGCCATGGTCACAAACTTCCCGATATCATCCACCGCTATGACCTGAAGAGGCACTTCGAATTTCAGAGGAAGTCTAAGTTTTCCGTTGTAGATGGAGTCCTTTCTGCTGAACAGATCCTCCATGAACCACACCGGACGGAAAATTGTGTAGTCCAGCCCTGAATTCCTCAGATACTCCTCGACCCTGCCTTTGCTGTCCATATGGGGAACGCCCGGAGATTTCTCCGCCCCCGCCATACTGCTGTAGACAAAATGTTTCACATTTGCGCCCTTTGCGGCATCCACCAGAGCAATACCCTGCTTTATCTCGTCATCCGGGCCATGCTCCCAGGGCTGCTGAACGCTGAAGACCCCGTAGCAGCCCTGAAGCGGCTCCTGAAGAGAAAGCGGGATATCCAAATCTCCCTGAACGACTTGTGCCCCTATACTTCCCAGTTCCTTGGCCTGAGGGTGCTCCGGGTGTCTGGTCAGTGCTCTCACCTTCCATCCATCCTTCAGAAGGTGACGCACCACGGTTCCTCCCTGATGCCCTGTAGCACCAGTCACCAGAATAGTCTTGTCCTTCGTTTCCATACGGCTCTCCTTTTCCATTGACGGTCTCCCCGTAGAATTGAAAACGTCGATTTTCAGATCCTCGAGCCTGAATCGATTAGCCACTATTAATAATACGGATAAGGCGGGGGGTTTAAGAGAGCGTTCAGCGGAAGA
>JBKGXV010000029.1:0-38953 GCA_046546375.1 Chitinispirillaceae bacterium | reverse complement strand
AAAAGGCCCGGGAAAATCCGAATGTGGTGCAGACTGCAGCTGTCGGAGCCAATGACGCCGCTTCTGAAGCTCCGGCTGAAGAAAAAACCGAAGAGCCCAAAAAAGAGAAGAAGGCTGAACCCTCAAGGGAAAAGAAAGCAAAGAAGCCTTCTTCTTCCAGAAAACCTGTCTCCGGGAATTTGAAAAAAGAGCAGAGCACCAAGTCTGCCCAAGCTTCAGAAACCAAGGAAGATTCCAAAGCAGAGTCAGGATCCGGTACAGGAATGTTCTCCGCCCCTAACTATCAGCTCGGTGCAGGTATGGTTACTGTGGATGACGAGCAGTGGACCAGAATCGCTTTGGGTGTGGATGTCCCCATCTGGAAGTTCGGTGTTTTCCTCGATCTGGAGCTTTTCATGGATGGCGACAACCAGCTTTCCAATAAGGGGTGGGATTTCGGAGATGACTGGGCAGATGCTCTTGCCCGCAAAATTCGTTATATCCGTTTCGGACATGAAGGGGATCCGCTGTATGTGAAATTCGGAGGCTTGAGCAGTGTCACTTTGGGCTATGGAATCATAGTTGACCATTTCACCAACATGCTGCATTATCCCGATGAAAAACTTCTGGGTCTTCAGTTCTGCCTTAACGACATAACACCTGTGGGACTTACAGTGGAATCGATGATTTCCGATTTCGCCGAAGCAGAGAAGCAGGGTGGGATCGGCGCTCTCAGAGTGGCAGTATCTCCTCTCAAGACCACAAGCATTCCTCTCCTTAACAAGCTTGAGGTCGGAGCCACCTACGCTCTTGACCGCAACGTTCATGCTCCTGCAAAAAAATGGGAGCCGACTTCCGAGCAGGCTTTCATAAAAGCATTGGAGGATGACACTCTTCTTTCACCGCGCATGAAGATGCACATAGAGGACAACCTCGGTATTGATGCTGATGAACAGCTGAGAACATTGGAGGAAGAGAACGCGGTCAAAAACAAGGTCAAACCTTTCGATCTTGCCGGTGCGGATATAGGTATGCCCATCATCAGCCTCCCTCTGCTCAATGTCGATCTCTATGGTCAGGCGGCAAGGCGTCTTGACGATGAAAAGGGATGGGGAATGGGTGCTCCGGGTGTCGCAGTGGAATTGTGGAAGCTGTACGGAAATCTCGAATACCGCCGTATAAGCGGCAGGTTCACTCCGGGTTTCTTTGACCAGTACTATCTTGATGAGCGTCTGTCCAGAGATGAACTCAGATCAAAGGCCAAAATGCTTGACAGTGTGAGTCTGAACGGAGTATTCGGAAGAATCGGTGCCGATCTGAGCGGTTTTTTCACCATTCAGGGAACTTATCAGTATCTGCTGGGTGAGGATGATAAGGATCAGCGCTATGAAGTTGTCGGCAGCATAGGCGAGCAGATCATAAACCGAGTTCCAAAGATCAACAATGCTCAGATCTATATGAGACACAACAAAATCGGAACCACTCCCCAGTATACCGAGGAGGGAATTCCTGTACCCGGTACAAAAGCAGGCATGCTGCATAAAACCCAATACATGTACTGGGGCTACAAAGCCGGCTTCGAGATCAGTTCCGGAGCGACTCTGATGTGGGATTACCGCTATGGATGGACTCTTGAAAACAACAAACTCGTTAGCGACAACCACATGAGCCTTGAAACACAGCTTACATTCTAAGCAGTTTTCAGGAAAAGACTGCGGAGTCATCTCCGCAGTCTTTTCCACAAGCAGTATCTTCATGAACACCTTCCCATTTCAGTTCTTTTCATGAGGTTTAAATGAGTTCCTCTCCCATGATCCGGAGGATACAGAAGTTTTCCGGCTCGCACAACAGATTCAAAATCCCCAAAAAGGGAAGAATCCGTATTGCACTGGCTGTTATTCTGCTGATAGCTTCGATAAAGTTTATCTCTTCCATTCCTTCCGAATCTGCCCCGGTCAAAAAGGAGAACGAAAAGAAAGCCAAAGAAAACCTTCTTTCCTGTGTGAATTCACAGCAGAAACCGGTTATGAAAATCGGCAAGAGGCTTGAATCCAAGAACCTCAAAAAAGTGATCAAGACATTCGGTATCACTCTGGCACCGGAGCATATCATTGTAAACGGCGATGATTCCCTGAAGCTTTTTCTCAGTGTCGATACAGCCCTGCAGAATTATGCCGGAAAACTTTTCAGAAGATACAGACCACGCTACGCAGCAGCAGCGGCAATTGATCCCGTTACGGGAAGAGTGCTCTCCCTTGTCTCCTATACAAACAAGGGAGAGATGAACAGAGGAGACGATCTGTATTTTAAAAGCATTTTTCCGGCGGCTTCAATATTCAAAACCGTAACTGCAGCAGCAGCGATTGAACAGGCAAATATGCACGCCGGGAGTGAAATTGCCCATTCCGGGCGCAACCACACTCTTTACAGATCACAACTGGAAAGAACCCTCGCACGATTCAACAACATATCGCTCGAAAGAGCATTCGCCTACTCCATAAATCCTGTTTTCGGACGGATCGCCCTTTTCAACTTGAAAAGAGGGATTCTTGAGCAGTACGGAAGACGTTTCGGCTTCGATTCGGAAATTCCGTTCGAACTTGACACAGAAATAAGCGAGATGTATTCTCTCGACTCCGACTTCGCCATAGCTGAAATGGCTTCAGGATTCAATCAGGAGACCAGCATATCACCGCTTTTCGGAAGCCTGATCGCCAGTGCTGTTTCAGAAAACGGCGTGATTCCACGTCCGAGCATTATCGACAGCGTTTACTCCAGGGAAAAAGAAACCAATGTCTACGTCCGAAAAAGGGAGATATGGAGAAAGGCTATTGAAGAGTCCACTGCTCATGAGCTCAAAAAAATCATGAGCAAGGTTCCTGTCTACGGAACAGCCCGCAAATCGTTCAGAAACCTGGCCAGGTCTACCCGGTACAACATGTACGAGTACGGAGGGAAAACGGGCTCTGTAGACAAGGAAGATCTTGGCAGGGTGGACTGGTTTGTGGGTTTCGCCCGCCACCCCGAAAAAAGGGATCGTCGGATCGCAGTGGGAGTCGTCACGACTCACAGCGCCTACTGGACCGTACGCTCCAGTTTTATTGCTTCAGAAATGATGCTCGACTTCATCAGAGGCAGAGAAAATGAAGCTGAATTACTTGCCGCACAGGCTAACTCTTCTGATGAAGGCGGAAATCTTCAGTGACTATTCAGAAATGAAAGGATTTGAAATGAAAAAGTTACACCTGCTGATCCTCCCAGCCTTTTTACTCTTCACCGGTTTTACTGTTCAGGGATCCACCCCCGCCAGAGAAGTTGAAACGATCGAAATGCTTATCGATACGGTAAAACAGCTCGAAGATGCCGAATTCGTCCGCAACGGAAAATCATACAATGCAAATATCGCGGTGCGGTTTCTCAAAGGAAAATGGAGATGGAAAAGGAAGGAAATCAAAAGCGCAGATGATTTCATTCAGAAGGTAGCCACCTCTTCTTCATCATCCGGCAAGCCCTACCTGATCCGTTTTGAGGACGGGAAAGTACAGAAAAGTGCTGCGTTTTTCAGATCTCTGCTGGAGAATTCACAATCGCAGGAATAAGCAACACGGTCCGGGGGCCATGCCACACACGTTTTTCCGACCTTTTACTCGACCAACAAACTTGTGGAATAAGATCGCCCCCGACCATGACCTCTCGCAGTGAAAACCTGCACAAGAACAACACGGTCCGGGGGACCGTGCCACACTCGAGATCATCACAGTTGCCCTTCCCCGATTTATTTTCACCACCAGAATATCCAGAAAAGGAAACAACCTGATGAATGACCCCGATACCCCTTTCAGATCGGCGCTGGTTGCCCTGGTGGGCAGACCCAACAGCGGCAAATCCACTCTCATGAACTCGGTGCTGGAAGAGCAGATATCCATTGTGACCTCTCTTCCCCAGACCACGCGCCAGAACCTAAAAGGAGTCTACACATCCAAAGATATGCAGCTTGTGTTCGTAGACACCCCCGGAATTCACAAGGGCAAATACACCCTCAACGAAGCCATGCTCCAGGAGGCGGTTTCGGTACTCAGCGAGGGCGGGATAGACCTTGTCTGCTACCTGGTGGATCTTTCAAGAGATTTCGGCGAAGAGGAAAGTACCGTGGCCAGAATCGTATCCCAGGCAGCCGTTCCGGTACTTGTCATTTTCAACAAGTCCGATCTGTGCAGAAACGCTCAAAGCAAAATGGAACAGTTCTTTTGCAATTTCCCCGAGCTGAGCGACACGGCGCACATAAGCATGTCGGCTCTTTCGGCAGAAGCCCGCGACTGCTTTCTTGAAGCGGTGGCTCCTTTCATACCCGAAGGACCGCACTATTTCGACCCTGATTCTCTCACCGATGCCAGCATGAGATTTCTGGCAGCAGAGTTCATACGCAAGCAGATCATCCTGAACACCAAAGAGGAGGTGCCTCATGCGGCTTTCGTGGAGATAGAATTCTACAAGGAATTACCCCGGGGACACGAAATCGATGCGACCATTCATGTGGAAACTCAGGGACAGAAAGGGATCATAATCGGAAACCGCGGAGTCATGATCACCAGAATCCGCAAAGCGGCCCAAAAGGAGATTCAGCAGCTGGTTGGTGAGAGAGTGAAACTGTCCTGCCATGTGAAGGTGAGCCCGGGGTGGAGAGACAACCCCAGGTTTCTGAGATTTATGGGAATCAGGCCCTAAAGAGCAGACCAGCTCCAGTTTCTCTTTCCGGAATCACCGCACACTGACGCGTTCTGCCCGGGTATGAAAACTGAAGCTGACTGCTCATTCAGTGGCGCTTCATTGGTTCTGGCCAGTCCTCACGCAGAAGCGGTCATGCGGGACGTTGAGCGCGCTGGGTTTCCGCTTTTCTGGCCAGTGCCGGCGAAATCACCGCAACATACACCGCTGAAAGACCAACAAGTGCGTACACGATTCTTGAAACAGCCGACATAGGGCCGAAAATCGCCGCCACCAGATCAAAGGAGAAAAATCCGACTAGCCCCCAGTTGAGTCCGCCGATTATCAGTAAAACCATTGCTGTCCAATCCAATACACTTAACTGCCTCATAGTAACCTCCTGTCAAAAAATAATCAATTATAACAACGATAGACCGCGCAATCTTTTTATTAAACAAATACCATGCCGGAAAAGCGTCCTATCCCTAACCTTCAAAACAAGTCCCGAAATCCCCGTAACTGCATCAACCACATACCATTGAGAATGATTTTGAGAACAGCGGGGGCAAATGTTGAAAAAAAAATGCGCAGATAGCATAATTTCCTTACATCCATGCTGTTTTTGACCGCAAAGGAGCACTATATACATGCACAGATCATATACACTGTTCATCCCGATAATTCTTATCCTCAACCTTATCAGCACAATCCACGCCGATGATTCCAAAAGCAGAATAGAAAAGGAATTCGTTCAGCTGGAGAACGACCTGTTCAAACACGTGAAATCCACAATCAAAACCACTCCCGATCTGGATTCAATGAACAATGCATTCCTCAACTACATAAGCGAAAATCCCGGTGTCTACCGCATCCTGCGCACCAATTCCGGCGGTTTCATCGTGAATGATGTTAACTCACGGACAGTTACCCCCAATCCCACACGTAACATTTCCGGCCAAGAGTGGCTTCAAACCGTAACAGAAACCAAAAAACCATACCACAGCGCCAATACCGATTCCACGGGCAATGTTGTTCTTTTCTGGGCACACCCTCTGCTGAGCGGTTCAGAGCAGATTTCAGGTACCCTCGCCGCCTTTATAGACCTCACCACCGTCCTTGCCCTCATGCAGGACACCGGCTCCTTTCAGGTCACCTATGAGGGAAAAGCATTCTTTGAACACAACTGGGAAGATCTTGACTTCACTGAAGAACCGCTGAAAATCAAAGGTACCGAAAACGTCTCTATCCGTATTCCCAAGCCATTCACTCTAGGCCGCTCAGAAAACAAGGATACAACTGAAAGCACCGACAGCACATTTAAAGACAGTGCCGAACTTACAGCACTTGCCATCACAGATACTGCAGCATCGGATTCCTCCGAAAACAGCATAAAGCCCCAAAAATCCGGTTCCGAACCGGATAAGTCCATTTCGGACAGAACACGGAAAAATCTCCTGCGCTTTACAGGGCTTCTGGCGGTCTTTCTTCTCTCCCCTGCATTAGCGCTGATTCTCATACGAAGACAGAAAGGACGAAAAAACGGAACGTTCTGTATGGAAGAAGCCGATCAGTTCAGCCCCTCCAAATCTCAAACCAGTTCCGGCAAAGTGCTCATCCCCTCCTTGAGCGAAAAGAAATCGACTCTCAAGCCGCATAACACAGAGCATCTCTCCCAAAGATCCGAGGTGAATACCCCGAAGAAAGAAGAAAACTCAAGAAATGATTCTCCGCAGGAGAACAGCTCAAATTCTGATGAAATCAAGGAAACCATGCGGCATATGCAGGATGAAATTGTCGAGCTGCTTGCCGAAGAAATCAGCAGACTTGATAAAGAAGTGGAAAAACTGAACAGGCGGATTGAAGACTTGGAACGAAGGTGAAATGGGTACAATCGCAGAAAGATTCCCGATCGTACCCTGAATATTCATTCAGCACACGGTTTTTTCCGCAGATTCCATTGTCTGGGTAATCAAAGTAGCTATAGTCATGGGACCGACACCGCCGGGAACAGGTGTGTAAGCGCTGGCTTTCGGTGCAGCGGCATTCAGATCAATATCACCCACTTTTCCCGGATGATATCCGGCATCAACCACCACGGCTCCTTTTTTGATCCAATCACCCTGAATAAATTCCGGCTTTCCGACTGCTCCCACAACGATATCAGCCTGACGAATGATTTCGGGAAGATCTTTGGTTCTGGAATGGCAGATCACCACAGTGGCGTTTCTGTTCAGAAGCATCATGGACATGGGTTTTCCCAAAATAGGGCTTCTCCCCACCACGACAGCGAGCTTTCCTTCAAGTTCGATTTTATAATGATCCAGAATCTTCATGATTCCGGCCGGAGTGGCACTACCGTAGGCGGCTTCCCCCATCGACATTCTCCCGAAACCCAGACAGGTCACGCCATCCACATCTTTTTCAAGGGAGATCGCATCAAATGCAGCCCTTTCATCTATCTGACCGGGCACGGGATGCTGAAGCAGAATACCATTCACATCAGGGTCGGCATTCAGAGCATGAATCTGATCCAGAAGCTGATCAGTAGTTGTTTCCTGGGGCATTTCTATTTTACGTGAAAGCATTCCCACTCTGGCACAGGCATTACCTTTCATTTTCACATAGGTGGCGGACGCTGGGTCGGTACC
Organism: Chitinispirillaceae bacterium; assembly: GCA_046546375.1. GTDB lineage: Bacteria > Fibrobacterota > Chitinivibrionia > Chitinivibrionales > Chitinispirillaceae > JAEZKC01. The sequence continues at coordinate 31,622 of JBKGXV010000029.1, read as the reverse complement.
GACCAGAATGGTAGCAAGCAGAGGGACTTTGCCTGTTCTGTTTTTGAATTGCTCCACTCGTGCCGAAAGATCCTGTTCCATACTTTTGGCCAGTGCTTTTCCATCCAAAATTTTCGCCATCTCAGTACTCCTTTTTGAAAATGAAAGGTGAAAATAAATCGTGCAGAACGCCACGCGGGAACGTGATGAGGAAAAAATCTAGGCAACACTTCTTTTCCGATCAGTTTGTAAGTATTTTTCTTAATCTGGCCGGAAGATCCACTTCATTAAGACCCGACGGATCTGAAAGCCTCTGCAGGGTCATCAGTTTTTTTCAAACCGTTTTTCAGTTCAGACAAATTTATGCTAATCGAATATTTATACCAGCACACAGGCATTTATCTTCTATACAGCCGTCTTTTCAGTACCAGTGTGGCTACAGTCATATCCTTTCTGCTTGCCATACTTTTTTTTCCTTCCTATATCCGTTTTCTTCGCCGATTCCAGTTCTCTTCGGAATTTGAAAAAGAGTCAAACGGTCCGGTGATGCCGGCTGGCATTCTGTTTCTGATGATCGTTTCCGTAACCACTGTCATAGCGGTGCGTATGAATTCCTATGTGATCAGCGCCCTTATCATCTATTGTTTTTTCAGCATAATAGGGGCGGTGGATGATATTGCCAAAGTGGTCAACAAACGCCGAGTCGCCAAGGGACAGATATCAAAACAGGACTATCAATACAAAGCTGACGGGATATCGGCAGGACTGAGGCTTACACTCTACATTCTCATTTCACTGGTAGTTGCTATCATGGCCTACAGATATATTCCGAACATCAACGGTGATATTACACTTCCATTCATCAGTGTTGTCAAAAATTTTCCCTCGCTCCCCTTCTGGCTATTCATCCCCTTCATGACCATGACCATAGCTATTCTGGCAAACGGAGTGAATTTCACGGATGGTTTCGATACTCTGGCCACAGTGCCCTCCATCTGCTGTCTTCTTTTTGTGGGAATCATCTCCTTTATTTCAAGCAACAGCGTCTGGAGTAACTATCTGCTTATACCCTACATCCCTGGACTCCAGGAGATTCTACCATTGATCGGTGCGGTTATAGGAACGCTGCTGGCATATCTTTGGTTCAACTCCCCCCCATCCACCATTATCATGGGAGACAGCGGATCTGTAGGACTTGGCGGGCTGATCGGAATACTTTTCGTATTCACCAAAGCCGGATTCTATCTCCCCATAGTCGGATTCATTTTCCTGCTGGAATTCATATCTGTGGTACTGCAGATCGGCTATTTCAAAGCAACCCGCAAGCGGCTTTTTCTCATGGCCCCTATTCATCATCATTTCCAGATTCTGATGCGCAAAAGCGGATTGTTTGCCGGAGAGTTCCAGATAAAATCGAAAATTGCCTGGCGATTCCATATACTCTCCGTAATACTTTTGGTAGTAGGACTGGTTTTGTTTCTGAAGGTCCGCTGATTGGAAACTTTAAATCCGCTTTTTGAGCGGAGAAAAGAGTCATGCAGATCATGGTCACCGACAGAGAGTACCGTTATACCTCACCGGCCGGAAGAGAATGCATGCTTGCCGCAGCCCGTTTTGCGGCGGTTAACCCCTCGAGCAGAGTTCTTGATCTGGGATGCGGCCTAGGTGCTGCAGCATCCCTGCTGGCCAAGGAATTCCGGTGCCGAGTCGTTGCAGTAGACAACAGGCCAGAACTTGCAGAAGCCACAACCGAGTACTCCATAAAAAAGGGCGTGAGCCATTTAGTCTCTGTACATGATTCCGATCCTTTTGAAATAGATTTTTCAGATGACCCCTTTGATCTCATCATAGTTGAAGGAAACTTCATCCCCCCCCACAAAAGACAGCCCCTTTTCCAAAAACTATCCCAATGGTTACTGCCCAGAGGTTGGATTTCTTTTGCTGATTTGATTTTTACCGTGGCGGAATCCCCCACCGAAATTCGTCTTACATTTGGAGAGGATCAGAAAAACGAGCCCAAAGAGGATTTTTTTCTGGAACTGATCAAGGAGACACAAATGGATCTGCATTTCAAGGGATTAGTACCGCCAAGCAGTTGGGATAACTACTACACCCATATGGCACACCGACTTGCAGACAGAAGTGGTTTTTTCTCCGATCCTATGGTAAAATACAGTCTTCACAAGAAAATCGATACGTTTTACCGTTATAAGGGACTGAAATATCTGGGTTTTCTCTTCTGCATTGCCAGAAGGAAAAATTAGATTTGTGACAAAGATCACTGAAGACCGGTTTTGACTTAATTATATTATGAATTGTATCCTGAAATGAGGATGTCAACCCTTCATCAACTCTTTTATTCACTCAAGGAGGTTTTATGGGTCTTGTAGCCTTTGTGGTCACAATCCTTCTGTCCGCCGCATCTGTCATGGCACAGATTCAACCGGTGGTGAAAGATAATCAGGGAAACGGCAGTGTTGACTGGTCGGAACGATGCATAATCGCAACCGGCATCGGAGCTCCCAACCCCAACCTGCCTCAGGCTGCACAGCGCCCTGCCGCAATCAGAGCGGCCAAACAGATCGCTCTGCGCAATGCCCTTGAGACAGTCAAAGGTATCCACCTGAACTCCGAAACACGGGTAGAAAACTTCATGGTGGAACAGGATATCGTCTCCTCCAGTGTAAGCGGATTCGTCAAAGGATTCCAGCAGGATGGCAAAACGAAGTACATGAGTGACGGTTCGGTGGAGGTCACCATGAAAGTGCCTCTTGACGGAGTCGAAGGACTGGGAGAAATTCTTCTGGACAACCAGTTGCGTGAAAGTCCTCAGATGCACGAAGTGGCCAAGCCAAACAAAATGGTGTTCACCGGTCTGATTATCGACTGCCGAGGTATGAAAATCAAACCCGCGTTAAGCCCCCGAGTTCTTGATGAGAATGGCAAGGAAGTATACGGAAGCGCCTATGTTTCAAGAGAATGGGCTATCAAACACGGAATTGTGGGATACTCCAAGGAACTCGGCGCAGCCTCCAAACTGGAGCGCACAGGCGACTCTCCGGGTAAGATCAAGGCGCTCAAAGCCAAAGGCGACAACCTCACAGACGTGGTCATCTCCAACAAGGATGCCAATGACGTGAGAAACGCAGCAGACAACCTCAAATTTCTGTCAGAATGTCGTGTAGTTCTGGTAATCGATTAGCATCAGCACCCATTACCCTAAGGAGATAATCAGCTATGAAAAAGTTTTTATCAACAGGCCTGGCGGTCTTCGCTCTAAGCGCTGCCGTCATTTTTTCCGGATGTGCTCCAGAGGCCAGAAAGGCCGGAGGTCACATGGACAGCCCCGATACCCATTTCAAACAGGGAATGAAATACTGGGACCAGGGGGAAGTTGCCAAAGCCGAAGAAGAATTCAAACTCGCACAGACTCTAGACCACAAGTATGCCCCGGCTTACTCCGGACTCGCGCTTACCACCGCTCAGAGGGCTAAAGATGCCCAAACCGTAAAAGAAACGGAAGAGCTGTTCGACGATGCACTCAAACTGGCAGACAAGGGTCGGGGCCTGGGTAAAAAGAATCCCTTTGTCTATATTGCCAAGGGAATTGTACTTACAATGAAAAATGAGGGTAAACCTGCGAAAAAGTGGCTTAAGGATGTGGAAAAAGAATACTCCAGGGCTATTAAACTCGACCCATCCAACAGCGAAGCCTACTACAGAAGAGGCGTATGCTATAAAAAAGCCTACGAATTCTCAAAAGCAGCCGATGACTTCAAAAAAGTGCTTGATCTGGACAAAGACTTCACCTCTGAGGCCAACAAAGAGTGGAAAATGGTTCAGATGATCGAAAGAGCTGCTCCCGGGACAGATGTCGGCAGAAAAATCGCACTGGTTGAGAAAATCTCCCGTGCAGACATTGCCGCCCTTTTCGTCTCAGAGCTGGCAATCGACAAACTGGTTCAGAAACGCAGGCCCAAAACCTACGATACCGGATTTGAAGCTCCCGATGATCCCCGGGAAATGGAAACCGAAAAAGTCGTATCCAAAGCCGCTGTTACCGATATCGATGGCCACTGGGCCAAGAATTTCATCAATGATGTCGTCGAGATTGACATCCGCGGCCTTGAACCCTATCCGGACCATACCTTTCATCCCGATGAACTTATCAACCGCGGCGAATACGCGATGATGGTTGAGGATGCGCTTATCGCCATTCTGGGAGATGAGTCCCTTGCATCAAAGCACATCGGCACAGAAAGCCGTTTCCCCGACGTAAACCCCTCACACCCTGCCTACAATGCGATCTGCAACGCTACTGACAAGGGTGTTATGGATGCCGAAATGAACGGTGAGTTCGGGATGACGAAATCAGTTTCCGGTCCTGAGGCTCTGCTTGTGATAAGGAAACTCAAGGATCTCAACAAAATCGATTAATCAGAGTATACATCAGAAGTAAAAAGGCTCCGCAATGCGGAGCCTTTTTTTCAGAAAGCCTAAAAGTACTATCCTGTTTCAATACAGAACATCAGAAATAGTACCACACCGACTCATAATCGTCTATGTCCTCACCTTCCGATGACAGACGCTGCAGATAATCATAGATAGCCACATCGGTATATAGATAATCATCAGCCAGAGCGATTTTCGATTCCCACGGATAGAATCTGTAGATTCGTCTCCCGTCAGGCAAGATCATAATCGGTTCATGATCCTGCCACGCACGAAGATGTGATTTACCCAGCTTGGGTACATTGAAAACAGGCTCATCAGTTCGCACCAACCCCGGAAGAAGCCGGGCTTCCTCCTTGCGTTCCTGTTCTATTCTGGGAATGGGGACTCTGAAGTCAGCTGTTTCCTCTTTTCCCTTGGTATTGAAAGAATAGTAGGGATCTATTCCGCTCAGCTTCAGTTTCTTTCGCAGAAAGGCACTCTCATAGCGGCGACTGTTGTAATATGTGAACACCTGCTGGTTATAAATATTCATCCCGGCGCTCTTTATCAGTTTCACGGCATCAAGCACCTCATCGGTCAGTTCGCATGGATGCTCCACATGTGTTACGATCGACACTTCGCGCTGCCCCCATACATGATATTTTGACAGCACATCCACCAGTTCCTGATTTATTCTCATAGGTATGGTAACCAGAGTTCTCGTGCCGATTCTGATTCTTTCGATTCTCTTTATGGCAGCTATTTTCCCCAGAATCTCATCCAGACGCTCGGTACTCAAAGTAAGGGGATCACCTCCAGTGACCAACACTTCTGTAATGGATTTGTTGTTTTTGATCCAATCAATAGCGGCATCCACTTTATCCTTTGAAACAGAACCGTGATCAATATCGGTAATTTCCCAGTTTCTCTGACAGTACACGCAGATCTGAGGACAGGAATCAAAAGGTTTCAGGATCACGATCTGAGGATATCGTCTTGTTATGCATTCAATGGGACTGGTATGCTTCTCTCCCATAAAGTCGTTATCACGCCCTTCGGAGCGGCTTTTTGCCACCGTACGGCAATAATTCACACTGGGTATGACCTGCTTACGAATTACACGATCATGAGAGGTGCGCCCCTGCTCCGAGAAAAGAGAAACATAATAAGGGGTGATGTGTATGGGAATGTTTGCCCGCTGGGCTTCCCTGAACCCTTCAAGCTCGTCTTTTTCTAATTTGACCAGGGAAGCAAGCTCATCAGTACTTCGTACTATGTGATTAAGATGCCACCGATAATCCCCCCAATCGCTTTCTGAAGCACCGAAATGAGTAAGTATTTTATGCCTTAACTCCATCCGGGATCTGGATATGACCGAATCGGTACCTGATTTGAACCTTTTAAAACTGGAAATCATACGATCAGAATACTCATCCAGTGCAAGAGAACGTACTTGAGCCTCTTCTGTTTCAGATACACCAGTTTTATTGGAATCAAGAGTTGCGATACCGGTATTTCCGTTGATACCTCTGAAAAGATAAACGAATTCACAAAGAAACCCTTTATCTGTTTTTTCCAGAATCCCCTCTTTGTTCTGAGCGATCTGCATGAGAGTTCTGAGTGGGGAAAATCCTGTCAACACTTCATTTTCAGTACGAAACACATTCTTTAATACCCGAATACACTCTTTGGCACTGTTCCGTTCGATAACGTGATGAGATGTGCTGAAACGCGGCGAATAAACGTTATAGTATTGGCGCTCCAAGCTCTCCAGATAGGAAAAGAGCATATCTCTTGCATTGCTCAGATCAAGGGCTCTTCCAAGCAATTCATGAATCGCAGAATCGCTATTCCACAGTGTTTCAACAATAGTCTCTTTAGTTGAATTCACAAGCACGGATGCGGAAATCATGGTCAATCTCCCTGAAATCGTGAAAAATACGGAAAAACCGTACAGGATACTGAAGGAGCGGTCAACTGTGGCCGGAATCCCAGTACTCTTACATTGAAACTGCCCATAGCGGTATGATTAGTTTCGAAAGCGGCGCAGGCTGTTTAAAAAGTACCGCTCCCGGCGGACAGGCTTTATCTCATTAGATTGAGAAACGCGAATATATGCTCAATATCCAGTAGAATAGAAGATACACAAATGTACCGTCACATGCCAGTTGAAAAGATGCCAAGAAAGACTATACTGGTAAAACCTTATGAATATCAACAATTTACCGGAAAATTTTTTTTGCCCCTGCGCAGCTTTTTTAATGCTTTTCTCCAAAGGTGAAGTACTGATTCATCCGGGGAAACCTGATATCCTCCTATTCATACTGAATTGCGAAGCTTTTTGCAAACTGAAGACGAGTTCCAAACAACTAACGGCCGAGGAAATCCCCGACCGCTAACCGAAAATGTGATGCAGGCAAAAACTACCGGACTTTCCTCACCTTGCAGGAGCTAATATTTTTCTGCTCATCCATATAACGGATCACATATGTTCCCGACTCCACGTTGCCTCCATTGTGACCAGTTCCATCCCACACAAAAAAGGAAGCTTCGGTAGATAAATCGGAATATGACCCGACAATCCGACCACTCAGAGATATTATATCGATCCTCGCTCCGGGAGACCTTTCAAAAGGAAGCTGAATTTTCGTGCTGGCGGAAAAAACTGCCGGAACAGCACTGATCGAGCCGTTAGGAACTGTTCTGATACCACTTCTGACTGAAGCTTGAGGGTCGAGTACAACAGGAACATAAGTCATGCTACCCTGATCCATATCAGAGTATTCCGACACACTGTTTGTTTTGGAATAGTAGTAGAGTTGGTACTCCCCCGGTTGTTCACCTGTTCTTATCGTAGCATACACGAAGAAAGGCACAGCTGTCACCCCCACAGTGTCTGGGAGCAGGGTAAGTTCAGGGCTGTACTGCTGAATCATCTGTTTCATGTTCTCATCCAGAACGGTAAAGGTATCCGTCTTTGACCCCGCCTGGTAGCTCAGATCAACAGATGAACTGTATGCGGTCCATGTCGGCACATCATCTGCAGCCACCTCTATTTCAGTTCCGTTGGGCTCATAGGGTCTGGCGTTTATAGTTCTTCCGGACAATGACGGGTCGAGTGCGGAATTGGCGGGCATGGGCTCTTTGCGGCTTTCAAACAGTGCAAGAGAATCCTCCAGACCGGCATATAGGCCATTATACTCACCATTCATTGCAGACTCGATATTCTGGTCTCCTGCAAGAACCTTTGCAGCTTCAAAATGTTTAGCCGCATAGAAATCAACACTTTCGATGCTCCACCCTTCAGGTAGGCCGAACAACACGTGAAGGCTGTCTCTGCTGATATCGGACCAGTAGTTTTTCCCTGGAATTCCATAAACGTATGCACTGGACAGTTTAACTTTGATCACACTGCCCGGTTTAACCGTTGTGGGATGTTCCAGAACCTGAATCACATCCGAACTGCAACCCATCATTGCCAGAACTGTTACTGTGGACAAAAACAGTTTGACTACACGCATTTTCCCCTCCGCTTGAAAGATGTTCACTTTATAATATAAAGCAAATTGCCGAAAGGAAAAGCCTTTTTTTGATTAAAAAAGGTCTGAGCCATAAAGCTCAGACCCGATAAAAGAGGAGAAATCATCTTTTTCAGCCGGCCAGGTGCTCCAGTGTGATATTGAGCATACGCCTTACCGGTTCAGCAGCACCCCAGAGCAGCTGGTCCCCCACGGTGAAAGCTGTCAGATACTCCGGTCCGATATTCATCTTGCGGATACGTCCGATCGGGACAGTAAGTGTACCACTCACCGCCGCGGGGGTAAGCTCAGCCAATGTGGCTTCTTTATTGTTGGGCACCACGTTCACCCATTCGTGATCGGATGCAAGCATGTCGTTAATCTCATCCACGGAAATATCTTTGGTCAGCTTGATCGTCAGTCCCTGTGAATGACACCTCATCGACCCGATTCTCACGCAAACGCCATCCACCGGAACCGGTTTTTCATTGCCCAGAATCTTGTTTGTTTCCGCCGATGCCTTCCATTCCTCACGAGTCTGACCGTTATCCATCGGCCTGTCGATCCAGGGGATAAGGGAAGCCGCCAGAGGAACCCCGAAGTTCTCCGTGGGCATTTCGGCTCCGCGCAATTCCTGAGTGAACATGCGATCAAGGTCAAGTGCGGTAGCTGAAGCACTGGAGAGTGTTTCTGCGGCTCTGGTCAGATGGGTCATCTGTGCTACCAGTTCGATCATATTCTTGGCCCCGGCACCGCTTGCTGCCTGATAGGTCATGGCTGACACCCACTCCACCAGATCGCGCTTGAGCAGACCACCCAACGCCATCAGCATGAGACTTACCGTGCAGTTACCGCCGGCAAAATCCCTGACTCCGTTTTCCAATCCCCTATCGATCACATCGCGATTGACCGGATCAAGCACGATTATACTGGAATCCTCCATTCGAAGAGCAGATGCTGCATCTATCCAGTATCCCTTGAAACCGGCAGCTCTAAGCTCGGGATGTACTTTGTTGGTATATTCACCACCCTGACAGGTCACGATGACATCCAGCTTTGAAAGCTCCTCGATATCAAAAGCATCCTTCAGAGGCGGAATATCGAATCCAAGCGAAGGCCCTTTGGCACCAACCTGGGAAGTGGAAAAAAAGACAGGTTCATACCCTTTGAAATCTCCCTGGGCCTGCATTCTCTCCATCAGAACAGAACCCACCATTCCTCGCCAACCGACAAAACCAACTTTTATCATAAGCTCCTCACATTCAAATCTGATTTTTCAAAAAGTTTTTAGTCAGGACTAAGATAATATATATGTGTAGGCATAAATCCCCAAATCTGCTGATTTCAGGTCTGTTAAACTTTTTTAAATAAAGAACGATACCTCTTGATTTTACTACTTGCCCGATTTTAAACTAAAATAGGAGCCTGTGGGATCGATTTGCCGACCAGTTGTGTTTTTCTTGAGAAAACGATCACATTCCTAATATTCTACAATTCAAGCACGAAGGGGGATTCATGCGAATTTCAGTACTAAGCGCGATATGTGCACTGTCGATGTCAACAATACTGTTGGCAGCTGATGCAGCCAAAGAAGCCGGAAGTGAAAAGGCCAAACCGGCCCAATCCCAGGCTGTGGAAAAGAAAAAATCAGAAAAAGAAGCTCCGGTCCAAAAAACTGCTGCCAAGGAGAATACTGCCGAAACCCAAAAGAAAAGTGCAGCGAAAAAAGAAGTGAAGGCCAAAAAAGCTGTTTCCAAGAAGACAGCCGCCAAGAAATCTGAAGAAAAAGCTGTTGTAAAAAAAGAAGCAGAGAAGACTGATAAAAAGGACACTAAAGCTCCCAGCAAAGCGGCTGTCAAAAAGACATCAGCACGCAAGAAAGCTGATGCAAAAAAAGCAGAAACCAACGTGAAAAAAGCTTCAAAGAAGGCAAAATCTGCGGTAAAAGCCACCCCTGTGAAAAAATCAGCCGAAAAGCCAAAAGCCCAAAAAGCAGCTGATCCCGAAAAGAAAAAGCCTATCACCACCAAAAAAGCAGCACCTGCTCCGAAAAAAGAAGCTGCTTCAGAGCAGAATACTCAAAGCTCCTCTGATCTGAAAATCAGCAGAGCAATCGTGGCCAAGAATGTGGAGAAGCACGAGCCCAAGGGTGCTTCCGGAAAGTTCAGCAAGGATGCCGGCAAGCTGGTGTTTTTTACACATGTCAACGGAGCCGGGGATTCCACCGCTGTTGTTCACCGCTGGTACCACAACGGAAATGCCGTGCAGAAAACCGTTCTTCCTGTGAAATCGGTAAGCTGGCGCACCTACAGCAGAAGAACTCTTACCCCCGAAATTTCTACCGGTAAATGGAAAGTGGAAGTTTTGCAGGCCGGTAGCGATGAAGTTCTGGAATCGAAAACGTTTGTTGTAGAGTAACAGACCGTTTCATATTGGTGGGGATGAGTTGTCAGCTCATCCTCATCACCTGTTCAACCCGCCAGTCCGCTTCTTTCACACAGTTTAATTCTTCCCCGACATAGAACCGCTGTCTTTTCAACTATCAGAACTGCATTTGTACATTTCTCTCTGTCAGCTTTGTTTCCAGAAGTTATCTTACTGATTAGACTAGAAAAACGTATTTCAAAGGATATATCGGGGACGAATCATGATCATGCTTTTGGTTCTCATTACACTAATTGCCGGAACATTTCTGATTTTCTGGCATCTGGCCTTTCCCGGAATAGAAAAACAGATCAAAGCAGGTTTTCCATCTGAGTGGGAAAAGGTGTTGTTAAAAAGGGTCGCATTTTATGCAATTCTTTCCGAAGAGATGAAAGTCCGTTTCAGGGAAAGAGTACACCGATTCATTCTCTGCAAACCGATTGTGGGGTATCAGACCACGATTGACGATGAGATGAAACTCCTGGTTGCTTCAAGCGCGGTTATGCTGACTCTTGCATTTGAGAGATGGAATTTCAACTACCTTGACGGTGTCATGCTTGTCGACAATGTATCCGAATCCGATTTCTCCCATAATGAGGGAAATGTTTTGGGACAGTTACAAACTGAGAATTTCAGATGCAAGATGATTCTCTCCAAGTCTGCTCTGGTACAGGGATTCAGGAATATGGAGGACAACTGCAATGTCGGCATACACGAATTTGCCCATGCTCTTGATCATGCGGATGGAGAAATAGACGGAATACCACGTATGATTATGCCCGAGTCCATGATAGAGGAGTGGACAACTCTCATGGGCTCGAAAATCAAAGATATCTATAATGGCAAATCTGAAATCAACGAGTACGGCGCGACATCAGAAGCTGAATTTTTCGCAGTCATATCCGAATATTTTTTCGAGAAACCATATCTCATGAAACAAAAACATCCACAAATGTACGAGTTGTTGTCCAAAGCATTTCAACAAGATACCTCCACAAGCTTTTCAGCCAATCTCAAACGGATTCTGGGACAGGTGAAGGAAAAGATCGGACGCAACAGTCCGTGTCCCTGCGGCAGCGGCAAGAAGTTCAAAAAATGCTGTATGCATATCTGAGGGGATCTTTAAAAGGACAGTTTCATACTCTACCCCGACAGCCCGGGTTAAGGCAGTCTTCAGAGCTGGAAAAGAAAAGGCCCTTTACAGGGCCTTTTCTTTTTTCCTTGTAGAGAAAGATGCTTACTTATAAGCAGGAATATTGACTTCGTCGGGAAGACCGTTAACACCGGCGACTTCCACGCTGATGTTGCTGGCCAGCATTTCCTCTTCGGCTCTGATGAGAGGGTTGTAGTTCTGCAGGTTTCTCTCACCATTGGGAGCACCCGCCTTGAACCACACCTTGGGTGAAACCGCACCGAACATAAGAGGCAGAAGCGGCAGGAATTCAGAAGTTCCCTCTGTAGATCTGTGAGAGAAGAATGCTGTGAAACCGCCATTCTTAATATTTTCCAAAGCCTCTTCGATGCTCTTGATTCCGAGTTCTTTAAGGTCTCTGGTAACGTTTCTGATGTCCTTGCGTGCTCTGAGGAACATCTCCACCTCTTCTGCATCAGCGATTCCCAGCACAACCTGAGAAGCGAGAAGAGTTTCATAGAATGTACCGGCCTGATTGAGCTTTATGAGAACGGAGTTTCCTGCGCGGTCTTTTCTTTCCGCACCGGCCAGAAAAGGAATAATGAAACGCATCTGAGTTACGGCGATATCATCCAGAACAATCTGGGTACGGTCGCCGTATTTCCCGTTCATGAGCTTATGAGCTTCAAGATCGTTTTCCGAACCGGGATCTTCCATGGTGACAAAGTTGTTCGCACTCTTGACTACAGAGTAATCGAATTCAACCAGTTCCTCTTTGGTCTTGACTCCCTGACCGGAGAAGCGAAGATCGTACTTGCCTTCCTTGCGCAGCTGATCTGTTTTCTGAATCTCGGAAAATGCATTGTCTGTACCGATTGCGTAATCCTTCTCGGCAAGCCCCAGCTGTTTTGCACATTCCTTTATTCTCTGAAGGCCTTCGAAATTATCCTTTACAGGGAAAACAAAACCCCTCTCCTTGGCAGTACCGGTAGGAAGACCGTCACGTACCAGATTTTTTTCGAACTGACGGAAGAATTTTGTGCCGGTGACGAATACATCTTTAACTGATTTTTCTTTCATGGCGAAAAAGAACATCTCCTGGATATCCTGCTTGGTCCCGGGTACATGCTCTCCGCCGCACACCATGTTGAAAGCGATATTCGGCATATAGAACTGTTTGGGTTTCTTACCGTTTGTAAGAACCTGCCAGGGCTTGAATCCGGAAGCCTTGAGCAGAGTCTGAAAGAACACAGTTGATGAGGCAAGGCATGCGTTGCCGCCCCATTTTTTCTTGTTCGGCCCGGCTTTTTCAACCAGCTTGAGATCGAAATCTCTGCATGCATTGAGAATATCAGCAGGCTTTTTTATCACCACTTTTCTTGGCAGAAGTGGAGCGATATTTTTTTCGATCGACTTGATAGCTTTTTCGTTGGGAATGTAGATTGCCTCATTTTCCCCGTCCGAAGTACCTTTGGCGATGCCATTACGTTCTTCTATGGTGTACTTTTCAGTGCCCCGTTGCACTTTGGCTGTCATCACACCCTCAAGTGTCATGCTTGCATAAGAGGAAAGTATTTCTCTTCCCTTGAGAGTGAAACGTGTTACGACTGTCTCTTTTGCCATCTTCTACCTCCGTAGGCTGCAGTGAGAAAAAACAAAGATGATTAAAATAGATAGCAGATGGTATGAATTGCAACTATATGAATATAAAAATAGGCCGGTTTCACCTAATAAACCGGCCCGACACGCGAAATGTTCACAATTTTCAGAGATAATTCCAGGTGTTTTCGCGAAGAGCAAGGGGTGGCTGCAGAACTTCGTGCCAGACTATCCCTTTACGGATTTCGTTTGTATCCACCTTTATTCTGTCGGAACTTTTCTCTTTCTCCAAATCCTCCTCCAGTTCCGCCACAGACTTGAACGGCTCTGAAGAAGTTTGAAAATCGTGAGCAGCGTTTTCTTCCTTTTTCTCCTGAGCGGATTCATCCGTTTTCTTTTCGGCTCTGGATTGTTCAAACAACTCACCGGGTTTTTCCAGGTTTTCTCCTTCCCTGGGTAAGCCGAAAAGGTCCTCAAGCGATCTGCGCAGATCACCCTGAGTACCTTCGCCGATTCTGGGTTCGCGCTCGGCGGATGTTTCTTCTGTATTCACATCAGCTTCTGTTTCTCTGCTGCCTGAAAGCTGTCTTACAACAACCACTATCAGCCAAATGACGAATATCAGAATAGGAAACAGTGCCTGGAGATTTTCAAGCAAATCAGAAATATTCATTCATATCTCCTTTACAGCCCAAAAGACTGTCCGGATCAGGATTTGTCCTCATCTTTGGATTGAGACTGTCCTTTGTTGCCTCCAAGAGATTCCCTCATCTGCGTGTCGGCGGCAATATTCTTAATCTTATGGTAATCAAGAATTCCCAGATTTCCATCTTTGAATGCTTCTGCCATGGCCTGAGGAACCTGAGCTTCAGCTTCCACCACTTTAGCACGCATTTCCTGAACCTTTGCACGCATTTCCTGTTCAGCAGCAATCGCCATAGCCCTTCTCTCCTCAGCCTTGGCCTGGGCGATTTTCTTATCCGCTTCTGCCCTGTCCGTCTCAAGCACAGCACCGATATTTTTGCCAACATCCACATCCGCGATATCTATGGAGAGAATCTCGAATGCTGTTCCTGAATCAAGCCCCTTCTCAAGAACCCTCTTCGATATGGAATCGGGATTCTCCAGAACCTGTTTGTGATTAGCTGCAGAACCGATGGTGGTAACGATGCCCTCGCCAACTCGGGCAAGAACTGTTTCCTCTCCGGCACCACCCACCAGGCGATCAATGTTTGCCCGTACTGTCACCCGGGTAAGAGCGGTGAGCTGAATTCCATCCGCCGCTACGGCAGCCACTCTCGGGGTTTCGATCACTTTGGGATTCACACTCATCTGCACTGCCTCAAGCACATTTCTTCCGGCAAGATCAATAGCAGCGGCACGCTTGAACGTGAGAGGAATGTTTGCTTTATCAGCTGCTATCAGTGCCTGTACCACTCTGAGCACATTCCCCCCGGCCAAGTAATGAGATTCCATATCGTCAGTTGATATATCAAGACCCGCCTTTACCGCGGTAATTTTTGATTCCACAATAAGCTTTGGTGGAACCTTCCTGAATCTCATGAATACAATATTCAGCAGACCGACCCTGGTCCCTGAAAAAATAGCCTGCATCCACAGAGAAATCGCAGATCCGATAAAAAAGAACACAACCAGCGCAGCTACGGCTATAATGATAATTAAAATAGCAGGCATACAACCATCCTTTCGATAAAAGAGAGAATCGAGAATTTACCAACACACAGAACTACAATATATAATATTCCCCTGCCTGCATAAGAAAAAGGGTGATAAGATTTAATCCGCAGAATCCTTCATGGCATTTCCTTTGCTTTTTCCAGATTGAGAAAGATTTTTGCCATCACCCTGATCAGCCTACGAGGAGAACAGTGAAAAACCGGATAATAAGCACCTCCGTTCTGTATTTATTCACCTCTATTGCAGCTGCTGGAGAAACCCAGTCACCTTACCATTTGGACAAACAGATTATTTTCTGCACCTCCGTCACCAGTTCTCAGAAGGGATGGGCTGTAGGCAGACCGAGCCGTGATGAAAAAAACGCAACTCTCCAGGGCACACTTCTGCATACTGAAGACGGAGGCATTACCTGGAAAAAAATGACTGTTCCTGTTGTGGAGCAGTTCACCTCGGTTCATTTCATTGATGATATCAGAGGCTGGGTTGTGAGCTCGGAAGGGAGTATACTGAACACAAACAACGGAGGCAAAAAGTGGGTGATTACAGCAGTTTTGGAAGCTGAACTCAGATCTGTAGTTTTCACCGACAGTGCAAACGGCTGGGTGTGCGGTACAGCACCATGCTCTTCTGAAACATCGGAACACAAGAAAACGGGAGTTGTGTTCAGCACCTGTGACGGAGGGCACTCCTGGGAGAAGAAAGTCATATGGCCTCATACAGGTCCGATCAATTCAATCTTCTTTTTCGGAAAGAATGGATGGGCTGCGGGCGTTGTTCATAAGGGTTCTCTCAAAATCGGTGCGATTTTTCACTCCGATGACAGCGGAAACAGCTGGGAACTTCAGTTTACAACAGAGCCAGACAGCTATTTCCTCCACATCGAATTCGGAACGGAAAAAAAAGGCAAAGCAGTCAGCTACTGCCCCAAAGGCACCCGAAAGGGATCTCACCTCTTCAGAACGGAAGATGGAGGGAAAAGCTGGCATGCGGAATAAATGATCTGCACAACAAGATGTATAATCAGCTATTAACTATTTTCAAACGGCACAGAAGACATGTCGGCATAGGCTATTAATTGAATGTCCGCATTTTCCTGATCATCTCAATCAGAGGTTACAGATAAAAACACATTTTCCAGTTTACAATTCAGTACTGCCGATATTTTACGACCGGAACAGGTTGACCTTAAGACAGATATGCTTCTGGTTGGTGATGCTGAGCTTCTGTTTACAGTGTCACCTATATGGTAGACGGTACTACACTGCAGTTAATCTGAAAAAAGAGCTGTTGGAGTGTTTTAATACTAATTTCGAATCAGAGGTGAAGAGCATTCACTGACCTGCGGATCCAAATTATACCGATTATTTCTGATTTTTTCTGAACCTCTGAATTCTATTGTATCTGGAACGTTTTTTACAAAACAGGTCATTTTTTTTAAAGATATTCAAGAAGTACACGTATTGATAACAAACCGAACCGAATGAAAAACCAGACCATATTTTGAAGGAAAAAAAATTTGAAAAACCTGCAATACAATTTTCATCAGGGAATGTTTTTTCACTCAAAACGGCCAAAACATTGCGAAAAAGGTTGGAACACTTTATTTTTAATCAGAAGCAGTTATGAATCCTCAACTGTTTCTGCCGGACTGTCTACTTAATGTTCATTACACCCAACAGTATTCGTATCTTTACGAACCCGTTCGAAGTCAAACCAAATAAAAGCAACTATTTCAGTCCGTAACCCCCGCAATTCCTAGCGGCGCTTCGAACATAGACATTAAACATGCAGCAGCATAAGGTCTTTAAAGGAGGCTCTATGGTTTTTTCTGAGAATCAACAGACAATTGCCCGTTCAATAGATGATAAGGCAAATATACAGAACTGGAAGAACTGGAAATGGCAGATCAAGCACACGATCAAAAGCATAGATCAGCTGGAGAAAGTATCCGGGATCCGTTTTCCTGCGGAAGAAAAAAAGCAGCTGAAGGAAACCCTGGATAAGTTTCCGCTCAGCATTACCCCCTATTATCTCTCACTGATCGACCCTGAAGATTATAAAAACGATCCGGTTTATCTGCAGTCGGTTCCCTGTCCGGAAGAGCTGATCACCAGAAAATTCGACATGCTGGACCCTCTTGCGGAGGATGAAGACTCACCTGCACCATTTTTAACCCACAGATATCCCGACAGAGTGCTGCTTCATGTCAGCAATCTCTGTTCAATGTACTGCCGTCACTGTACCAGAAAGAGAAAAGTGGGGGATAAAGATTCCATTCCCTCATTCGATGAACTGTCTGAAGCTATTCAGTATATCAAAGACAACAAAAGAATTCGTGACGTGCTGCTGTCCGGCGGTGACCCTTTCATGCTTTCGGATGAATACATTGATAAACTCCTCTCCACCATAAGCGAAATCGATCATGTGGAGATGATCCGAATCGGTACCAGAACACCTGTGGTTCTTCCATACAGAATAACAGACGATCTGGTAAACATTCTTAAAAAGTACCCCCCTCTGTTTTTGAACACTCATTTCAATCATCCAAGGGAAATGACCAGACAGGCCCGGGAGGCACTCGCCAAACTGGCCAATGCAGGTGTGGTAATGGGTAACCAGTCTGTTCTGCTGGCAGGAGTTAATGACTGTCCCAGAATCATAAAAACTCTGAACCACAAACTTCTGCAGAACAGAGTCAGACCCTACTACCTCTATCAGTGCGACCTTTCCGAAGGGCTGTCCCATTTCAGAACCCCGGTAGGAAAAGGAATAGAGATAATGGAAACCCTGCTCGGCCACACATCGGGTCTGGCAGTCCCCACATTCGTGATCGATGCCCCGGGAGGCGGTGGAAAAATTCCTGTCATGCCCAACTATCTGATTTCATGGTCAACCAACAAAGTTGTGCTGCGAAACTACGAGGGTATTATCACCACCTACAAGGAACCGGATTCATACGAACCGACTTTCTGTGACAGAAACTGTAATGATTGTGATCTGCAGCTTCAGCTCGAGGGTACAGAGGAACACGACCCGATCGGTATCCAGAAGCTTCTTGCAGATGACGATAAAACCATTTCATTGACACCAGCGGACAACGAAAGACTTCTTAGAAGAGATATTGAAGATGAATGATTTTATTGAAAAAATTGGAAATTCAGTAATACAGCATGGTAAATACAACGACAGGATCTACCTTCTGAAGTATGACCCTGCCGATATAGATACCATTTTGCCCAAGTTTGAAGAATTGGTGAAACAGAACGGCTACACCAAAATTTTCGCCAAAGTTGATGAAGCCTCGGAACCCACCTTTTTAAAAGAAGGGTTCAAAAGAGAGGCCCTCATCCCCAACTTTTACGAAAACTCGGGGTGCGCGTTTCTGGGCAAATATTTCAGTGAGGATAGAAAAAAGCTTTCCGAGGATATCAAAGCCACGATTGAGGACATCATTAAAACCGCTGAAAACAAAGCTTCAAGTTCTGCCAAAGCCGAGTTGCCCCAGGGCTATGAAGTACGAGTGCTTACTGCAGAAGATGTTGACGATCTGGCTGAGCTTTATAAAAAAGTTTTTGATTCATATCCCTTCCCCATTTTCGATCCCGATTATCTTCTGGACACGATGAAGAGCCATGTGGTCTATTTCGGCTGTTTCGCCGATGGAAAACTGATCGCAGCCTCTTCATCGGAAATGGACGAGGGAACCAGAAGTGTGGAAATGACTGATTTCGCCACACAGCCCGAACACAGAGGTCAGAGCCTGGCTCTGATTCTTCTGGCTGAGATGGAGCCGGAAATGAGGAAAAGAAAGATCAAAACATTTTTCACCATTGCCAGAAGCCACTCTTACGGCATGAATATCACTTTCAGCAAATCCGGATACAAATACGGTGGAACGCTGGTGAACAACACCAACATTTCCGGCCAGATTGAAAGTATGAACGTATGGTATAAACCTTCAGAGGCTTAAAAGAAAACAAAGAGTGTTATTGCAGGATCAGAGGGGAGTCTCCTCTGATCCTTCTCTTTTCTACTCACCTACGATCTGTACATGGATTTTCCTGTTCCTGGCACGGTTGTCGTGATCGATAACCACTATCTGCTGCCATGTTCCCAGCACCAACTCCCCATTTACGACGGGCACTGATATTCCAGGTCCCATGAATGTTGCCCTGATATGCGAAAAGCCGTTGTCATCCCCCCATGTAAGCGAATGATGTGAACGCATATCCTTGGAAGCCAGTACTTCAAGCCTCTCTTTGACATCTTTGACCAAAGCCGGCTCATACTCCATAGTACTCACCGACGCGGTGGATCCCACCGCGAACACTGCTGCAATCCCCTCACCAACCCCCGACTCAGCAACGATACCCTGAACACCCGATGTGATATCCTGGATATCGGAAAAGCCCTTCATACTGAGAGAGATCTGCTTACTGTACACCATAGCCGCTCCTTTTTTTGAAATGGACATAATAATATAGTAAGAGTAGGGAGGAGAGAAAAATTTTAAAGCGGACAGAGTGGATTTGAAGGGGTCAAAAGATGATTTGGGAAGATGTGCATGGGAGTCTCCTATAACGGTGAATAGTGTCGGATCAGCAAGTCATCTCCGGGGAAAACGGAAGCAGAACCTATCCCCAATCCCGAAAAAGGTTCCATTACTGAACCTCATATCAGCCATTTAGAGCCTCATCGTACGATTAAGCAATAAAATTATTGAGACCTGACCTTTCCTGTGATATTTTTCTTACTGAAGTTATCAGTTCATACCGTTACCTCAAAAACTGACGCGGGCAATTCAGGAAACACAACGATTCACATGAACCAGCGCTTTGACGACAATGCAAAAGAGGAAATCCGTGCCAGAGCGGATATCGCCTCCATAGTGGGCAGATATGTGAATCTCAAACCTCAGGGTCAAACTCTCAAAGGCCTGTGCCCCTTTCACAAAGAAAAAACTCCCTCCTTCAATGTTAATCCCGACCGGGGATTTTACCACTGTTTCGGCTGTGGCAAGGGCGGAGATGTTTTCAGCTTTCTCCAGGAAATAGAGGGTGTGGATTTCCCGGATGCGCTGAAAATGCTCGCCGAGGAGACCGGAGTCACATTGGAAACCCGGCAAAGCAGCCCTCAGCCGGAGAATCCGGGCAAATTATCCAAAACAGAGCTACTGGATATTCACAATGCTGCTGCAATGTTTTACTACAGCCAGATCAGGTCTTTTCCCAAAGTTGTTGAATACTTCAAATCGAGGGATCTTAAAGCTGAAACCGTCAAAGAATTCACAATGGGATATGCTCCGCCGGGATGGACAGGGCTGCTTGATTATCTGCGGGCTCGGAACGTGTCTGAATCAAAAGTGGTTGAATGCGGACTCGCCATACAGAAGGATAAGGGAAGAGTATACGACCGCTTTCGGGACAGAATCATTTTTCCTCTCTATGATTTAACCGGCAGAATCATAGCTTTTGCGGGAAGAGGGCTTGAGGCAGATGCACAACCCAAGTACCTCAACTCACCGGAAACCGCGCTGTATCACAAAAACAGGGTTCTCTATGGACTTCACAAAGCGCGCCAGGGGATCCGGGAAAAAAGCCGTATACTGGTAGTGGAAGGGTACATGGATTATCTCTCCCTGTACCAGGCCGGAATCCGCAATGTTGTTGCCACTAGCGGAACAGCATTCACCACCGAGCATGCACATCTCATACGCCGGTTCACCTCCAGAGCAACTCTGGTGTTTGATGGAGACCGCGCGGGGATGAGTGCGGCGCACAAGGCGATTCATGTTCTGGCGCCGTTTAATCTGGAAGTTTCGGTACTGACACTTCCCGGAGGTGAGGATCCCGATTCGTTTGTCAAAAACAAGGGAGCCCACGCTTTTCTTGAAATGCTGGAATCCGCACAGGATTCGGCATCATTTCTCATTGAAAAAGCCGCATCCGAACATGACTGCGCCTCCCCTCACGGAAAACGCCAGGTAGTGGAGAGTTTAACGCCGTATATCGAACAGTTGAAAGATCCTATCATAAGAAATGATTTTCTGGGAAAACTTTCAGACCGCCTCCGTTTGGACCAGCATCTTATAATCAGCCGTTTCAGAGGTGGTGAAAGCCCCAAAAGACGAAATTATGCCACTCTCAGCATAAAGGAAAGCGAGAAGTATCTGGGAGGTCTGGAGGGCAGTTTTCTGCGGATTCTCATGACCAGTCCGGAGCTGATAGATCAGGCCAAACAATATGTTTCTCCCGAAACCCTTACGGATAAATTATCCACTGATATATATTCATTAGTATTACAGACTTATGATCAAAAGAGAAGTCTGGAGAAATTGACCGAGGAGCTAGAGGGTGATTCCGAGGTTAAACGCATAATTTCGATGATGATGGTCACACCGGCTCTCAGGGAAAATATCCATGAGGAGCTGGTCCAGAAAATTATCTTGCTACGCAGAAAGTTTCTTAAAAACCAGCTGAGAAATCTGAGAATCGCGCTCAGGAATACACCTGAAGACAAGCAGAAACTTCTCGAACAACACAGAGAGTATACTGCACAGCTTAAAGAGTTGGAAGAGTAGACATGATTAGAAAAAAAACGTCCGTTGTTCCCAAGGAAAACAAAAATCCGGATAAACTGACTCTGAGGTTGCGTAAACTCGCAAATCTTCAGGGCTTTGTCACAGAGGCCCAGATAGAAGATGTGGCGTCCAATGCTGCTGAGCTGGAACGGGTCAGAGATATTCTCAAAAAAGAAAACATAAGCATAAACTCTTTTGTTAAAGAAAAGGCCGCCCCTCTCTACGAACGCAAGATCAGAAAAGTTCTCTCTTCCCGCAAGGCACCACGCTATACCGACCCTACCTGGGTGTACCTCAACAGCGTGGGACGGGTTCCTCTGCTGTCAAAAGGGCAGGAAATCGAGTATGCCATGCAGATAGAATACGCTCAGGGCAAACTCTTTGAAATGGCGTTCCGTTCCCCATGTGCACAGGAAAGCCTTTATCGCCTTGGTGAAGAACTCAGAAGTGGTGAAGTACAGTGTATAGATGTCCTTCAGATCGATGAGGAGCAGGCTAAAGAGGAGGAGGATCTTGAAACTTTCCGCAAAGGGTTTCTTCGCACACTATCATTAATCAAGAAAAAGAACAAAGCGATCAGCGATCTCGGCAGCGGCTCGCAGAAAGCCCAGAAGCTTCAGGATGAGGCCATCGCACTGTGCAAAAACCTCAAACTCAACATCAAACAGATAGAGCACATTCTGGAGAAGTACAAAGCTTCACTCCAGAAGGATGAACATGAGGAGGAATACGAGGAGTTCACTCACTGGGAGGAGATGCGTAACCAGGCCAAGTGTGCTATTATTGAAGCCAATGTGAGACTGGTGGTAAGCATTGCCAAAAAGTACATACTTCGGGGGATGGAGATTATAGATCTGATCCAGGAAGGAAACCGGGGGCTGATAAAAGCTGTGGAGAATTTCGACTACCGCAAAGGTTACAAATTCTCCACCTATGCCACCTGGTGGATACGCCAGGCGATATCACGTGCCATCAATGATAAATCCAAAGCCATACGCATACCCGCCAACACCCTCGAGCTGGTGAACAAAACAGTGCGCCTCTGCCGCAAGTGGGTAATGGAATACGGCTACGAACCCACTCACCAGGAGCTGGCAGACACGCTTGGCTGTTCTGTGGCCAAAGTGCAGCAGGCTTTGGAATATTCTATGGAACCTATTTCTCTTGATATGGAAGTGGGTGGTGACAGCGGCACTACAGTGGGTGAATACATTGAAGATACCAAAGTGATTGACCCTACCCAGAGAATATCTCTTATCCATCTCCGGGAGCAGATAAAACAGGTGCTTGCATCTCTTGCTCCCAAAGAGAAGGAAATTGTGATGATGCGTTTCGGCCTGGACGACGGAAGGATCAAGACACTCAAGGAAATCGGTGAGATATTCGATATCAGCAGAGAGAGGGTTCGTCAGATCGAAACAAAGGCTCTGGGAAAGCTCAAGCACCCGAGCCGAACCCGTCAACTCCAGGCCTGGCGGGAGGAAAGAGCGGAAACTCTTTCGGATGATGATGACGCTTTTGAGGAATAAACAAACAGCTTAAAATCCACTTTGGTTCCGAACCGTTATTTAGGAAACCTCCGTTTTTTTGAATTCTGATTCACCCTTAGCTGCAGTTTCCGGGAAAGGTGACATGTGGTCATCTTTTCAGTTCGGGAAACCTCCTGGATTTCACCAAGATGGAAAAGCAACACCTTCGTGCACACCCTGGTATTATTTTTGAATTTACATGAGATACAGATGCTTGCATGTTTTGACTTTTTGAACTTCCTTGCCATTGGAAATCTATAATACCACCCGTCTGGAGGATACTCAAATTTTATTATCCCATATTTCCACTTCTGGAAAAATTTGTCAAAAGTGTGATAAAAGTCTGCTGTTTTTCTCCCTGCATGAGCCTGACTGAGCCAAGGCACGGGTATTGCTCCTATTCCAGTCGGGATTCTTCGAATCTGCAGTTCATCTTTCAACTTGTGAAGGGAGTAAAGTGATGAAAAATGTCGGAATGTATCTTGTACCGTTCCTAGTTTTGAATTTCCTCTATTGTGCTCCCCAAATAGCAGTGAAGGAACCTATTTCACTCAAAAAATATTATGATTCCGACTATCACAGGACCAACCGTCTAGTAGCTTTTCAGACCGGCCTGTCTTTACCGAAAGGCTGGTCGTTCAGCAAACCCCGAAAAGAGGACTTCGAAACAGTTGTCTATCGTTTTGATGATGGTGAGGGGTTCATCAAGGGACTTTACCAGTACTTCGCTACCGAAATCGATAACATATCTCCAATCAAGCTTACTGAGCATATGGCGGAAACCGAAAACGACAAATACAATAAATCGATTCACAAGGTTTATATAGACAACAAGGAAGCGTATATTCTTACTTCAAAGCAGAAACAGACAGATCTGGATTTTTTTGATTGTTACATCGTGGAGGGTTCGAACTACAATCTGATCAGGCTGTATTCGGAACCGGGCCATCTTTTTGAAAATCCTGAAATCGCCTACAAGATATTTTACAGCTACAACTTCGAAAAAAAGGGTGTAAATATACGTTCAACTCCCGATTTACCCCGTTTCGAATGTCTAAGTGGCAACTGGAGATGGTACAACGACTACAGCTCTTCGGGAGCTAAAGCGATTTCCCCTTCCGGTTATGCTATGATAACATCCAAAGACAGCCCCTATCGTGCCTTTATCGCTGTAGAAAAGACAAATCATACCAAAGCGGACCGGCACCTCGCTCAATATTACACCGTGAACCTGGCAGCCTACGATGTGGAGGAGTTTGATACTCTGATCACGTTTGGAGGGGATAAGTTCAGTGCCAAAGCCATCGGCAGAACAGCCGATGAGTATGGATATGCCGAGCTGGCACTCATACTTAACAGGGAAAATCAGAATCTTTTTATACGACTGAGAGGCAAAAGAGAGGATTTCAGTCTTGACGCTGCTAAAGATCTGCTTTCAGAAGATTTCATAGCCGGTTCTCTGAAGAACAACTTCTCACTCTGAAAATAGTCTGATGTTACAGTACAGAAGCAGCGGTACCGTAACATCTATGATCCCCCATGATCCGCTTTCTTACCCTCAATTTCTTTTTTTGTAACAAACCAGGAAAACCGCACGTATAATTTTAAAGAGGCATTCAACGAGCTCTTTTCACCCTTTTCAGGAGCGCTCACATGAAGGGAAGAACAGAATCCGCACTGGTAGTGGTTCGGAAAAACGCTATTTTTGCCACCCGCTGGTTAGTGAAACGATGCAACCGTCAGTCTGTCAAAAAACACCCCTTTGCCTCAGTTATGATTACCGGCTTCACAGTGCTTCTCTTAATCAGCTTGACTGTCACCCCCGAAGGAAGAATCATTCCCTTGGGCAAGGAAATGATCGCAGCTTTCGAGTTGCTGAAATCCACACCAACAGGTCGAGAGCTCATAGAGGAAGTAGAAAAAAGCACCAGGGGTTCCATTGTATATATGATGCTTGGAAACACCGAGGAACATGATCTGCAGGATTATCACAGGAGTACAGTTCGGGGAGTGACCCGCTCTTATTTCAAATTATTCAGCAGTACATACACACCCTCGGGAATACTCATTCATACCAACCAGGACCTTACAGACAGTCACCCCAGTGAAATAGTCAAAAATATCGCCTTTGAGCTGGAGAATGTCATTCATTCCATGGCAAACCCGGGTATTGAGTTCGGAAAAGACAGTCCGAAAGCACCTGTCACCCAAAATATGGTATGTATGGAATTGGGTTTGTAGGTGCTGGGATCAAGGAGGGTACAGAATCGAATCTGCACCCTCCCTGACCTACTGCGACTCCACTTGAATAATTTGTTCAGAGGCTATCTTTTGCAGAACTAATCAAAGAAGCCCGGTGCATATTCTATCTGGCAATGAAACTCTTCAAGCGTTGACCCTTGAGGACGGTACATTTCGTTCAGCATCCTGTCATTGACTTCCAGCCAGACAACGAATTGTGTGATCCTTTTATCCAAAGGAGGATAAAAGGGTACCATCAGACCGCCATCATTGGAAACACTTAAATATTTGCTCTGCGGGACGCCCTCTGTTTCCGCGGAGTCAAGGTGATAATACCACATGGTGAAATGGTCCTCTTTGAGCCACTGCGGACCTCCCGTTGCAGCATCCATAGTGATAGAGGAATCCACGTTACCCGTGAAGGCAACCAGAAAATAGGTATGCCCTTTTTCCACCAGAAGTGCGGAGGTGTCTTCTTCTGAATCGTGTGGACCGTATAACCGCAGAAACTCGTGTTTATTCTTTGCAGGATCATATCCCACCATATTTTCACCTTTTACTTTATAAATACCAACAGAATCGATCGTCGGATTTTTGTTCAAGGAGATAAAGGGGAGATCGGAAAAGCGGCTGTTGTAGCGGACAGAATAGTTACTGATTATCCTATGTTCACCTGGCACATTGGCTTCTATTCTGATCCGTGCTGTCAGGAATTGAAGGACAGCAGGAAGCAGCAATGAAAATTGAGGACTGATGGAAGAGGGGTTTTGGGCGTAGTTTTCAACCGAATCAACCAGCTCGCTCCTTTTAAGAGAAGACAGTTCTTCCGGAAGAGAATTTTTCAGATGATTAGGTACCAGATCAATCCAGTTTTCGGGAATAGCAGGACTGTTTCTTATCACATCATCGGGAATTTCGAATCTGAATGCAACTGACTGGGTTTTTTCGGAAAAAGAGTAGTCTACCGTCTCGAATTCCAAAGGTTGAAAATCAAAAGCCGTATCGGTTCCGTATTTGTTCACCATGACTTTGGTAGACATTTTCCAGTCTATGGAACTCAGCTGATCATGTGTTTTACCCGCAAATACAGCCTTTAAGGTGACAGTGTCCCCGGGAGCAGCGTCAGCCGGTTCATAAATGAAATCAAGCAGCCGGAATTCGTAACTTTCTACCCTGTCATATCGTGTGGGGAATTCGTTGCAGCCGAACATCACTGCACCTGCAGCTATACCAGATATCAAAACATTCTTTATCATACTCCGCTTGTGCATAATCAAAACTCCATTTTACAACCGAGTGAAACCAACGGCGGCATAGCAAATGTGCTTTTATGTTTGTAGTTGTAATTGTATGTAGTGAATTCAGGACTTTTATAGTAAAACCAGAATATGTTCTGCAGATCCAGATAAGTGGAGAACATCCATTTCTTGAAAACCCATTTTTTGTCGATTCTCAGATCAAGCTGAAAGAACGGGTCCAGCCGATCGGAATTTTTCTCTCCCGGTACGGTTCCGATGTAGTTGCCATTCTCATACTCCACAATCTCTTTCACTGGGGTCGTGGGTTTGCCTGTCACATATCTGGCCCTGAATCCTACATCCCAGTCATTATCAAGATGCCAGCTCCCCAGAAGCTGCAGATGATGAGTCTCATCCTGATTAAAAATAACATACTCCTCAAGAGCTCTATCCCACCGTTCACTTCTGGAAAGAGTATAAGCCAGCCACCCGAAAAACTTTTCACTCTGGTCGTGGCGCAGCATCACTTCTAATCCATACATTCTACCCTTTCCATCATCGTAGTACAGTTTCTGTTCCGATGCATCAGGGTCGTAATCCAAAGGAGACGCTGTACGAGGGATATCCCACTGGCGGTTGAGATACGTCTGCATATCCAAGCTGACCAGATCATTAATGTACCATTCATACCCAGCTACGTATTGGGCTGACTTCGTGGCTGGCATATCGGGTTCGCCCCAGGTGGGATGTATCACCTGCCCTATCGGCTGGGGAGTCTGACTGTAAGTACCGATAGCCCCTTTGAAAATGTGTTCATTGCTGTGTTCATAACGAGCATTCATACGCAAAGCAGGTTCTCCGGAAAACCTGTGCCTGTATTCCATTGATTCGTAAGGCCAGAATTCAGGAAACACCGAACCATTGTAATCAAGTTCAGGATAGAAATCGAATCTCAAGCCCGGAATTATCTGCAGCTTCTCAATGGGCTTGTATTCCATATTCAGATAAGCACCGGCAACTCCGAAAAGCCAGTCTTCTGTTGTATCTCTGTTTATCAGGTTGTCTGCACCCGGTATTGTCAAATACAAATCAAGATTAAGCAGTTCGATATCAGCTCCCGCATTGATTTTCACTTTTTCATTAGCCTGAAAACTGAGTTGATTGCGTAAGTAACCAAAACGGGCCGATTCATCAGCAGTAACTAATCCGAATGCCGAAAATCTGGAGTCTGCATATGTTCCTGAAAGCCTGAGAGAATTACTCCACTTATCATTCAATTCGCTTTCCAGACCAACGGTAAGCATATGAAAGAGAATTTTCATTGTAAAATTCTGAACATCATCATCTATCTCTGAAGACCCGCCCCGCATACGGGGATAAAACACCCCCATACTGTCACGCGCACCGAAAAGAGTCACAAACAAATCATGCTTATTATTTACATCCACATCTGTTCTCAGAAGATAATCCCAGTAAAAAGGTGCCACAGAACCCTGAAACTGGTCAGGGTCGGCATTATCGAAATAGTAATCAAGAATATCTCCCACAAAATTCCTGCGGCCCGATGCCAGAAAAGAGACCTTTTCATTCACGGGACCTTCAATGAGTAATGTCGCATCCAACATGTTCAGATCCACCGAGCCCTGAAACCGGTCGCTCTTTGCCTTGCGACCGGTAAGCTCGATTACTCCCGCAATGCCTCCCCCGTATCGGGTTGAAAATCCACCGGGATAGAAATCGACCGATTCGAGAGCATCGGAATTGTACACTGATTTCAAACCCCCGAAATGATATATGAGAGGGATACTCACTCCATCCAGAAAATATCTGGAATCCCAGGTCGGCGCCCCGCGCACGATCACATCGGTTCCACCCAATGAGGGACGTCCCACTCCGGGAAGAGCCTGAACCACTTTCACCGCATCACCACCCAACCCCGGAATCTTCTTCACCTCCGCAACGGTCAACTGATGACGGCTTACTTCCTTTTCCTCAACTCTTCCATACGCGGTGACCTCGAAATCAGAATAACTGTGGCGGCGCAGATAGTAGTTGGCCTCCACCACTTCCGATGTGCTCAGTTTTTCTCCGGTCCTGAACGGCTCATAGCCTGAAACCGGCAGTGTAACCTCCACAGAGCAGTCTGGAAGAGAACTGAATGAAAAATGTCCGTTTGAATCTGTCAAAGCCACCAGACGATCATCTTCAAGGCTCTGTCCCTCATATTCGGCTATCTGCTCCAGATAAAGCGAAAACGGCATACCCAGAGAGGTATCACAAAGGGTATCCGGGAAACGAACCACCACCATAGCCTCAGCTAAAGGCTTTCTGGTACCCCGTTCAAGAATTCTACCTTTGAAATTGACATATTCATCTGGTGTGCTGATTGCCTCACGCAAGCTGAACCGGTATTCATACTGAAGCATGACCGCCACATTTTCCCCTCCCGCCACTGCGGGTGAAAAGGTGAATCGCCTGACAGCTTCAGCTGCGCTACTATCAAGAAGCGGATGTAGTCCGTTCACCACGGCAGCACTGTCCACCATACCTTTCTCATTCACCAGAAGCTCAAGAAGCACTGCCCCTTCTATTCCCTCCAAGACACACTCATCGGGATAATCTGCTTCCACAAATTCGGTAAGTTCGGGCATCTTCTCCAGCCCGACTTGCTCCTCCACAAATTCGGTTTCAACCTCCTCTTCAGACTCTTCCAAAGCCACGGTATCTTCCGAAGCAGCTTCAACCCCCTCACTTCCGCCCAGAACGATCGTATCCTCTGAAACCTCTTGAGAATTTGCCTGATCCTCAACATCAGCACTATCAGAAGACACTTCGGAGTCATCACGCTGAATTCCCGCACCATTCGATACAGCAGTATCCTCCGAAGCAGTACTATTTTGAACAAGACCCAGGTCTTCGGAAACAGCAGCCTTTTCCCTGCCGGAAAGATCTGCAGACAAAACAACAAACGTCAATGCAAGCAGATTCAGAACAACTGCTTTGAACATGCTATACTCCACCATATTTGAAATGAACAGATTAAATCACCAAAACACAGGTAAACGGATTCAATTTCGGTTTTAATATAATTCCAGAGCGGAAAAAATAAAAAGAGGGATACTTTCCAGCAAAGTAGTCCTACTTAGAACTTAGGGACAGATATTCCTGCACAACAGGAATATCCGCAGGTGCCCAGTCCAGGGCTCCGGCATCGGCAGGATGAAGCCAGGCGATTTCGGAATGCTCGTGAGGGAAAGGCTCGCCATGTAAAATCCGGCAGATGAAGGGAATGAGTTCTATTCTATAAGCGGGATATTCATACAAAACAGAAGTAAGGGACTGAGTGATCGACGCTGTTATTCCCAATTCTTCCTGCAGCTCTCTTGTAAGAGCATCCTGAGCAGATTCACCTTCATCAAGCTTACCTCCCGGAAACTCCCACAATCCGGCCTGACTCTGCCCAGGCCCTCTCCGTGCGGCGAGGATCTTTCCATTGCGTTCAAGGATAGCGCAGGACACCTTTATCGGTGCCCCGCCCTGATTCTCACTCATGAGCCCCAATCCAACTTGTCAACGTGCACAGTTGTACCAGGTTCCGGATAGTATACATTCTGATACCCCTTGCTTCTGAGAGCATCTCTGAACGAACCGGCCTGATCCGGTTCACCGTGGATGAGGAAAATGTGCTTGAGCCGCTTAGGGTCATTCAGATCCACATAATCAAGCAGTTCCCGTCTGTCTGCATGGGCACTGAAGGCATCAATCATCTTCACCTTGCACCGGACGTGATGCTCCTCGCCGAAAATCCTGACAACCCTCCGCCCTTCCATGATTTTTCTGGCAAGGGTTTCTTTTGCCGCAAACCCCACAAACAGCAGAAGAGTCCTGGGATTGTGGATATTGTTTCTGAGATGATGAAGAATTCTTCCCCCTTCAGCCATACCTGAACCGGATATTATGATATGGGGAAATGTCTGTCCGTTGAGTTTCTTTGAGTTGTCCACATCGTGGATATAAGTTAAACGTGAGAAACCGAAGGGGTCCTCATGACCATCCAGAAACACCCGTTTTGTCTCCCTGTCCAGGTAGTCAAGATGAGACCTGAAGACATCAGTTGCATCACAGGCAAGAGGACTGTCCACATAAACAGGCATGTCCGGAATACGATTCTGGTTGAAAAGCTTGTGAAGAATATACACCAGCTGCTGTGTGCGCCCTACCGCAAATGAGGGGATGATTACCTTGCCCCCGTTTCTGGCGGTATCTCGCACAGCAGTTGCAAGCTCCTCCTCCACTTCATCGAAACAGCCATGATGACGGTTCCCGTAGGTGCACTCCATAATGAGCATATCAAGCTCACGGAGCACATTGGGATCATGAGTGAGAGGGATATTGGGCCTTCCTATATCACCGGTGAATCCGATTTTTAATGGACGCTCCCCATCCTCCCTGACCTCCAGATGGATGCCTGCTGATCCCAATATATGCCCTGCATCCCTGAACATGGCCTCCACATCCGGAGCGATGGTGAAGCTCTTATCGAAATTGATTCCCACGAAAAGGTCCATTGCCTGCTCGACATCCCCCATGGAATAGAGTGGTTTCATTTCGGGGAGATGCTGCCGGCGGCGGATTTTGTTCACCCACTCCAGATCTTTTTCCTGAAGATAGGCGGAGTCTCTGAGCATGATTTTGCACAGATCTATAGTGGCGGGGGTGGCGTAGATTGAGCCTTTGAACCCCTGTTTCACCAGATTGGGGATATTTCCGCTGTGATCGATGTGAGCGTGGCTCAGAATGAGTGAATCGACCTCGGCGGGATTGAAGCGGAAGTTGAGATTTTTTTCATAGGACTCGTTTCGGCGTCCCTGGTAAAGTCCGCATTCCAGGAGAATTTTTTTTCCGTTGATGGAGAAGAGGACCTGGGAGCCGGTGACGGTTTGCGCTGCGCCGCAAAATTGGATTTGCATAACTGGCCATCCTTCCTGAGGAAGCTAAACAAGTTGCCGACCAGGCGGTAAGTTTCATTACAGATTATACCGTAAGGGACGGAGGTGGGCAAGGGGAAAGCGGTGAGGGGGGGGACCCCGGAGGTGAATTTGTGACGAATCGGTACATCATCTCCGGGGCGGCCCGGATATTGCTTTTCCTTTCCACCGTTCCCACCATGCATCCACCCCAATCGAAGGGAGGCCTATCCCATGTGCACCAAACCCCGTATCATCGTTCCCGGTGTCTTCTACCAGGTCT
>JBKGXV010000028.1:0-38959 GCA_046546375.1 Chitinispirillaceae bacterium | reverse complement strand
CTCTGAAGATCGTCCAACAGGCTCGCTGTTACCCGAAATATGCAGAGGTCGGGAGTTGGAATGAATGATGAGTGCCACAGTCCCCCGGACCGTGTCCCTTTGTCTTAACCTCGAACAGAGGACATGGTCGGGGCGACCATGGCACCCGCTTCAAAGGGCCTTTCTTCAGGTAAATCAGACATTACCTCACCACACTCCCGCCTCAGCAACATTTCTTCACCCCGGAGGGTTTATTTACTTCTCAACCTGCTGATAGCTGATCGCTGCTTATTCCTAAGTTTCCGATTGGTGATTGTTCTTTTTACTCCTGAATCTGCGGTAGTCTATTTTGAGTTTCTCTATTTTGTACTGAATGATCCTTTTGGTGGTGCCCAGCAGCTTGGCCGCCTCGGTCTGGTTGCCGCCGGTGTCTTTGAGCGCATCGATGATGAGTTCCTTTTCGTAAGCTGATACCCGCGATTCGAAATTTCCTGAAAGAGGTTTGGAGAATTCCGTGTTCGCCTGCTGGACAGAGGGAGGAAGGTCGTGACCCTCCACCACTTTCCCTTCTGAAACCAGTACCGCACGCTCGATCACGTTCTCAAGCTCCCTCACGTTTCCCGGCCACCCGTATGAGGAGAGCATCTCTATAGCGGTGGTTGATACGCGTTCAACAGTTTTGCGGTGAAGGCGTGAATATTTTTTGATGAAATGGTCGGCCAGCAGAAGAACATCCGCTCCTCTTTCCCTCAGCGGGGGAAGGAGAACAGTGAAGACGTTGAGTCTGTAGAAAAGGTCTTCTCTGAAACGTTTCTCCTTTACATCCTTTTCCAGATTGCGGTTGGTGGCGGTGATAAGCCTCACTTTCACCTTTATGGCTTCCATTCCTCCCACGCGGTGGAATTCTCTTTCCTGTATGACTCTCAAAAGCCGGCTCTGTGCACTGAGAGAGAGCTCTCCTATTTCATCCAGAAAGAGCGTCCCGTTGTGCGCGGCTTCGAATTTTCCGGTTCGGGTCATGTGTGCACCCGTAAAAGCTCCTTTCTCATGACCGTACAGTTCGCTTTCAAGCAGGGATTCCGGAAGAGCGGCACAGTTTACGGCAATGAAGGGACCCTCTCTGAATGGGCTTTTCTGATGAATTGCCCTGGCGACAAGCTCTTTTCCTGTACCCGTCTCCCCCCTGATCAGAACGGTGGTGATGGAGGGGGCCACCTGGGCGATGAGTCTGTAGACCTCACGCATCGACCCGCTGTTGCCTATCATGTCCTCGGGGCGCCCCTTGTTTTCCAGTATCAGTTTGAGTTCGTGGTTTTCCCTGCGCAGGTCAGCGAGCTGTTTCTGCTCCTTTCTGCGCAGCTGCACCGTTTTGGCTATCAGGTCGCTCACTGCCTGAAGAAAAGAAAGCTCCCCCTCCAGAGTGACTTCCTGTTCAACCGAAACCCGGTCAACCGACAGCACTCCCAGAACAGTGGACCCTATACGGATGGGGACACAGAGAAAAGCAAGCTCATCCAGAGGAACGGATTTTCTCGCTCCTGTTCTGTCCAGAAACCCCTTCTCCTCTTCAATCTTGGGGACCATCACCGGGTTACCCGTTTTGGCCACCTGCCCGGTGATTCCCTCTCCCAGGCGGTAAATCCCTTTCTGTTTTTCAGATTCTGAAATGCCGTGGGCGATATCCACCACAAGCTTCTCACTCTGTGTTGAAAGAATGGAGATCATTCCCCGTTTCATCCCCGCCTGATGCTCGAGAATCTGAAGGACCCGGTACATGATGTTGTTGAGGGGGCCTCCGGTGCTGAGGACTTTGGCGATGCTGTAGAGCACGGAAAGACCGTTGAAATTGAGGCTTGCCCTGAGGTCTGTTTCGGTCATGGTTTTCTCCTGAATCGCAGCAGCACACTGAAGACCGCTTCGGGGCGGATTCTTTTCCGGGCCGGTCAACGGAACGGATTTGTATCCCTCGGCAGCTTGTCAGCCATATTTACGGTTATAAGACTGCGGCGCCACTTTATGCAAAAGCCGGGCCACATCCGGAGCATGAGTGTGTACAGGAGTGGGAAGGTGGTTTCGGGGGGAGGGATACCTGTTTCAGGGTACAAAATTGTAGAATCGGGGGAGGCGCGGTACAAATCTGTTTTCTACTCCTGTTCATGTTCGAAATAAGCACGAGTAACGGAGTAAGCATACGACGGAGGTTATAATATTGAATATCGGAATAATACTCTAAAGGTTTATAATAATGTAAAACGAACATCACCTCCCGCACTCCCATCACAGCCCCCCCCCATCTTCACCCCGGAGGGGGGCTTTTTAACCCGGCATTTTGATCTGCGAATGACGATTAGCGAACAGCGAATAATGAATTATCGGAACGCAAACATCTTCTGCTCACCTCGCAATTCGCTGATCGCCGTTCGCTATTCTTTCCGGCCTCTTGTATTCGTGGAGAGGAAACCTCCGGTCACTTTTCAGCAACCAACCCGCAATGCGGGAGGCGAGCTTGGCGTAACCGCAGAGGCGTCCTCGCCGTTAACCAAAAAAATCCTGAAACATCTCGACACGATAGGATTGAGGGAAAAATGAACTTCAGGTAATTGAAACCAACCCTCCACACACTTCCACCTCTGCATTATCTCTTCACCCCGGCGGGGAGCTTTTTAGCGCGGCATTTGGATTTGCGAATGACAATATCAAGCCTGATCTGCCAGGCACAAATTTGTAGTTTTCCGATTCCGAAGGTACAAATCTGTTACAGAATTTCACACAAATTTGTTCCGAATCTGCCTTTCAGCGGTTTCAGCGCCATGGCACAGACGTTGCATATACCCCCTCCTCCCGGATAGAGCCGGACTCGATATTCACAGCCTGCAGGAGGAGGATTTTTCAGTGTCAAAACTTATCAGCAAATGCGGTCTTTTGATGACAATCGGAGTTCTGCCGCTCTTTGCCCAGGACGGAACTTCGATCAATCCGGTTGACACACTCTGGGTGCTCATATCGGCAATACTGGTTTTCTTCATGAACGCCGGATTCGCCTTTGTAGAAAGCGGATTCTGCAGAGTCAAGAACACCACCAATATCCTGGGCAAGAATTTCAGCGTCTTTGCCATTGCGGCAATTGCTTTCTGGGCCGTGGGATACGGCCTGATGTTCGGAACCGGCAACGGTCTGGTGGGAACGGATTCTTTTCTGGTGAATGATACGATTCCCAGTCCCGCTTCCAACATTCCATTCTTTTCATTTTTCTTTTTCCAGCTGGCATTTGCCGCCGCGGGATGCTCCATTATTTCCGGAGCGGTTGCGGAGCGGATAAAGTTCGGCTCCTTTCTGGTGTTCGGCGCGTTCATGGTGGCGTTTATCTATCCTCTGGGGGGGCATTGGGTCTGGGGCGGAGGGTGGCTTGCGGATCTTGGTTTCCATGACTTTGCCGGTTCCACTGTCGTGCATTCGGTAGGAGGGTGGTGTGCTCTTACCGGGGTTCTTCTTCTGGGACCCAGAATAGGTAAATTCAGAAAAGACGGTTCAGCAAAGGCGATAATAGGCCATTCCATGCCGCTTGCGACTCTGGGCGGATTCATACTCTGGTTCGGATGGTTCGGATTCAACGGAGGAAGTCAGCTGGGGATGGACGAAAATGTGCCCAGAATTCTTCTCACAACCGCTCTCGCATCATGCGCAGGTATTCTTACCGCTATGTATACCGCCTACAGGCTTGGAGGGAAGCCGGATCTTTCCATGATGGTCAACGGCTGCCTTGCCGGCCTGGTTGCGGTTACAGCGCCTTGTGCGGTAGTATCGCCCATCGGGGCACTGGTCATCGGCGCAATTGCCGGTGTGCTGGTCGTGCTGGCGGTGTTGTTTTTCGATAAAATGAAGATCGACGATCCGGTCGGGGCCCTTGCGGTTCATCTTGTGAACGGAATCTGGGGGACTCTCGCGGTGGGTTTTTTTGCAGTTCCGGGATACGTTGACGGTGTGCAGGGGCTTTTCTACGGAGGAGGAGCCGGTCAGCTTGCCGTTCAGGCCCTGGGGGTAGCCGTGATAGGGGGGGCGGTGTTCGGACTGTCCATGCTTCTCTGGCTTGCCGTTAAGAAAACCATGGGAATCAGAGTGTCTGTCGAGGAGGAGATCGGAGGTCTCGATGTGGGAGAGATGGGTATGGAAGCGTACAACGGATTCCAGATATTTACAACTGAAGGTTAACAAAGAAAAATAAAAAGGCGGGTATTTCATGAAAATGATTACAGCAGTGATCCAGCCCAACAAACTGCCTGAAGTTAAGCAGGCCCTGTTTGATGCGGAGATCATGAAGATGACAGTAACCAACGTGATCGGATGCGGTCAGCAGGCGGGCTACACCGAAACCTACAGAGGCAATGTGGTGGAAGTAAATCTGCTCAAGAAGATCAGAATCGAAATAGCGGTGAATGATGAATTTGTCAAACCTACCGTCGATGCCATAATAAGAGCGGCGCGGACCGGTAAAATCGGGGACGGAAAAATTTTCATCATGGATCTTCCCCAGTGCATCAGAATCCGGACCGGCGAGGAGGGTAGTGCCGCAATAGGATAAAAACAGAAGCAACGGCGCTTTTCTTTAAAGTTCTGCACAGAGAAACTGCGGCTGCATGCAGCCGGCGCAACGAAGCGCTCCCTTCTCCGCAGGACTTTTTTGTAAGGACGCACGGCCGTGCGTCTCAACACCCGTGCGTCTCAACAGCCGTGCTAATCCGTACTGTCATCACCGGGTCGCTTGAAGCGGCTGAAATCAATCCCGTACTTGTTGATTTTGTACTGAATTATCCTCTTGGTGGTGCCCAGAAGCTTTGCCGCTTCAGTCTGGTTGCCGAAAGTGTCTTTCAGGGCATCCACGATGAGTTCTCTTTCGTAGGCCGCCACCATCTTGTCGAATGAATCGGTGCGTTTGCCTTTGAGGTTCACATCCTTCATCTGCAGTGTGGGCGGCAGATCGTGGCCGTTGATCACGTTTCCCGTGGCCACTATGACAGAGCGCTCGATCACGTTTTCAAGTTCCCGCACATTTCCCGGCCAGTGGTATGCCGAAAGCATGTCTATGGCCGTGGTGGAGATCCGGTCGATCTCCTTGTCATGAAGCTGTGAATACTTTCTGACAAAATAATCGGCCAGAAGAAGCGCATCGGCTCCTCTCTCCCTGAGCGGAGGAAGAGAAATGGTGAAGACGTTTATTCTATAGTAAAGATCTTCCCGGAAACGCTTTTCCCTGACGTCCTCTTCGAGAACACGGTTGGTGGCGCAGATAAGTCTGACGTTGACTTTAATGGAATCGGTCCCGCCGACTCTCTGAAACTCCTTCTCCTGAATGGCTCTCAGGAGTCTGCTCTGTGCGGGGAGAGACATTTCGCCGATTTCATCAAGAAACAGTGTGCCTCCATCTGCAGCTTCAAATCTCCCTATCCTTTTGTATGTTGCACCCGTGAAGGATCCCTTTTCGTGCCCGAACAGTTCACTTTCCAGAAGGGACTCGGGGAGAGCTGCACAGTTCACCGCAACGAAAGGCCCCTCGTCACAGGGACTCTTCTGGTGAATCGCCCGGGCGACCAGCTCCTTGCCGGTACCGGTCTCGCCCCTGATCAGCACCGTCGTGATGGATGAGGCGACCTGGGCGATTTCACGGTAGACTTCCCGCATGGTGCTGGAATTGCCGATCATCTGGTCCGGTTTACCCTTGATTTCCAGAGTACGGCGGAGCTCGAGATTCTCCTTCTCCAGTGCATTGATCAGATCGTACTGCCGCCGTCTGGCCTGTACCGCCTGGGCGATGAGGTCCGCAACCGCCTCCAGAAAGCGAAGCTCCTCATCGAGGGTATCGGAGTCATCCACCGCGATTTTATCCACCGAAAGGGCTCCCACCACCGTGTTGCCCGCCTTGATGGGCACACACAGAAAGGAAAGATCGGATTGCTTAAGCCCTTTGCGGGCACCGGTTCTGTCCAGAAACGTGGGTTCGCTCTCCAGGGTGGGGACTGCAACAGGGCGTCCGGTGGCAACCACTCTTCCGGTGATCCCCTCCCCGGGCTTGTACTTGCCCTTGCGCTTGTTGTTTTCCGAAACCCCTCTGGCGACATCCACCGCCAGCTCCTCGTTATCGGGGCTCAGAATGGTGATCATGCCCCGCTTCATTCCCGCATGACTCTCCAGTATCTCCAGAACCGAAGACATGATGTCCTTGAGCTGCTGGCCGGAAGCGAGCAGGTGGGCGATCTTGTATACTACCGTAAGACCGTTGAAGCTGAGATCGGAATGTAGCTGTGAGGACATATCTATTCTCCAAACAAAGACCAGAAAAAATAGTTAATAACAGGCCAGATTTCAATTCGTGCGGACCGGACTCATATTGGGGCTGAAATGGTGTCCGGAGGGGTAAAGGGGGGCAGTCCCGGAGGTGAGATTCACCTCCGGGACGTGGTGCAGTGGGAGTAAGGCTTGGGTCTGGGGGAGTAAGGCACACACATTTCGGTGGTGCTGCTTTCATAGTCCTTTCGAGACATGGTTCGGGGGGCATGTGTGGCTATCCCGGAGGTGAAATTCACCTCCGGGATCTGGAGTAACGGGAGTAAGACAGGGGGCGGGGTATTATTGCACACACGTTCCGGCTGAGATGTTCTTATCGGTCTTTATTGATATGGTGCGGGTGATGTATACCCGGAAATAGTCTTTTTTCTGATCATGCTGGAGAACGGGCGGCTTGCGAGGGATGTCCCGGAGGTGAGTTTCACCTCCGGGACGGAATGTTGCAGGGGGAGTGATACGGTCCGGGGAACCCTGCCCCACGCGTTGGTGTAACTTCTTTATAACTATAGGGGAACGTCCGGCTTCCGGATAATCCGCGCCCGGGATTCAGCCGACATGGTGATGATCATGGTAGACGGGGCTGCCCTGGCACAGTGACCTGATCGTGCGGTACATCTCGTAAGCGGAGACATAATGAAGTATGTAGTTTCCCGATTTACCGTATTCGTTTTCAAGCGTGTTGTACAGACTGTGGATACCCGATTCACCGAAAAGATAACGCACTGTGGAATCCACTGCTCCGAAAGTGTGAAGCTTTATGAAAAGATGTTCGGGTGCCCCCTGCACATGAACCGCGCTGTCGATCCATACTTTTGCCCTGTTCGGGGTGAAACGGCGCCTGAAACTGATCTCCCCGTTTTCCACGCGGGGAACGATCCCGTAGCGCCGGTTCTGCCAGTTGAGCCCTGTGGGACCCTCCACCAGCATGAGATCCTTTTCCGACCAGGCTTCTTTGCCCGCCGGATATCCCTGTTCATGACCGGCGGGATGTTCCGGGGACCCGGAAGCGAAATAGATCTGGTTAATGATGGGTGGCTGAGTGACATCCGGAGCAGAGGGAAAGGTGAAATCGGCGTAGCATCCAGTTTCCTTGAGAATTCCCGACTCCTGATTCACTCCGCAGAATCTGCCGTCGGGGCGGCAGTTGTTCAGAGCACCGTTACCGTGGATGAAACCGTAAATTATCCTGTCGTGATGGTCCTTGCGCAAAAGCCCGTGATGGTGAAAGAGCACATCCCTGAAACCCTCGATTTTGCGCCTGAATCCATCAGGTGTATCGTTTTCGTGCTTCAGAAGTATATCCACATCGGCAATACCCTCCCTGCACATCCTGGAAAGTGTGTCTACGAAACGGGGGTTGTAATCGGATTCGTCGTAGAAAAACGTGTGTACAGGTTTTTTCCCCTGAGAATCGGCGTGGTGCGAGGCAAAGCGGATGTATTCCCTGTACCAGGTGACCACTCTGTGCTCGGCAATCTCCTGGGACACCCCCGCCCAGTAGGGGGACAGGCGGTTGCAGAATGCGACATACAGATGAACCGGCTCGCCGGAGCGCGGTTTTGAATCCCGCGGCATTTTCAGACAGGGTACTAGCCATCGGCTGGCTCTGGATTTTTTCGCTTTTCTGATCACAATAACTGCAACAAGCGCTGCAGCCAGTATAATAATTGCGGCTATTCCCATCTGTTGTCCTTGTTTATTCGGTTTACGGCCGTGGTGATCGCATGCAATACAGAAAGCAAACGCTCTGCCATGTGAACTGAAGGATCCGCAGCTTCTACAGCCTGTTCACCTTCTGCTGCTCACTGGCGCTTTTCAGAAAATGATGATGCAATAGCTGGGTTGAGGCAATGGCGGCTACGGCCATGTTGTCCACTTCAGTCACATGCCTGCCCACCTTGACTTTGTCTATGAGGTTGCCCACCCCCTCCACATCGAAAAGGGAGGAGCTTTTGAGATACTGCTGTGTGAACATGAGCGAGGAGATGTTGTCGTTGACCGGAGTGAAACAGCGGGCGATGGGGGCCCGGTAAGGCTGCTTGGGCCTGCGGTGTATCTCCCCGGGAATCAGATCACCGAAAGCTTTTTTGAGAATGTACTTTTCATCGAGCACATTGAGTTTGTAACGCGGCGGCATACTGTGGGCAAACTCCATCACATTGTGGTCCAGAAATGGAAAGCGCCCCTCCACCGAATTCCCCATCATCATCCGGTCCCCCTGGGAGGAGAGAAGGTATCCGGGCATGAAAAGCATCAGCTCCAGATACTGAGCCTGGCAGAACGGATCCCAGCGCTTCATGTCAGGATCAAGATACCGCTCAAGCTCCCCGTATACATGCTCCTCGAGGTTGAATCCCTCCTGAAACTCCCTGCTCAGAAATTTCTTGATCCTCGAGGTGTTGCTCCAGCGCAGAGAGTGGGAATAAAAAGGGTTTTCCACATCTGTGAGCCCCCGTTTGAAAAACATCTGCCAGAATGCTCCCGTTCTGTCCGTGCCGGCCACAAAGGGGTAAACCCTGCGCAGAAGCTGGGAACGGAGCCTGGAATCGGGAACGCGCGCCCAGAACCGGCGGATCTGACTCTCTTTGAAAATGCCGTATCCGCCGAACATCTCATCGGCACCCTCCCCGGTAAGCACCACCTTCATCCCGTTCTGGCGCACCAGCCGTGACAAGGCGAAAAGCGGACCCGGGGCGGTACGGATCATGGGGCTTTCGGAGTGATAGACCACTTCCGGAAAAAGGTCGCTTATCTTCTGATAATCCACCTCCACCGTGCGGTGGACTGTTCCCAGCCTGGCCGACATCATCTCCTGAAACCGGCGTTCATCAAAAGACCCGTCCTTGAACGTCACAGAGAAGGTGTGCAGGTCGTTTATATGATGCCTCATGGCTAGAGCTGTGATTAT
Source organism: Chitinispirillaceae bacterium (assembly GCA_046546375.1). Taxonomy (GTDB): domain Bacteria; phylum Fibrobacterota; class Chitinivibrionia; order Chitinivibrionales; family Chitinispirillaceae; genus JAEZKC01. Next base: position 29,733 of record JBKGXV010000028.1, on the reverse strand, counting down.
GGATGAATCAAGCCCCCCGCTGAGATAAGCCGCCACGGGAACATCGGCTCTGAGACGAAGCTCCACGGAGGTCGCCATGCGCTCCCGCAGTCCGTTCATATAATGGGAGAAAGTTCTTTCCTCGTAATCGCCGCGGTCAGGAAAAGAGTGCTTCCAGTATCGCCTTGTTTCTATCCCCCGCCGATCGATCTGCGCTATACACCCGGGAGCAAGCTCTCTGATATTGCTGAACACGGTTCTGGGCGGAACGGGCACCCAGAGAGTGAAAATCTGTTCGAGCGCGATGGGGTCTATCCGGCGGATTACCCCGGGATATCGGAAAAGAGCCTTGATTTCTGATCCGAAAATGACCGTGCCGTCCCCGAGTGTACTGTAGTAAAGAGGCCTGATACCGGCCCTGTCCCGGGCCAGTATCATTTGACGCCTCCTTGCATCCCACAAAGCAATCGCGAACTGACCGTTGCATTTCTCCACAAACGAACTTCCGTACTCTTCGTAAAGATGCACCAGCACCTCGGTGTCGCTGCGGGTGTAGAACCGATGCCCCTTGCCCCTGAGCATCTCCATCAGTTCGATATAGTTGAAAATCTCTCCGTTGAACGCCACCCACACACTTCTGTCCTCATTGTGTATGGGCTGCTTTCCGCCGGCCAGATCGATGATACTCAGTCTGCGCTGCCCCAGTCCCGCTCCGTTTTCACAGTAGAACCCCTCATCATCGGGGCCCCGGTGAGTCAGAGACCTGGTCATGGACTGAAGCACGCTTATGTCCACCGAGCCTTCGTTGCGTTTGTATATACCCGCTATTCCGCACATAATTTTCAGTACCTGTAGCTGTTGTATTGATAATATTCAGGGCGCCTGTAGGGGGCCCCGTTGAACACCAGACCCAGCACCTTTTTGCTGAGTCCCGGGTATTCGTTTACTTTTTTGTTGAGATGTGAAATGTTGGTGGAACCCGCTCTCACCACCACGACATACCGGTGGAACGAATCCTGCACCCCCACCGCATCGGTGGTGACCGCCAGAGGAGGGGTGTCCATGATTATCACATCGAAGCGCTCCGATAGCTGATCGAGCAAGTCCCTGAAACGCTGTGTGTTTATCAGTTCTGCGGAATTGGGAACGGACACGCCGCTTGAAAGAAGATAAAGCTTGGGAATATGTGTGCGGCGCAGTGTCTGCTCCAGTTTCAAAACGTTCTGGTTTTCTTTGTTCATAAGCAGATTGGAGAAACCCGGCTTTTTGTCCAGACCGAAAGATCTGTGCTGAGTCCCCCGCCTCAGATCGCCGTCAATCAGAACGGTCCGCAGATCCTGCTGTGCCATGGTGATCGCAAGATTGGATGTGGTAAAGGATTTTCCCTCCCCCATGTTCAGACTGGTGACCAGAATCCGTTTTTTCTTCTCGTCGAAGAGACTGAGCAGGATTTTGGTTCTGAGAGACCGGTAGGTTTCATCCACGAAATTGTGGGAGTAATCGGCTGAAACCAGCTTGGGGTCTATCCCCTCGGTATCGGTACTGGATACCCTCTGATCCCAGCGTCCCTTTATGGGTATCGACTCCAGATGAAGCAGATTAGTGAGGCGCTGCAGGTCCTTCTCCGTGCGTGCCCGCCTGTCGAAAAAGTCCATGACCAGAACAGGTCCCAGCCCTGCCATCATGCTGAAAAGCAGCCCCGCTCCCGCAATCATCACCAGTGTGCGCAGCTCTGCTCCGCCCTCGGGAGGTACTGCATGATCCACCAGAAACACATCACCCATGTTTGCCGACTGGGCGATCTTCGCCTCGTTGTACCGGCCAAGCACCTCCGCGTAGATCTCCGCGTTCACCTCGTATCTGCGCTGAAGGTTGGAATAGCGGATCTCCTTTGCTGGGAGAGTGGCCAGGTCGCGGTGAAGACTGTTTATCTTCTCTTCGTTTTCCCCGACTCTGCGCTGCAGCTCGCTTGTCAGAGTGCTCAGGGCACTTTCCACCTTTTGCCCAAGCCGTTCTAACTTGTTTTCGTTTTCCTTCACGAAAGGATGAGTCTGGGAATAGGCGGTGTCATACATCTGCTTCTGGCTGGCCAGAGAATTGTACTCGGACTGCAGTGCGGAAGCAGTGGATGCCTGGTGACGCAAAAGAAAGGCGATCATCTCGTTTAGAACGGGAAGCCGGTTTGTGTTTCCCGTGGCCCGGTAACGTTCCAGAAGACTGCGGCCCTGGAGAACGTGGGATCGCAGATCCGCTTCGCTCTCCCTGAGCTCTCCCATCGTGTTGGGAGGAAGCATGGCGTCCGGGAGCCCCACAGTGGGATTTTGGTCCCTGAATTCCCTCAGAGCCGCTTCCGAGCGCTGCATGGCACCGCGGGCTGTCTCCAGCTGCTTTTCCAGAATGGCCAGTATCTCCTCTCTTCTGTTCTGCTTGTTTGTAGAATTCTCCTTTACATAATCCCGGGTTACCGTGTTCACTATTTCTGTGATCAGCGCATAATCTCTGCCCCGCATGGTAACAGTCATTATGGTTCCGGAGGGCTCGCTGAGACGCACGCTCATGCGGCCCATTATCATATCCACCGCATCCCGCACACGCCGTACCCCGAATTCGAAACCGAAGGGTTCCTCCTGATACTGTTCGGTAAAACCTGCTTTGAGACCTCTCAGCTTCAGAGTGTCAAGATCGGCCACGTCACCCCGGGCCATCTCCCTGTCTTCAATACCGGCCGAGCGGTTGCTGTAGAGCACTGTGTACTGCTGATCCTCTATCTCAAGAACATACGACCCGGTGAGCGCCTCGGCCTGTACCGTGATGGAGTCGAACACCGATGCTCTGGGGACCTTGCCCGTGGTCAGCTGGAGAGAAAGCTTTCTCACCACATTCTCCAGAAATGATCTGCTCTGTATGAGCACCGTTCTGCTCTCCGGGTCATCTCCCACCCGCTCGTCAACTGCACTGAGGTTGTCCGGATCCTCGAAACGCAGCACCGCCTGTGCCTCCAGCTCCGGACGCAGCATACCCATCTTGGCCAGAACCAGAACCCACAGCACCAAAACCACCACGGTCACCGGTATGATGAACCAGGCTTTGCGTAGGACAAGATGCAGATAGTGGTCCCAATGTATTCCCGAACTGGAATTTCCGTTTTTTGAAAAACTCACCTTTTCACCTCTCTTGTTGCCGTGCGTTAGTTTCTGGTCATTGTGACATAGAGCGACAGCATGAACGTTGCCACCGGAAGAATGTCGCTTATCAAAAGATCTCTCCAGAAGGTTTTGGTGGGGTCGTTTGGAGTCCAGATCTGATCACCGGATTTCACCCCCATGCTCATAAGCGACTGGCCCGACTGGTAGTGGGATATAAGATCGCTTGAGAGAACGTTTTTGTCTCTCTCAAGGCGCATCTTCTTGAGTCCCTTTTCATGCACCGGTCCTCCGGCCATGTAGATCAGGTCCCAAAGAGAGCGCTGAGGCTCTATGTAATAGAGGCCGGGCCTGACAAATCCCCCCAGTACACTTACCCTGATAAGCGGGGTTACCTGGATTTCGGGAAAACGAAGGTACTGAGCATAGGTGCTCTGGATAAAGGAGGAAAACTTCTGCTTTGACATGGTGCTGACCTGGAATCTGCCCAGAAGAGGCAGCGATATGTAGCCGCTCAGATCTATGGGGTAGACACCGTTGAGAAAGTGGGCAGTGTCGGGAAACACCGTGATCCGCAGACCGTCTCCCGCCACGAAATTATCCTGCATCTCCGCAGTGCCGCTCTGCACCTCCAGTTCGTCTTTCTCATTCATCACCGCTGCACATCCTGCTGCAATAAGCACGGTGGCAGCAAGCACCGCACAACTCAGACCGTTTCTCAACCTGCGGTCCACCATCATAACCTCCTCGCCCTCTTGCTGTTGCACAAATTACCAATCATCTTGCCCCTGCGGAAAAATTCTTTTCAGGGCTCATTCAACAAAAAAGGCAATAAGCATGCCGGGAGGTCCACGACTGAAAATATCGGAAATGACAATTAATTGTGAGAAAAGGAGTTAGATGCGGGGTGATTCTTCTGTCAATAGCGAGCCGCACCTTGAGCCCCGGAACAAAAAAAACGCTCTGCAGATTCATGCCCCACCTTAAAGCGCAAACATCGCAAGATGTTGAAAAACGGGATGTTGCGTCAAGTGTTCCATTTCATCTGTAAAAGCTTTCATTCCCTGCGCACTGTCTTCTGTGCACGAAACGGCGGATGCGGGCACGGGAATTGCTTTACTTCAAAAAGAAGCGGCTTAAGCGTTAAAGAATCCGCCTTTCCGCAAAGGCCAATGAGAGGAGGTTTACCTTGACTGCTCCCGTCAAAAAAAGCGCAGCCCCGTGTGTAACCGAGTCCGGGCTCAAACGCCTGCTGGTTATCGATGACGATCCCTCCGTGCTCTTTGCGCTCAAACGTTTGTTCAACTCCGCTCTGGTGACAGTGGATACCTGCGATTCCCTGAAAAACGCAAAGGAACGCATCGATTCCAACCACTATAACCTCATTCTCACCGATCTGGGCTTCAGTGAAGAAATCAAGGATGCGGGAATCGAAATCAGCATCTATGCCAAATCCAAACACCCCGGCATTAAAATCATTCTGTGGACCGGAGCCGAACACGCCTCCCTTGAACAGAAAGCCAGAGCCGCTGATGTGGATTTCGTGTTCAAAAAACCGCTTTCTCCCAGAATCATCAAAAGCATCATGGAGAATCTCTATTTCATGTGACCGCCTGTCCATATCACCCCTTGATGGTTTCCATCCGGTGCATCTCCGCAAGTGACAAAAGATAGGCCAGAGTGGATTCCGCTCCCTGGTTCCGGTTTACCCGGTCAATGTGAAGCGCATCCCGACAGCCGCCGCTTTCTGAATCGCATACCTTTTTACCCAGATCGTTTCTGCCCAGAAACCACTCGAAGACCATCCGGGCCCGGCTCAACCAGTATTCCTCACCCGTTACCCCATGGGCTTCAATGCAGGCACTCAAAACCGAATGAGCTTCCAGAGGCTGCTGGTCGTAGCGGGCGCACTCGCCTCCTCTGGGATACCAGCCTCTGCAGCCGATCGGGCGGAAATATCCCTCCTGTGCAGTCTGGACCTCAAGAAGCCACTTCAGTGACCGAAGACCCGTTTCAAGCGCTCTGCCACCGCCGCTGAGAATGAGTGCATGGGGTAATTTGGCATTATCATAGGTGCACATCGGCTCAAACCAGGGCCAGGCGACATCGGCATGTCTGTCGAACAGCTGCATCAGCCGTTCTGTAAGTATTCTGCAGATATCCGCTGCTTTACAATCTCCTCCCAGACAGCGCAGGTATTCATGAATCCCCAGAAGAGAAAAGGCCCAGGCTCTCGGAGAGCTGAACTGCAAAACCGGCTCCATCCCCTTTTTCATAAGCTGCCCCCCAAGCATCCGGATACCCTCAAAACGTGAGCGTCCGATCGCGGTCCCCAGCGCCCACAGAGCTCTTCCGTGACTGTCTTCGCTTCCCACCTCTTCAAGCCATTCTCTTGAAAAACTCATGAAATTGCGGAACCGTCCGGTCTGAAGATTGAGTGCGTGGTTGAGGAAGGCCAGGCTGGTTTTGGCAATACGGTGCAGTTCGGCGGGGGAGAACTGCAGCTCTTCTCCGAGAACAGCGAATATGAGAGCGCGGGCGTTGTCGTCGGTGCAGTATCCCTCATCGAAATTGGGAACGGTATATTTGGCGTGCTGGAATACTCCCGTGGAATCAGTCATGGAGATCAGGTGTTCGATACTGAGCGGAGGAAGATCTGCGGATTCATCGGAAAAACTGATCTCTCTTTTCACAGCCCTCCAACTCAGCCGTGCCTGTTCAAGAGAGCCGATGAAAGCCCTCGTGACCTGTTGTCTGAGAGAACTCAGTTTTCTGCTGTTGGGGCTTTCCGAATGTTGAACAGGAATCAGATCGATTTTTTCATTTGCGATTTGATGGTTATGCAGAAGTGATTTTCTGTCTGCTGGGTTGATTACGACAACTCTGCTTGAAAACTCCAGCACTTGTTGAAGTACCCGGCGCTGGAAGGCGTCAGGCTTCTTCTCGACTGAGTGCAGGGTAGTGACAACGGGAGTGTCAAGCTCTTTGAGAAGAGCAAGAATATGGCTTCCGGCATTGCCTCCGAAAATGCCGAACTCGTGCTGCAGACAAACAACATCCACTTCGTTGAGATTGATGAATTCGGCGGCTCTCAGATAGGATGAAAGATCGTTTTTCTCCAGTTGGAAAGAGACCTCTGAAGGATTACTGCTCTGGTGGGATCTGTCGCTTACCACCACGGTAAATGCCGCAAAGTCTTTTCGGTTCTCCTCCGAGAGCAGGTTTGCATCGAAGGGTGCCAGTCCGTACTGATGAGGAACATAGCTTCCGACGAAGGCAAGTCTGGGTATCTGTACAGCAGTCACTTGTCTGACTCCGGCATTCTGGTGTATGGAAATCGAATTTGGCGAGATTCCCTTTTCGAGTTTCCATCAAGCCGGGGGGGAGAAATGGCCTGTATTTGGAGTTCTCGGGGAAAGGAGATCCGAATTTCATACCGGTCTCGTTTTGAATATATAAACCGGCTTACTTCTGAGCAAGATCACTTTTCAGGGAAAAAGAACGGAAAAAAATCTGAATTTGAACGGAAGGCTCTTTAACATCTATATTTAGAGGGAAATGTCGCCGGGTAAACGCATTCAGTAAAGGAATATATGATGGAAGAGAATAACAGAAACGGAACAACCCGTCATTTTTATCCCAAAGAGTTCAAAAAGCTTGAGAAGAAACGCAGCGAGGCTCAGAACAGAGCTCTGATAAGTGAGGAGATCGCCTCCCTGCTTTCCATGCGTTTCAACGGAGAGCTGATGTATGAAGGTATCGAGAGTTTTTACAGTGATGACTACAAGAAAGCTCTTGAAGACGAAGTATCCTCTTCGGAACTGGATAAAATCGAGAAGTACAGAGCCCCCACCCCAAAGGAGATCAACCTTCTCTACTGTGATGTTCATGCCCGTGAGGAGGCTCTGAGCGGCAAGACCGTGTAGCTACTCGGAGATGAATTCCCTTTCGAAGGCATCTTCGTCGTATTCCCGCTCCAGTTCGCGGATCTTTTCCTCCAGTTCCGGCTGGTCCTTGATAAGCTCTTCGATACGCTTGTCATAGGAGCTGCATATCTCCTGAATCACACTCATGTCGATTTCCGTGTCCAGCAGCCGTCCGGCAAGTTTGACTGCGGTTTCCACTCCACGGGGATTGTATCCTTCAAGGTAAGCCGGAATCTCTTCGAAAAGAGCAGCCATCGGTATCTTTTCCAGACTTGCCAGGTGTGTAAGATAGCTTACAATGCTTGCCTGACCGATATAATCAATGGCCTCAATACCCATATCAAGCAGTTCATCTCTCATGGCGGGATCGGAAGCAAGAAAATGGATCTTTGGCTCTCTGGTGTGAGGCGCATACCCTCTGAGACTGCCTATAAATAAAATTCTGCGGATGTTTTTCTGTCTGCAGAAGGAAAATATGGCTCCGGCATAGGTGTCCCATTTCATATTCGGCTCCATTCCCAGTAAAAACACCAGACTGGAGCCGGGAATGTGATAGAACATGTTCTCAGCGAAAGAGAATTCGCTTATGATGCCCTTTTCCACCGAACAGGTGGGAGATATAAATGACTGGCGGTTTTCAGAATGGCTGATTATATAAAGATCATCGGCATTGATTCTGCCTGCGGGAACTGCACCCAGAGTGTCGATCAGATAATTTACTGTTCCTTGCGATATCTCCCCATCATTGAGCCATCCGCCGAATCCCAGCAGCAGTGTACCCTCTTCCAGCGGCTTAAGAGTGGAGGTGATGATGTCTTGATCTGCCATCAGCAACGCCTCTTTCGTTTGAATGAACAGTTCAGCTGTTCCAAAATCAGCAAGCAATTTAAATGCCTGTAAGCTGCTGCATGAAAAAAGGCCCGGATCACCTTCCGGGATCCGGGCCTTTTCACTTTTTTCCGTTTCTGAATCAAGTCAGTTGCCCAGCCTGCCCCTGAGTATGATTTTCGGTTTATCCCTGTGATTTGTGCTGATCTGGAAATTTCCGAAAACTCTCTCTTCTGAATCCAGTGGCATAAGATCCAGCTGGTATACTCTGAAATCGTCCGAGCGGGTACTGTCCAGAGAGGAGAATTCAAAATCCACCTTCAGGGGGACAGAGGAAGACCACTTGCCGTTTTTTTGCGAACGGGGATTGAATACGACTTCCTTTACCTTGAAATCCTTTTTTGGAGTGGAGAGGTAAAGCTTTTTGGGACTCTTCTGATCGAAAACAATATAGGTTTCAGATAAGTCTATCACCGGAACAATTTTGGCTTTGATGGTCAGTTTCTGCATCTTTTTGTTTTCGGCATTCGACACGATTGTGACATATTTGGTCATGGGACCGCTTTTGAAGCCGCTGATATTGACCACAGGTTCAATCACAGTGGACTTGCCGGGCATGATGGTGGAATCGAACCTCACCACGGTGCAGCCGCAGCTTCGGCGAATATCAGTAATCTTCAGAGGTGATGTGCCGGTGTTGGAAAGTTTGAAGCTGGCTTTGACCTTGGATGTCTTTCCCTCTTTTACCGTACCACAATCGTAGGTGGTTCTGTCCACTTCCAGTTTCGGGTTGGCCATGCACACTGCAACTCCGGCAATCAGCAGGGCTGGTAGTATTTTGGAGACCATAACAAGTCCTCTCTTTGAAAAACATTAGGTGACTGAATAAGAACAGTAAAATAACTCTCCACACGCGGTTTTTGCCAGTGTTTGCAGGAAACGGAGTACGTTAGTGCATCAACATTAATTTGTTTTTTTTCACTGCTCGGTCCCATGTTTACCTGGCTGTAGACATCGTGACGGTTTTTCTGTATACAGGACGTGTGTGTCAGCCGATTCCGCTCAGGAGAGATAAATGAAAATGAGCGTACATAGAGGATTTCCTGTCAAGCGATCACTTTATTTCGGAATGTTCAGTACCTGCTGATATACAGCTGAAATCTTTCCGACCTGCGTGTTTATATCGTGTTCCGCTCGGGCGTATTCCATACCTTTTCTGCCCATTTTCTCTCTGAGATCGGGATCAGAAGACAGTTTGTACAGGTTCCGGGCCAGAGTTTCCACATCCTTTTCATCGCTCAGAAGTCCGCTGGTTCCGTGTTCCACGATATTGGGTATGTCGCAATGTCTGCTTCCCACAACCGGAATTCCTGCAGCCAGCGCCTCGATCACCACCACGGGTGCTCCGCCTTCGCTGTCTCCGTCCCGGGCATGTACACTGGGCGCAAGCACGATATCGGTTCTGCTGAGCAGGTCAAGGTAACGGGAAACGGGAATTATTCCGTGGAAAAACGCCTTGTTCTCCAGGCCGGCCTGCTTGAATATCTGTTCAACCTGCCGTCGGTAGTGACCGTTACCCATGAGATGGAGTTCCAGATCAGCACCCGCTCTGATTGATTTTACAAATGCTCTTGCTGCGAACTCCGCCCCCTTTTTCTCCCTGTTCAGACCCGTGAAAAGGATTTTCACAGGTTTTTGCGTCTTCTCATATGCCTTCTGGGGGATTACGGAAAGATCAACACCAAGTTTGACAACGGTTATTTTTTCGGAGGGGCAGCCCAGGCCGGAGAGGATCTGTTTCATATGATCACCCTCCACCATAAAGGCTTTTCCAGTATCGAAGATTTTCCTGTAGCGGCTCATCCAGAAAGGCTTTCTCCAGAGACTGCTTATGTCCTGTCCGTAGGTGGTTGTGACAAGCGGGATCCGCAGTTTTTTTATCAGCCGGTAGTTACGCCACGCTTCCAGGAGAAAATGAGCATGGAGAATGTCCGGTTTGTTTTTGTTCACAACAGTAAGATGGGGTTGAAGCGGATACTGCTCGAACAGTTTGTGTATGGCTCTGGCTGGAACGGACAGAAGATTTTTCTTTCTGCAGATCGGATGTACTTGCGGGAACGGAAACTGTCCGGTGTTCTCTCTGCGCTGACACAAAACAACTGTCCGGCACTTCTTGTTGAACACAAGCTGGTTGTAGATCCAGTTCTGGGTGACCGGAAGAAAGTAGGATATGAAATGGCAGATTGTCATTTGATTCATGGTGATTGCCGCCTGGGACCGCCGGAATTGTAAATATTTACAAATGAATCACATCTTTTCTTTTCTGAATTTTGGCAGACCGGGGAAGGTGTGGAGACCGGGATGCTCTCTGGAAAAGCGTTTCTATGGTTTCCATCCGTATTTTTTTTGCCCGCTTTCTGCCTCTGTTCAGTTCGTATTCAAGCTTTTCCACCAGTGAATCCTGCGAATAATTGACGATCTGAGCCATTGCTTTCTTGGAGAGAATGTAGCCTACAGGACAGTTGAGCTTCTGACCCAGAAATTCTCTGAACACCCAGATGCGCGCCGCCATGTGCTTCCTTTCCGGGTTCAGCCTCGAATATCCGGGAAATTTCGCCAGGTACTGCTTGTACTGGTTTACGGAAAAATCCCTCCTGCTGATTTCACGGGCTGCCTTTTTGTACTCCCCATACAATTTCTTTTCTTTCAGTTCATCCGCAATTTTCTGCTCTATTGAAAGCAGCTGGAGCACATCGTTTACCGCATATTCCAGAAGCTCCGGTCTGATGGGTCTTGTAAGCCAGTTGGCCCTCTGGAAAGAATCCTTTTTATTCCTGTCTATATCAAGGTAGCTGGAAAGGTTAATGGGAAGTCCAAGCATCTTCTGCCCCACAGCTATGTCCCTGACGGGAAAGATCGTGCAGCCCAGAACATTCTGGGTCATGAAGAGATCGTTGTGACAGGAAAACATCACCTTGGTGATATTTTTATCGGTAAGAAAAGCTTTCAATGTACTGTTGTTGCCCATTTTCAGCACGTCGATCACGGCTGATTTCTCCCCGTCAAAGCACTGGAAAATTGAAATTGAATACTTGTAGCGGATGGATCCCTGATCACCCTCCAAATCAAGAGAGATAACCTTTTTGTTTCTCTGGTTCAGATCCGCTGCATACTGGCTTAACTGCTCCTCGGTGGTTATCATCAGGTCCGGCTTTGCTTTGGATGAACTGTTGGTTTGAATCATGGCCTGTTCTTGTGGAATACTGGAAAGAATAATCTCATTACCTTACGGATACCTCCCTTAAATATTGAATATGGAGGAAAGCCGGATGAAAAATAAGTGATTTCAACTGGTTTGGGGAATTCGGGCGGACCGGCCCCGGTCCCGGAGGTGAATGTCACCTCCGGGACCGAAGCGGTTTTTCTGCTCAGTACTTCTGCAGAACCGAGAGAATGGGGAGATTCACCCTCTCCGGATTATCGTACTGAGGCAGTTTTTCGTGAAGTTGCTCGCCTCTGGAGATTATTCCGAAATCCAGATTCTTGTAGTTCCAGTAGGAAAATCCCATTCCCATTTCTTCAAGTACCGAAAGCAGATCATTATACCATCGAAGCTGGGATTCGAGCGGGACAGGAGTGTACACCCCGAATTCATTGCAGATCACATCCACACCGTGCTTTTTTCTGAATGTTTCAACCGGTTGCATTTCTCTTAAGAATCGGTCACGGTCCCATCTGCCCCTGGACATGATCAGTCCGTACTGGCGGATAAACCCTTCACCGTAATCCCCGGGGTATTCTCTTCTCACCTTGGTTTCCGGTTCATGAAGCCAGGGGGCATTCTGATGAGTGAAAAGAAGAGGTTCATAGAAATGAACGCTGTAGATTACAGAATCGTCCTCAACAGGGGTAAGCTCATTGTAGGTCGAGGGCCAGTTCCACATATTGGATCCCACCACAATGGGACTCTTGGGAGCAAAATGCCGTATCACCCTGCATAGCCTGTCTTTTACATTGTTCCAGATTTCGGCTGTAGGGGCGACCGGTTCATTGAGCACTTCAAGAAGCGTATGGTCGTGAGATCCATACCGTTCGGAAAGAACAGACCAGATGGTTTCAGTTTTTTTGACATAACTGTCATCTGCGAAGAGCTGCTGGACCGGTACATTGGTGCTTTCCGCAAAATCGTGTCCCGGGCACTCGTGCAGATCAAGAATCAGTCTAAGAGAATGCTTCCGGGAATGCAGTACCGCCTGATCCAGCCACTTGAGACGGTGTTCAATCGGTTTTTCATTCTCATCGAAGAAAAGGTAAAAATCTACCGGCAGACGCACATGGTCAAAGCCCCAGTTTCTGATCCGGATGAAATCCTCTTCGCTTATGAAGGTTTCCATGTGTGTGTCGATTCCGGGGAATTTTTCCGGGTCTTTTTCCTTTATAGCATCGATCTGGCTCAGCCAGCCGCCCAGGTTCACGCCGCGCATTCGTTGCATGGGATAATATTTCCGTTTCTGAATGGGTGCCCCGGAGGTGAATGTCACCTCCGGGACGGGGTTTCATTTTCTGTGAATGAATAATATAATCTAAAATTTCAGCCTCGATCTATGCTGTTTTTAATATTTCTGTGGAGAACACTGTTCAATCATTTAGCATGAATGAGTAGCAGGTGCAGTGCAAAAAAGGAGGACGTTCATATCTGAGCAGAAAGGAAAGCTCCCTTTAATGAGAGCTTTCCACACGTTTACTTGAAAAGTACTATCTCATTTTGTGAGAGCTGGATACTACCCTCGTTTTTAATCTTTTTTCCTTCAGATTCAAAAGGTCTTAGAATGGATTCGTACTGATTGAACTCCGGGGGGATTTCGCCTCTGTTCACAGTTCTGGGATTGTGCCAGTCCTTGTTTATGAGCACACCCACTCTGTCCGATCCATCCTCGCTTTCCTTGATCATGAACAGCAGATCCCAGTCATAGCCGGTTACATACCTCCATCTGCCTTCTGAGCTGAGAACTTTCGAACCGAGTTTCATTTTGTTGACTTCTGCTATCCAGTCTTTCAGATCCCAGCGCCGATCCTCGAGGTCTTCGGGACGCGATTCCACCACATGGAGCGGTTTGGCCGAGCCGTGCTCGTAACCGATGGGCATGAGCAGACCCTTGGAGAAGAGGGCGGAGAGCAGGTATCGGTTTTTCTGCATATGAATAGTCTGAGGCTGTTCCTGTGCGACTCTTGATGTATCGTGAGATTCAGGAAATGAAATCGAGGGCGCGATATGCCTGAACTGACTGTGCTGGTCAAGACACCACGATCCTTCGAAATTCCACCATTTACTGGAGTTGAAGAGATAGTCGAACCCGCTTCCGTCAAGCTGCCGGATCTGATCCAGCGTGCACCCGAGACTTTCTGCCAGGAACTTGACTGTTTTGTCCCGCTTTTTGGCGTTCGAGATAAGCGGTTCCCACATGGAACGGGGAACTTTGTACGCTGCATCACAGCGGAATCCGCTTATACCCATATCCTGATAGAATGCAATCACCTTGTCCCAGTACTGCCTGAGTCCTTCGAAATCCGGGTTGTTTTCATAATCGATTTCTGAAAGATCCCCCCACACGGTGACATCCGAAGGGTTTGCGGGGTCTATGGCATAGGGATGTATTATTTCTCCGTTGTCATTGCGTTTGTACCACTCGGGATGCTCCTTTATCAGAACCGATTCGTTTGCTGTATGGTTGATGACCAGGTCCATGTGAACATCCATACCGCGTTTTCTGCACTCCGCCAGAAACTGTTTCAAAGGAGTGAAATTGTTCTTTCTGGCCCGAGGCGGAAGAAGCTGCGGATTGAGCTTGAAATAGTCTTTGACAGCATAAAGGCTGTTCGAGCCGCCCACTTCGTGAAACGGATTCACGTATACTGCATTGAAGTTCATTTTTTCAATGTCATCCAGATGCGTGCTCCAGTCATCAATGGTTCTGAACAGTCTGGGGAACAGGTTGTAGATGAGTTGAGGCGTATCTGCTTTGTGCATGCGTATTCCATTCTGTTTATGGTTGTTTGTTTTTCTGCAGTTCGCATTTTCGGGAAAAATGCTCCGCGTTCACCTGCCTGTTTTGCAAAAAGAGTACCAATTTTTTTTCTGTTTTTGTGACGCCATCGGCAGCCGGATTTTCATAGTATCATTATTTTTATCATTTATCCACTATTCTTTTGTGCTTTCTGAAAAGGGAACCAGTAAATGCTTCATAGATGAAAGGTATATGTCTGGGAAAATAAGATAAAGTGAAAGCACGGGGATAAAAAAACGGCTCCCGGAAGAGTGCATCAGAAAAAGGGCTGCTGGTCATTACTTTTTCTGCAACTCAGGGAGGAGGGTAGCAGCTGGAGGGGCGGTTGAGTAGTGATAGAGAGAAGTGCTGGTTATTTCATAGGGAACTGGGGTGGGTGCTGCTATGGGCTCTGGGTGTCCCGGAGGTGAAATTCACCTCCGGGAATTTTCTGTAACCTGTTTTGGTTTCGTTGTTTGGGGGGGTATCTATCAGGTACAACGTGACCACAGAAAACATGAGGAATGAATTTGCAGCTGCTTGGATAAGGCCACGGTTTGCTGTACCGGCTGGAGAGGGAGATGAGGCTGGAGTAAAAGGGGTTTTGAGAAGTGATGCGCAAGTGTCCGGTCAGGAGCAGAACGTGTGTCCCGGAGATGAATTTCACCTCCGGGGATTTGTCCTAAACCCACGGTAATTCAACCCCTTGCCGTCCTCTTACTAACTGTAATCCGAACTCCCCCCGTAGTACGCCAAATGAAAAGCAGAATGAATTATCTGGTTTCTGAAAATGCGTTTTCAACTGCAGCTGCCGGGTACTTCCTCGGGTTTGGGAATCGGTCTGTCCCGGAGGTGAAATTCACCTCCGGGACCCCGGGGCCGGCTCCTTTCTGCTGTATCTGAAATACAGCAGAAGATCAAACGAAACCAGAAAAAGGTTCGCCGTATAAAGAAAAATAACCCAGTCTCTTGAAAAAAGCAGCTTGTGGGTGACTCCGCTGGCGTACCCTGTCAAAATAATCGCCATGAAAAGAGGGCTTTTTCCCTTAACCACCTTGGTTCTCAGTGACTTGGCTATCGATATCGGCCAGCCTATCCCAAAGCAGATAAGCATTATCGCTTCGAAAATACTCACGACCTGATTTCCAGCTTCCCCCTGAATACAGTCCTGGCCGGACCGGTCATGTATACAGGGTGTGAACGGTTGCCGTCCCAGAATACTCGGAGATCGCCACCGGGGAGATGCACTGTGACATCGTTTCCGTGAAGACCGTTCACTATTCCCGAAACCGCTGCGCCGCATGCACCCGTGCCGCAGGCCTGGGTCTCTCCACAGCCCC
Source organism: Chitinispirillaceae bacterium (assembly GCA_046546375.1). Taxonomy (GTDB): domain Bacteria; phylum Fibrobacterota; class Chitinivibrionia; order Chitinivibrionales; family Chitinispirillaceae; genus JAEZKC01. Next base: position 14,473 of record JBKGXV010000028.1, on the reverse strand, counting down.
TTTCGTAGACTCTCATCTGGATCTGATCCTTCGATATCACTTTTATGAATTCCACATTCGTGCGTCTGGGAAACAGAAAATGTTTTTCAAGCAGCGGGCCGTAGGTGAAAACCAGCTCATCACTGAGCTCATCGGCATAGATGACCGCGTGCGGATTGCCCATGGATACAGCAGTCACGTTGAAGACCTTGTCACTGACCTGTACTTCCTGCATGATGAATTCCGGGCTGCTGCTTTCAACCGGTATCTCTTCGGAGGACAGTCGGGGGAGCCCCATGTTCACCTTGTAGAGGTCGTTTTCTTTCTGGACGCCGATCATGCCTGCCAGGGTGTCGACGGAAATACTGGTTTTGCTGCTTAGGCCGTTATGGTGGAGGTAGTGTGCAAAGCAGCGCACCCCGTTACCGCACATTTCCGCTTCACTTCCATCGGAGTTGAAAATACGCATTCTGAAATCGGCTTTCTGTGACGGGAGAACACAGATCACTCCGTCCGCTCCCACACCTCTTCGTCTGTCGCATATCTCGATAGAATGCTGTCCCAAGTTGTCCACCAGGGAATCTTCAATTTCATGAAGCACAACAAAGTCGTTGCCCAGCCCTTCCATTTTCACGAAAGGAATGTTTTTTTTCATATCTGCACCTCATTCATGATTAGATTTCAGCTTCACCAGCTTTGAACTGAATTCTGGATTATCTGGCGCACCAGTTCCTCGATTGCCTTCCGGCGACCTATTTCTTCAGTTTCACTTTGAAAGTCGTAGGTACCCTCTCCGGATACACTTCCCTCGTAAATAATTTCACCGTTGGTGTTATCAAAGAATTCGACTTTCGCCGAGATCCGAACTCTGTACCGTTCAACATCGACATCACTGTCTTCCTTTGCTGCTCCGAATGTGTGCGGATCATTCGAATATCTCATAACCGTTCCGCTGACCGTGGCATCGGCATCATTGTTAACCGGGCTTAACTGGCTTTTCATAATCTCGTTTTCGAGTGCGGAGGTGATTTCATCGGCCACACCCGGCTCCATAGTGGAGTTGGCGAATACCGGCAGTTCCACGGTTTTGAGATGATTGGGGAGAGTGGAACCGCTGAAAGAATAGATCCCGCACCCGATCAGCAGGGAAAAGAGCATGCTTGTCAGCAGAATGGTTGATTTTCTGATCATAAATCTTCAAAAGGGACATAGGTTATGGAGGAGGATGTGTCCACCTCCGACTGAAAGAAGGATTTCATCATTTCAACCATGTTATCCATGCTTTCAAAATCATGGAATTCACTTTCCAGTGCACGGATGAACTGTTTTCCGTATCCTTTGGTGAGAATCCGGTTGTCCAGCACTATCAGAGCACCTCTGTCTGAGGCCGAACGGATTAGACGTCCTGCTCCCTGGCGGAACTTGATGATGGCTTCCGGGACGGAGAAGGAGAAAAAGGATTCTCCGTTGAGAGATTCTTTCTTGCGGGCAACGGCTCTGGTCAGAGGATGAGTAGGTACCGGAAACGGCAGTCTAGGCATGATTACCACTTCGCAAGATTCACCCGGAACATCCACTCCCTCCCAGAAGGAATCCGTGCCCAGAAGAATCATACCTTTGGATGATTTGAACTGCTCAAGCATTGCGTTGCGGTTGCCGCTGTAGCCCTGAGCCAGAAGGCAGTTCTGGTCGATATCCTCTCTTGTTTTCAGCTGGGAATAGACTTTGTTGAGCATGGAGTTGGATGTAAACAGCACGAGAGTATTCTTTTTAAGCTGTGAATGGATGGATGCGACTGCATCCGCCACATACAAGGGGTAATCCTGGCTGTCCGGGGCAGGGCTTTCCTTGATACCTCCGGAAAGCATCTGTGCGTGATTGTATGGACTGGGGAAAACTATCGATTCCGTGCGGTCTGCAAACATATCGAGTCCCGCGGCACGTCTGAAGTACTCGGTTGATCCCTGAGCGGCCAGTGTCGCTGATGTGAAAATGACTCCTCCGGTGCATCTGTCCCATATCTGGCTCAGAAGAGTGCTGATATCAAGCGGTACCCCGCATAATTTGGTCCATTTCTTCTCATGATTACCTTCAATCCAGAATACATGATCTTCAGTTCTGCCGTTTATAAGGTACTGAAGGTCGGCTCTGAGCTGTGACGTCCGCTCCGAGCAGGCCTGGATTTCATTCTGCAGTTCATCGCTGCATTTTTTATCCGAAATGGTCATCGCCATCTGCTTCAGTTGACAGAAGGTGTCCTGCAGTTCGGAAAGTGTCAGATCCAGTGCTGAGGGCTCGATGAGATTCTGCAGAGAGTTTTCATCGTACCCGATCTGGTATTCAGCTTCCGATTCCGGTGCAGCGGACGCGGCCCAGGCATCAAGCTCGGTCAGAAAATCCTTTGACCGTTTCCTCAGATGCTTGAGATTGGTTTTAATACTTCTGTTCAGTTCGCTTATTGAGGGGTATTCCTTGCAGGCAGATACGCTCTGAAGAAGGTTTTGGATCTGGTCGATGAAAAGGATCATGCGATGAGTATCGAGCTCGGTACGCAGGTGGCGGTGACCGCTTGATTCCAAGTGATGAGCCTCGTCGAAAATGATCGAACCCACATCTCCCAAAAATGAATTTTCAGAACAGATATCCGAGTAGAAGAGTGCGTGATTGATCACTACTATATGAGATCCAAGAGCCTCCTGGCGTGCTTTGTGGAGAAAACAGGTGTTGTAGTGGGGACATCTTCTGCCCATGCAATCCTGACTCTCAGAGGAGATCAGGTTCCAGATTTTGGAGAACCATTTGGGATTGAACTGGTTCTGTTCCTCGATATCCCCTGTTTCCGTTGTCTGAGACCATACAACCAGCGGCAGAACCGCATTCCGTTCTCTGGGGGAAAGATTGCCCAGTTCTCCGCGCAGAAGTTTGAAGAATCGGCTGCGGCACAGGTAGTTGCTTCGTCCCTTCAAAGCACTGTAGCGCAGTTTGCCGCCGCTTATGGCAGCAGCTGCGGGAAGATCATTGTTCAGAAGCTGGTCCTGAAGATTGCGGGTGCGGGTGGAGATGAGTACCCGGCAGTTGTTTTTCAGTGCATGTTTTGCTGCTGGGATGAGATAGGCCATCGATTTGCCTGTACCGGTACCGGCTTCCGCCACCAGAAAAGATCCCCCATTGAGAGCATGGGTGACACTCAGGGCCATCTCTTTTTGTGAATGGCGGGGGATGAAATTCTCCACAACAGAGCCCAGTTTTTCTTCGTCTGAAAAAACGTCTTCCACGTCTTTGATTTCGATTTCAAGATGCCACTCCGGAATCGCCAGCCGGGGCGGAGACTGGTATACTTTGCCGCCTGACAGATTGACCATGGACCGGGTGCCGCCCAGAGTTTTGATTACCAGTTTTTTGAAAAGTGATCCGGGGGCGCAGGCTGCCATTGTCTGACGCACTTCTATGGGCAGCTCAGAAAGTCTGGGTATGAGCACGGCGGCTACTTCCCCCGAAGCTTTCGCATCATGAAGAGCCCTGTGAGCGTTATCAAGTGAAACGGAAAGCGATGCGCTCACATGTTTGAGAGAAAATCGTCCCAGAGGCTGAAGAAGAATCCGGGAGAGAAGGGCGGTGTCCAGATGTTGGGGAGAAATGGTCGGGAAACTGAGTCGCTTGAGCTCTGCATTGATGAATGTGCTGTCGAACTCAATCTGGTGACCGCATAAGGGATGATGCCCTATGAACTCCAAAAGCTTAACAGCAACGTCTGAGAAACTGGGGGCATTTCGGATGTCCTCATTTCTGATGCTGGTAAGTCTGGTGATGTGTTCCGGTATGGGAACACCGGCATTTATAAGAGTGGAAAATTCCTCTTCCGGTTTGCCCTCGATGAACCGGATGGCGCCGACTTCGATGATGCGGTCGTTTTTGAAATCCAAACCCGTGGTCTCAACATCAAGCGCAACAAAATCGGGTACAGCGATATTCTGAACCATCTGCTGTACGTTTTTCTGCGCAGGGGCTTTGCGGTGAACCGGTCCGTTTCTGCGGTTTTGCTTCTTTTTTTTACCTTTTTTGGCTTCCGAGATAAGCTCTTTACGGGTATTGTCCGGCAGTAGATCAAAAAGTCTGGGCATTAAGCATTCTTTCCAGTACTGGATTTGTGGAGACTGATTCGTGATGGAAAAATACTATTTCTGACAGCGATTAGGAGATTATTCTCCAGAAAAGGGAAAATTGATGGTTTCGGAAAACATCTCAGGCACGTGATTTGAATCCGCATGTCTATAGAGATTATTGTTTACGTTCATGGAGCTCTTTTATGAAAAAGCTTGATCGAATATCCGCCCGTCTGCTCTCCCTTTCCATTTTGTTTTTGCTGATGTGTTTCGGTAATGATCACAATCCTTATCTGGAAGCCAAGCCGGGTGCGGTTGTGCAAAGCCGAAGCTTCGAGGATGGAGACGAGATGTCCGTCTTCTCCACAGAATCAATCACGGTTAAGGTGAATCTGAAGGAAAGGGTGGAAAGGGTTGCGGTAAACATCTCCTCCAACCGGTTATGGTCAGGGAGTGATTCCGTGATCGAATCTTCAGAGTTTTCCGAAGAACCGTTCACTTTCAGGTTCTCATTCAGTGACACAGGAACGCAGGGGGTCACCGTCAACTCTTTTCTGGATGACGGGACTACGTCTCTTCAGACATTCTCTTTTCATGTCACCTCGCCTCTGTTTCAGGATATGGTGCGGGCTTCACAGGGAGACACGATTAGATTGTCGACACCGGCGGTTGAGGATCAGGTAACGTATGTATGGGATCTGCATGATGGAACAGTGTTGCAATCCGATGATCCCAATGCGGAATTCATACTCGATGCCCCCTTCGAGAGCAAAATCGGAGAGTTGTATGTCGTGTCCGACGGTGTGCGTTCGCCATCCTGTTTTTTTGATCTGATGCAGGCTTCGCCCGGAAGACCGGCGGTAAGATTTCTGACCAGAGTGCATGATTTCCCCTCTACCCTGACGGTGGGAAGGGACGAACTCGATATTGATCTGAAGGTAAATCCTCAAACCGGTGTAGAACCTTACCGGTTTGATGCATTCTGGGTCGGGGAGAATGAAACCATCCTGCATGACTCCTCCGATGGTCTGCTCAGATGGATACCGGATCAGGCGAATCTGGGAACGTATCACTTGAAAGCAATAGTTACCGACAATATGAATACCTCTGACACGCTTGATGTGCAGATCGAGGTTGTTGAACCGAAGACCGTGGATGTTTCTTTCAGCCAGGAGGAGTCGTCGGTTTCTGAAACGGGTCATGCGAGAATAGTAGTGGCTCTTTCAGAGGAAACGCAGGAAAGAATAACTGTTCCTATTTCAATAGACTGGGATCGGTCGACTGCAGCAGGAGAAGATGTCACGCTCTCTGCTTCCGAGGTGGAGTTTTCTCCAGGTGAAACAGAGAAACATATTCCCCTGAGTGTGACCAATGATGATCTGATTGAGGATGTTGAAACCGTTTGTCTTCTGCTTCACGAGCCGGACGGATATGCCGTTCTGGGAGGAATACAGGAACATGTGTTGTACATACAGGATGATGACAGATTGAATATCTATTTCCATTCTGCTGCTTCCAGAGTGGAGGAGGCTGTGGGGGAGTGTGTCATCAATCTGTCCCTCTCACAAGAGTTCAGCAGTTCCGTGAGTGTCAGACTCCGGTTGGATTCTGAGAGTACCAGCGCACAACCTGTTCATTATAATCTCCCCTCCGATATGACTCTCACTTTTGCCCCCGGAGAAACTCGCGCGGAATTTGTTCTGGGAATCACGGATAATCTTGTTCATGAACCGGACAGAACGGTCGCATTGAGACTCGAGAACGAATCTCCTCATACCAGCATTGTGGGCAATTCAGTGCATACGGTTACTATTGTGGATGATGATCCGGAAAGCCGGGAAATCGGTTTTGCCGATGGGGAGCATTTCGGTTCCGAGTCGATGAGCTCCGTTCCGGTGAAAGTGATCCTTTCTCATCCGTTCCCCGGGGATGTTACCGTGGGATATGAAACAAGCTCCCGTTCCACAGCTTCAGAGGGGGAGGATTTCAATCTTCCATCACCAAAGAGTCTTACATTCCTGGCTGGTGAGGTCGAAAAAGTGTTTCATCTGGAGATCATTGATGATGAATCTATAGAAAGTGATGAATTGATTGTACTGGAACTGGTCGATCTGCCGGAGGGGGTAACGCCTGGAACTGATACGTATACCTTTACCATAAACGATAACGATGCCCCCGAAGTGGTCCAGGTTGGTTTCGAAAGCGGTGCTTCGCAGGGGGCTGAATCCTCGGCATCGGTGCGGATACGAGTGCTTATGTCCTCTTCATCGAGAGTATCGGTTGCCGTGCCTGTAGCTGTTTCGGAAGAATCATCCGCTTCTGCTGCTGATTACACTCTGCAGACAGATGAACTGGTTTTCAGGCCCGGCGAGACTGAAAAAGCAGTACTTTTGAATGTTTCGAACAACCGGCAGAAAGATGGTGAGCGGACAGTTGTTCTTGAGCTGGGAGATCCCAGCGCGTATGCGAGACTGGGAAACAGTCGGCATATCTATACAATCCGGGATAATGATTGTGATGTGCAGGTGAATGTTGTGCCCGAAAATGCCGGAAGGGTGTTTCTGCAGGTGGATGGAGAAACAGAAACTGCTCCCTTTGAATCCGGAACAGATCTTACTGTGTCTGCCATGTCCGGAGAGGGTTACCAGTTTGATCATTGGAGCGGTGATCTTTCCGGTAACACCAATCCGTCTGGCCTGTATGTGGATTCAGATAAATCGGTAACAGTTCATTTCACTGTCTCCGGTCCTCAAATACATACGCAGCCTGAAAATCAGGAAATTCAGGAGGGGGAAACGGCCAGGTTTTCTGTAGGGGCAACCGGGGAAAATCTGACATACAGATGGCAGAAGGATGGTGCGGATATACAAGGGGCAGACGGATTTGTTCTGGAGGTGGGACCTGTTTCGCTGGAGGATGACGGGGCGGTATATACATGCGTTGTTTCCAATTCTTCCGGCCGGGTGGATACAGACGGGGCAGTGCTGTGTGTGAGCATGGAGCCGCCGCAGATTACTGCTCAGCCTCAGTCAAGCACAGTGCGCGCGGAGGACACGGCTGTTTTCACTGTTTCGGCACAGGGTTCCGAGCTTGTGTACCGGTGGTACAAAGACGGTGTTCAGGTGGGAGGCAATGAGAACCGGCTGAGTTTTGTGGCGGGTCAGGGTGACACTGGAGCAGAATTTTTCTGTATTGTTGAAAACGGAGGCGGCAGTGTCACCAGCGAAACGGCGGTTCTGACAGTGATCGTGGGTCCGCCGCGAATAGAAGAGAATCCTCAGGATCACAGTGCACTCGAAGGGGAGGAGGTCCGGTTCGCGGTATGGGCGCCGGGAACGGATCTGAGATATCAGTGGCAGAGAGATGATCAGGATATAGAGTGAGCGCATGATGATTTTCTTATTCTGATAGCGGAGCTTTCTGATTCGGGGAGCAGGTTCAGATGCGTGGTGAGCAACAGTGCCGGGGAGACGGTATCGTCTTCTGCGCTGCTGGAGGTGGAGCGGGAGTGAGGGAGTCCCTTGTCCCGGAGGTGAGTTTCACCTCCGGGACAAGGGACTCCGGCACTTGATTTGCTTTCTTTCTCCCCATCCCTTTCCGATCTTAAACCTCCAGCAAAGGATTCCGGTTATGAGCACCAAACCCAGAGTTGTTGTGCCCTACAGATATTATCAGATCCGATCAGAAGCCGCCCCCGGTTTGAAGCTTTTCCCGTCAAAAGAACAGAAAAATTTCTTCAATTTCCAACTCAACCGCCTTCTTGAGGAAGCCTCCTACGAATGCGTGGAAAAGTGTCTTCAACAGGATCATTATCATCTGGTGGTGAAAGTCAGTGAGGTAACGGTGTCCTGGTTCATGCGCACCTTCAACTCTATTTACGCCAAATACATCAACAGTTACTATAAACGTCATGGAACCGTGTTTCCCGTAAGGTTCTCATCGGCGATTCTTGATGAGGAGTACGGGGTGAAGGAGGTCTCCTGTCATGTGCATCTCAACCCGGTGCGCTGCAAAAAAAGCATCCCCGAAATTATAAAGGAATTCAATCAGGGGGGCTTTGATTCACTGCCGTTTTTTCAGAATGAACATACCCGGCATCAGATGGAATTTCTGAAGGATAACGCGGATACGCCCCGTTACAGGGGGATTATCAACAAGGTTCGCAAGGCCAACAAATACGGTCATCGTTATGAGAATCCCAGAGACTGCATCATCGGAAGGTCTGTTTTTGAAAACGAGTGCCTTTGGTTTCACGGGGTCAGGGTGGGGCGGATGAAGCAGAATCGGGAGAGGGACCCGTTTCAGGTGATTGGGGCTTTTCATTCTGAATTGATCAGGATGGTTAAATGTGAATCTGATGACTTGTACATGCGGGGATATGCAGACCATAAATCAAAAGTGCGGGAGCTTTTTGTTCTGGTGGGTGTATTTCAACTGGAGTTTTCAGGAGCTGATCTGGCCCGGTATCTGGGAGTGACCCGGTCGGCGGTGTCAAGAATGATTGCAAGGAGAGCCGGAAGTTCGGGGAGATTGAGCGAGATCCGGAGACTCGTCGAGGAGTTCTGCTGATTCGTAGTCTACGCGTTGTTTTTTTCGGTTTATCAGGGGGGCTTTTTGGCCCGGGCCGGGAGTGCATTGCCGGAAAAATGGTGATTAACCTTCATTTTCAGAAAGTTGCGTATTTCAGAGTGTGTGCGTTGTGGAAATTTACTGCACGCCCGGATATGAGCTCCTGACGTTTGAGGGACAGGGGGTGAAATACCGGGATGTCCCGGAGGTGAAAATCACCTCCGGGACATCGCTGAATTCTCCCGCATTCGCCTATCCTCACAATATCCTTCCCCTTATATCTAATTATTACTCCGTACCATCACTCAAAGCTCTTTTCAAATCAACCCATAGTGGTCTCAATCCCGGCGGAGCACAAAATTGTGTATCCTCCGAGCTTGTGCCGGGTTTTCATACTATTTATTTTCATTTTTCTGGCCGCTCATTTACTTGCGCAGGTCAGCAGGTGCTCATGCACTCCTCACGCAAAAAACGGATTGATTATTTCGATTATGGCAAAAAATGTGAAATCTACTGTCTACGATGAAAGCAAAATCAAAACCCTCTCCTCTCTTGAACACATACGACTCAGAAGCGGCATGTATATCGGAAGGCTGGGGGACGGGTCCAATCCTGATGACGGCGTTTATATACTGCTTAAGGAAGTGATCGACAATGCCGTGGATGAATTCATCATGGGCTTCGGCAAGAAAATCGAGATCGCTGTCAAAGACAAGGTCGTTTCTGTAAGAGATTTCGGCCGGGGAATACCGTTGGGCAAAGTCATTGACTGTGTGTCCGTGATCAACACCGGAGCCAAGTACAATGACGATGTGTTCCAGTTCAGTGTAGGCCTCAACGGTGTCGGAACCAAAGCGGTCAATGCTCTTTCCAGTCACTTCAGGGTGGTCTCATACAGAGACGGCAAGTACTTTGAAGCAGTTTTCGAGAGAGGAAAATTCAAATCAAAGAAATCGGGGAAATCCAAGGCGGAACCGAACGGAACATATGTTGAATTCCTTCCCGATACGGAAATTTTCGGTGATTACATTATCAATCACGAATATGTGGAACAGCGCCTCTGGAATTATGCCTACCTGAATGCGGGGCTGAAACTTTTTTTCGGTAAACAGAAGTTCGAATCGAAGAACGGTCTCTATGATCTTCTGCATAATGAGATAGGGGACAAGACTGTCTACAATATAGGCTACTATCGGGGGAAACATCTGGAGTTCGCTTTCACCCATACCCAGACCTACGGAGAAACCTACTTTTCTTTTGTTAATGGGCAGCATACAAGTGACGGCGGAACCCATCTGAGTGCTTTCAGGGAAGGGGTGCTCAAAGGTGTCAACGAATTCTTCAAGAAGAACTACTCCGGAGTGGATGTAAGAGACGGGATTGTCGGTGCCATCGCGGTCAAGCTGAAGTCTCCCGTGTTTGAATCCCAGACCAAAAACAAACTCGGAAATACCGAGATCCGGGGTGAAATCGTTTCTGAAGTCAAATCTGCAGTGGTGGATTTCCTGCACAAGAATCACGACTCTGCCCGTCAGCTTGAAAGCAAAATCGTTCAGAATGAGAAACTGCGCACCGAACTTAACAAAGTCAAAAAAGAGGCGAAGGAAGCCGCCAAGCGGGTCGAGATAAAAATCCCGAATCTCAAAGACTGCAAATATCATCTGGGAAATGGTTCCGATGGTGAAAAGTCAACCATATTTCTTACCGAGGGACAGTCCGCGGGCGGCTCTATCATTTCTGCCCGGGATGTCTATACCCAGGCTATCTACACACTCAAGGGAAAACCTCAGAACGTCTTCGGAAAAACCAAAGCCGCCATTTACCAGAACGAGGAATTGTTTGACATGATGATGGCGCTCGGTATCGAGGAGGACATCGAGAACCTGAGGTACAACAGAATAGTTCTGGCCACTGATGCTGATGTGGATGGTTTCCATATCAGAAATCTGCTGCTCACCTTTTTTCTTACCTATTTCGAGGAACTGGTCGTCGCGGGCCACGTTTACATTTTGGAAACACCCCTTTTCAGGGTGCGGAACAAAAAGCAGACCCGTTACTGCTACAGTGAAAAGGAGCGGGATGCCGCAATGAAGGCGATCCGTGATCCTGAAGTGACACGGTTCAAAGGTCTCGGAGAAATCTCTCCCAAGGAGTTCGGCCAGTTCATAGGACCGGACATGAGACTTGTGGAGGTGAATGTGAAATCAGTCAAAAACATCTCCGAAACACTGAAATTCTATATGGGAAAAAACACCCCGGACAGACGTGAATTCATTATGGAGAATCTTATCTGATGGCTTATGTAAATAATCTGTACAATACCAATTTTCTGGAATATGCATCCTATGTCATAAAGGACAGGGCCATACCGCACATCGACGACGGACTCAAGCCTGTTCAGAGACGCATCCTTCATACCCTGTTTGAAGTGGATGACGGGAAATTCCACAAAGTGGCCAATGTGGTCGGCCAGTGCATGAAATATCATCCCCATGGAGATGCGTCCATCGGAGATGCACTCGTTTCACTTTCCAATAAAGAACAGTTCATCGACAAACAGGGCAACTTCGGTAACATCATGACGGGAGATCCCGCATCCGCCGTTCGTTACATTGAATGCCGCTTGTCACCTCTCGCCCGGGAAACTCTTTTCGATCCGGAAATCACCGAATACGTCGATTCCTATGATGGAAGAAACAGAGAGCCTGTCACTCTTCCCGCCAAACTGCCCGTACTTCTTCTTCTGGGAGCGGAAGGCATAGCCGTCGGGATGTCCACCAGAGTTCTGCCCCACAACCTCATTGAACTGCTTGAAGCGCAGATCGCTTACCTGCGGGGTGAGCAGCTTCTTGTGTTTCCTGATTTTCCGACCGGAGGCTATGCCGATGTATCCGAGTACAATGACGGGAACGGGAAAGTGCTGGTCCGGGCCAAACTTGACACAAGTGATCCCAAACGCATCATCATCAAAGAGCTGCCCTTCGGAACCACTACCGAATCCCTCATCGCATCCATGGAGGCCGCGACCAGAAAGGGCAAGCTTAAGATAGCGGGCATCAGTGATTATACAGCCGAGAATGTGGAGATAGAGGTCAGGCTCGCCCGCGGTGTGCATACAAAGGACACCGTGGATGCCCTTTATGCTTTTACTGATTGCGAGTCGTCCATATCTGTCAACCTGATGGTCATCAGGGATGAAAAACCGACGGTTATGACCGTGACAGAAGTAGTGAAACACAATGCCCAAAGGCTTGTCGGAATTCTCAAAACCGAGCTGAAACTCGAGGAGCGCAAACTCAAGGACAGGCTTCATGCCAGAACACTCGAGCAGATTTTCATCGAAAACCGCATCTACAAGAAAATTGAAGAGGAAACCACAGCTGATTCAGTGATCCAGGCGGTTTTTGACGGGCTTGCTCCTTTTCAGAAACAGATAAGAAGAGAGGTCACTGTGGAGGATGTCGAAACGCTTCTGAAAATTCCCATCCGCAGGATTTCTCTTTACGATATCAACCGGGCCAAAAAGGAGATGCGGGAAATAAAGAACCGTCTCAAGGAGATACGCGAACACCTGGCTTCCATTGTGGACTATTCTGTGTCTTTTCTGGAAAAACTCATAAGCAAGTACAAATCGGATTATCCGCGCAGAACAGAACTGGTGTCCTTCAGGAAGGTTGATATAAGAGAAGCTGCCCAGAGAAATCTCAAACTGCGTTATGACAAGGATACCGGGTATCTGGGGCACGAAGTGAACGGAAATGTCCTGTTCGATGTTTCTCCCTATGACCGCATCCTTGTTATCCGTAAAAGCGGGGCTTACTCGGTTATGGATGTTCCGGACAAACTTTTCGTGGACAAGGGAATGCTCTATTGCGGTTTTGTCGATAAGGATCTCGTATTCAATGTGATCTACAAAGATAATGCCACCAAATTCCCCTACATCAAAAGATGCAGAATCGAGAAATTCATACTCAACAAGGGATATACTCTGGTGCCGGAAAAATGCACCATACTGCGTCTGACCACCGATTCCGATGCGGTGATAACTCTGCAGTACAAGCCCAAACCGCGTCTCAAAGTCCTGGAGGAGAGTTTCTTTGTGAAAGACTATCTGGTAAAGGGATTGAAAGCCGGTGGGGTGCGGCTTGCCAACAAGGAATTGAAATCATTGCGCATGACCTCCGGATGAGCCGTTTTCATGATGGCTTGCTAGAATGCCCGGTAAGCAGAAATGCACCGGTTGTGGCCGGTTATGTTCTGTCAAAGCCAAAGGAGAACTGACCGGCATTCACTCTTTGATGCAGTGGGGAAAAATGAATACTGTTCTTCTGTTTGAATCGGATTTCATTTCTGGTGATACAGTCAGGTTTACCGGAAGGCGTTTGAATCATATCCGTTCTGTTATAGGAAGCAGAAGAGGGGATGAATTGAAAATCGGTCTGCTCAACGGCAGAATGGGGTCTGGCAGCATAAGATTCATAGATGAAACATCTTGTGAAATGAAGGTGGTTCTGAACAGTGAACCACCATCTCCGCTTCCGTGTACACTGGTTCTTGCTATGCCCAGACCGAAAAGTCTGAAAAAAGCTCTTGAGGCGGCAGTCGTTCTGGGGGTGAAGAAAGTATTCATTATTCAGAGCTGGAGGGTGGAGAAATGTTACTGGTCCAGTCCGGTATTGACCGTTTCTTCCCTGAATGAAATAATGTATCTTGGTTTGGAGCAGGCAGGGGATACTGTCCTTCCGAAGATAGAGATCCGCAGGAGGTTCAAACCTTTCGTGGAAGATGAATTCTGCGATCTCGCCTCAGATACGGAAGCTCTGGTTGCTCATCCTAAAGCGGATGCGGTTATGCCTCATGATATCGGCAGACCTGTAACTTTGGTGATCGGTCCCGAGGGGGGCTTTATTCCTTTTGAGGTCGAACTGCTTGAAAAGTACGGGTGCCGATCTGTATTATTTAGTGAGAGAATACTGCGGGTGGAGCATGCAGTTTCCGCTTTTCTGGGAAGGCTTTTCTGAAGTAGGATGCTTCCTTTACATCGCAAGGAGTCAGTTTCGTGAAATGTTACGATATCAAGGGTTGTAGTGAGGAATGCAGAGAATCCTGTTTCGTATATCAGAATTTCAGGAATAACACCGCCCAGATGGAGAATATTTCCTGCTGGATATTGAAAAAAGGTTCCTGTGAAGGTTCATCCACCAAAAATTGCAGAGTGTGCCCCTATTACCGCAAGATGAACAAGAATGCGATTACCGTTGATTTGGGCGAGCATGACACGGTTGTGATTGAATGCAGCGGTGTTCTTAACTCTGTCCGCAGTGATGCGTTGCGCAAAGTAGCCGATCGTCTAAGGAAGGTAAAAAAGGGCAGAGTCATTATCGATGTTTCCAATGTTAACAATATCTATTCCTGTGCATTGGGAATGATTGTCAGATTTTATAAGCAGTGCTCAGAACTGGGCGGAAGGCTTGTCATTGTGGGTGCAGCCGGATATGTCAAAGTGGCCCTGACTACAGCCCGTCTCGATAAATTCATTCTTATGGTGGATTCAAAGCAGGAAGCATTTTGCGCCATAACCCAGCAAATGGCCAAAGAGAGCATCGTGGATGAGGAGACATCCGAAACCGAAATCGGTCTGATCCAGGCGGCAGCTTCCGAAACCGAAGACAATGATGATGACGCGGACGATTTCGAGTGCGACACCAAGTTCATCAGCATGCCGTGATTTTACTGATTCCTGCCGGCGTGAACCTCATTTCCCGTTCTGAAGTTTTTTTTCCTGATTATAAATTAGCCGTTCCAGAGATCGTGTGACGGAC
>JBKGXV010000027.1:0-39101 GCA_046546375.1 Chitinispirillaceae bacterium | reverse complement strand
CTTTCAACCCTCATACTCCAACCTGCATTCAAGCAGATCCTCGTCTCTGGAACTGGAGCCCACCCGCACCATGAATTCTCCGGGTTCCACCACCCATTCCCCCTGTGCGTTCACGAAGGCGAAGCTCTCTATTGAAAGCTCGAAGGTGACCGTCTCCACCTGACCGGGATCAAGTTCCACCTTTCTGTAACTCTTAAGCATTTTGCGGGGCCACGTTGCGGAGGTGAAAAGATCTGTCACATACACCTGCACCGTTTCCATTCCCTTGCGGTCGGATTCGTTTTTCACATCAACACTGACCCTTACCGGCTTGTCCGGTGAAATAAGAGTCGTATCGGACTTCAGATTATAATATTCAAAACGGCTGTAGGACAGCCCGAAGCCGAAGGAAAAAAGCGGCGCGGAGGAAAGATCGGCATAGTTCTCCCCGTGCTGACCCGCGACTTTATTGTAGTAAAGAGGAACCTGACCGGCATGCCTGGGATAGGAAACTGTAAGTTTTCCCGAAGGATTCACATCCCCGAAAATAATCTCGGCCAAAGCCCTGCCTCCCAGCATACCCGGATTGAAAGCTTCGATTACGGCATTTGCCTCTTTTACAGAATGTGGAAGAACAAGTGGTTTACTGTTTATCAGAACCAGCACAACCGGCTTGCCCGATTTCACCACCAGATTCAGCAGCTCTTTTTGCCCATCCATCGGCTCCAGAGTCGCAGTGCTTTTAAATTCACCTATGAAATCAAGTGTATCTCCCAGGGCCAGAATGACCGCATCGCAATCCTTTACTGCCTCCAGCACCTCTTTTTTCTGAACTGCGTCATTCTGTGTTATAGAACACCCTTTTACAAAATCAACCCTGGAAGCTCCCAGACGGGCCTTTATACCGTCAAGAAGTGTAACTGTTTTCTCTCTGGGATGAGTCCCTTTCTGGGTCTGACCGGAGCCTAAAGACCAATCGCCCAACTGAACGAGGGGATCATCGGCATACGGCCCTATCACCACCACATTTTGAATACTTTCATCCTGCAGAGGAAGAATACTGTTGTCGTTTTTCAGAAGCACGATCGATTGACGAGCGCACTCAAGTGCGATATTTCGATGCTCGCTGCAGCCGATTACTTTTCTGCCCCCGGCCGGATCAGGAAAACGGGGATCTTCAAAAAGCCCCATCTCGAATTTCACCTCAAGTATTCTTTTCACTGCCTGATCTATCAGTTTCTCATCCAGCTCACCGTTTCTCACCGCCTCTACTGCACACTGATAAAAGGCGGGGGTAACCATGATCATGTCGTTTCCGGCCTTTACAGCCCTGATCACCGCCTCCTTCATCGTTGCTGCCGCAAACTGCTCCTCATGCATTCTGCCCACGCAGTCCCAATCGGTCACCACGAATCCGCCAAAGCCCCATTCTTTTCTTAAAACATCGGTCAAGAGATGGCGGTTCGCTGCACATGGAATGCCGTCTATTGCCTGATAGGCGGTCATGAATGTTTTACATCCGCATAGAGCAGCTTTTTTGAATGGAGGCAGGAAGAAGGATTTGAGTTTACGCGGGGTCAAATCCGCTTCGGAAGCATCCAGACCGCCTCTGGTTTCCGAATATCCCGCATAATGCTTCGCGCAGGCTGCCACTGCTCTCCGATCGGCAATGCCGTCCCCCTGATATCCTTTCACAAAAGCTTGGGCGAAATCACCCACTAGCAGAGTGTCCTCGCCGAAGGTCTCCCCCGTACGTCCCCATCTCGTATCCCGGGCAAGGCACAGTACAGGAGAAAAAGTCCAGTGCATACCAGTGTAGCTCAGCTCAACAGCAGTAATCCGTGCCACCTTTTGAGCCAGAGCCGGATTCCAGGAACAGGAAAGGGATAACTGAGTGGGAAATATCGTTGCGCCGGAATGAAAAGAGTGACCGTGAATGGCATCGATTCCCAGAATAAGAGGTATGCCAAGCCTGGTTTTCAAAGCAAGCTGCTGAACATGTGAAGCCTGATCATTCAGTACGTGAAGAACTGAACCGGGATTCTGCTCCTCTATCAGAGAATCAAGATCCTCTCTTCCATCTGCCTGCACCATTTGTCCCACTTTTTCCTCCAGGGTCATGCGGGAGAGAAGGTCAGCGGCACGCTCTTGGCGATTCAGATTACAATCGAGATAAACCGGGCAGCTTTTTTCCATAATTCTGATTCCTCATACTTTTATTATGATTATGTACAGAGAAATCAAAATAGTGGTTTAGGAAAGTATTAACAAGAAAAATGTGGGAAGATCACCGTTTCAGCCAGTAACCACAGGTGATCAGGCAAATTGGAGGAGCAGTTTTTTCAATGGGCTCCCTTGCCGGTAAGAACCACCAGAAATGTGCGCAGCAGAATTTTGAGGTCCAGAGAAAGCGACATGTTTTCAAAATAGTAAAGATCGTACAGCACCTTCTGTTTCACATCCTCTATGGACGAATCATATTTGTGTTTGACCTGGGCCCACCCGGTGATACCCGGTTTCATCTTTATCCGCCTCACATACCAGGGAATCTCCTGTTTGAGCTGCTCAACGAAAAAGGGACGTTCAGGCCGAGGGCCCACAAGGCTCATCTCCCCCTTGAGCACATTTATGAACTGAGGGATTTCATCCAGACGCGTTTTGCGGATAAAACGTCCGACAGGAGTGATTCTGGGATCGTTTTCGGATGCCCACTGCGGCCCGCTTCGCTTTTCGGCGTCCTGATACATGGAACGGAATTTATACATTGTATACGTTTTCCCGTTCTGACCCACCCTTTCCTGTTTGTATACTGACGGTCCCGGAGAGGTCATACGGATCACTGCAGCAACTGCCAGCCATACCGGGGCGCCCAGCAGCAGAATACCTGCAGACACCACAATATCCATAAGTCTCTTTATCTGAGCTTCCCACCCGGGCATATGATCCTGAAGCAGCACCATCAGAGGTACCCCGAAAAGCTGATGCGTTTTGAAATGCCCGGTTATCACGTCCATCAGAGAAGGAACCATATAGATGTTGACTCTGAGATCACCGCAGTAATCCAGTATCCGTATAATCTCGTTTGGAGATTCACTCACATGACCGATAATAAGACCGCCGACGCCCTCTTTTTCAACAGCTGCGGGAATATCCGAATAGGTCCCCAGTACAGGAAGCCCCGCACAGCTGCTTCCGGTGCGGCTTCCGTCATTGTCAATGAACCCGGCTACTTTGTAACCCAGCTTGGGAAAGGAGTGAATATCTCTCACCAGCTTCTCTCCGGCAGAATTGGCCCCCACCACCAGAACCTTGCTGACTGCGATTCCCTTGGCAGAAAGCAGTGCAAAAAAGGTGTGCATGGAGAAACGGTTCACACTGGCAAAGAACAGCATGCACCCGCCGTAAGTAAACAGAGTGATCAGTCTGGTACGGGCAAACAAACCCTTTAAACTTCCGGTTCGCACAAAATCGGTGATTTCAGATGCACCCGTTACCAGAAACAGAAAGAAAAGGCCCATGAACACCGTTCGAGCCACTACAAAAAACTCGTCCAACCGGGATTCCCTGTACCAGTCTCTGTAAAGTCCGGTCAGGAAAAAGAGAAAAAGCCAACCACAGCTCAGAATAAGAGATGGTTCCACATAAAAAAACAGTCCCGGTGGAATTTCCCCCATTTCCTCCACGGAAAATAGACCGGAATAGAAACGTATCCATATAGCAGTGAAACACGCGGCATTCACGGCGAGAAAATCAAACAGAAAGGTCAAGGCTTTTTCAACCAGACGTACCATTTTACTTTTGCAGATCCCCTCTGATAAAGCTCTCGAAAAGAGATGGTCCGGTAAAGGGTTTTCTATCCTTGGCTGTTTTCTCGTTATAAGCCCCGGCATCATCAGATCCGATTCCCAAACCGCATGCCCCCCAGGGCACCGGACCCGCGCTGTGAGTTTTCAGAGAAAGAGGTGTTTCATGATCCGGCAGAACGATAATGCGCATATCATTTCGGGACTGCTGATACTTAAGCATCTCCCCTACCACATATGTGTCAAATTCCTCTATAGCCTGTATCTTCTTCTCAAGGGACCCTTCATGACTGGTTTCATCCGGAGCCTCAACATGCAGATACACGAAGTCCTCACCATTCCCGAAGGCCTCGCGGGCAGCACCCACTTTACCCGCGTAATTGGTGCCGAGATAGCCGGTCGCCCCTTCAACCAGACGCACCCCGAGTCCTGCAAGTCTGCCCAGACCCCGTACCAGATCAACAGCTGAAATCACCGAACCGGTTAGGGAAAACCTTTCCTCAAGTGTGGGCAATGTGAGAGACGGCCCCTGACCCCAGAGCCATATATCTGTTGCAGGATTCTTACCCGCCTGCAGACGTTTTTCATTCACCTTGGCATCCGCCAGAATTTCCCGGGCTTTCTGCATGATATTCACGATCGGATCTTTGTGCTCTCCGGCAGGCAGATGCTCCCCGATTGGCTGATCCGTGATATCGTGAGGGGGAACGCAGGCAAGCTCGCCACCGATCCCCTTTGTCACCATCAGATGACGGTATCCCACTCCGGGATAAAAGCGTACCTTGTCGGATCCCAGCTCCTTGTGCAGCAGAGAAACAAGCTCTCCGCCCTCATCGGTCCCGATATGCCCGGCGGAGTAATCCAGCATCCTGCCCTCTTTGAGGGTCACAAGATTGCACCTGAAAGCGACATCACCCTCTTTGAGCGAAATACCCATGCTCACCGCTTCGA
The DNA here is from genome assembly GCA_046546375.1 of Chitinispirillaceae bacterium. Lineage (GTDB taxonomy): Bacteria > Fibrobacterota > Chitinivibrionia > Chitinivibrionales > Chitinispirillaceae > JAEZKC01. The sequence continues at coordinate 34,368 of JBKGXV010000027.1, read as the reverse complement.
TCGGCGCACGTCCCCGGTAGTATAGGGAAGGATCATATCCCATAAGCGACATGTTCGCCACATCACTTCCCGGCGTATACCCCTGGGGTACCGTGGAGACCCGACCAGTACACCCCAGATTCACAACTTCATCCATATTGGGAGTTGATGCATACTCAAGCGGGGTCTTGCCACCCAGTTTTTCAATGGGGTAATCCGCCATACCGTCACCCACGAGCATTGCATATTTATATTTCACACACGACTCCTCTTCCGGTTTCGATTCACGGAATATTCAGCGGAAACTCCGGATTATATTCTGTACAGTATCCCGCATCTGACCAATACCGATCACCTCATCATGGCGCACCGGTTTTTCTTTCAGGCCGCCCACAGCCCTGTGAATGGGCATATCACTTGTATAATTGAGCTTCTCTATGGATTCGAACTCGTTAAGAGGTTTTCCGCTGCCCAGCCCCTTCAGAACATCTCCACTGAATTTGTAGGGATTCGCAGTGGATGCAATCACCACGGGAGTATCATCTTTCAGGCGATTTGCGGCTGCGACGGCCACTGCAGTGTGAGTATCGAGCACATACCTGCACTCCCTGTAGGTATCACCGATTGTCTGCAGCACCTCGCTTTCATTCACCCATTCAGCCTGGATGAGTGACTCCGTCTTTTCCCTGAAAGCATCATCAACTGTGAATTCGCCCTTTTGGGACAGCTGCGCATACCACTGGTTCACCTTCGAAGCATCATGACCGGTCACTTCAAAGAGAAACCGCTCCAGATTGGAGGAAATGAGAATATCCATGGACGGAGACATAGTGCGGTGAAAGGAGCGATTGCGGTCGTAGACACCTGTTCTGAAAAAATCAGTCAGAACTTTGTTTTTGTTCGATGCACAGACAAGCTTACGGATAGGAAGCCCCATCTCTTTTGCATAATACCCGGCAAGAATATTGCCGAAATTGCCGGTGGGAACACAGAAGTCCACTTTGTCGCCCCGGGCGATCTCCTTGCGCTTCACCAGATCCAGATATGATTTCACATAATAGACGATCTGGGGACAGAGTCTGCCCCAGTTTATTGAATTGGCAGATGAGAATACAACGTTGTCCTTTTTAGCGGAAGCTCTGAACTCCTCATCTCCGAAAAGCGCTTTCACCCCGCTCTGGCAGTCATCGAAATTTCCCTTCACTGCCACAACATGGGTGTTTTTTCCATCCGTTGTTGCCATCTGCAGTCTCTGTATTTCACTCACGCCGCCGTGAGGATAAAACACCACTATGGAAATACCCCCGACATCTTTGAAGCCTTCAAGCGCGGCCTTTCCCGTGTCCCCCGAAGTAGCTACCAGGATAACTGTATGAGAATCGTTTCCGCTTTTGACTTTAGCATATTTCATGAAATGAGGCATGATCTGCAGTGCCACATCCTTGAACGCGGCGGTAGGACCGTGCCAAAGCTCCATGACATAGCGCTTGTTTCCGATACCGGTCAGATCCACGACCTCGGGAGAATCAAAACCCCCCAAGCTGTATGCATTTTCTACACATGAAGTCACCTCTTCGGGCGAGAAATCGCTCAGAAAAGATGACAGAACTTTCACCGCAACCTGCTGATACGATTCCCCGGGATCCACAGAGGGAAGCTGAGGTATCTGCTCGGGAACAAACAATCCTCCGGCCGGCACCATTCCCAGATCGATCGCCTGCGCCGAAAAAAGCGCGGGCGAGTTATCTCTTGTACTGATATAACGCATGTTTTTTCCTATTGCGAAACTGTTTCCGGATGCTCAATCCTCGATGCGTATGATCTGAGTCCGGGCTTTGATGTAATCCTCTTTCTCTATCTTTTCGATCGCCTGACGGATACCTCTCTCGGAAGCGGTATGTGTGAGAATTATGATCGGCACACTGTCATCGCTGTAAGTTTCTCTCTGCATGACTGATGCAATCGAAATTCCCTCATCACCCAGATACTGTGTGAGGGAAGCAAGAACCCCCAGCTTGTCAGTTACTGAAAAGCGCAGATAGTAACGGGTGGTGATTTCCTCCATGGGAAGAACAGGCACCTTCCGATCGGAATTGTAGAAATCCATCGGTATGCGCACTGGTGCTTCACTGGTGACATTCCGGGCCACATCGATCACATCACCGACCACCGCCGAAGCGGTAGGCATTTCACCGGCTCCTTTGCCGTAAATGAGAATCTGCCCGACAGCATCACCTTCCAGAAGCACCGCATTGAACACATCGGAGACGGAAGCCAGAATATGATCATCCCGAAGCATAACCGGATGAACCCTCACATCCAGCTCCTTCATGCCTGTTTTCTTGATCACTCCCAGAAGTTTCAATGTGTAGCCCATCTCCTGAGCGAATTCTATGTCGTCTTTGGTGATGGATGTGATTCCCTCAATGGAGATTTGGTCAAACGGCAAATAGCCGCCGCTTACCAGAGACGCGAGTATCGCCACTTTGTGCCCGGTATCCCCACCACCGATGTCAAGTTCCGGGTCAGCTTCGGCATACCCGTTCTCCTGGGCCTCTTTGAGGACCTGCTTGAAGGGCAGCCCTTCGGCAGTCATTCTGGTAAGAATGTAATTGCAGGTTCCGTTGATAATGGTTCTGATGGTAATGATTTCATTGCCCACCAGTCCTTCGCGGATACTCTTGATGACCGGCATGCCCCCGCCTACCGCGGCTTCGAAATACACCGACACGCCGTTACGGGAAGCAGCCTCGAAAATCTCCGGTCCGTGTTCTGCAATAAGAGCTTTATTGGCTGTAATGACATGTTTTTTTCTGCTGAGGGAATCCAGGACCACCTTGCGGGCGAATGTGGTGCCGCCCACCAGTTCGATCACCACCGATATGGAATCGTCATCGAGGATGTCATTCACATCTGATGAGCAGACCGCATCACCGACGGGGAGAGTTTCGAATCTTTCAGAAGCCTTGTCCACTACTCTGGCCAGCTTTACCGGAAGTCCCAGCCCGTTGCGGAACTGCTCCGCCCGAGAACTGAGTATCTTCACCACGCCTCCGCCAACTGTTCCTGCTCCGACCAGACCAATGTTCACAGCCCGCATTGTAGCCGTCCTTTCAACCTAAAATGAATGAGAGCTAAAGAGGAGAAAAATACATCAATGGTCCCCGGAAAGGCACGCCTGAACCGCCCCGGATTGCATTTTCCCAAAAACAGCCAGCGTGTGTTAAAAAAGCGGGGGAACTGCCGAGCATAACGGAGGAAAAGTGAAGGGATTGATATGCATCTGAATCATTCTTCGTTGAATTTCATTTCAAAAAGTTTCACAATGGCATCCGCCGCCGCCTCTTCATCCTCCCCGTCAGCCCTGACAATAACCGAGGTGTTCTGAGCAGCAGCAAGCATCATCACACTCATGATACTCTTCGCATCAGCGCTAGCCCCGTCCTTGATCAGTTGAATCGACGATTTGAACCTGGTGGCGGTCTGGACAATGAGCGATGCCGGACGGGCATGTATCCCCAATGAATTCACCACATTTGCAGTCTTCTCAATCATAACGGCTTTATTCTTTTTTCTTCTTTTTTCCCCAGAATCTCAGACGCAGCTTGAGCGCATCATCCTGAACTTCGTTTACCAGACTGTCCACATTTGCAAGCGTATGCTTGAGATCAACATAGAATGTATCATCCTTGTACAGTTTTCCAAGCGTTCCCTGCCCGCTGTCCACTCTATGCACGACCGTCTGCATTGCAACAGCAAGCGATTCAACCTGAGTCACCACCGCAAGAGACCGGGAGGACAGCTGCTCACCGTTGTCGACTATGTTATTGATGTTTTCGCTGTTCTCATCCATGAGACCATTGAGCTCGGCAGATGCCGTGGACAAGTTCTTCATGCTTCTGTTGAGCAGAGGCTCGTTTCTGGACACCAGATTCTGGGTGACCACAGTGATAGTGTCCAACCGTCCCACCATGGTGTGGAACATGTTGAGAAACACGGTGTCCCCGACAGTGCTTTCCACAATAGAGGTGACATTCTGAGCCAGAGTTTCCACCTCGGTCAGAACCGTTCCCAGCATTCCCATGGCTTCGGAAATACCGGTATCGAAGTTACCTCTGAGGAAAGTGGTATCTTTTTTCGTATTATGAGAAACTTTGTTCCCCTTGGAGGTAAGCTGGATTCCGATACCCCGTTCACCCAAGAGCCCGATATTTATTACATTGATCTTAGTGGAATCGGTAATCGTCACATTTTTTTCCAGATTCAGAACGGCCTCCACCTCTTCACCCTTTAGGCGAATTTCGTCAACCGTCCCTTTTTTCACTCCGTTCACAGTGACCGGATCACCCTCCTGGAGATGACCCACACTGGGGAAAAGGACGGTATAGGTAACTATTTTTCTGGCCAGAGAAATTTCCTTGAGCCACAAAACCCCCGCGACCAGAATGAAAAGGGAAAGCAGAATAGATGCACCGACAATGAGATCCGTATTTGACTTCTTCAACGCCCAAATCCTTTTAGCTGTCCGACCACAGCCTTTTTTTTCCAGAAACGGATAACTTTCAAAACAGAAGGTCTGCCGGCCCAATCAGTTTGAACCGCGGCAGACCGAATTCTAAAAATAGCTGATTTCACAACTCGGTGCTAATCGCACTCTTCTCTTTTTTGTGATCCTTGATTTTTTCGTTGAGTTTTTTGAGCTGACGCTCCACCTTGGAAACCGCCTCATCAATGGCCTTGCCCACATTAGGCGCTTTTGCGGAACCCACCAGCTGATGACCAAGAGTATTCATCGTGATCTCCACGGTTTTATCCACATGCTCACTGTCCAGGATCACATGGCAGGAGGTAATCTTATCGAAAAATTTTTCCAGTTTATGGAGTTCAGCCGTTATGGTTTCCTGCAGATTCTGAGATGCCTTGGCATGCCGCGAGGTGATCTGAACATTCATAGTCACCTTCTCCTTGTGGTTTGGGTTTAACAACAACGATTCTGTACAGGTTGAGACTCCCTGCATCCAGATTACGGATAAATCCCGCAAAGATTAATTCTAACATACCGGCCATACGATTCAAGCATTTAATCGCTTCAGAAGAAAAATACATCACTGCAGAAGCCATGTTCAAAACTGTTTTTCACCGATCCATTAGCTCAGTTCAGCTTCGGAACTGCTCCTCGGCCCGATAAGAACTTCGTACATAAGGACCTGAAAATACATGCTCGAAACCAAGACTCAAAGCAATCTGCTCATAGGAGGAAAACTGCTGCGGCGTGACAAACTCTTTTACCGGGACCTGACTGCGGGAAGGACGCAGATACTGCCCTACAGTCAGTATGGTACACCCTGAAGCTCTCAGATCGGCCATAACCCCCTCCACCTCCTGCAGCTGCTCTCCCAACCCGACCATCATGCCGGACTTCACCGCAGCCCTCCCATCACTGGCCGCACGGGAAAGAAGCTCCAGAGATCGGTCATATTCGGCCTGAGGCCTTACGCTGCTGTAGAGCCTGGGTACAGTTTCGATATTGTGATTGAGCACATCGGGAGCACTGTCGAGAACCGTGCCAAGAGCCTGTTCGCAACCTCCGAAATCAGGAATAAGCACCTCCACAGTTGCCCCGGGCAACCTGCGCCGTACCGCTTCCACCACAGTTGCAAACGCATGAGCTCCGCCATCGGAAAGGTCATCTCTGGTAACGGAAGTGATCACCACATGCTTGAGCCCCATGCGGGAGGCCGCCTCCGCCAGACGCTCCCCCTCGTCCGGGTCGGGTGGCAGAGGAGTGCCGGACTCCACCCCGCAGAATGCACAGTTTCTGGTGCAGACCGAACCCAGTATGAGAAACGTAGCGGTTCCCTTGCTGAAACATTCACCTCTGTTGGGACATTTTGCTTCGGCACATACGGTATTGAGACCGCAGGATTCAAGAAGGCTGGCAACCTGACTCTGTTTTCCGGAAAAAGCACTGGGGCGCTTGAGCCAGGCAGGAAAACGGACGGGATTGTGAGAATCGTGCCCCCCGCAGGAGCAGGGGGCTGAACTGGAATTATTCATATTTCTGACGCAAACGTGCGGGAAGAATTTTCATCTGCTCCCGATATTTGGCAACTGTCCTCCGCGCAACCGGAAGATTCTCTTTGCCCAGGATATCTGAAATTTTCTGATCTGAAAGCGGTTTCTTTCTGTTTTCTGTTTCCACCAGCTGACGGATTCTGTTCTTTATCCGCTCCGAAGAAATATCCGCCCCGTCGGCATCCCTACCCACCGCTTCGGTGAAGAAGTATTTGAGTTCGAAGATACCGTGCTTTGTCTGCACATATTTGTTGCTGGTCACACGGCTCACCGTGGATATGTGCATCTCCACCATATCGGCCACGTCCTGCAGCTTGAGAGGGCTGAGGTTGGGCGGTCCCTTCTCGAAAAACTCCGTCTGTCTGTCGATAATGGCATACATCACCTTGAGCATGGTGGTTTTGCGCTGCTCGATGGAACGGATAAACCAGGTGGCACTGTTGAACTTTTCCCGTATATACTTCTTGACCTCCCGTTTTGCCGTGCTGCCCCGCTTGATCATATTGGCGTAGCTTTTATTGATATGCAGCGAAGGCACGGAACGGTCATTGAGCATCACCAGAAACCTGCCGTCCACCTTCTCCACAATAAGATCGGGGATGATGGTGGTGGGCTTGTCGGGATTGTACTGATATCCCGGTTTGGGATTGAGCGTTTTTATAAGCTCCAGAGCCTCCTGCACCTTCCGGGGCTCCACGCCGAAATGACGGGATATCTCGGGGATCTTGAGCTTTTCGAAAAGACCCCAGGTCTCCTCGAGAATGCGCATAGTGAGAGAATCGTGGTAATTGCGTGCGCGGAGCTGGAAAATCATGCACTCGCGCAGATTGCGGGCTCCCACTCCGGGAGGATCCATTCTCTGCAGCACATTGAGCGCCTCTTCGATTTCAAACACGGAGGTCTGAGTGTAATCGGCCAGATCCTCCAGAGGAATCCGCAGATAACCGTCATTGTCCAGACTCCCGATAAGGAACTGAACCAGAAGCTTGAGTTTTTCATCCAGCTTCTTTTCAGCCAGCTGATCCATCAGATGCTCCTCGAGGGTGGCCTGGTAGACCGGGGTGGGCTCGTAGCGCTCATCGTTGCGGTCCACTTCCTCGTTATAGGAATACCCCAGATCAAACCCCTCCTCGAGATACTCCTCCCAGTCTATGCTGTCTTCATTGATATCCAGCTCATCTTCCTGCTCCTCTTTGTCCTCTTTGTCCTCTTCTCTCTCCTGGGCCTCTTCGGCTTCCACATCCAGCTCATCACTTGCCTCAAGAACCGGATTCATCTCCAATTCGGTCTTGAGGAGCTGTTCGAGCTGTAGCGTATTCACTTGTAGAAGCTTGAGAGACTGTATCATCTGGAATGACAGCTTCTGCTGAAGCTTCAGCGACATGTCAAGACCGAGGTTCAAAAACACAACTCCTGCATAAGGTTTCAGACTAGCATCAAAAGCGAGTGACGCGAATAGGTAGAGCAAAAACCGGTCCGTTTATCCCGAAGCTGCTCAAAGCCACTCATCACAGCGGATCGGCGCAGATCCGCCCCGTCTTTTTGCACCCTTTTATCATATCCGCAAAAAGGTACTCTCAATCTACAATCGGAAATTCTGACCCAGATATATCCTGCGCGCCTCTGGGTTGTTGGCCAGCTCCTGAGCAGTTCCCGAAATCAGAATCTGCCCCTCACACATTATATATGCCCGATCGGTTATCCGCAACGTTTCTCTCACATTGTGATCGGTAATAAGTACCCCATAGCCCTTGTGCTTCAGCTGATGAACGATACTCTGTATGTCCTCCACCGCTATGGGATCAACCCCCGCAAAAGGCTCATCCAACAAAATAAAATCGGGCCTGATAGCAAGCGTACGGGCAATCTCCACCCGCCTGCGCTCTCCCCCGGAGAGCATATATCCCAGACTCTTCTCCAGATGAGCCACATTGAGCTCCTCCAGAAGCTCCTTCATCCTTCCCTTTCGCTCCTTGTGACTCATGCGCTGATACTCCAGCACAGCCATTATATTATCCGCCACCGAAAGTTTTCTGAACACTGAAGGCTCCTGAGGGAGATATCCGATCCCCATCCGCGCCCTTCTGTACATGGCTTTGCGGGAGATGTTGCGCTTATCCAGAAAAATCTTTCCCCTGTTGGCCTTCACCAGTCCCACTATCATGTAAAATGTAGTGGTCTTGCCCGCACCGTTAGGACCCAGAAGGCCCACAATTTCACCCTGCTTCACCGAAATGGAAACGCCGTTAACCACCTTGCGCTTGCTGTAGACCTTCACCAGCCCCTCGGTACGGATCTCCCTTGCGCTGTCCGGTACCACAGACTCATTCACAGGCTTCTGCTCCATCGTCTCACCTGCAGCGGCTGTACCGCTTTCCTTTCCGTTTTCCACTTTCATAGTTTCCTCTGGTGACTTCTGATCCATTACACCCATTTCGGCAAGAGTTCAATACTACGGGTTAAACACGCACAAAGTGCATTTTTTCTCCTGAAATCAATCCGGAAGAGGAAAATACATCCCTCTGGTGCTTCCTCTCAACTTGAGCACCCGCGCCTTGCCCAGCTCGAAAAGAACCACTATCTGATCCCCGCTGGCCTCATTTCTTCCCCGACCGTCAGACTCGTCTATGTGATACACACTTCTGGCATTTCCGTTTATCACCGCTTTCTCCACCTTGCCGTCTTGCTCAAAGGAGATCACCATAATCTTCCCGGAAGCTTCATTGGCCCTGGATGAATCACCTTTGAGAAAATATTTGCTGAGCACCTTCCCGTAGGCATAAAGCGAATCGAGCATACCCGAATCCGAAACAGTCAGATGAAGACTGTCGCTCCAGATATGAGTGATGGAGGTATCCCGGGAATGTTTGGAAAACTCCGTGTAACGCCCGTGAGAATTACCCACCACGCGGGCCATTTCAAGAGCCTCCTTGCCGAAATAGAGATCGACTGAATCACCCACCACCTTATGGTTCTCATAGAACACCTCCGGTTTCACCCGAAGATTGGCGCTATTGCTGTCGGTAAAATAGTCGGCTTTTCTGCAGGTTGCAACCAGCTTGCCCTTCCTGATATTGACATTCTCTGTCACAGTGGCCTGTTTGTTTGAATCCGCGTACTCCATAAGTGAACCGGAAATGAAAAGTGTATCGTTTTCCGTGGTATCCCTGCGCACAAGCCTGGGGTTACCTCTGAGCAGAAAGTTGCGGTCATCCACCTCATATTCAGCTTCCCGGCCGGTCAGAGTCGTGTACTCCGCTGAATCTTCAAAAAAGAAATCCCCCCTGGCCCTGATCAGGTTGTTTTTGCGGGTGAAATGAAGCCAGTCGCAGGTAAGCAGCTGCCGGTCCCGCTCAACTCTCACCCCTTTGCGGAAACTCACCACCCCCTGACTCTTGTGCCAGGTGGCCTGATCCGCCCGTATTTTCATATCATCGTAGCGGAAAACCACATTTCCCCGGAGATGACTTATGAACTCCCCGTTGGAATAGATATTTTCGTTGCGGTTGGCACGCTCAAGTATCAGCGCTCCCTCATCGGAGGCAAAAACCGAAATCACGAGAAAAATCAATACCGAAATAGACCTGATGAATGCAAAAGGCATCCGTGATTCTGTTTTATTTGAGAAAATCTTCATCCTCCTGCTCCAGACGCCGTTTGAAATCGGGGAATGTGCCTCTCACATCTGATTTGAATGAAAAACGGGAGAAATTATCCACCGCATCAAGCCCCCTGCCTCTCAAGACATCACCCTTGGGCGTCTCTATCTGCACATAAGTATCGGAAAGTATTTTGCGCCTCTCCTTTATCCACCTGAGACGCTGACTTTTCACCACCATTCCCTCTTTGGTTCTGATATACACATCACCCCAGAGATGAAATGTCTCGAATTTCACATCAGAACTGCCGGAATCTGCAAGAATACGAGTTCCCCTGCGTCCTGTGGAATCATAGATCGCCACCCTCACCGGAGTCACCACCAGGTTACCCGTATCCACCAGGGGCTTTTCTATGTGCTCAGACTCAAGCATCCACCTCTTCACCCCGTTTTCATAAAAATAGAGTGAAGATGTCCCAAGCTTCTGATAGGGGTTTTCAATGCTGCTTTTGGTCACGGGAATTGTTTCTTTCTGCTCACCGCATCCAACCAGCAGCACCGTTACACTCAAAATTCCTGCAATTAGTCCAGATACAGTTTTCATCGCACATTTTCCTCTTGCTTTGGCCTGGTGCGCCATCTTCGATGCATCCAAACCCACTGTTCCGGGAACTTTTGTATGCGTTCGCACAGAAGATCGTTCACTTTCTGCACATTTGAAACCAGGTCCTTGTCGAAATCCCCGCTGTTGTTCATCTCTACTTCTTTACTGATAAATACGTGGTGCGTCCCGTTTTCCCGCCGCACCGTAGTCAGCACGAATACCGGAATATCCAGCTTCATAGCCAACCTCACCGGACCGCTGGGCGTGTAAGCCGTCCTGCCCAGAAATTCAGCAAACACGCCTTCCACTTTAGTATCCTGATCAACCAGCACCCCGAAAGCTCTGCCCTCCTTGAGAAGCCGCACGATTTTCCTGCTGCTCTCCGAGCGGTCCATATACTCTATACCCGGTCCGCTGCGCATTTTCCTGACCACGCGGTCGATTCTGGGATCATCAAACTTTCTCCCTATGGCGAAAGACCTGATCCCTTTGCGTGCGAAAAAATGCAGAAGCATCTCGAAACAACCGATATGCCCCGTTATGGCAAACAACCCCCTGCCTTTGTCGTAGGCAGCCCTGACCTCATCCAGAGAATCATGGGTGACTGTTCTGTCAAACTGCCCGGCACTCATGCGGGACAAACAAAGCGCATCGAACATGTTCTTTCCCAACATGGAAAAGACTCTTAAGGCAGTTGTGCGGATTTTCTTTTCGTCCCAAAACTCACCGTACACACTTCTCAGATGATTGAGAGTTCTCCGTCTCTCCTTCCTGGAAAAAACATACGCAAGCCTGCCCACCAGTCCGAAAAACCACAATCCCAGAGGACGGGGTATCGAGCGGCCCAGAGCGTAAGCGGCCGAAGCCGCCGCACTTAAAATATCGTCTCTAAGCCGCTTGGGAATCCACTTTTTCATCACCGGTCTTTCAGCGCCTCAGCCTTCTGCACCCTGATCACCGCCTCCAGACCATCGACATCCACTTTCTCACCGTCTGAAACATCCCCGAATACAAGGTTCACCGCCAACGTTTCAGAGCAGATATATTCACGGAAACCCTCAACTGCCTTCCTGAGCTCATCGGGACAGGCGCAGTGGATCACGATCCGGTCAGTCACATTAAGCCCGGAGCTTTTGCGCAGATTCTGCACCCTGTTTACAAACTCACGGGCCATCCCCTCGTTTCTGAGCTCGCCGGTGATAGTGGTATCGATCGCAACTGTAAGCTCTCCTTCAGTTTCAACCTCCATACCCTCGTGTTTCGTTCTGCGGATCTCGATATCTTCATAAGTCAAAGAGACGCCCATCACCTCCTCGGCCGCACCCTTTTCAAGGTCCTTTATCTGAGCGGTGGTGAACCCTTCTATGATTTTGGCAGCATCCTTCATCTTGGGACCATACTGTCTTCCCAGCCTCTTGTAGTTAGGCTTGGCCGACACACTTACCACCCGGTCCTCCCGAGAATCGAACCTCACATTTTTGACATTCAGCTCATCTTTTATAAGCGACTCCATCTGCTTCATCAGAGCAAGTTTACGCTCCGAAGCAACTATCACCGTGAACTCACTGAGAGGCTGACGGGTTTTTATTGTAAAGCGGCTCCTGAGCGCGCGTCCCATGGTCACCGCCTGGCGCACCAGTTTCATCTTGAGCTCAAGATCCTCGTCGATAGTGGTCTCTATGGGCTCGGGGAACTTCTCCAGATGGACACTCCCGGATGCACCCTCGAGCTTCCCGACGACAAGGTTTCTGTATATAGCCTCTGTCAGAAACGGCAGAAACGGAGCCATGACTTTTGAAAACTGTACCAATACATAATAAAGCGTTTGGTAAGCCAGGTCCTTGTCATTATCGTTTTCGCTCTTCCAGAAACGGCGACGGCTGCGACGGATATACCAGTTGGTAAGGTTGTCTATGAAATCGACCAGCAGAGGCACAACTTTGTAGAGATTGTACTGCTCCATTTCCCGATTTACCCGATGAACCACATCGTTGAGAAGCGAAATGATCCACCGGTCAAGTTCTGCCGCATTTTCAGGCGGCTGCAGACTGCTGGGTTTCCAGCCATCCACATTGGCATAGGTGACGAAAAAGGAGTAGGCATTCCAGAACGGAAGCAGAACTGCCCGGGACATCTCCATGACACCTTTTTCGGAAAAGCGAAGGTCCTCCGCCTTTACCGCGGGGGAATTGATCAGAAACAGCCTGAGCGCATCGGCCCCGAGCTGATTGAGCACATCTTCAGGCGGTGCATAATTTCTCAACCGCTTGGAGAGCTTCTTTCCATCCTCCGCCAGAATGATTCCATTCACAATCACATTCTTGAATGCGGGCCGCTTGAAAAGTGCGGAAGCCAGCACGGTCAGAGTGTAGAACCAGCCGCGGGTCTGATCCAGGCCCTCGGCTATGAAATCAGCAGGAAAATCACTCTCGAAGCGCTCCTTGTTTTCAAAGGGATAGTGCATCTGGGCATAGGGCATCGACCCGGATTCAAACCAGCAGTCAAGCACCTCGGAGGTGCGCTGCATCTGCATTCTGCACTCCGGACAGTGTACCTCCATTTCATCGATCACGTGACGGTGAAGGTCAACAGGACTAATTGACACCTTCTCCAGCCTTTGGGCCCAGGACGAATCGATTCCCTCATCGGAAAGATGCGAGGCAAGACCAGGTTTCTGCAGCTTCTCCTCCACCTTTCTGGCAGCCTGGGCATGGATTTTCTCCCCCTTCTCCTTGTCACCGGCTCCCACCAGCTTATGGAGATCATCAAGACCGCCCACACATTCAGTATTGCCGCATTCGCAGATCCAGATCGGAAGAGGGGTTCCCCAGTAGCGGTTCCGGGAGATGTTCCAGTCCGGAGCACTCTCGATTCCCTTTCCGAAGCGGCCGTTCTGAAGATGGGAAGGCACCCAGTGAATCTGCTGATTGTTGTCAAGCATATTGGACTTGAGCGGATCGATTTTCATAAACCAGGTGTTGATAGCTTTGTAGATAAGCGCGGTATCACACCTGTAACAGAAAGGATATCGGTGTTCGACCACCCCTTTGTGAATCAGACGGCCTTCTTTCTTTATGGCCCGGATAATATCATCATTGGCATCCTGCACGATTTTACCCTGCCAGTCAGGTACTTCCCCGGTAAACCTTCCCTCGTCATCCACAGGGCATACTATAGGCAGATCCAGGCTGGCCCCGACCTGAAAGTCATCCTCACCGAAAGCGGGAGCGATGTGAACGATTCCCGTTCCGTCCTCGGTGGACACGAAATCCGCATTGGTGACAGAGAAGAATCGGGAGTCGCGATCTTCGAAGAAATCAAAAAGGGGCACATACCTGAGCCCTTTAAGCTCACTGCCCTTCATCTCCTGAAGCACTTCCACCGAAGAGGGATCCTTGTAATAGGCGCTGAGCCTGTCCCTGGCCAGGATGTAGGCATTCTCTCCATCCTTCACTTTGACATAGGTGATATCGGGCCCGGCCGCAAGCACCACGTTGGAGGGCAGTGTCCAGGGAGTGGTGGTCCACACCAGTATCTTTACTGAAGGATCATCCGCCAGAGGAAAGGATACGGTTATTGAGGGATCTCTGGTATCCTTGTAGCCCTCATTCACTTCGAAATTGGAAAGCGGTGTCGCACAGCGCGGGCAGTAAGGCTGCACGCGGAATCCCTGATAGATAAGCCCCTTGTCCCAGATCTGACGGAACACCCACCAGATACTTTCCATATAGGGAGGATCCATGGTGCGGTACTGGTTGTCGAAATCAACCCACCGTCCCATTCTGTTAACCACTTTCTGCCACTGCCCCGTGTAGCGAAGCACGATGGAGCGGCAGGCTTCATTGAAAATATGAATGCCGAGTTTTTCGATATCCCTCTTGCCTGACACCTTGAATTCCTTCTCCATCTCGTTTTCAACGGGAAGGCCGTGGCAGTCCCAGCCGAAACGGCGGTCAACGTAGTGTCTGCGCATGGTCCAGTAGCGGGGAATGATGTCTTTGAGAGTACCGGCCAGAAGATGACCGTAGTGAGGAAGCCCCGTTGCAAACGGAGGCCCGTCATAAAACACGAAGGCATCATTCTTTTCGGTCGCCTCAAGCGACTTTTCAAATGTCTTCTCCTCCTGCCAGAGTCTGAGTATCTCCGACTCTATCTGGGGAAAACGTATCTGTGTATTTACCGGATTGAAATATTCTTTCATAATTCCTGAAGCACCTTTTCTATGAGCTTAACAAGTACGGGTTCCGCCTTGTCCGCCACGGCAATGATCTTTTTAATGTCAACCGCCTCAAGCGCATCCGGCAGACAGGCATCAGTCACAACGGAAAGTCCGAGTACTTTAAGACCGGCATGCACAGCTGCGATCACTTCCGGCACAGTGCTCATTCCGATCACATCGGCTCCGAGCGTACGCAGCATCCTGTATTCGGCACGGGTCTCAAGGGAAGGCCCGCTCATGGAGGCATACACTCCCTTTTCCAATCGGATTTTGTTTTCTATAGCAACTTTGGAAACCACATCAATCAGCTCCTGATTGTAAGGCTCCGACATATCGGGAAAACGGGGCCCGATACGGTCATCGTTGGGTCCGATGAGAGGATTGTCGGCCAGAAGATTAATATGATCGGTAATAGCCATTATTGTTCCCGGCTTGAAAAGAGGATTCACTCCCCCGCAGGCATTTGACACTACAAGAGTACTCACGCCCAGAAATTTCATCACCCTTACCGGAAACACAATCTGCTGCATCGAGTATCCCTCATAAAAGTGAAACCTCCCCTGCATGGCCACCACCGGCTTTCGGGCCAGATGCCCGAAAATCAGCTTACCCGCGTGAGCCTCCACAGTGGAGACGGGAAAATGGGGGATCTCTTCATAAGGAATGACCACATCCTTTTCTATGCTGTCAGCCAGCCGTCCAAGCCCGGTACCCAGAATGATGCCATACTGAGGCTTGATTGATGTCTTGCTTTCAATATGTTTCTTGGTTTCCTGAATCATGTCAAATGTTCCGGTCATGGATCCATCCTCGTTTTAAGGGTTTTGTATGTGCACAGTTTGTCAGAAGAATTCAGCGTTCATTGTTCAGCCTTATCCCGCTGGACCGGCCCCGCTCATCTTGAGTCCCGCCTGCGATATCGAAGAGCAAGCATCTCCTCTTCAACGGGATTTCCGAAACGGGGACAGGTCACTTTTTCTAAATGGAACAACTCTGTCCGCATTCGCACCCGTAAAAGGGCTGAAGGCAGATTATCTCACTTCTTCTTGCCTTCGGCAAAATCGGCAAGCAGTTCATCGGCCGCCTGTTCGTCAAGCCCCTCCACGGCCACTACTTTGTTTCGGCTGTGTTGGCCTTTTATCAGTCGAAGCGAGGAGCGGCTTACTTTCAGAGCACCCGCCAGAAACTTGAGCAGATGAGCATTGGCTTTGTTATCCACGGGCGGTGATGTCACCGACACATCAAACTGCAAATAAGCTTTCACGCTTATACTGTTGCGCTTAGCCCGGGGCTTGAGCCGTATTTCGAGAGTGCAGGTGGTCACGTCCGGCATTCAGCATCACATTCAGCCCAGAATATTGGGCTGAGGCGGGACCTCATCAAGCGTCTCGTCTTCGGAATCATCATCGTCCGATTCATCAAATTGCTCATCTCTGCCAGAATTGAGCTCCCCGCTGATCACTTCCACCAGATTAAGCTGTGTGGAAAGCATTGCCTTGAACCTGGCAAGAAAGCTGTCGCGCTGGTTGCGCAGGGAGATGAGTTCGCTTTCAAGACTGTTCACCCGCTCCCGAGCCTCGTTTTCGTACCTGTCAGCCCTGATCATGGCATCCTTAATGATAAGCTCGGCCTCTTTCTGCGCATTCACCCTCGCCTCATCGGTAGCCTTCTGGGCACTCAGCAAAGTCTCGTTGAGCACTTTTTCGATTTTGGTATAGGCCTCAAGCTTCTGCTCCAGACTCTTGATCTGCGTTGCGAACTCACTGTTCTGATGGATGATGACCTCATACTCCCCGGCCACCATTTCCAGAAAGCTGTTCACCGCATCAGGATCAAACCCCCTGAACGAACGGGGGAAGGGCTGTTTTCTGATGTCAAGAGGTGTTATGCGCATTTGCACTCCCGTGTTGATTTATAGAGCTGAAAGCATCTGTATCACAATGAATTCGAGAACCCGCAACAGCAGCAACGCTACAATTGGGGTAAAATCGATTCCCATGGAACCGGCTGGTATAAGCCGTCTGATCGGCTCAAGAACCGGTTCAGTCAATCTGTATATCATCTCTCCTGCAGCGTTCTCCCGGGCCGAGGGGATCCAGGACAGTATCACCCTGATCAGTATGAGAAAACTGGCAGCCCGGAAAACAATCCGTGCCAATTCGACCGGTGTCATAATTTCCTTTTCCTTTCCCCCACCAGAAGCGTTCCTATCCGCACCATGGTGGCACCTTCTTCAATGGCCCACTCGAAATCACCGCTCATTCCCATGGAGATCTCGGGCTTTTCCAGAAAGGAGCAGTTTTTCTCGGCCAGCGAACGAAGCAGAGAAAACGCATTACGCACATCCGCCTCATTTCCCCCCAGAGGTCCGATGGTCATAAGTCCCCTGAGTTCCAAAGCACTGCTCTCTCTGATCCGCTCACACAACTCGGCACACTCCTGCGGAGCACATCCGGACTTGGCCTCCTCACCGGAAGTATTCACCTCCAGAAGAACCCTCTTTTTGGGACCATCGCCAATGAGCTTTTCCAGCCTCAGGATGAGTTTCTCCCTGTCCACCGACTGGATCCACTCCACAAGCGGCAGCACCTTCTGAGCCTTGTTGGTCTGAAGATGCCCGATCATGTGCATGGTGAACTCGCCTCTGAGCTGAGGCACTTTCTCCTCGATCTCCTGAACCCGGTTTTCACCCAGGTCCCTCACTCCCAGATCGATCAGATCCTGAAGAGTGGATGCGGGGTGATTTTTGGTAACCGCAATCAGCCGCACCGAGTCGACGTTGCGTCCGGCTCTGCTGCAGGCTTGCTCGATTCTCTCCCGGACCGAATCCAGACGCCCGGACATCTGCGGATTACTCATTTTTCACCTTTCGATTATTCAGAAAAGACCGTGTTTAATTACGACTGTTCAAACGAATAATTCAACTGCATGCAATATCATAGAAATATAATAAACGCCTGAGAGGCGTTTGGCAGGTGCATGAAAAGGTTTTATTGAAAAAGGGTATGAATATCGATTTGAAAGGAGTTTCCCCAAAGGTGACTTTCCGATACAGTACCGGCTCAAGTCCGGGGCAAGTGTAGCGGATTCTCAATATCACCTGCCCGGAGCAGGATTCATTCCCCTCTTCCCATAAAACTTTTCCGTCTTAAGCATGGCAGAAAAATTGCGGTTTCGTGATACAGATCACCACCTGAAACCAGGAAATGACAGTGAATACTCCAAAACTGACGGTAGCTGCTATTCTTCTTGTGTTCTTAGGATCTTCCTTCTCATCCATAGACCGGACCCTTTTTCCCGTCCCGTCCGGCCTCGAGGACAACGTACAGTTCTGGAGACTTATCTACACCGAAATTCCTCTCACAAATGGAGTACTGCATGACCGGGATCACCCGTTGATCATCTACGACACGGTGGATATCACAGATCTGTGGGGGAACAGACTCAAAGCCTTTCTAACCCAAAAACGGGATGAAATCTCCCTTCTGCTTGAAAATATCAGAAACAAACCAGCACTTTCTCTTTCGAATCGGGAGCGCAGAATAAAGAGCCTTTTCATGAAGCATGCTCCGGGAAAACTGAAGAGTGCAGAAAAGCGCATCCGGTTCCAGCTGGGTCAGAAGGAACGTTTCCTGAAGGGGATCGAGAGATCGGGAGCGTTTCTGGATACCATACATTCCATTTTCAGAGAGCTTGAGATCCCCTCCATGCTGGCATTTCTGCCCCATGTGGAATCTTCATTCAACTACGAAGCCTACTCCAAAGTGGGAGCTGCCGGGCTTTGGCAGTTCATGCCCGCAACGGGAAGACAGTACCTGCGGATAGACTCCCAGATAGATGAACGGCGTGACCCTATTCTATCCACCCGTGCAGCGGGTATTCACCTGAAATGGGCTTATGAGCAGCTTGGAAGCTGGCCCCTGGCTTTAAGTGCCTATAATCATGGTGTTGCAGGTATAACCCGTGCTATGGAAACTGCGGGTTCCAGAGATCTGGGAGTGATCATTGAAAACTATGAAAGCCCCTCATTTCAGTTCGCGTCCAAAAATTTCTACAGCTGCTTTATCGCAGCATGCCAGATTGCACTCAGACCGGAAGCGTATTTCGATTCGGTTTCATTCGAGCCCAGAAAAAGCTATTTCGACCTTCGGCTCGATTACAATCTGAATATCAAGCAGATAAGCACCATTTTAAATATCTCCAGAGAGGAGATCATACACCTCAACCCGGCAATCCGACCCGAGGTCTACGAGCTTGGTCTGCCCATCCCCGCAGGTTACAGCTTGCGCTTCGATAAAACCCGTAACCCTCTGCAGCAGGTGAAACTGGCTGCTCTCAATGCGCCCGACAGCCTGTGGAAGAATTCACTTCCCGGATCACAGAAACATTATGTGGTGGCCAGAGGGGAAACGCTCTCCTCCATCGCGGTGAAAACCGGACTGACCGTGAAGATGATCAGGAGTCTCAACGGAATGAAAAACTCGTTTATCAGGACGGGGGATATTCTCAGAATTTCGCTTATGGACGGACGTTCTGAAGAGAAGCAGATTGACTATTCAAGCATACTGCGTATTAATGAAACGGGAGGTGGAGGGGAGAATGCGGGGACGGTATTGAGGCCAATGCTTGCGAGCAGGAGTCAAAAGGAGGAACGGGGGTTTTGGGAGGAAATTAGGGAATAGGCCGCCCTAGCGCTTCATGTCGAATTTTGCGCCGCGGGGTCTTCCGGTGGGGAAATGATACTGCTCTGCGGCTTTCTTTCCGGTCTCAAGCTCCATTACCCGGCGTTTTACCTCAAACATATCCGATTCGCATTTTTTCCTGGATTCGGTGAGAAGACATCTGTTTTCCTTATCCAGAAAACGAATCTGTTGAGCTATTTGCGAAAGGACCGGGTCTGAAACATCGATTTTAGTTTGGCCGAAAGAAGTGAGTAATTCCTCTTTGGCTTGAATGGCTTTCAAAACGATATCCATATCACCGGCTTTGATTCCGCCGTTAATGTGGATTGTGTTTTCAAGAACTGCTTTTAAATATTCCTCTGAAGTCATTGTTTCTTACATGCCCTCTGCACCGCCACCCAATTGCTGCATAAATGTCTGAGACTGGTTCTGAAGCTGTGCCATGGCAGTTTCCATTCTGGCGAACATGGCATAATACCGATCTTCCTGAGCATAAAGACGCTCAAGCAGATCATTTATTCTTTCATCATATTGAGTAACGGACTTCTGAAGTGTATTGTTGAACAGTGTTGAGTCATTTTCAATTCCTGCCTTCTCGACAAGAGTTCCTTTTCTGCTGTTGGAATCCCTTGTGGTCCTTACCGCATCCTGAAAAATATCGTGCAGCCTGTTAGCCACACCGTTTTCATTGTACCGTTCGTTCTGGTTTGCAGTATCCAGATAACTTTTATCTGATTGAGATGTGAACAGATCCACAACATCATTATAGTTATTTTCTACCGCAGATTTCAGCTTGGTTTCATCAACGATCAGCTTTCCGCCCTCTTTATAATCGGATGAGGTGGTGATCCCGATATCCGCCATACTGATTCCCACACCTTCCACCTTTTCATACACAGCCTGCCGCATCCTGTTCACTATGTTCTGCAGGTCCCTGTCATTTGCCAGAAGGCCTTCTTTTGCCATTGTCTCCCATTTTTCAACCTCTTCATCACTCATCGCCTCTTTCTGCTCATCGGTCAGAGGAGGGTAATCCCGGTTCTTTTTTTCACCGATTTTGTCCTGAATACCTTCGATGACGTTGTTGTATTCCTCTACAAAGGATTTGACATTGTCGATAACAGCATCGGTGTCTTTTGTGACATTCAGAGATATATCCCCCATTGAGCCGTCATACGTTTCATTCAGAGTATATGTCATCCCATCCATGGTAAAGGTATTGGACGATTTGACTATATCGGCGCCATTTAGGCTCAAGTGCGCATTCTGCCCCTTAGCCCTGTTTGCTCCATCTTCAACACCCAGCTGAGAGAAAAAATCAACCGTATCACCTGCAGCCAGTGTTATGTCATTTGCGGATCCCTCTTTTGCACTCTGCAGAACAAAACTGTCTGTTTCATTGCTGTAACTGAGTGTCACCCCGGCATCGGAAGTATTGACTTTCTGAATCATTTCATCAATGGTGTCATCAGCATCGATATCCATATTTCCAACACCGTTAACAGTAATTGCCGACAGATCAATACCTGTAAAATCAAAAAGCTCAGAAAGTGCTTTATTTTCGTAGTCCAGATTACCGGTACCGGAAGCAACAGTCAATGCGTCCATAGAGGAGGCGAAACCGGTCTGTTCCATAATTCTGATATCATTACCAGTTTTGTCGATGACGAGCTCGTCATTGCCGTCGATATTCGATTTGGATACGACATTGCCGAAATCCGTACCGAACTGAGTTACTATCTCAGAATTAAGAGCGCTAACCAGTTCGTCAGTATTGGTTATTGCCTGCACATCGGCATTACTCAGCTGAACAGTACGTGTCGTACCGTCGATAGCAAGCGAAACCTTGAAATCCGATTCTCCCAGAGTTGTTTTGAAATCATCGATGGAAAAGCCGCTGCTTTTGATTCCTCTGAGGTTAAGATCTGTTCCGGTCCATGTATCCTTTGTGGCGAGCTGAGATACGGACTGAATCGACTGATCAAAATCTTCAAGATCACCATTGGCGGTGATTTCAACAGCATTAGTAGGATTACCGGAAATGGATGAATCATAGCTGAATTCGGCAAACGCATTGGGAGATCTGAAGTTGGTTTCGGGTTTCATCAGATTGAAATGGCTGTCTGTGAAATCATTGATTTTGCCTGTGATATCTCTATAGGCTTCCTGCTTCCATAAAACAAGCTGCCTCTCTTTTTTTACTGAGTCGATTCTGGCATTGTGAGCTTTGGACAGATCCTTGACCATCTGATCGGTATCAAAGCCTGTAGCCAATCCGTTTAGCCTTATGTTGTTCATACGCTTATATCCTGCTTGATTTCATACTTTTTCATCGACAAACAATCCTGCCAGTTCCCACATCTTCGCTATCATATCCTGTATTTTTTGGGGGGGATATTCAGCGATCACCTCATTTGTTTTCATATCCGTAATTGTGTACATGATCGTATGAGTCACATCGTGTACGGTGCGGTCAATTCTTCTATCATAAGCCTTAAGAGATCTGTTTGCCTGCTCTATAGGCTTTTCCATCAGCTCTTTTTGCAGATCTTCCTGTTTCAGCTTTGATTCGGCTTGCCTGTTCTCTACAACGGCTTTCTGACCATCTGACGCTTTAGCCCGGCTTTGAGCTGATTCAGCGTTTCCCGCAGGATTGGGTGAGGTCTCCATTGGAATTGCTGTGACTGAATCGATTTTCATAATAGTCACTCCTGTTTGGAACTCATTATTATCTTTATCGGCAGATTATCCGGGAAAATAAGAATTAATGTGATTTTTTTCTTTTTAGAGCTCCGTCACCGGTTGTTTGCCAGATTATAACAACAAAATCTCTGTTTTTCAATAATAACAGCAAAAGTCGGAAGGGATTACCCTTCCGACCGTATCAAGCATTCTCTTCAGGAAATTTTTACCTGAGGAGCTGGAGAACACCCTGAGGTGCCTGGTTGGCCTGAGCAAGCATTGCCTGAGAGGCCTGCTGGAGGATGTTGTTCTTCGTGAACTCCATCATCTCCTTTGCCATGTCGACGTCTCTGATTCTGCTTTCCGCTGCCTGCAGGTTTTCAGAAGAAGTATCGAGATTCTTGATTGTGTGCTCGAGGCGGTTCTGAATCGCTCCCAGAGAACTTCTCTGTGAAGAAACCTTCTCAAGAGCGTTATTGACAGTTTCTATAGCTGTTGCAGCACCGAGCTTGGTGGAGATATCCACATCTTTCACTCCCAGTGCTTCCGCACGCATATCTTCCATGGAGATGAAAGTTGTCTGACCCGAATTGGCACCCACCTGAGCCATAATCGATTCATCCAAGTCAGTACTGGCAGCCTCGTACTTTCCGAACACCATTGTCATGCTTTCACCCACGGCCATATCCGTGTTCACATCACCGGTAGTGAGAGTTGTACCGCCTTCTATCAGCGCAGTATCGAAGGTGAGTGTGTTCTCATCGGTCACTTTAATATCGCCACTCTCTTCACCATCAGGACCGATGACTTTAAAATCGTCCTCATCGAAATTGCCGTCAGCATCGTTTACACCTGTTCTGATAATCATGTAGGCACCGTCTTTTTGAACCGAAGTGTCGGGATCGGCAATATGATCCTCAAGCGCCTCGATGTCAGCAGCATCCATACTAACCCCTGAGTTGTTGTTCAGATTGAAAGAAGCTTCAACCTCTTCTGCCACACCCTTTGCAGAACCGTCCAGAAGTTTTTTGGTGTTGAACTCGGTGGTGTTTCCGATGCGGTCCAGCTCGGAGTTGAGCTGTTTGATTTCAGCCTGAAGCTCTTTTCTGTCCGCATCGGTGTTGGTGTCGTTAGCAGACTGCACGGACAGCTCTCTCATTCTCTGCAGGATGGAATGACTTTCACCCAAGGCACCTTCGGCGGTCTGAATAAGAGAGATGGCATCCTGAGAGTTTCTTGATGCCTGGGAAAGCCCACGGACCTGGGCTCTCATTTTTTCGGAAATGGCCAGACCGGCAGCATCGTCGCCAGCTCTGTTGATCCGATAACCTGAAGAGAGCTTCTCCATGGATTTGGAACCGTTGTTACTGGAGATTCCGAGCTGTCTGTGGGTGTTCATGGCCAGCATGTTGTTGTTGATACGCATAACGTCCTCCTTGAGAGTGTGAGTATTTGTGTTGTGGCATCCTTGCCGTTTTTTTCTTTTTTTGAGGGCTTGGTGAATCCGGCCGCATTCACTGTCGCTCTCATTTTCAATTATCGACAGCAGGAGGGGGAAACTTTAGCGCTTAATAAGAAAAAAGTGGATTTCCATAACCCGAATGACTCAGAACCGCGAAAAACTCACCTTTGGAGCGAAACGGTTACTGCCAGGAAGCTTATGACCCCGATGCGAACCCGGTTTGACCATTTTGGCGGCTCGGATTGCTGAATACAGGTAATTGGTTATGCAGTATCCGAACCTCTGCAAAAAAACGTATGCTGGGATTTATGTGTGTTCTAAAAAAAAGAAGAATGGAGGCGGCATCCAGATTCGAACTGGAGATAAAGGTTTTGCAGACCTCTGCCTTACCACTTGGCTATGCCGCCCTAAAATGAAGGCGGGTTTCCTTCTGAAATCAGAGGGAAACCCGAAAAATTGGAGCGAGAGACGAGATTTGAACTCGCGACAGCTACCTTGGCAAGGTAGAGCTCTACCACTGAGCTACTCTCGCATTCAGGTATCATAAAATAAAAAAGTGGAAATGCCGTGTCAACAAATTATTACGCTATCAGTTTCCTGTCACTATGAATTAGTCCTGCCCTGCTGAAATATTGATCGATTCCTGCGCCATCTGAAACATTAGCACGGAGGCGTTCTCCGTTACCCTCAGAACATGGAGAAATTATGCACCGGAACCTTTTTCTCCGAGCGGGACTCTTTGAATCCCGTAAAATCCTGAGGTACCCACCGGATCTGGAGATTGCGGTTTTTGGGAAGAGAAATCGCCTCTATGATTCTGGAATACCAGGGCTGGGAAGAAGCAATCAACAGGGCATCCACTTCATTATATTCCAGCACTTTCATGAGATCCTCCACATATCCCAACACCGGATAACCCTCTACCTCCCCCTCCATTGCGTTGCCCGGCTGCTTGAGTACTCCCACAATCTGCACATTGCGGTTGCCCTCAATGTTGCGTATAAGCTGCTGAGCGACCATTCCGTTCCCCACTACTAAAAGCCGTTCAGGGGCAAATATCACATTCCTGAGCCGATGAGCAACCTTTGGAAGTACTTCGCGCCATCCCACCAGAAGCAGCGTCGCACCAAGAGAAGATAATCCGAACGCAATCCGGGAAAAAGGAGACAGGAAATAAACACCCGATATGAAAATCGCGGAGCTGAGAAGCCCGGAAAGGAGTGCGTTTTTACGGGAATAATCCTTTACTGAATAAATCCCGTTGTAAAAGAACATGAAAACAAATATAAACGACAGCAGAAGATGCATCCCCAAAAGAGACTTGAAGGGCCCTGTTGAATAAAGAGATGCCTGCCCTTCGAAAGAAAAACGCAAAACCAATGCTCCCCAGAGAGAGGCATTGAGTACTGCCAGATCTATGAGACAGGCGGCGAAAGAGCGCAGAAGCGTAGCACCGATGTTCAAAGTCGCCTGTAGCAGAATTCCGAACGCCACAAACCAGCTTGGAAAGAAACCACCCTGTACCGCCCTGTACTTCCGGGTGAAGATAATCATGGCTTCATAGAAATAGATTCTTGAACGGATCTGCCGTTTTTTGGAACTCTTTCCCTTCAGGTGAATTATCTGAACCCGGGGATGATACCAGATCTGATACCCTTTCTGACGAATCCTGAAGCACAGGTCGATATCCTCGCCGTACATGAAAAACCGCTCATCAAATCCGCCAATCTCCCTGAACAGATCAACTCTCATGAACATGAACGATCCGGAAATCGCATCGACCTGAGCCGTTTCGTTCTCATCCATATAGGTAAGATTGTAGCGGCCGAAACGCTTACTTTTGGGAAAAAGACTGCTCAGTCCCGAAAAGTAGTAGAACGCCACCGAAGGAGTAGGAAAGGAGCGCCTGCAGCTCAACTGAAGTGTACCGTCGGGGTTAAGAATTTTTGGTCCCAGGAGTCCGGTTTGCGGATGCTGCTTCATGAACTGAACTGCCGAGGTCAGAGTATTTGAGGATATTACGGTGTCGGGGTTTAAAAACAGAAGATACTGCCCCGAGGCATGACGCACCCCCACATTACATGCCTTGCCGAAACCGATATTGCTTTTGAGCTGAACCCATTGCACTTCAGGAAATTCAGAGGTGACTATTTTCTTTGAATCATCCCCGGATGCATTATCAACCACAATCACTTCGGAGCGGCCGTACAGTTCTGCCTGTCTGAGAGAACGAAGTGCCTCCTGAAGACATTGGGGCACTTTGTAGTTCACAATAACTATGGATATCAGTTTCTTATCCGTGCTCACTGTCACTATTCTAACGCTTTTTGAAAATTGAGGATATGCGCAGCTTCCAGATAAGAAAAAGTGCTTCTCTTATAATCCTGGTGGACATTTTTGATTCCCCGCGCTTACGGTCGGTGAATACTATGGGAATCTCTTTCAGTGCGAACCCCTTTTTCCAGGCGAAATAATTAAGCTCGATCTGAAAAGAATATCCCGAAGACGCAATGTTGTCAAGATCTATTGTCTCCAGAAGCTTGCGTCTGAAACATTTGTACCCGCCGGTACAGTCTGTAATGGGCAACCCTGTCACAATCCGGGCAAAACGGTTCGCAAAATAGCTCAACAATAGGCGAGACATGGGCCAGTTCACCACATTCACCCCATCAATGTATCTAGAACCGATCACCAGGTCGTTTTCCTGCGCTTTCTCCAGGAACAGTGGAAGATACTTGGGATTGTGAGAAAAATCGGCATCCATTTCAAAGACATATTCATAGTCACGCTCAAGCGCCCATTTGAATCCACTGATATAGGCTTTACCCAATCCTTCTTTTGCAGCCCGGTCCAGAACGAAAAGATTTGGAGTACTTTTGGCCAGCTTTTTCACAGCCTGACTGGTTCCATCCGGAGAGGAATCATCCACCACTAAGATAGTAGCATCGGGCAAAACATCCCTGATTTCGGGAATGAGAAGCAGGATGTTTTCCCGTTCATTAAAGGTGGGTACGATTATGAGAACTTCCGAGCTTTTCATCAGACTCCATCTGACATACAGATTAAATACTTAACCTAAAGAAAATAATATAACTCAAGCAGTTCAGCGTGAGCAACGGCTTTTACTCCTCTTACGTTCCACTGCTTGAATTATTTGTACAATAATGATACTCTCTGTTTAGTTCGGGAAATTCATATATTCTGGCACGCCAAACAGAAAACTGCCAAGAAGCCACTGGCGAAAGTGCCAAAAGCCGGAAAAAACTAACATTTTCAACAGAAAAAACGTGATATGATATCTCTTTATACGTTTCTTTCACTAATCAGCACTTTTGTCTGCCTGCACCTTGCCGCCTACGTCTATTTCAAGAACAAAAAAAGCAGACAGAACAAACTTTTTTCCTCTCTATGTCTTTCTCTTGCATTTCTCTGCTTTGTGGAATTCATGTTCCGTGAATCAGAAACACCACAACGAGCGCTGTTTTGGCTCAGATTCGAAAGTGTCTGGTCTTTTTCTCTGGCACTCCTTCTTCATTTTGTTCTTGTTTACACCAAATCATTAAGCCGCAATGTACGGAAAATTCTTTTTCTCGTATACCTTCCTGCATTCGCATTTTCCATTTTAAATCTACTCTATTACCAGATCTCTCTGGAAACAAAACACTGGGGCTGGTCCTACCAAGTTGCGCAAACAATCATACGCGATGTGCAGACATTCTACATCGCCATCACCGGTATCATCTGCCTTATTTTGCTTACCAGATATCACCTCCGGTGTACCGATTCCCGCATCCGGCACCAAAACCTATTCATACTGATGGCTCTGCCTCTACCCATTTTTCTGCATATCATAAACGGTTTACTGCTGCCCCGTTTTTTCATTGAGCTTCCCCCTATCACATTCACATCCTTTGCAGTTATGGCTGCAGTAATAGGGTATGCAGTCAGACGACATGCCCTTTTCAGTGTGAGCACCACCATGGCAGCGGATACAATAATTGAAACCGTGTCCGAAGGTCTCATGGTGTACAACTGCCGTCTGCAGTTAGAGATATTCAACCCTGCGTTAAAGAGAATTCTGAAAAAAAGTGCCTCCGAACTCACGGGCAGACATATCGGCTCTGTTTTCAGGGAAATGAAAGATTTGACGGATATTGAGGATTTCACCAGAAAAGGATTACCCTCCGGCATTTTCACACTGTCCAGAAATAGGAACACCACCTTTCCTGCCAACATCTCCAGTTCCCTTCTCAGAGATCGGGCAGGCAAAATCAGAGGAGTTGTACTGGTTGTACGCGATGTCACCGATCAGGAAACTGCCCGCGCCAAACTTGTCAAAGCACGCCAGGAACTTGAAACCAGAGTTGAAGAGCGTACCGCGGAGCTCAATGAAGCCAACATACGCCTGCAGAATGAAATCGAGGAGAAGACCAGAGCGGAAAATCTTATGAGATATGAGCGGGAACAACTGCATGTCACACTGCGCTCGATAAGAGATGGAGTAATTGCCACAGACCAGGAAGGTCGAATCATTCTGATAAACGAAGCAGCCTCACACCTTCTCGACGCTCCTTTGGAAAACAATCTGGGAAAAAATCTGAAGGATGTGTATAACGTTTATGAGACAATCGAAGGAAAAGAAACTGTTCACGATCCGATTCACAGCGATACCGAAGAAAAAGAGCCTTCTCCTCTACGGAATTTCTATATGTACCGGGAGGACGGGTCTCAGCGAATCATCGCCGAAACCAGTGCTCCCATAATCGATTCAAGCCGGCAGAAAACAGGGACCGTGATTGTTTTTCGCGACATCACTCACTACCGCAAAATCGAGGAGGAGCATTTCAAGGCCAGAAAAATGGAATCCGTCAGCATTATGGCAAGCGGCATCGCCGAAGAATTCAGCGGGCTACTGTCGAGTATAGTTACCAGTATTTTCATGGCCCGTATGGGAATCAAACCTGATTCGGAATCAAACAGGCTGCTCACCACTGCAGAATCAGCGGCCTTCCGTGCAAACAACATGATAAAACAACTTCTGACCTTCAGTAAAAACAGCACCCAATCGATAAAGGAACGGGCTTCCATAGGAGAGCTCATTACCAACTCTGTAGGTTTCTACATGCAGGGCCTGAAATCGAATTATGAACTCACCATTGAAGAAAACCTGCAGGATGTCGATATCGACAGGGGTAAAATAGACCAGGCGCTTAACAATATCATAGTGAATGCAGACCAGGCTATGTCAAATGAAGGAACTGTTGCAATCAAAGCTTATAATACGGAAAGAAAAAATGATTCCTCACTTTCTCTGCAAAATGGTCAGTATGTATGCATTTCCGTTACTGACACCGGAGAAGGCATAGAGGAGAAGAATCTGCATCGGATTTTCGATCCCTACTATACCACCCGGGAAAAGAAAATGGGCCTTGGCCTCACTACTGCTTACGCCATAATAACCCAGCATGGAGGAAAGATCGAGGTTGAATCTCAAAAGAACCAAGGCAGCACGTTTTTCATTTACCTGCCTGCATTGCCTCCAGAAGAGAAGGAACCTGCAGAAGAATCCGCAAACGAGGACGATCTTGTCACCTCCTGACAATCATTTCGTTTCAATCTGAAGCGCTTTCTTCATGATTTTTCCAGAACTGTTTTTGGGCAGTGATTCAACAAAACAGAACAGAGATGGCATTTTGTAGTGAGGCAGAATCCGAGAAAGCATCCCTTTAAGTTCCTCCTCACCTACGGCACACTCCCTTTTTGCAACAATGAAGGCTTTGGCCGCTTCTCCCAGAATCTGATCCTCTACCCTTATCACGGCCACTTCCTCAACACACCCTAATGCCAGCAGGGCATCCTCTATCTCTTTTGCACTCACCCTTCTGCCTCTGATTTTAAGCATCTCGCTTGACCGGCCCACCACAAAAAGATACCCCTCATCATCCATTACCCCCCTGTCTCCGGTATAGTAAAGTCCGTTACGAAGCACTTTTGAAGTACCCTGGGGATCTTCCCAGTAACCCATCATCACATTCGACCCTCTTCCCACTATTTCTCCTTCAGTAAAGGGCGGCAGGCGGTTGCCATTTTCATCTGCGACAAAAGCATCACAGTTGGGAATGGCGACTCCGATGGAACCCCACTTTGATTCAAGTTTGTCAGGAGGGACATATGTAAGCCTCGGGGAAAGCTCGGTAGCTCCGTACATAATGACAAGCTCAGCCGGTGCAAATGCCCGCGCCACCTCTTTCTGCACAGATGAAGCCATTGCTCCCCCTGCCTGGGTAACATAACGCAGGCAGGGAAAATTCTTCTGAAGAAGTGATGATCTATTCAACAAAATCATGAATGTGGAAGGAACACCGGCAAAACCGGTTACTTCCATCCTCTCCATTGTATCCAGGACCAGATTGGGATAGGTAAACCTGTTGTCAATGACTACCGATCCGCCACTTGAAATATGAGTGAGAAGAAGCGTTTTTCCGTAGATATAGTAAAAGGGAAGAATCACCTGCACCCTGTCATTTTCCGAAAGGTGCAGATACTCCACGATGGAACGCGTGTTTGAAACCAGGTTGAGATGACTGAGCATCACTCCCTTGGGCTTGCCGGTGGAGCCGGAAGTGAAAATGATGCAGGCCAGATCAATGTCGATAGTCGAAATACAGGGGGGCTTCTCGCACGCTTTTTCCGTCAGATTTCCAAAACCGTAACACTCCGCATCCGTTTCTGAAAAAGAGCCGAGCGGGGCATCCGATACAACCACTTTGAGATATTCATTCGGCATCTCAACAGATTCAAGAAGTTTTTCATACTTTTTCTGAACAATGAGCCCGCGAGCCTTGCAGCAACCGATCACATAGGAGATCTCTTCGGGAGTGTTGCCCGTGTTGAGCGGCACAACCACTGCACCGGCTTTGAGCACGGCGAAAAAGGCCACCGCATACTCGGGAGAATTTTCGTAGAGAAGAGCAACCCTGTCCCCCTGGTCGATACCTGCGTTTTTCAAACTCCAGGCGAATGAATCGGATCTTTTCTCCAACTCCCCATATGTCACCCACTTGTCTTTGTACCAGATACAGCCCCTTTTGGGATACCTTTCAAAAGAATCGCGGAGAAAATGTTGTACCAGCATACTATCACCTTACAATCAGATTGGGTTTCTTGTTATACGCATTATTTTGCGGATCGAGCCGGGAAGCCTTCTCTATTCCTTCCCTGACCCGTGCCGCACTTTTGATCAAAGCCCCGTGCTCGTCTGGATCAAGATCGATCTCCACCACTTTTTCCACACCTTTACGCCCCACAATAACCGGCATACCCACATACAGACCGTCAATACCATACTGACCCTCGACAAACGCACTGGCTGTGATCAGGGTTTTACTGTCACCCAGAACCGCATCCACCATTTCAGCAAGACATTGGGCTGCGGCATGATACCCGCTGGTGCCCATAAGGGACACAATCTCCTCTCCGCCTTTTCTGGTACGGTGAACTATACGCCTGATCTGGGAATCTGAAAGCAGCTGAGTGACAGGAATTCCGCTTACAGAACAGTGACTCACCACCGGAACCATACTGTCCCCATGTCCTCCCAGAACCAGAGCCTGCACCGATTTCACCGAGCAGCCCACCTCGGAAGCTATGAAAGTGCGCAAACGCGCCGTATCCAGAAGCCCCGCCATACCCATGACCTGACAAGGACTGAAACCGGTATGAAGACAGACCTGGTAGGTCATCACATCAAGAGGGTTGGTCACCACTATTACTATGCACCAGGGAGCTTTCTCTTTGAGCTCAAGGGAGATCTGGCGCATGATGGCCGCATTGGTCCCGAGCAGGTCCTCTCTGCTCATCCCCGGTTTGCGGGGCAGACCCGCGGTTATGATACACAAATCAACCCCCTCCAGAGCGGACCAGTCGCTTGTGCCGGTTACCTGAGCACTGCTGTCCACAACTGAACAGGCCTGAAGAATATCCAACGCCTTGCCCTTGGCCACGCCCTCCTTTTCGGCAGTCTCCATCAAAACCAGATCCGCTCTGTCCCGATATGCAATACTGAAGGCTGCTGTTCCCCCCACGTTGCCGCATCCGACTACTGCCACTTTTGCCCGCATCACACTCCGCCTTCCTGTAAATACCCCGATGGGATTATCTATATCCGTGTGGTTCAAAAGATATGCCACCGGGGGGATGTTTCATTTTGAACCCCGGTTCCTTCTTCTGATCGGAAATAAAACACCTCACCGTTTCCCGTTCACAGTTCAGTGTTCAACATTCACCGTTGCCCTAAGCGCTGGTTTGGATACATGAAAGTGTTTCAGCAAGCGCCGGGTGTAATAAGGGCCTGTTGGCACGGGTATTGCACAGACAATGCGGCCGGCAGAGAAGCAAAAAGGAGTGTATATATGAACATCGAAAAATTCACCAAAAAATCCCAGGAAGCCCTGACTTCCGCTCAGGAAACAGCAGTCCAGATGAACCACCAGGAACTGCTACCCCTTCATGTGCTTCTGGCACTTGTGCGCCAGCAGGACAGTCTCATTCCCTCGCTTATAACCAAGTTGGGGGTGTCATCCACCGATGCCGAGGCAACCGTGTCAGAACTTCTGCGCAAAGTACCGGCTGTAAGCGGTCAGGGCGTGCAGACCTATGCATCCCGAAGCCTCACCGCGGTGCTCTCCGAAGCTCAACGACTCGCCTCCAAGATGAAGGACGACTACGTGAGTGTGGAGCACCTGTTTCTGGCAATCATCGACAAGGATGGGGAAGGTCAGTTTTTTGCCTCGAAGCTGAATATCACGGTAGCCGCCACCCTGGAGGCGCTCAGAGAACTGAGAGGTTCCCAGAGGATCACCTCGCCTGAACCGGAAGCCACCTTCCAGGCGCTTGAAAAATATTCCCGCGACCTGACAGAAGCGGCCCGTCAGGGGAAACTCGACCCGGTGATCGGCCGGGATGATGAAATCCGCCGCATTGTGCAGATTCTCTCCAGAAGAACCAAAAACAATCCGGTTCTCATCGGGGACCCGGGTGTGGGTAAAACGGCAATCGTGGAGGGACTGGCTCTTCGAATAGTCAAGGGTGACGTCCCGGAAGGACTCAAGAACCGATCGGTGATTTCACTCGATATGGGTTCGCTGGTGGCAGGGGCCAAGTTTCGCGGCGAGTTCGAGGAACGCCTCAAGGCGGTGCTTAAAGAGGTTGCTGAAAGCGGCAACATTATCCTGTTCATAGATGAGCTTCACACGGTAGTGGGTGCGGGTGCAGCCGAAGGTTCAATGGATGCGGGCAACATGCTCAAGCCCATGCTTGCCAGAGGGGAACTTCACGCCATAGGCGCCACCACTCTTGATGAGTACCGCAAACACATAGAAAAGGACAAGGCTCTGGAGCGGCGTTTCCAGACGGTTCTTATTGATCAGCCCTCCGTGGAGGACACCATTTCCATTCTGCGAGGCCTTCGCGAGCGCTACGAGGTTCACCATGGAGTGAAAATCAAGGACAGCGCTCTGATAGCCGCCGCCACCCTGTCGGATCGATACATAACCGAGCGGTTTCTGCCGGACAAGGCCATTGACCTTATAGACGAGGCTGCGGCAAAGCTGCGCACGGAAATGGATTCCAGCCCCACGGAGCTTGACGAATCCATACGCAAGCAGATGCAGCTTGAAATCGAAATCACCGGGCTAAAAAAGGAAAAGGACCCCTCGTCAAAAGAAAAGATCTCGAAGCTGCAGTCGGAGCTTGCCGATGTGAAGGAAACAGTCAACGCGCTCAAGAGCCGCTGGGAGGCGGAGAAATCCCAGGTGGGCAAGCTGCAGTCCATAAGAGAGGAGATTGATCAGGCCAGAGTGGAACTTGAGAAAGCGGAACGTGAATACAATCTCAACAGGGCTGCGGAACTGCGTCACGGCCGCCTCCCCGAACTGGAACGTTCTCTGAAGGAAACCGAGGAGCAACTCAAGTCCCAGGATGAAAACAGCCGTCTTCTGAATGAGGAGGTCACTTCCGAAGACATAGCTTCCATCATAAGCCGCTGGACCCATATTCCCGTTTCCAAACTGGTCCAGGGTGAAAAGGAAAAGCTCCTCACGCTTTCCACCCATCTTCACGAACGGGTTGTGGGCCAGAACGAGGCGGTGGATGCGGTTGCCGAAGCGGTACTGAGAGCCCGCGCGGGACTCAAGGATCCCAACCGGCCTATAGGAAGCTTCATTTTTCTGGGTCCCACCGGAGTGGGAAAAACAGAGCTTGCCAGGGCTCTTGCGTATAATCTCTTTGATGACGAGAGGGCGATCGTCCGCGTTGACATGTCCGAATACATGGAAAAATTCGCCGTAAGCCGCCTTACCGGAGCCCCTCCGGGATATGTGGGATACGAAGAGGGGGGTCAGCTTACGGAGGCTGTACGCAGACGTCCCTACTCAGTCGTTCTTTTCGATGAAATAGAAAAAGCGCATGGAGATGTTTTCAACATTCTGCTGCAGATACTGGATGACGGCAGAATCACCGATTCCCAGGGGAGAGTGATCAATTTCAAAAACACCATTATCATTATGACATCCAATATCGGATCTCAGTATATAATTGAAAACGATCAGAAAGACTACGAAAAGCTTCAGTCCACGGTGCTTACCGAGCTGCGCAAGCACTTCAGGCCCGAATTTCTGAACCGGGTTGATGAAACGGTGGTTTTCCATTCGCTTGGCAGAGAACAGATCCGTGAGATCGTTTCAATTCAGACAGACCGGTTCAAAGAACGTCTGGAATCGATGCGCATCGATTTCACCATAAACGATAATGCCAAGGATCTGATAGCTCAGAAGGGCTACGACCCGGTCTATGGAGCACGTCCGCTCAAGAGAGTGATCCAGAAGGAGCTTGAGACTCCGGTTTCACGGCTGATCATTTCGGGCGAACTGACAGAAGGCAAGAAACTGGATGTGTCGGCCTGGAAGGATGCGCTTGACTTGAAAATACAATGATTTATGATCTGCAAAGAGGAATCGGGTATGATTACCGATTCCTCTTGTCTCTATTCCAGCACGGAACGGATTTTCC
>JBKGXV010000026.1:0-39840 GCA_046546375.1 Chitinispirillaceae bacterium | reverse complement strand
CTTGGCCTTTTTGATTTTGAGCTGCTTTCCGCGCTTGCCGTCAAGAGCCAGAGGAAATACCTCCACCTTCTTGCCGGGCAGCTCTTTGAAGCTGATCCTGCCGTTCACCACCTGCACCAGAACCTCGTCGCTGCCCGGGTCTTTGAGCAGATTGCGGGCACCGTCGTACACCTGTCCTTTCATCTTTGCAGGAGGAATCACCATTAGATAGAAATGCTTCGATTTCATCAGTTCCTTGCCATCACGGGACACCGCGAAAAGAGAGGCGTGGGTGTTCTCCAGTTTGAAAGAAAAGAGCGGGAAATCAAGTGCCCTGCCGCCCACAAACCCCGCCGCCCCCTGCACCCGGGGCGCATCAATCCGGAAATAGCCTGCCTTAGTATTGTAAAGCAGTTCACCGGTTTCACTTCTGATAACGCCGCTGTCCCTGTCGAAATATTTGTCGTATGCGGAAATGTCGGCAGCCTTCTCAGCGGAAAAACTCTTTGCCACCCGGGTCACAAAGGGAAGATGATAGTTCTCATCCAGAAATGTCGAGTAGCTGGGGGTAGAATTGACCTGATCATCGGTAATCTTCTCCGCCACAAGCCCCGGAGCCTTCTTCACATCCCCGCGCAGAAACAGCGGAGCGGCCATCACCCACCCGGCCATGTCCTCCGGCTGTACCGACAAAGTGTAGTTGCGGATCCGGTCGGCACCCGGCACGTGATGATTGTAGTCAAACTGCAGTACCCCGTCCCACCCCTGAAGCGCTCCGTAGGCGGCCATGAGCGGCACGCTTTCAAGAACGTGCTCATTGGGGTAGCAGTGATTCCACTCTGTAATGATGAAAGGCTTGCCGTCCACCTTGAAATAGCTCTTCGAATGTACCAGATTCTTCTGAGGATTCTTCAGCTGCGATCGGTTGTGAAACGGCGCCTCCAGAATGCGCTCCCAGTCATCATCCACTTTCCACACCTGGGGATGATCCCAGTATTCGTTGTTGCAGGTGAAATCCATAATGGAGTTGTTTTGGAGCAGAGACAGAATGGGAAGCGGCATATTGCTTCCGGAGAGAGGGAACTTCACCCCGATAGAGCGTAGTGTATCGTGCATATCTTTATAGTAACTCTGCTCCACGGAAGAAAGAAACTGGATACTCTCTTTTATATCCGCACCGTTTGACGCTTCCTTCAGCTTTGCCTTGTCGTTGGACCAGTCGACACCGAACACCGCAAGCTGCTTCTCCTTGTACTCGGAACTCTTCCACAGACCAGTGAGCTCCTCGCGATAGGCGGAGGTGAGAATATCTCCGGTAAAATGGGTGAACACGTTGGATTCGTTTATGAAATCGGCGGCAACGATTGCAGCTTCATCCTTGTAGGCAACCTTTGTGAACTGGTTCACATGGTTGAAAAGCTGTGTCGCGAACTCCTTCTGAAGTTCTATTATCTTCTCTGAAAAGAAACCCACCTGCTTTCCGCCCAGATCGTTGGGCCGGTTCTCGATGCCGTCCTCTTCGGTAAACTCCCGGTGCACCAGAAGATCCATGAAGATGTAGATTCCCGCCTCTTTACAGCGATGAACCAGGTAGTCAAGCTTTCTCATGGATGAATCGGAAAGCGAGCGGGTTGACTTTCCATTACCGAAAATGTTCGGATCGGCCCAGGGGGCATCCATGTGGTGAAGCCTCAGCAGGTTGCAGCCCATTTTCGACAGGCGCGAAACCATCGAATCGATCTGAGCGTCGCTCACAAAGCAGTCCGGTCCCACCAGATTCGTTCCCCAGAACTTGGCAGGGGTTCCGTCCTGGAATTCGAAACGGCCATCCTTTACCGTAAGAAAACCGTGTTTTCCCGCTGGAGCATCGAGAAGGCCCGACCAGTCCACAAAGTAACTTCCGGATGTGCTGTTGTTCTTATCAAGAGCGTACCACTCCCCCTCCTCCATGATTCCGGAAAGCGAACCGGCCTGCAGAATATTTTTCTTTCTGTCCTTGATGACAACAGATATGTCGTCGAAATATGCGGTCCCGGTAGCATTGCCCAGAGCGCACTGAATTTTGATTTTCCGTGCCGCGGTGCTCGCGTGATAGGAGCGCCTGTAGAATGTCCAGTCTGTGGTACCGACCGCCTGGCCGGTCACGGGAGGATACCCTTGAACCATATTGCCGTCTTCATCGTGAAACTCAATGGATATGCGGGCGTTTTCCCACGATTCCTTTCCCTGCACCACGCTGTCGGTCTTGATCCATCCGGAAACGTAGACCCGATGTGCCTCCTCGGGCAGGACCACGATCTGTTCTGCGCCGTTCCATGCGGGCTCCTTATTCGTGACGGTGAGTCCGTGCTTTCCTGTGCGGGCGTTATCGTCCACTGAGCTCCCGAAAACATTCCAGGCGGCGTTTTTGAGCTCGAAACCGGGGTCTACGAGCACATTTCCGGTGGTGTTCATCTTTTTTGAATCTTCAGGGACTTTGGCCTGAATGGAGAAGATGGATACGGTGAAAATCAAAAGCAGCATGGCCAGGAACTTCATGAAGTATACCTCCGTTTAATATTAGATGAAAGAAAAGTATACATAATTGGAGGGCGTTTTTAAAACGACAAAATCGACAAATTAAGTGGAAGGCCATTGGTTGTTGGTGATTTCAGAAAGCCGGAATATGAAACTTACGGCAACCCGCTTCCGCTGATCGACACCAGGGCGTTTCTTTTAAGTATCGGGGGCGGAGCATCCTACACCCGACATCCCGGAGGTGCCGAACCGTATTGTCCGAAGTACCTGTACGGAAGCATCTTCGGCACCGGCTGGGTCGGTGAAAAGTGGTACTGGTTCTCCTATCACGCCTACGGAATCGCCTCCGACAGGCTTCAATTCGCAGGAGGCAAAGCTGACAGCTACCTTCAGCTCACGGTCGCCGGTTACAGGATAAGCGATAATTTTCTTACAGGCATCGGAGCACTTTCATTTTGGAAAAGGACCGTTCATGTTCAAATGCCTCACGCTCCTTTTGAACGTGAGGCCGTCAATCACAAACTAAACAGGCTCCGTTTCATTCATTCATGAAAAGGATCGGCAAACAACGGAACTGACAGCCTGCCCGATTTTCTGATAAGAACGGCTCGGGGTCGAGCGCTTCCAGCCTTGAGAAAATAGAGACCTGCACCAAGACCGGACAACCGTACCTCTCTTGACTCACCCTTTCGGACAAGTATCCCTCGAGGTGAGTACAATGCCCAGTTTTGAGGCGCTCCAGAAACTGAAAACTTACTCCCCACACTCCGGGGAACAACACGGCTTGAGGACTCGACATCCACCACTAAAGTAGTAATGGAAAGCGCTGGAACCGTGAAAGCGTCCTGCAGATCCAGCTCCTGGAGCGGAGTGCACCACTGCCCCTCAACAGATTGAAAACCAGTTGCCCTACCGACATTGAAACCGCTGTGATCAAGACTGACATCCTGAGATGCAGGAGAGCGGTTCACCAATACGTGGGTTATTTTTGTTTCATCAGGTGAAATGAAAGAGGAAATCTTGAAAAGACTCGAACTGCCGCTGGAAGAAATTCGCCGGTATCCTTTATCAATATGCTTTGAAAAATGCTTGATGGTTTGATAGTGACTTTTCACCTCGTAATCACCGTTGTCATCAACGGAAATCATGGCAGAAGTGCTTTTTTCATCCCACATGAGTTCCCAGTAGATGTATGCCGAAGTATTGGCTTCAAGGAGATTCATCTGAATGGCATGAGCAGTCTGGAGCCAGTCGTAATTTCCCGAGGAGAATTCGGTCATCCAGTTGGGCTTTTCTGAAAAATCATCACGGATCATATTGAGAACGCCGGTGTTGATGCTTCCGACACCGCTTGAAAAGTTATACAGGTGATAACCGTAGGCATCTATATACTCTTTATCCTCGAGAGGCAGACACATGGATTCGAACGTGTTGACACTGTTGTCCCATATAGCTGCACCGATATTTTCAGTTTCCGGAGCAACGATGGAGGGAACGTAGGATCTGCCGCGGATACGATTGTAGACGGTATCCAGAGCCTGGGCATAACCGGGAACATCAGAAGTCTCCTCCGGTCTCCATGCGCAGGTGGTCCAATCCGAATTTTCATACCCGGGTTCATTCTGTATGCTGATGTAATCAGGTGAAAAACCGATGCTGTCGAGAACATCGACCCAGTACTGTCCGTACTCGGAATACATGAACTGCCCGTTGTTTTTTTCAAGAGTTCCCTCATTCAGATTATCGTTGCTTTTCAAGCCGGAGGGCGGCCCCCAGCTGCTCAGAAGCACCTGAATATCTGAATTGGCGGCTTTGGCAGCTGAAAACAGTTCTTTTGTGGCATCAAAGTGCGGTTTGAACCAGTCGACTTCCATGTTTTGAGTTGATTTGCTGGAAGGATAGTCAAGAGGATAATACCAGTTCTTGAAGCGTATCACGTCAATCCCTAGATCTTCAAAAATCAAGGAAAAAATCTCATCTTTATGGGAGCTTCGGGTGATCCGGTCACAATGCCAGGTGAGCCCGCCGCCGAACCCCACCATCTCCTGAAACCGCACCTGCGGGTCCACGGTTACCGACACAGTATCGTTGGAGAGCGTTTCTCCGGTTATGGAGAAATCATCAAAAAGGAAGCTCCCGGCCTCAGAATAGTGAACTTTCAGTTGAAGATCGTTTTCCTGAGCTTCAAACTCCCATGTATACTGCTCCCACTCCGTGCTCAATGTGAAGTCCTGAGCCGAATAGGTCTCATTCTGCTGCACCATTGTGATTTTGCTTCCGCTTTCAGAACTCTTGGCGTAAAAGGTCAATGTGTATTCGTTATCCTGAACAGAAGTCCAGCCGGAGTGTATGCTCTGAACATCCCAGGCATTGGTGCCCGCAGTTGTCACATCGGCACGAAGTGCCGCCGAGCCTGAATTGACATCGGCTGTTTCGGTGGAGAATGTCGCCGAAGCATCCCCCATGGCCAAATTGGACCAGCCTGACATCCCGTCCTCGAAATCTCCATTTGTAAGCAGATCGACTTGAGCTCCCGCCATAGCAGGAATAAGCAGAAAAAGTAACTGAAGCATCAATGGCCGCCTCATAGCGCCTCCATTCAGATTTTAGTTGTTTATTTGTTGGAATCCAACTTTCAAGTCATTCTCCGAAATGCACTAACCTGCCGCTTTCGTGCTGATTATTGTAAGTCAGCCTTATCCATTCATCACTTCTGGCAACGGATGACAACGTGATTTCATCAAGGCTGCCACCTAAATTATAGCCCCACGAATGCATACCATGCCCACCCATTATGAAATCGGTGCTTTTTCCATAGAAGATCTGTTCTGTGAACGGAACAGTGCTTTTGAGTTCCCCGTCCACGTAGAGTCTGGCCTCCTGACCATCGTATGTAGCCGCTAGGAAATGCCACAGCGAATCATCGTAGCGCATGGATGAATCCACGCACTCCGCTTTTGAAAACTGCGAATACATTATGAACCGCAAAGTGCCATTTTCATCCACCCGGAGAAGAAAGTTGTCCCCCATGCTGGCAATTTCACCACCTGATGGATCTATACTGTTCACCTGTACCCAGGCTGTCAGAGTAATATGAGAGGGCTGAAGTTCCGGAGTTGCGTGAAATACCGCAATGACGTCTCCCTGATCTTTATCCAGATGCTGACCTTTACCGATATACCCGTTTTTGATTTCAGACCTCACATTGTCGTCACCATGATTGATGTTCCGGGAAGAATTGCGGTAAAGATCGGGTGTCCCGCTGAATGGAGCATCTTCTGACAAATGCCACACACCGGCCCATCCGAACCGGGTACCGAATGTACAGGAATCGCAGGAAACGGATTGCGCTTCCCGGTTACCCCAATGCATCGTGATATGATCACTGGTATTGGATAAGACGGTATCAACCCTGACCCAGATCTCGGCTCTTTCAATATCGCTGTCCCACCGTTCGATTTGGAAGGGAACCGGAAGTCCTGCTTTATTTGTGAATCTGATATCGGAACCGTCCGCCTTGGACTGACTGAACCGGAAGGTTGTATCTGTCAGAGTCACAAGAACAGGAAAATTAGTCACGTTCTCGGTCGTATGAGCTCCGGTTTCAGTCGTGTTCAGGTATATTTTCTTCTGAAAGGGCCAGTCGGTCAAGGCAAGTGTAACGGTGTCATTTGAAAAAACGAATATCCCTGTGCTCAGAACTGTTTCGTTTTCAGGTGCTCTGAGAGAGGAGTATATTACGGCGGGTATTCTGCCTGACGGGACATTTTCAATCGAAACCGACCCGCTTTCATTGTGAATATAAGCGCAGGCATCAGTTCCGGGAATGTACACATAGCCGATATCTTTATCCGCATTGTCGGGTTCGGCAACAAGTACAACACCCGGTTTGCTCAAAGTGGCTGTAGGGGCACAGGTCGAGTCCCCATTAACTTCTACACTGCAGATAAGCGCCCGGGTTTGTGAAGAACTGTGAGTTGCCACTATGGAATAGTAGCTTTCATGTGCAGGAGGTGTCAGCTGATATCTTCCGTTTTCATCTGTGGTATCCGAATCGAAGTTTAATTTTACACTGTCCCTAACCGGATTGTAATTTTGTGGATAGATATTCACAACGGCCCTATTGCTTGGTGCCCCATCCTCATCCATAACTACCCCGATCACAGTTTCCGAACTTCCCCCGCCGGTGACTTCGTAGGGTGATGAGCAGAACAGTAAGAGAAACATCGGCGTGAAAAAAGTGATCACCGAACGAATTATACTTACCATCAGCGATCCCCCTCGTGAACGTCGGAAAGCGGAAAAAACTGCATATTGAGCTGAAACACCCGGTTTGGTCTGGAGTCATTTTCAGCCAGCTCTGCGATTCGTTTTCTTACAGATGAAAGCTCCTGTCTGATACTGGTCATTGTGGATTCGGATATGCCGAGAGTAAGTGTGGAAAGGTTTATATTTTCTATCCCGAACCTGTCCAGGGAGTCATTGGCGAGAGCCGACATTTCCTTTTGGAAATTCACCACATTGAGTATGGAAAGAGATTTGTCCGGTTTGAGAGTCCCGGTGGAAATGGTTGAATCGTTTACGGCAAAAAAGCCGTCCGGTTCCTTTCGTATGAGCTGCAGCCGCTCAAGCACCCTGACTGCTTTTTGAGCCTCCTCGGGCCGAATCCGGGGATTGAGCGTTTTGGCGATTCTGCGGTA
The DNA here is from genome assembly GCA_046546375.1 of Chitinispirillaceae bacterium. Lineage (GTDB taxonomy): Bacteria > Fibrobacterota > Chitinivibrionia > Chitinivibrionales > Chitinispirillaceae > JAEZKC01. The sequence continues at coordinate 32,644 of JBKGXV010000026.1, read as the reverse complement.
ATCTGCTGCCGTACTGCTGAACCGCCCGATCGCGATAAGCATCCTGACTGCGCTGTAGTACCATTTGTGGTAGAATTCATAATGCGTGGCTTTCACAACGCGCGCCCTCGAACCGTAAAAGCTCCTCATTCGCTCGAAAAAAAGTTTTCTCTCCTCAGCCGACCCCGCCTCGTTGAAGAAGACCATGTTCTGGAAGTATTCTGCTTCCCGTTTATTATGTCCTATGGCTGCAGAGAATTTGAACACCAGAGCCTTTCCCAGGCTCTGTCGCCCTTCAACCACATCCTTGTACAGACCGACTGAATTGATGCTCGCTTTTTTGGCGAAGTATCTGTAGGAGAACACCTTTGAGGCAAGCTTCTGTTGGTGGTAGTAATCAGCCAGGTAGCAGCGGTAATCGGTGTAATCAAAGACGGATATAGCGGATGAGTTTGCCATGATATCAATATAAGGAACATTCAGGTGCAGGTCACGGAAAAAGTGAGGAAACGGTAAAATTCTGTTCCTTTTTTACGGAACACTCCTTGATGCGTAAGCTGATCAGGTTCATTGTTAGCGTATACAACCTGGTATTTCAACCGGTTCCGATTAGCAGACTCTGCAGACCGCAGAAAAATTGCGTAAGGATTCAACGGAACGGAAGGTGGCAGCAGTGCATGAAACGATGGGAAAAATTAAAATAAAAAGAGAAATGAAGAAGCTTGTTATTTTTCACTCCCAATCAAGCCAAGAGCCGAACGTTTTAACGGACCCTTGGATTCCATATTTTTTCCAAAATCGGGGCGGGAGTTCCCCAACTTCTGGAAAGAACAAGCATGTGCAGTCATGCCCACCTTCAAGCATGAGTACCAGCTTTATGCAGCAATACTGCATTTTCGAAAACTGACAAATGGCCATAGCAGTTCGGTTTTAGAACGTAGACGGCTCGATCAATCCGCCCAGGCAGTGTACAAAAGAAACCGCATACCATTTATTTTTCACACATACAACAGCTTCCCGGTAGCGGTAAGGACGTTCATGCATTTGATTGATGCCGTTTAATTCAAAAAGTACCAGGTCTGCTTTTTTGTCTCCATCAAAGTCAATCGACTGGCAAAGAGATGATCTGTCAGAATTTTCACTCTCTCCAGTCCACTTTTCCAGAACAGAAGCCTGCACTCCTGAATGAGTAATCTTTTTCGGTAATCCCAAAATCACAGTTTTCGGTTCGACAGGCAAATCAACCAGTTCAACAATACTATCTGTCTGATACATTTGCCCCATATGATCGGTTCTATAAGTCTGCATGAGACTGCATGCAGCAGTTCCGGAGGTATCATCCGAAATGAAAAAGCAGGGCAAAGGAGGATCGAAGCGGATTTTTTCATCTGAGGCTTTTCTAGTTTTAATACCCAGTTTTTGGCAGACGGTTTCAAGTTGCGCGTCCCTTATTATGAATTTACCATCAGAACAGCAGCTTTCAATCAACAAAGAGGACAGATCTTTTCTATTGAAAAAAGTCCCCTTTGAGTCAGGTAATGTCCACTCAGGAATATCTTTATAGCAGTCATAAGCCCTGTTCTTCCCATATCCGTTCAGTTCCAGATAACGGACCGGGTTTGATTTTTTTCCTTCAAAAACGATTGAAAAAGAAGGAAAGCGAAGATGACCGGCTCTGCAGAATCCGGAAATTTTCTTATCATTTTTTGAAAAAGTAACTCTGGCCCATTTATGCATCAGTGTTGAGCATTCCAGATCCGCACTGCTCAAAAAGCTGTCTGCGCCTATGAATTCTCCCGCAACGATTCTCTTGTTTTTCTTCAACTGTGCCAGGCGATCTGATGCTGTATCGGGTCTAGCATACACATTGATACTTCTAGCTGTTACAAATGGTGCCGGTAGCACGATTTCATCTGCCCAAACACCTATACATAACAGAAGCCAAATAACCGGTCCACCAGTTTTTGCCCGATCATATCTATGATAATTCATATTCCGTTCGTCATTCTTTCTTTTTTAAGGGTGCCAAAGAATCCAACTTTGTGATAAATTCATCATCAATCTCAAAGTTCTCCCCTTTAACCAAAGATTCATCACCTCCCTTCAACAAAGAAGGATTTTTTTCCCTGAATCTGTATATTGCTCTTCGTGTATTGCTGATGTTTGGTGTATCCCCGGTGCCGGGGGAATCACCGGATGTACCAGGTAAAAGAAACAGCGTAACCTTCTCCTTTTCACTGTTGAGCTCCTTTTGTGTTTTCAAACTGTATTGAGCCTCTTTGGAATCGTATGATGATCTGATTTCAGTCAATTCTGAAACTGTGATCCAACCGGAAACCTCACCGACCTTGATTTTTCTGAAACTTCCAGATGCATTGCTTGGCCCGAGGTGTTTCAATTTGCCTCCCAGAGATACAGTTACTGCTCCTCCCCTTACAAAATCTCCAAGAATGCCATCAATACTACCAGGTGAACAGTAGGATTCAGGATTTTCAAGGTGCAGGTATTTCAATTGAGCTTGTATTCGCTTGTATCTGAATTCTTCTTCTGTTTTATGAAGAAAGGGGCAGGACAGTTCCTTAACAGCCCAGCATTCATTCACAATGGATTTGTTAGCCATTTTACAATTACCGATACTTGAATACGATCCCTGATGTGTACTTACACAAGGAAATACAAGTGGCAATGAGTTCGTTTGAATTACCATTCTGTTGTGAACATCAACATTATCATGCAGTTCTTTGGGGTTAACTCTGTACGATGATGACACCGAAGGACCGTGTATTGTCAAAACGTGACAATGGGAAGGCGCATAAGCTGGTATGTCTGTCCGTCCCGCTAATCCGACGATCTGTCCTGCCATGCAGTGCCTTTGATCCGCAACTGAATCAAGATGCGCATACAGGGTCCACCATTTCCTGCTGTCGTCCGGCATATACCATGTGAGTCTTGCGTTATTCCCCCATCCGCTGCCGCTGTATCCCTTTAAGAGGCCGCTATGCACAGCAAACATGGGGGAACCGAGCTCTGTATGAAGATCTATGGCATAATGAGGTCTTTGAGAACCGTCCGAATACCTTCTGTAGGCATTGGGCGGTGTAGCAAATATGCCATAATTCCTGCCCGCACCGTTATATGTTGTCACAACATGCATATGCTTATGTGCATGAGCGCCGTCTTTGATGATTGACTTATCTGAAATCGAAGAAGTCAACCCCGAACTGTTATCATCGATATTATCCCAGGTCGGCTGACACCACTGAAGTGCGAAAACAACAAAATGCGGTTCTTCAACGCTCTCCTCCTCTCTGTCCGGGTAAAATCTACTGAAACACTTTTTGGATTTCTGCAAATCAATGAAACTTCTGAACATCCCATCTTCAGGAGCGGGTATAGAAAAGGTCTGCGCTGTCCGCAATTTCTGTGAACCGGATGAGTCGGTGCTCTTTTTCACATGCCACCCGAAATCCTCATCCCATTTTATACTCTGAGATCCCCTCCACTGCAGATAAAAGCCGGTGGCTTGAGAGGCATTTGATGATCTGAAAATGGGGTTTGAACTGTTTGTATCATTTAGCAGTGCCTCTTTGGCAATGGCAAAGTCATGAAATCCGATAGTGATTTCCATCCCCTTGGACATCTTGCTTATTGGTAAAGATAATAAAAGAGTACCGTTTTCATCCGTAGCTCCAAACTGCACCCGTGGAAGCGCATTGTATTCCTTAATTATCATATCCACCTTATCCGTTGGAGGGATTTTTCCACTTTCAATCCTGGTTTCCTCATCCCCTTTGTCCTCCCAATACCTATTATATGCTGCAGAGCCGTTTTTGAAATAGGTATTTCCATAAGGTTTGGTGGGATCATACCCCAATGCCGCAAGCGCAAGTTGACCAGCATGCCCATGACCTTCAAGCTTTTCACCACCTAAGTACCAGAAATCTCCCTCTTTTTGAATAGGAGCACTATCCTTTGCACCTCTTTTGAACGATTCATCAACAATGGTTTTGTTTTCACTGGAGATGATCAACCTTTTTATCGCTGACCTAACAACAGGTTGCCCGGAACGCACATCCAGAACTTGAATTCGGATGTTTTTTTTCAGAATCACTTTTGGCTGCGCAACTGATTGTTCCTCGACCGGCGATATGCAAATTTCTCTATCAGGTGATTTTTTGGCGGTCACTGCTCATTCACTCCAGATTTCAGCATGAATATGATAACTTTTCTTCCGGTTCAGCAACCGGATTGTCTTTATCCCAATATTCTGAAAGTTTCTGACGCGTATCATCATCCAGCTCATCCAACGTGGGTTTGAGACCTGTTTTTTTCTGAAAATCATGTATTGCCCTCCATGTTCTTGGACCGAATATTCCGTCAACTGGACCGGTGTCGAATCCGATATTTTTCAAACGCATCTGTATACCGTCAATTTTTCCGATACTGGGCATTATTTCTTCTATGAGAATGGAAATCCTTTCTCCCAAAATCGTCAGTATACCCTTTTTTGCGCTGTCTGGAGCAGCAAATTCAACTTTCCCGCCATTATCGGTACTTCCTTTCACTATAATCTCATCACCAACTTCAAAAGTATACTCAACGTTTGCAAGAGGATCATTGAAATCATCATTGAATACCAGCCGAATCAGTTTCATCGTCTGTGGCATCTTCAATGGTGGACTATCTATGGTATTTTCACCCCTTGAATGAGAAATTTCTTTTATAATGTATTTTGCTTGTACTGTTTTATCCTTCACCCATGCATTGTAGTGAGAATTATTGACATACCACAAATTTTTAATGGTCAATCTGGCAATACCATTACCCTTATCAATGAATCCTTCCACATTCTGAAGGATATCGACCTCTTCTCCATTGAATATTCCGAATAATTTTCCTTGTATGCGAGAACGGACTGTTTTTTTAAGCATTTCCGTTTTCACATCAAGAAAGCACGTTTCATTATATTTGAAACCCTTGGGGCCCGGTTTCCATTCAGCGCTTAAGATACGAACCAGCGGTTCCGGTTTTTCATCCTGAGCAGGTCCGCTGTCTTCCACCCCCGTGATAAGTTTTGTTTCCCCGGGTTCCTGTTTTTTTATGCCCGTGTAAACTGACGAGTTGATATCGTTCCAATTATCCGACATTTACTTAGGCCCCCTAAAAAATCATAACAGCTGATGTGGAAATGAATACTCATGTTGTTATTTAAATTAAACAAAGCACAAAGCAATTAACAAGATATTAAACAAAAATAAATCAAAGCGAGTAACGCATCTCTAGAAGCTCACGCTCTGATCCCGTTAAGCCATCGCACGTTCTCATTTCTCCGCTTAGCAAATTCAGTACAAGCAGAATAAACAGAGCACCCGAACGGCAAACATTTTATCCCAGAACCCAGCTCAGCACCACATCAGCCTGCTTTGCGGCGGCGATAGCCACGCAGGGTGCATAGGGTTTGCTCTCATCGCCCACTGCCGACTCCAGATCACCTATAAGAAAGAAGTTGTCCCTGACCCTGCGGGTGATGATCCGATCACTGTTCCCGTAGCCGCCAAGTCCGCTTGCGCTCACCAGAAGTTTGGGGGTATTGAGAAACGTATGTACCATCATGGCCTTGGCCTCCGCCCGGTCGAAAGCCTCAACCACCACCTGACACTTTTTGAATATCTCTCCGCAGGAGCTTTCATCCAGCTTCATATTGTGGCTTTCCACTCTTATTTGCGGATTTAAGGTCTGCAGAATATTTTTGAGGCACTCCACTTTCGGTTTGCCGATATGATGGGGAAAATAGACCTGGCGGTTGAGATTGGAGGGCTCTACTTTATCGAAATCGGCAATCACCAGGTTTTCAAAACCGCTTCTGGCCAGAAAAAGTGCGCAGTTTGACCCCAACCCTCCCGCTCCGGCAATCCCGATTGTGCTGTTTTTTATCTTTTGGAGCTGCTCAGAGGAGTGGAAATGGCCTGAAACCGAGTCGAAACAAAACATTTGTTAACCTTTTTTAAAAAAATGTATACACTGGACCTGTTTATAGTATAATTTATAGAGAGGTATATTCGCACAGTTGGATAATCACACAAAACGAATAATAGAAAGTTAGCGCTAAGTGTGCGGTTTAAGCGCTTTTCTTACACAGGGGGATGTAAGATGAACACCAGAAATTGGTTGAGTTGGTTCGGAATAAGCCTGGGATTTCTTTTCTGCTTCAGTGCTCTGGGACAGAGCGATGTAGTCTACCAAGACACCATCTGGGTACCCGTCACTTTCTATGACTTTCATTCGGACAGATCCAATCCGGAGTTCGAATGCCGTCATGAAGGCGGACTACGCAAAGGCATGGTGGCCGACACTCTGGATGCGGAAGGCAAGCCGGTACCTGGCCCTTATATATCTGAAAACATTAGGCCTTACATGAATCATTATATCAAATACTGGTTCAGGCCTTGGGCAGATTCCGCACAAGGTGATTTCACCATTCCCAATTATCATCCCAGAGCCGATTTTCAGGAGCGTTTCACTAATTGGAATAATGAAGGCAATGTCGAAGTTAGCTACAATGGAGATACAACAGTAAATTACGATACCGCCTTTAAAAATGTAGTTATTGACACACATCTCGTGTTCGAACATATTGGTGATGGCGTCTACTATTTCAACGATCAGAATTTCTTTCCTATTGATGATCGCGGCTTCGGAAATGAGTGGACCAACGATGATGATAATCCCGACCACAATTTTTCTTTCACTATGGAAATGGCCTGGGAGTTCAAAATGCAGGATGGTCTCACCTTCAATTTCAAAGGTGATGATGATGTCTGGGTATTCATTAACAACCGGTTGGAAATGGACCTTGGAGGTATCCACTCTGCCCAAGAGGGGGACATAAATGTGGGGCATCTGGGCTTGGAAGAGGGGAAAAGCTATGATTTCCGTTTATTTTATGCTGAGCGCCATACAACAGGTTCCACTATAGAAATCACTACCAATATGGTTGTCTCCCCCGTCGACAGCTTGGAAATCGATGTATCCCCTTCCGATACAATTGAGGTAGGAGAAACACTTACAGCCTATGCGGCACTTTTTTCAGACTCCGGGCAAGTTGAAGAATATCCCGGAACATTCGAGTGGACTATGGAAGATGAAAACGGTGTGAACCCTCAAAGCACTTTCACTTTCGATACAGACAGCGCCTGGTTCTCACCCACCAAAGCCTATACAACTGTAAAAATCACAGGTGAATACGAAGATCCGGAAACCGGTATACGCGTAAGCGACTCCGTTGATATTTACGTAAGACCCGGTCCTCCAAATCAGGTTGTAATTGAAAGCAGTCCGGATTCTCTCAGAAGCCTGCGTGAAGCTGACCCGCTTGACACAATCCGCATAGGAGCAAACCAGACCGAAAATGATGACTTTTTTGCCATACTGCGTGATGAAGAAGGCAACTGGATCGGACCGGCAGGTCCACCGCACGGATCTGCAACCTGGGGAACAGAGCACCAAAGCGTTGCTACCGCCACTAACGGCAGCCAGACCCTCCTAGGCCAGGGACTGGCAACCAGGGAAACAGAAGAAGGCGGAGAAACAAATGTAGAGGTGAATGTCGACGCAAACCAGCAGACACTGTCCGATGACACCCGTTTGATAATAGAAAATATCACCTACGATTCACTTGTTCTGGGAATAAAGGAAAACGGAATCTTCAGAGCCGTCGACACCATAGAGATGCGAACGGGTAATGATACCACTCTCTGGGTTCAGCAGAGACGCAGCGGGACAGATACCTGGGAGGAAATTCCCGCCCGGTTCACTCAGGAAGATCTCCTGTTAGAATCCGATCCTCCATCCACCAACGTGAAATCCTGGCGTTTCAATCCTGAACAGGTAGCTACAGGTTCCATCACGGCAACGGCTGATGGCCAAACGGCTCAGATCTCTGACAGAGTAGTGGTTATCGTGGGATACGGCAATGCAGATGAACTGGACCTGTACCCCAATACGGGAGATCCGGTTTCCATGTCGCCCCTTCCTGGCGACACAGTGATATCGGCTGGAGAAGATTTGAATATTTATGCGAAAATGTTCGACAAAAGAGATAACTGGCTGGAAGACTACGAAACCATTGAAGAGCTCCGCGACAGAATAGACTGGAGCATACAGCCTTCAGGAGATGAAGAGGGGTCACTCTCAGAAGATATCGGCAACAGAACCACCTTCAACAGTACGCGAGCCTATGAAACTTATGTGATTACCGCGACCTATTCGCATGACACCACCCTGTTGCGCAGCTCAATAGCAGTGGAAATTGAACCGGGAGCACCTTCTCAACTGGTAATTGAACCCAATAACCGCGGCAAAACCCTCTCTCCCAACGAACCGCAGCCGTTCTCGGATAATACCATGACCATCACCAGTGAGGAAAACTTCAATAGTGCGTTTGCCGTTCTCAGAGACAGATTTGGCAATTATGTACGTCCTTCCGGTTCTTTTGACCCCCGCAATCCGGAGATCGATCAGGAGACAAGATGGACCGAACTTCAGCCTGATATTATTGATATACAAACAGGTATCAAATCTCAGGGTGAGGGAATTGTATACAGAGATACCTCGGAAGGTGTATGCCAGATCACCGCACAGGATGAAAACTCCGGCTTAATTGACACCCTGACCGTAAAGGTGCTCAAGTATTACTATACCGAGCTTCAAATCGTAGTCAAGCCCGGTGATAAGGAAATTGATGAACTGAATATGAACACAAACCAGGATACCACTCTTTATGTTATTGGACGCCGTTCAGATGATTCCACATGGGAAGCGGTTTCATCAGCCACTTGGGAAAGAAGTGATGGATTGAGAGGCGCCCTCCCCAACCCGGCAGTGAATAGTGGTGACTGGCCGTTTTCTCCTGTGGATACAGGAAGCGGCTGGATAAGAGTTACTCTGGGTAACGACAGTTTGACCACACCGGACCAAATACAGGTGATATTCACACCCGGTCCTGCTCAGAGAGCAGAAATCGATATAATTACGGAAAACCCGAAAGCCGGAGATACCATAAAGGCTGTAGTTCGCATCTACAACAGAAACGGTCTGGTTCAGGGTAAGACATTCTACGATTTGAATGCATTCTACAGAGACACCCTGAGCAAAGGTAATACTCTTTGCCCTGATCCGCGAATCATAACCGACAGTTCGGGTACGCCTCTTAGTGACGAAGTGCTTGGCTATGCAAGCGAAGATCCCATTGATTTCAACGGTGTCAAACAGCAGTTCAGGGGGGGCATAGATACAATCAGTCTGATGCTTTATCATGCTCCCGCTGACAGCTTGCACCAAATAGCTGCAGATCTGGACGGAATAAAAGCCGTATCGGATCCGTTCAGACTGAACCCCGCCTCTCTCGACACTATTATCCTGGTGGATCATAACGACGATCCGGTTGGTGACACTATCGTACTGGACCACAGTCTGGATGAAAAGGTCACACTCACGGCTGAGGGCTACGACGAATTCGGAAACAACATCGGTCCCACCATGAGCAACTGGTCCAAGGACGGAGGGCTTCAGGAGCTTCGAGTCGATGAAGCGTCATCCATACTTTTTGAAGCGCGCGATGCCGATGACAACTGTCAGGGGACCATCACCGCAGAAGCGAAGGATTCTCCCAACCCCATGGCCGGCGTGTATATCAAAATAGTCGGTGTAATGACCAGAATCACTGCAGCTACCACCCGGGACTGGGATGGTGACGGGTTCTTGGATCACATTGAAGTACGCCTGAACAAACCGGCCTCCACTGATGGTTTTGATCCCAAAATACGCAAAGGGGTTCATGTTTTTGAATACGACAGTATCTGGACTGCATCCGGTGAAGAAACTGACGATGTGTTCATTGTCCGGTTGGAAGAGATAACCGGAACCGGTCCTCAAACCGCCTGGAGACCCAGCTTCAATTCCGAAGCTTACGGAGAAGTGGCGGAAGCAAACTTTTCTGAATGTATTGACGGAGCAGGCCCGGTAGTGTGGACTGCTGTCAAATACTTTGATGAGAAGGATAAAGATGGACCAAGCAGAATTGTAATAACTCTCAGTGAGAGGATACTGAAAGAGGACGGGGCAAATTTTCAGATCGACAATCAACCCCATGTGGTGTTCAATGTTTTCGAGCTGGTTGGAGCCGATACGACACTTGAAAGTTCCTTTGACAATCTTGATTACATGCTGGATGGGATAGAATCCTTCTCCAAGGTGAAGAATGACAGTATACTGACCTTTGTGACTACCGACAATCTGGGAACAAACCATTTCATGAACCTGAAAACACTGCCGCATGCGGTTATAGACAGACAGGCTCACAATGCGCCCGATACCCTCAACAGAAAAGTGAGAGTAAAACTGGGTAACAAACCAGATACTAATGCTATCACGTTTCCTAATCCGAGTCCACCAGATCCTTCACTGGTACCACCTGGAGATTTCGAACCATTTCACAATCCATATGCTTACAATCACGTCAAAAACGGTGGAAGTGGACCTGTCTTCAGGTTACCGGGTGTTTATATCCCTCCTGCAGATTCAGGGAGAATCAAAATTCAGGCAAAAATCTATGATCTGGCAGGAAATCTGGTTCATTCCGAAAGCAGTGATGATCTGCAACGAGACTCAAGGCTCAATGCCCAGCCGGCTTCCTTTACACACATAGACATCTACTGGAATGGCTACAATTCCAAGGGAATGAAAGTTTCTCCGGGGACCTACAGAATGGTCATTTTTCTGGATTACACTTCAAGCAATTACGGTGACCAGGTATTCCAGAAAAACCTGGGTATGACCAAATAATCAGAATCAAGATCTGTACTAAAAGGGTTCGATATCAGTACCGGACCCTTTTATATCTTCAACTATCGACAACATCGGTAAAAACGGTCCGAAATACATCTAATACATATCACTATACTTTACAACTATGTGATTTCTAAGTATCTTACTATAGTTTCATAAATCGGATACCAAGAACCCAGAAGGTCCTGATGCACATAGCTGAAATACTGGAAAAAAATAAGATTTCATTCAGTTTCGAGTTTTTTCCGCCGAAAAACCAAACCGCATCCGAGCGGCTGTACACCACCATATCTGAACTCATTCCCTTGAAGCCGGCGTATGTGAGTGTGACATACGGCGCGGGAGGAACAACCCGTGAACTGACCCATGATCTTGTCATTCGCCTTCAGCGTCAGACAAGCCTCACTGTGGTAAGCCATCTCACCTGCATAGGGGCTGGGAAAAAAGAGATCCATGCTCTTCTTGAAGACTATCAGGCCAACGGTATCAACAACTTAATGGCCTTGCGAGGAGATATACCAGTAAACGCCACCTCGGAACAACCTGTCAACGATGGTTTCGAATATGCCACTGACCTTGTAGCTTATATCAAAAAGAACTTTCCTCAAATGGGAATCGGTGTTGCCGGATTTCCGGAGGGTCACCCTGAAACTCCCAACAGACTGAAGGAAATCGATTACCTCAAAGCGAAAGTGGATGCGGGAGCCGACTACATCTGTACCCAGCTTTTCTTCGACAACAGAGATTTCTACGATTTCTGCGAACGATGCGAACTGGCCGGAATAAACGTACCAATCCTGGCAGGCATCATGCCCATCACATCACGCAAAGGTATGCTTCGCATGGCTGACCTGGCTCTCGGGGCCCGGTTTCCCGCACGACTGCTCAGAGCACTGTCACGCGCCGAGGACGATGAACATTTCGAAAAAGTGGGAATTCACTGGGCAACAGAACAGGTTCGGGACCTCATAGACAACGGGGTGAAAGGTGTGCACTTTTATACCCTCAATAAGTCAAAAGCAACCCTCGAAATCTACGATTCCCTAGGCGTAACCTCATCTGTAGGGCTATCCAAGTAAGCACAAAATTATATGGCCAACAACAGACTTCTCGAAGGAATCGCTGAAATCAGCAGAGCCATCATGGATAAAAACTATCTTGATGATGTGCTTCCGCTTATCGTATCAGTTACTGCAAAAATCACCGGCTCCAAAATCTGCTCCATTCTACTTTTGGATAAAAGCAAAAAGGAACTCATTCTGCGTGCCTGCCAAACCGAATCGGGGTACTACAATCAGAGATCGAATACACCTCTGGGCAAGGGAATCGCCGGAAGAGTAGCTCAGACAAACGAGCCCATAAAGGTTTTCAACGTTCAGAAAGATCCAAGATACATAAACAAAAAAGTGGCTTTGGAAGATGGGCTGGTGTCACTTCTCTCTGTTCCCATGAGCGTGGAAGGCGAAGTGATCGGGGTGATCAACTGTTATACTTCAGATGAATACGATTTTTCAAACGATGATGTGGACATGCTCACCACGGTGGCAACTCAAGCAGCAGTACTACTGAAAAATACCGAACTCAGGGTCATGAAAGAAATCGTTGAACAGGAGCTTGAGGAAAGAAAAACCATAGAGCGTGCCAAAGAGATTCTGATGGACAAAAAAGGAATCAGCGGCAAAAAAGCTTTTGAATTGATGCGCCGTCAGAGCATGAACAGCCGTATTTCGATGGCCAAACTTGCGGAATCGATTATTGTTGCATCAACATTTGACTAATCCCCGCACATAAGGTAATTTGTTTATTCTCGGTACAACAACGGCGTTGTACCCACAAATTTGTGTATCGATGATGATGCCCGACCTCGTGTTTTTCAACACATGAGATGCGGGCTTTTTTTTTGAAACAAATCTTTTTTTTCATCTTTTCAAGGAGATACAAATGTCTTTCGATACCGCAACTTTCATGGAAAAGTTGAAGGCCAGAAATCCTTCGGAAAAGGAGTTTCACCAGGCCGCCGAAGAAGTTATTCACTCGGTTGGTCCTTTCATCGAAAAGAACCCCAAATACCTCAAGGCCAACATTCTGGAAAGAATTGTCGAGCCTGAAAGAGTAATCATGTTCAGAGTCCCCTGGGTGGATGACAAGGGTGAAGTTCAGGTCAACCGCGGTTTCCGTATCGAAATGAACAGCGCTATCGGTCCCTACAAAGGCGGACTCCGTTTCCATCCATCAGTGAACCTGGGTATCCTCAAGTTCCTGGCTTTTGAACAGGTGTTCAAGAATTCTCTTACAACTCTGCCCATCGGCGGCGGTAAGGGCGGTTCCGATTTCGATCCCAAGGGCAAATCAGACAATGAAGTGATGGCTTTCTGCCAGTCTTTCATGGCTGAGCTGTTCCGTCACATCGGCCCCAACACAGACGTTCCTGCCGGTGATATCGGTGTGGGCGGTCGTGAAATCGGCTTCCTTTTCGGTATGTACAAGAAGCTCAGAAACGAGTTCACCGGAGTTCTGACAGGCAAGGGACTCAACTGGGGTGGAAGCCTTATCCGTCCTGAAGCAACCGGTTACGGATGTGTATACTTCTGCCAGGAGATGCTTAAGACCCGAGGACAGAGTTTTGAGGGTAAAACCGTGACTATCAGCGGTTCCGGTAATGTGGCTCAGTTTGCATCTCAGAAGGCAGCTGAACTGGGTGCCAAGGTAGTGACTTTCTCCGATTCAAACGGTACAGTGTACGATCCAGAAGGTGTAACTCCCGAAAAACTCGCTTTCGTTATGGAACTCAAGAATGTGAAGCGTGGCAGAATCAAGGAGTATGCTGATAAATTCAACTGCGAATACATGGAAGGACAGCGTCCTTGGGGTGTTAAGTGTGATATCGCTCTCCCCTGCGCTACTCAGAATGAAATCAGCGAAGAGGAAGCTAAAACACTGGTTAATAACGGTTGTGTCTGCGTGGGTGAAGGTGCCAACATGCCCAGCGACCCCGGTGCGGTAAAAGTGTTCCTCGACAGCAAAACGCTCTTCGGCCCCGGTAAGGCAGCAAATGCGGGTGGTGTTGCAACCAGCGGTCTGGAAATGTCACAGAACGGCATGCGCATGAGCTGGACTCGCGAGGAAGTGGATCAGAAGCTTAATCAGATCATGGTTGCGATCCACGATCAGTGCGTCACCTATGGAAAAGAAGGCGATTTCATCAACTACGTGAATGGTGCCAATATCGGCGGATTCGTGAAGGTTGCGGACTCCATGATCGATCAGGGTGTTGTCTGATCTATCTCACATATTCAGTTATTTCAAAGCGCGGAACAGTTTTCTGTTCCGCTTTTTTCATATATGAACCGGATGGCTAATGGTAAGGCGACGACGCAGTTTGTGAGCTGCAGGATGTCCGAAAACGGATGCGAATTCATCCAGCTTGATTGAAATCACATCCGCTCTGCCGTGATTTTTATGCTTGAAAAGAGACAACTCGTAGCGCTTTCTGGAATACTGGTGCAGTTTACCGTAAATATGAGCATTAGCCAGATGAATAATGGTCACATCGGGTGCCATTCGTGTCCAGTTGTCCAGAAATTCCAAAGCTTCCCGAAACTGCCCTATCCGGCAGAGATGATACGCACGGATGACAGCTTCGATACGGTTGAGGTTCATAGTCCGCAAAAGCAGTTTGCGCCGTAACAGCTCGACATCAGCATGCGGGGCGTTCTTTTCATAAAACCGGATGAGCCTGTGGAGGCCCTGGATATTGTTGGTATCGCGATCAAGAAGTCTCTTTAAAACAGATTCCAGATCGGATTGCTGACGGATTTTTTCATACAGATCGGCTAAAAGCAGATAGGTATAGTAGTTCCCCGGCGCTACGTTGATTTCCTGCTCAAGACACCTCACAGCGTTCTGAACATCTCTCATATTCTGATATGATACAGCCAGACTGTGGTAGGTAACAGGATTCTGATCATCAACCACAATAGACTTTCTGAACCATTGAATGCTTTCTTCAAAACGTTGACCATACTGATACATCTGCCCAATCAATGAATAGATTTGAGCCAGATCACAACTGATCTCTTCATTTTTCTCAAGAAAATTTTCAAAGAAAACAGCCAGTTTTTCCAGCTGATCCACAGCAGATTCCGTCTCTCCGTGCTCACATCCAAAAAGCGCCTTGTCCTCGATCTGCTCCGCTACATCCTCATAGGAAGATTCGCACGTGAGGACCTTGTCGCAGAGCTCGGAAAGAGTCGCCTTATCCTGATATATGAGACTACCCCCGGAAAGAATCATGGGTACCTTCTTGGGTACTGTGCTAGAAAGATCGCAACATTCACATAACTTTTCCATAACAACTTTTCCCGTTTTCTCAGGATGTGTTCTGATTGCCGGAGAAAACAGAAAAGAGCAAATCACGGACCAACGTATAATATAATTCTATTCTTCTACCCGAAGGTATGCAATGAAAATATCTGGGCGACTCAGATATAGAGCCGCCCGTAAGAGAAATTACAGCGCGTTACATGATCTTTTAGCAGATTGTCACTTTTTTACACGCAAGGGGCTTAAAAGCGAGAGTCTGTTTGAATGAGTGCGGCCGTTAATCTCTATAGATGCTGCGGATTTTAAAGAGCGGTAATTTTCCAGAAGATTTGAGTAGGAACCGCCGGAGAAGACAACCCAGTTGGTGATGTAATAATACCCTTTGGGGACATCTTTCACTGTCAGATGATAACCGCAGTCAGCATAACCACTTCGTCTGGATGGTTTGCGGAACACAAACCCGCTCCCTTTCAGGAAAGATTTCTTTATTGTTGACTGAAGAAGCCAGCCATATCCTGTACCGTTTTTATGAACTGTGAAAAACTTTCCATCAGGAATCGAATGAAAGAGTGTATCAGCGCTGCCTTGAGAGAACGGAATACTCAGGTTTCCCGAAGGAACCGTGAATTTGAAAGATGAACCGGTTTTTCTGATCACCGGAGTCATTTCCAGAAAAGCCTGGCTGAAAAACGTACGGAAACGAAACGGCACATGCAGCCGTACCGGCACCTTCACCATCTGAGGATAACATATCTGATTGACAGAAGCTTTACTCCCCTTTACTCCCAGACCGAGGTTGAGATGAAAATCCCCTCTCCGGATAAGTCTCACCGGTCCGCATTTATACCTCCGCACAAGACACACTACATTCTCCTCGGAATACCTTATGGGTACAAGACCCCATAACGCCTTGAGCAGAATTTTAACTCTCAGTTCATTTGTAAGATGGATATACTCACCGGTTTTGAAATTTTTCACCCCGGCACGAGTGAAATGAAACCGGTCTTTTCCGAAATCCGCATAATAGTAAGGAGTATTTATGAACTGTTTGGAATCATTGTATTCTATATATCTCTTTTTTGAAAGCGGGACAGAAGAATCAACCCGCAGCATAACGGCTCTGCTGTTTCCTTCCCTCTCTACAACAGCCAAGACTTCCCTTTTCTTTTCAGCCGGTCGGAAACCGGCTGTATCGGCATCTTTCCACAAAAAGACGATCTCGTCCTGTTTATCAAAAACACCGTTCCCATCCGCTCCGTTGGGTTTATCACCCTGGTTGAGCACATACTCCCCTTCCGGAGTCACTTCATCAATCTGAAACGGAATAACTTTCCCTTTTGAGTCAAGCACCCGTATGGAGCGTACAGGTTCACCGATCAGATCGGGCAGCATCTTGCCGTTGAGAACTATCGGTTCCGAATAAACCAGTACATTAAAAAACAGTATGAGAAAAAGTGAATAATATATTCTGTTCAAGTCGTTTTACCCTGGAATCAAACTGTAATCGAGAATACTTAAATATAACATATGAAGGCTGGATTACCGAAAGCCGCAGCAAATTTATCAGCGGACAATCATCAACTTACCTTTGAGCAGAACCTTGTTTCTGGAATCGCATATAACGTAAAAATAAACCCCGGAAGAAACCTTTCGCCCCGCTCTGTTTCTGGTGTCCCATATCCACTGCGGTTTATACTCTTCAGCTCCGGGGACAAGAGGAATGTATGGAGAGCTGAAAACCGGAACAGATTTAAGATTGAATATGTGCACCTTCACCTCTTCTGCTCCCCCGCTTATCACATGAAGATTCTTGAACACGACCCCGCAGGGCCCCCCGTCACGACAGTGACGTCTATCTTTAGCGGGGCGATAGGGATTGGGATAGGTATAAAATCCTGTTCTGCTGGTATACACATTCCAACTGTATCCTCCCGAGGCGGAGTCAGAAGGATAATTGTCTTCACTTGTATAGGAATAAGTATTCACAAACCCGGTAAACTGGCATGTAATCGTATCACTGCTGAAAAAATTCCAGGCAGGGTTTAGTGTCACTCTGGTACTGTCGTCAGAAAATTCGATACTGCTGAAAGGACTGGACGAGGTTCCTCCGAAACGGGAAAATACCTTGAAACTGCGGTTATCAGATGATGTATCGGTATCGAAAATCCCCGGAAGAAGAGGTTCTCTGAAAGTAAGCTCCACAGTCATTCCCACATCGGGAAGGGTTGTTTCCTCCCGGGGGCTTACGGTAAGGAGTTCGTTATCCTCTATTTCAAAACTCCATTCCACATCATCGTCGGTCGATTCGGGATCCATAAGAGGCATAGGTATACCATCACCGCTGTTGTCGGCGAAAAAACCCATCGAATTGCGAACAGAAATGCCTCTGTAACGGCATTTCACCAGATCGCCGTAATAAAAGCGTCTGGAGGGATAAAACCGGATGGTTTCACCCTCTACTCTCACCGAATCAAATGAAACCTGTTCATCACCGCCCATAAGTGAAGTCACCTCGAGGGTTTGGTTGTTCACTCTGGAGGTATCCACACTCCGGGCGTATACTTCAGAGGAAAAAGCAAGCATGATGGAAGGCTTGGTGACCTGCACCTGTTCCCCCGGATCGGGACCGACATCGATTAGGCTGAATGTGATGCTGTCAACGCTGTAATTGAAAGCCGTATCCTCAACTGAAACGGTACGTTGGTTTTTTTTGAGAATATCGAGTTCATTTGGCCCTGAAGGGGTACTGGCCCGGTCCGTGAGCTTCGATGTAAGAACAAGTGTGAGAGAATCGGTGGGAATGAACAGTCCCGCGGGCGGCTGAAAGCCGTATTTGGAACTTGCATTCTGATAATCAGCCGAAACTGCCAGCGCGCTGTAATCACTGCTCCATTCATATTCAAGACCGATCGGCTGAGACGAACCGCTCGCGAGGGAATCAAATACACTGTAAACTTGAAGACCTTCGTGAGCCGACACGGAATCCATCGGCTCGGAAAAGTGAATGACAAGCTTTGCATGAGGCGGAAAAGTATACTGCGCACCGGCCATTCTTTTACGGAGAAGCGGCTCATAAGGTGTACCGGCATCGAAATCCACACCCACATTGAGGATTTGAGGCAGATCATTATGTTCCATGCGAACAGGTATTGAATCAAACGGGAATGCCGGATCAGTAGTCTCAATGATAACGGTATCATAGGCAAACCCATCCCCCTCAAGTCCCTCAGCGGTGTAGATGAATTCCATATCCAGCTCCGATTCCGGAGAAAGCAGTACCGGGTTGAACTGTCCGCTGTTTTCCGAATCAAATACTGCAGTATCCGAACCCTGCGCCACACGCAAAGAAAGCCAGGGATGACTCTGAGTTGTGAAGTCGACAGAAACAATGGACATCGAATCATTGCCGCTGTTTTCAAGAGGAAGAAAAACAGATGAGGTATCTTTGCTGTTTCTGATAAGCGAAGGTCCTGTGCCGATTGAATCGAAAGCTTTTGCATAATCGGAAACAAGTGAAGTGTCCGGTTGATACCTGGGGAATTTGTAATAAAAAAGTATACTGTCGCTTCTGCCGTACTGATCGGATACTTTGACAAATAACGAACTGTCGGAAATATCCGGTGTGAACGGCAGAGAAAACACACTGTCGGTGGTTTCCACACTGGACTCTTTTGAGGCTGTACGCAAAGTGAAAAGCAGTGTGTCACCGATCTGGACATCGATATCCCGGACATTCACTAGAAGTTCCGATTCCACTCCTATTTTCACACGTACACTGTCGCCGTTTTGAAAGCTTTGGCCGCCGAATGATGAGCTTCTGATGCGCGGTATATGGTTTGCTCTCAGTTTGACATTCACTGAAAGGGAAGTATCCTGATCAATACCGGTGAAAATCAGATCACTCCACAATACATTTTCCAGCAGTGAACCGGCGAAAACAAAAGACCTTCTCTGTTCAGAAACACATGAATCCAGACCCAGAAGACCATTTCCGGAATCCAAATGAACTTTTCCCACAACGGAGCCGTTATCATTGGTATCGGCGATACTCCAGAACACCTCCAGAGAATCATCTTCCTGAAAAACCACCTCTTCCCCACTGTTAAGAAAAAGTGTGTCTTCGGGAGAACTTCTGCTGCACGACTTCACATCTATTTCCGGATGTGAATTTCTGGTTTGAAATGACAAACTTCTGTACGCTGCATTCCAACCGGATCTGTCCGAAGCATCGATTTTGACACTGTAGGTCGAGTCTGTTTTGGCAAAAGGGGGAATATCCACCGACACATTGAACAACGGCCCCGCTGCAACAGTGAAAGCAGTATCGTTTGTTTCACCCCGAGTGACTCTGGCATCGATGCGGTCGTTCCGATCACGGTCCCTGACCGTGAATTGAATTTGTAAAGTGTCACTTCGGGAAAGAATGGTTCTTTCCTGAAAGAACTGAGCCCCGGCAATATTCCGGGAATTTATTTTCAGAGAATCCAGATCAGTGATCACGGGTTGGATATTGTAGGGCAAATCCACCTCCGGAATGATAACCGAAATAAGCGAATCCATTCCCGGATCGGTTTTTCGTCCGATTACAATCTTGTATTGAAACAGATTTTCTGTACTGCGGATAGAAGCCAGTGCCAGCGAATCCTTCAAAGAAACCCATCCCCCATCGGAGCCGAAATCCGAAAGGCTGCTTCCAGTACGTATTGAATCCTCAATAAACCATGAATCCAGAGATGTATATTCCGGTACAGATCTGAAAAACTGCAGCGAATCGCCGGGGTCAACCTGTACAGAGTCAACCGGAGAAATCCAGAATCCCTTTCTGCTGCGCACGGATCTGTTGGCCCATGCTGCGGCATTTACCTGATCGTGATGACGCCACACTGCAGCAACACTTCCCGAATCATCCAGCGCACAGTTTAAAAAAGTACTGTAGAGATCATCTGCCTGTACGTCCGCAGACTGCGATGAAACACAGAAATATTCGGGGGAAACAAGATTATCGCTGTCGATTTGATACTTGTACCCTTCAATTCCGGAAACTCCGTTTCCATCGACATCCCCCCTGCACAGAAGCATCAGATTATTTTCATTCACCGCCAATGCGGAACTGTTGATTCCGGCAGCATTGATCGGTTTTTCGGTTGTACGCTGACCGGATGAATTGATTTTATGGAGATAGACACCGGTACCGTCAAAAGTGGAAACAGCAAACCACCCCGGAGCATAGGATACCACAGGAGCATCATCATAGAAAGTCAAATCATCGTCTCTGACATCAGCCATACTTCCGGAAGGCCCCGATGTCAGATCTCTGTCAAGTATCTGATAATGAAAACTCTTGGCTCCGTTTGGAAAGCCTTTCATCCAGGTTACCAGTATGGTTCCGTTGGAATCGGATGCTACAGAACAGTTGAACAAACCTGACTCGGAGGCCAGCACGACTTCATCCGTGAAATCAAACGTGGCGCCGTCTGAATACACTTTCCGCAGTTTGATTTTATTCAGATCAGTAGAATAGACTACCAGAAATGTATCAGCATCCAATTGACACTGAGAGGAAAAAAGATAACGACTGGAACTGGAACTGTCAAGAATCGCGGAACTGGTACCGTTGTGAAGAACAAGATTCAGCTGAGAGGAACCGTTTTCCACATACGAAACCAGATAATTATCCTTTCCCCCATCGGCGTGAAGGTAACTGAAAATGTAAGGAGAGTAATCGGCCAGTTTTTCAGAACCGTTTGTGAAAGTTGCTGTGGAGGGAGTAAGAACCAGATTTCGTTTATAGACCCCCAGATTGGAGGTATCAACCCAGAAAAGAGCGAAGGTGTCTCTGCCGAATGTAACCACATCCGAATAATTGGAGCCTTCAGTTCCGGTTGGAGATGCATCACCATAAAGTTTTACTATATCCCAGTGATCAATACCTAACGCAAGACCGCCCAGATCAACCAGAGCGGAATCTTTCAGGCCATCATTGGTTAGCGGGAAATCGGAAATGGTATGGGTCCCGGCAAAAACTGCCCCCGATAAGAGCACGAGGCACAGAAACCTAATCGCGGCTGTCCGCATCTGCAGCCCTGGCCCGAATGAAACTCTGCTGTGAAAGCTCATCTATGAATTCCTGCTCGGCTTTATTTTTCTTTTTCTTCCATTCCAGAAACTGCTTTTCTTTCAGAATTTCAACCGCACGCCGCTCCTGAGAAGCTTTAATGAGTTGCTGGTTGATGGAATATATCTGAACCATCACTTCATCAAGCCTGCGCCCTTCATTCAGGAGTTCATGCTTGATGGAATGGCGATAAGCCACCGAACAGCGCAAAGATGCCACATCCTCCCCTCCTCTGCGGACCTCCTTTTCACTTCTCTGGAATTGCTTGAGCTTGTCATGCAGTTTCTGAATGGACACACGCACCTCTTCTGCTTGACGGTTCATTTCGCCCAAACGGAGTTTTATCTCCTCCTCGGCGCGTTTTTTCACATCCAGGTATGTTTCAAGTCTGAATTCGAAGTTTTTCATCCGACAGTTAATCCGGCAGAACGTGCGATCTCACTGAGATTAATGAGGCTTTCATTAAAAGATGCAGTACTGTCACGTGCCTGACGGAGAAAGGTGTTCAACGGACCATTGAGTTTGATAGCTTTGTCAACCCGTTCATTTGAACCCGCAGCATAAGCTCCTATCTGTATAAGATCCTCGCTCTCCTTGTAAGCAGCCATGGCATCCTTCACTTTCCCTGAAAGGGCCAGATGATCCTCTGCGGCAATATCGGACATGCAACGGGAAATACTCTGCAGCACATCTATAGCGGGAAAATGGTTGTGATGAGCCAGACGACGGGACAACACCACATGGCCGTCCAGTATGGAGCGGGCAGCGTCGGCAATCGGTTCATCCATATCATCTCCATCCACCAGCACCGTGAAAAGACCGGTAATGGTACCTGTATCGGAAGTACCTGCTCTTTCCAGAAACTGCGGCAGAAGAGAAAATACGGAAGGTGTGTATCCTTTCTGTGCAGGGGGCTCTCCTATGGCAAGTCCCACTTCTCTTTGAGCCATTGCAAGACGTGTAACCGAATCGGCCAGGAAAAGCACATCCTTGCCTTCATCCCGGAAATACTCGGCTATAGCTGCAGCTACCAAAGCTCCTTTGATGCGGATAAGCGCCGGCTGGTCAGAGGTAGCAATCACCAACACCGATCTGGCCAGTCCCTCGGGTCCCAGATCCCTCTCGATGAATTCCCTGACTTCACGTCCTCGTTCACCGATCAGAGCGATTACATTGACATCGGATTTGCAGTTGCGGGCGAGCATACCCATGAGCACACTTTTACCGACTCCGCTTCCGGCGAAAATACCCATTCTCTGCCCTTTTCCCACTGTGATAAGGCTGTCAATAGCCCTGATACCAGTCTGAAACACGTCACTGATTCGTTGACGTGCAAGCGGATTGGGAACAGAGGAGAAAATGGAGCGTTTCGCGGAAGCCCGAAGCGGTCCCTTGCCGTCAATGGGATTTCCCACCCCGTCCAGAACCCTTCCCAGAAGCCCATCACCCACCTGAACCGTGAGAGGACGCCCGGTAGCGGCCACGGAAAGTCCCGGATGTATACCCTCCACCGGACCAAGAGGCATCAGAAGAGTTCTGCCTTTGCGGAATCCGACCACTTCCGCTCTACATACAAGCTCACCCGATTTTTCTATACTGCAGATATCACCAACAGAAGAAGAAGGACCGGTTGACTCAATCAGAAGTCCGATCACTTCCGTAACCCGTCCATATACCCTGGCCGGCTCCGAAGAACTCACTGCCCGGAGGTAGGAATCAAAATTCTTTTCGATCAAAGGGGTTTCGAAAAACATCTGAAAAGCCTCTTACTGAGGTGACTCTGCAGTTTCATCTTGAAGATCGGAATTCTCCCATGCTTTCTGCACCAGTTCTTCGATTTCTTCCATCTGTACACCCAGCCGGGCATCCACCATTCCCGAATTGGATTCTATGATACAGCCGCCTTTTTCGATTCTGTCATCAGGTTCTATAATCACGTTTTCCAGACGCTCCGTGATGGAACTCCAGAAATCCTGACGCTGCGAAACGATCTTTTCATCCCGGGGAGAGATTCGTATGATCAGCTTGTCCTTCTCGGCTATGAAACCAAGCGACTTCTTTACCACTGAAAGGACAATATCCTCTCTGGTCTGAACCTCGGAAGCGACGACCTTTTTACTGATTTCCAGACAGAACCCAAGAAGCACACGGTCCAGGTTATGAATCATTTCCTTTTTGGAGCATTCAACCTGCTGGAGAAATGAAGACATGCGTTGTTCTATCTGTTTTATTTGTGCACTGAACTGAGATGCGGCAGTTTCCTCACCCTTCTTTGTTCCTTCCGCAAGCCCCTCCTGCTTACCTTTGCGGTATGCTTCCTGAGCGGCTTTCTGGATCAGCTTTTCCCGCTCGGCAATCGTTTTTTCCAGATCCCCTACTTTTTTTTCAAGCTCCACTACTCTCACTTCATCTTCAGACAAAGCGGAAGCGCCCTGATTTCCGGACTGATCGAAGGATTCCATCTGAGGAGTGCGGAGGGGAAATTCATCTTTCTGATCAACCCGCCTGCGCAGAATGCGGCGCACACCGATTGTAGCCGGATCTTTGGACTCGAGAAGTTTTTCCAGAAGAACTGAAACGTTCTCGTTTATATAGGTCTCTTCTTCACTCATACAATTGGTTTCCAGTCTATACCACGATTTCATCCTCACCACCACGGCCGGTGATGATTATCTCGCCATCCTCCTCCAACCTGCGAATGACATCCACGATACGCTGCTGAACCTCTTCCACATCCTTGAGCCGGATCGGACCCATATACTGCATGTCCTCCTTTATCATCTCCGAAGCTCGTGAAGACATGTTCTTGAAAAACTTCTCCTGGAGCTCTTCGGAAGCTCCCTTGAGAGCCATCGACAGCTCCTTGGTATCGATTTCCTTGAGAAGACGCTGCATCGAACGGTCATCAAGAAGAAGCACATCCTCGAACACAAACATGAGATTCTTGATTTCGGTGGCGAGCTCGGGATTTTCTCTCTCCAGATTGCCCAGAATGTTCTTTTCGGCTCCACGATCCACATTGTTGAGCATTTCGGCAACCGCCTTGACACCTCCGATTTCGGAAACATCCCCGCCGAAAAGCGATTTGATCTGGCTTACCAGAACCTCCTCCACCTGGGAGAGAGTTTCCGGTGAGATACTTTCCATTGTGGCAATACGTGTGGCCACATCAACCTGCATCTCCTGAGGCAGAGCGGAGATGATCGGTGCGGCGTTGCCCGGCTCCATATGAGCCATAAGAAGTGCGATTGTCTGAGGATGTTCTTTCTGAATGAAATTCACCAGCTGCTTGGGATCGATATCCTCCAGAAGATTGAAACCGGTGGTTCGTATTGACTGCTGCACTTTCTCCAGAATTTCTTTGGCTTTGCGGTGTCCCAGTGCACTTTCCAGAACTTCCCGAGCGTAGTCGATACCTCCCTGGGAAATGTACTGATGAGCCATGGCCATGTTATGGAATTCCTCAAGCACAGCTTCCCGCATCTCAAGAGACACATTGTCCAGTCGGGCGATCTCCGTGGACAACCGCTCCACTTCAGACTCCTCCAGATTCTTGAATATCTTACTTGACGCATCAGACCCGAGCGCCACCATGACAATAGCAGCCTTGACCGGGCCGGAAAGAGAGGATGTATCTACTTTGGACCCGGACTTGTAACTGTCCCCGAAAAATGTATTCTTCTCATCAGGCGCCATAAAGAGGATTTGCTCCTAAAAAAGCTTCTGCAGTGAATAAGCCGGTGAAAAGAAACTGTACCGGCTTTTTTCGATCATTATTAATTATACCATCTCTTCGGATGATTTCAACCGCTATTGTTTATGCTTGGAGGAGGGCGGCTCTGAAAGCCATTGACGGATTATGGCTGAAATGTTCACCGGCTCCTCATTGGTCAAGGTCTCCACTTTTTCGAGAATCACAGAACTTCTCTTCACACTCTGAGGAACCTCGACCTGAACCTCTTTTTCATCCCCTCCCATCTTCTCAAGCACCGGAACAGGAGGATTCATGGCCTCACCTATGGTCTTGGCCACAGAGCGGATAAGCAGAAGGAAAATCACCGCGATCAGTATTCCCAAACCGATTTTCACCAGCATGGTCCAGTCTTCCCAGAAAGGCTTGTCACGCATCTGCTCCTGATCCGTGCGAAGCAGCTGGTTGTCAAACTGGATGGCGGAAACCGCGATCTGATCTCCCCGGGCAAGATCATACCCCACGGAATTCTTCACCAGATCCTCGATATTCTGAAGTTCCTCGACCGACCTCTCCACATACACCTTCTCACCGTCTTCCCCGGTTTCATACTTTCCATCAACTGCAACCGACACTGTGAGGCGCTTGATATTTCCTACTTCCTGAACCACTCGCTGCACCGTTTTGTCTATTTCATAATTGGTAAGAGAGCTTTCAGTGGTTTTATCCCCGTCGGGAGCATTTTTCTTTGTCTCTTCGGAGCGCTCCTCTGAGCGTATCACCCGCTTTTCCGGATCATACTCCTCCATGGTCTTTTCAACCTGATCGAAATCCAGATCAGCGGCAACTTTCACATGCGCTTTTGAATGCCCGAAGACATTTGCCAGCATCTGATTGGCTTTATTTTCAAGATAACTCTCAACATTTCTCTGAAGTTCCATATTGCGGGAGGAAACAAAGGCGGTCTCATCCTCTCCGAAGGGATTGGAAAGAAGCTTTCCCTCGAAATCAACCACGGATATATTCTGGGGCTCGAGTCCGTCAACGCTGGAGGAAACAAGGTGGGTTATGCCCCGTATCTGCCCCTTGTCGAGTTGACGGCCGGGCAAACAGCGTATCACCACGGAGGCCTTGGAGTCTTTCTGCTGCTCAAGAAATATGGTGTTTTCGGGAATCACTATGTGCACTCTGGCCGTTTTTACCTCCTCGAGCCCCATCACAGTCCTCTGAAGCTCTCCCTCAAGCGCCCTGCGGGCATTGAGTTTCTGGACATAGTCGGTCATTCCGAAATTGGTCTTGTCAAAAAGCTCGTAACCCACTCCACGCCTCCGGGGAAGGCCCTCGCGGGCCAGCGCCATGCGGACCTCGTAAAGTTCCTCGCCCTTGACCAGTATCGTGCGGCCGTTATCCTGAAGTTTGTACTTGTAGTTGCCGCTCTGAAGCTGTTCGGTTATCTCTGAAGCCTCTTCCAGTTCAAGATCGGAGTAAAGCACTTTGAAGCCTTTTTCCGTATTGCCTGCACCACCTCCCGAATTGTGAGCGAATATCAAAAGCCCCACAAGCCCCAGAAGAGTAAAACCCACCAGAGAAGTAGTCACGAGTTTCTGTTGGAAAGAAAGCTTCTGCCATACTGCAGAGAGCTGGGCGATCAATTGTCTGAAAAATTCGGACATTCACCTATCCCCTTTGAATCACCGTTAACCGTCCGATCACCCATTCGGTAACTGCAAATAAAATTGAAGATGTCAAAACTTGATGAATCTGCAGAAAAAAAATAACGCCTGTAGCAGACCTGAATAGTAAGTATGTACTTGTTTCACAATTATTTCCAGTGTTTTTTTCAATCTCAAGCGTTAACAGAAAAAATCACATCCTTATGCGCATGATCTCCTGGTAGGCATCCATCACCTTGTTGCGGATCTCCATCATCATATTGAATGCAACATTGGCCTCCTCCACCGAGCTCATCACCTGATGCACATCGTTAATCTCACCGGACATCATCTTCTGGATCGACTGATCCGCCTTCTGCTGCATCTGATTGACATCACTGAGAAAGCCGTTGAGCGTCTCCTTGAAGGAAGCATCATCTTTCTTCTGAGCGGGATTGTTGATTTTGCGGGGAAGTCCGCTGTCCCCTACCGGCCCTACCGAGTTGATACCGTTCATAACCATCTCCTCTATCTTACAGCCCCTGAATATCAGGCATACGCATCGAAATTGAATCCCACTGTCTTCCTGGGCGCTTCAGTTGGTCTGGAAGCCTGTGTTTTCACCTGCTGAATCGAAGACTGTGATCTTGTGTACACATCCGCCACCTTTTTCTCCGGCTGAGTGGCTCTTGGCTTAGCAGCATGAGGAACGGAAAGTCCGCTGTTGCGGGCTCTGGCCTGCTGAGTCAGCTTCATGAACTGTGCCCACGATGTTGTTCCCTGAATTCCCTGCATCATAACCGTTTACCTAAATTCCCCCTCTATCATGGTCGGGGTACTGCCTGGATTCGACTAATTTTGACCTTTTTTCCAAACCCCACTTATTTCTGCGCTCTCTCTGCGTGAAATAATCCATTCTCCGTTATATTTCACACGCGCCCTTATAAAACTATCATCTTATTTCAAAAAATGCCAACATTACCCCTGCAATGTCTGTAAAAGCATGCTTTTCATGGAGTTAAATGCAGTAACATTGGCCTCGTAGGCTCGCGTGGCCGCGATCATATCGGTCATCTCCTCTATCACGTTTATGTTGGGCATGGCCACATATCCCTTCTCGTCGGCATCAGGATGAGCCGGGTCGTGAACCATCCTCGGCGGACGGGAATCGGACCTGATCTCCATCACCTCCACCCCCTTGCCGAAAAAACGCTCGTCCTTGGGAAAATTGGAAGGTGGTATGGGGAGATGGTTTTTCTGAGTGGCTCTGCCGTGAAGTGCGACTTCCTTGTTGAGAATACGGGTATCGCTTGAGTCGCTCTGAGCACCGAACGCCACAAACTGTCTGCGGTAGGGACCACCCTCGGCAGTACGGGTTGTTTCCGCATTGGCCAGATTGGATGAGATGGCATTCTGACGAACCCGCTGTGCCCTCATCCCCGAAGCGCTGATTTCAAGACCGGAAAATATTCCTAATGACATGCTCTACCCCTTACTGAAGTGGACGTGCCTTGATGGCGGCGTTCAGTTTCTTGAAAACTCCTCCGCGGAAACGGTTGGCGTAGTTATACATGATCTGCGTTTCCGCAAGCTTGGCCATTTCCATATCTATATCCACGTTGTTAACGCCGCTGGGCTGGGAGGGATCGTAGGGATGATAGGCCTCGGCATTCACATTTGCCATATTCCTTCTGCCTATCTCCAGATGATTCTGACTGGTGCGTGCCCCTTCGAGCCGGGTGGCATCGAGCGCTTTGCGCATCTGATCCTCGAATTTCACCTCCACCCTGCGGAAACCGGGTGTGTTCACGTTTGCTACGTTGTTTGAGATCACCCTGGCGCGCAGCATGGCGGCATCCATCCCCTTTGAGACTACCGGGAGATTGGTTTTGCTGAAGAGTGCATCACTAAGCATATCGTCACCTTTCTTTTTTGACCGCTTAAGGTATATGCAACCGTCGTGCCACAGAAATCTCCGGGGGGAAATGAGTTTAAAAAGCCCTGCAAACCTCTGATTTCGAAGGGTTTTTCAGGAGTTCTTTCTGAGACGCCCTCGTTTTTTTTCCGGAGTAGGCATTTTCTGCCCGGGAAGGGAGGAAATAAATGCCGCTTGAGGTTCAGTGTTCGGTATTTTCCGCTCTCAGTTTTTGAGGAGCTTACGTTGTCCACTGAGATTATCTGGCGTATTCTCACGGTGGAGGGATGTATGAGATGGAGTACCGGCAGCTTATGCCCTCGGCTGCGCAAAACACCACGGGAATACCAGGCACTTACGGTACCCCGGAGGTGAATCTCTGATAATTCAATAATTCACCCCGGAGGTAAAACCCATTGTGCACCGTCCTAATGTATCAAACCTCAAAAAAACGACCGGCTCACTCAAGAGCCGATCGCGGCGAAATCTGACACATCTGCTTTCAGACAGAAATCAGGCCTTGTTCCTCGTTGCGTTTATCAAGCCGCCAGCCAGGATCATCTCCTTTTCCCTGGAAGAAAGCTGAACGCTGAGCTTCACTTCCCTGCCGTCCGACACGCGTCTGGCTACAAGCGGTTCTCCAGCCTCTATGCTCCTGCGTACATCACCCACCTCGAGCGCATCATCCTTCTCTAGCTGTTCATAGTCCTGCGGTTTTTCAAAAAGCGCGGGAATGATTCCGAAATTGATCAGATTGGCCCTGTGGATACGCTCCATGGAGCGTGCAGCCACCAGCTTCACTCCCAGATACATGGGGCAGATCGCCGCATGCTCCCGGGATGATCCCTGACCGTACGATTCTCCGGCCACGATCACGTTGTGGACACCCTTCTCCTTGTTTGCAAGGGCGCGGCTGGAAAACTCCGGATCCTCGCGCTCGAACACAAATTCGGCATACTTGGGAATGTTGGAACGGTATTTAAGCCGGTTTCCCGCAGGCATGATATGATCGGTGGTGATCTTGTCCCCCACCTTGATAGTCACGTTGCCCCTGATCACATCGGGGCAGGCTTGGTTGGCCGGAGGATCCCCGATATTGGGACCGCGGAAAACCTCCACCGATTCAGGCTTTTCAGATGGTTTCAGGATCATACTGTCATCGATATCAAACTTCGAGGGAACCTCTATACGGGGGAAATCGGTGCCCTGGAAGAATTCGACGGGATCCGTTATCTTTCCGCTCAATGCCGCTGCCACCGCCGCTTCCGGCGACACGAGATACACATCGGCGGATGTGGTTCCGCTGCGTCCGAAGAAATTGCGGTTGGAGGTTCTCAGGGACACCGCCTCGGTGCGGGGGGCGACAGAATTTCCGATGCAGAAACCGCAGGCGGTTTCAAGTATTCTGGCTCCCGAAGCGATGATATCCGCAAGCGCTCCGTTTCTGCTCACCATTTCAAGCACCTGACGGGAACCGCAGGCGACTCCCAGGCTCACATTGGGGGCGACCTTCTTTCCCTTGAGCGCCGCTGCGGTGAGCATGATGTCCTGATAGGATGCATTGGTGCAGGAACCGATAAGCACCTGATCCACTTTGGTACCGCTGAGATCCTTGAGTGTCTTTATATTCCCGGGCGAGTGAGGACACGCAGCGCGGGGCTCGAGAGTGGCCAGGTCTATAGTGATTTCTCTGTCATAGCGGGCATCGGGATCAGCCGCCAGAGGAGCAAAACCCTCTTCCCTGCCCTGAGCCTCCATGAACTGACGGGTCTTCTCATCCGAGGGAAACACCGATGTGGTCACACCCAGCTCAGCTCCCATATTGGTGATGGTGGATCTTTCCGGCACGCTCAGCGTTTCCACCCCGGGACCGGCATATTCCACCACTGTGCCCACATTGCCCTTGGTGCCCAGGATTTCCAGGAGTCTGAGGATCACATCCTTGGCCGCCACCCAGGGACGGAGCTTGCCGACGAGTTCAACTTTGATCACCCTGGGATAAGTCAGATAGAAGGGGCCTCCACCCATGGCCACCGCCACATCCAGACCGCCGGCTCCAATGGCGATCATGCCGATACCGCCGCCGGTGGGTGTGTGGGAATCGCTTCCAAGCAGAGTCTTGCCCGGTTTGCCGAAGCGCTCGAGGTGCACCTGATGGCAGATGCCGTTGCCGGGTTTGGAGAACTGGATACCGTATTTGGCGGCTACGGTTTGCAGATACTTGTGATCATCGGCATTTTCAAAGCCTTCCTGAATGGTGTTGTGATCCACATAGGAAACGGACACATCGGTTTTGACTTTATCGAAGCCCAGAGCTTCGAACTGAAGGTAGGCCATGGTGCCGGTGGCATCCTGGGTGAGAGTCTGGTCGATGCGTATGCCCACTTCCTTTCCAGCCTCGGGAGTACCGTTCACGAGATGTTCATCAAGGATTTTCTGCACGATATTTTTACCCATTTGATCCTGATCCCCTTCTTAATAGAGCAAAGTACAATTAAACGGAAGATGAAAATAGAAGATTATTACGATTATGACAACAGTTTATCTGATGATGGTTCAGCGTTCGATGATTTTAGAATTTTGATTTCGGATTTTGGATTTAAGGGACACAGGACACAGCCCCGTTTCATCAGCCAAACAAATCTGTATCTCTTCTGTTCTGCGCTGTCCGCCACATTTCCCCGGAGGTGAGTTGCTGAAGTTTCACTTTTTCATCTCCGGGGCGGGCCCCGTTCTACGCTGTCTGCGCGCCTCCCCGTGATTTAATCCGTTCCCCATCTGTGCGCCCACTCTGGCTCTGCTCTTGCTTCTCATTTCCTGTTATGGAAATAACCTCGAAAGCCCTCGAAAAGGAGTGAAAGAGATGCGAAGTGAAGACAGAGATGCCATAAGGGAGAACTTTCTGGGCGATGAGGACGGGCACATCTACTTTTTCTACAGGCCCAAGGCTCTGGAGGCTCACGATGTGCAGGAGATCGACCGGCTCTATATAGTTCTGCGGCCGTTTGCCTCCAAAACACTGCGGCTCATTTCCCTTGACACCAACCAATTCCCCGAGCCTGGCTCTGAATTCAACTACATAACCGGCACAGTGGAACGAGTGGACAGCAAGCAGTACCATATCGTTCACGACCTCAGCGAGAAACACACTCAGAGGATGGGCGAACCGGATGAATCCCAGGGTCCCGCGCGTCCCTGCGGCGAGGGCGTATACACGCTTCTCGACAGAGAGAAAGCGGAGCATCTGTTCTATATAATGGAACTGCCCGAAAAGGGAACTGTTTCCGAAAAGCTCAATATCCTCAAAGAGGGTGATTTCGTGTTCGGCGTATTCAATCCCTACTACGGGGTGGATCCCGAGGAGATGGAGCCCACGGTCAGACCGGTGTTCCCCGAACCTCTCAGAGTCAAGCTGAAAAACGAGCGGGTGGTGTTCGAAGATGTACCCAGGTACATTAATTTCGAGGGCACCAGGGTGGCTCTGTACCGGCAGGATGGAATCGTTTCCAAATCGGAGCTCAAGGCCAAGCTTCATCCTCAGAAGGAAACACCCAAGAATGCGGATATTTTCATGGATCTGAGAATGAGCCGGGAGCGTTTTCCGGTGGAGCCTCTGGTGAAGGGTGATTTTCGTTAGTAAGGTTCAGCATTAGCCGTTTCGGAGTACATGGAAAAAGATGTGATGAAAGCGGCGGTTCTGTGAGTGACGGCCGGGATGCGGAGCATGTCTGCTCCGGCATTCACTGCCGGGATTCTGCTGTCCTCCCTTAACACCAAGCATAACGGCCCGTTTCACCGCCAGGGCGGTTGGCCCCTGCGGCGAAGGTACTGCGCTGCCGTCATGGAAATGGCCATCGTGAAGCTTCCAAGCATACCTGGCCGCATCTTCCGCTTTGCTCTGACCGGCTTCCCGGAGGTGAAAATTACCAAATCAGTATTTCACCCCGGAGGTGATTTTGTACCGCATCGGTATTTCACCTTTGGGGAAATCTCATTGCGGAATGCGTTTTCGGGAAGGTATCTCCGGGGAAAACCCCTCCCCCCCCTCTCTCCGATTCACATAAAGTGACCCCTCCACAACCCCGGAACTGATTTTTCCACCCGAGGTCTGCGCCGAAATCAGC
>JBKGXV010000025.1:0-40676 GCA_046546375.1 Chitinispirillaceae bacterium | reverse complement strand
GGTCTTGTAACATCCAGCCCGGAACAGTTCATTCTGCCTCTGGAAGAGGGAGATGCCAAATACTGGAGATATAAGGAATAAAGATGACAACCGGTGAATTTGTCACCACGATTCAGATTAAGAGGTTTAATGTGAATAAAAAAGTTTTGTTTTCCATATTAATGATTCCGATACTGGCGGTGTCCACTCTGGCTTCCAATCTGGCCAATCCGGCAACGGCCATTCCGGAAGCGCGTATCTCAATGGGAGCATCATACCATTTGGGCGGATACACCATCTCCAACCGGGAAATACCCATGATCATGAACCGTATCCATGGTCGGATCAGCTATTCTCCGATAAAACATGTTAATTTCGGTGTGGATCTGGGTGCGGCCCAAGTCAATGTGGACAGATATTCCGTGGGAAGGGATACGGTGCCGGTTTTCGAGGGTGGATACGGTTTCTCCGGCGGAGCACACCTGAAACTTACCAGCCCCTCCATAATGAACCGATTCTGTTTCATTGCCCTTGCCCAGGGAGGAATGTTCTTTTCGGAAAACGAGCCCGGTGCCTTGTACGGCGGTAAAGATGGTGCAGCAGTTCTGGGAGTACAGGTCCGGATTCCGAAATTCGGATATGTGTCTTTCGGTCCTCACCTCTATATTATAAACGGGGAAAACAGAAGCTATGAGGGAAATGAAAGCTTTTACTCCAACATCAACAATGTCCGGGGATGGATCGCTTTCGACTATTTTCCGAAAACTGAACATTTGACAAAAAACAAACCCTATATCTCCGTTGAATTCACTGCATCACCAAAGATAAGCTCGACATCCAGAGTACCAGTACAGGAATTCAGCCTTTCGATCAGTTTCGGAGCTGTGACTCCCAGACTCTACGGAATGGAAAAAGAGGCGGATAACGACTTCTAAAACACCTGCAAAGCAGGAAGGTGTGAAAGGGGTGCCCGAAACGGGTGCCTTTTTTTTATCAGAATGCCGAAAATTAAAAAAGACTAACTCGATACTTTAATAAGGTTGTATAGCAGTGAAGCACTATGAGGAGTTGTTTATTTGAACAGGTCTTTGATTTTGGACCAATTCGTCACAGTTTTCGGCTTGTAAACTGAAACACTTTTGGAAAGTTTTTTTCCGGAAGTTTTGGATTTCTCAACAACAGATATACTGTCGGATTCCGCGGCAGCACTCGAATCTGAAGATTTCTGCTGAGCAAAAGGTGTCATACTTAAGACCAGCACACAGATGAATGCACACATTTTTATTTTCATATCACATACTCTGAAAGTGGTTTAAGTACATTTAATAATAATATAGAGGAAAACTGATTGAAATGCAAGTATTTTTATCAGAAAAACACAGTGTAGCCGACATCTTCCGGAAAAGACTCCTCACACTGGACTTTCAACTGAAAATCATGCTCGGCCTTGGCCATGCAGGCATCGCAGAGAAGATTTTCCTGATCGGTAGTTTTTCTGCCACATTCAATACAACTGCACGACATCGGGTACCTTTCATAAAAAAAGAGTCCGAGGCATCGCACGAAGTCAGAATCAAAGCTAGCCGCCTCGGACCCTTTATGGGAGCTATCCCAGTTGCTCCAGGACCTTGTCCCTTATTTCGCTGAAACTCAAAGGTTTATGTATAACCTCGTGTATTCCGTCATTCTGAAGAAGACTGGGCTCCAACTCACCTTTCCAGCCGGTAACCAGAAACACTTTGGTATCGGGATAGTGCTGCTTTACGAATCTGGCCACACCTCTTCCACCGGATTCTCTGACGCACAAAGCGGCAAAGACGGCATCAAACCGTTCGGTATCCAGAAGCTCAAGGCCCCGCTCCGCTGTCTGGGCCATATTCACCACACAGCCCAGCTTGGAGAGAGAGCGACCTAGAGCCCTCCTTATATTCTCTTCATCGTCGATTATCAGTACATGGAATGTTGAAGCCATCGCCAGTAAAGTATGCAAAAAGCATGCCGGAGACAGAAACACACGCAGAACGGCTCTCAGAGCCGGATACAGCCAGATCACCCCAGAAGCCTGCAGTAAGATGTACTTGTGTCGGTAATTTTTACCTGAAGAGGAACGTTTTACGCGAGCTCGTGCACCAGAAGCGGTTTTTTCTTTCCCATGCAACGCTTGTCCATATACTGAAACACCACACACTCGGTCCTTTTGCCCGGATCGATATTTATGATCAGCCGGTCAATCACCCTGCGCACCAGAAGAAGCCCCCTGCCATGTTCCTGCCCGGGAATATCCTGGACCGCGCGTCCGTGATCAAGCCAGTAGAGAACATCCGTCTTTTTCAGATTACCCCGGGGATCTTCCACCGAAATTCCCACCTTTTCCCCATCCTTGGCCCAACAGACTGAAACCGCTTCGCTCTGATCAAAACAGATCTCCCCGCTCCACTTCTCCCGGGGTACCACGCTGAGCTGAAGTACCCCGTGAAAAACCGCATTGGATATCAGCTCATCAATGGCGATTTCCAGATACAGCGGGTTGACTTCCCTACACTGTTTCACGATATCAGCACACAATTTCCTGCTGTAACCATAACTGGTTACCAACTCCTTGTGAACAGTCCCTTCCGGGAAATAGCGCTGCAGACCGAAAATGTCACCGCTGATAAGAGAGGTGATGTAGGTATGAATCTCATCCAGGGAAAAATCCTCGCCTTTCACCAGAATATTACCGATATTGTGCTCCACAACCAAATGGATGTAACGGTCCACATCGTAATCAGTCATCAGCATACAGCAGATATCACAAAAGCGCTCCCGGATTATCCCCAAAAGGTCAAAACCGTTTATCCCTGGAAGATGAATGTCGGATACCACAAGTGAAGGCCTGTGATTTTCCACCAAATTCAAGGCCTCACATCCGTTTTCCGCCTTTAATACGGTTACTCCAGTACTGCCGAAAAGCCCAGATAGTCGCTCAAAAACCCTCCTATCAGCATCGGCAACCAGAATCGATACACCAGACCTCACATCCTCTTCCAGTCAGAAAAAAACAAATCTAATCAATCAATCCGAATAATATATATCTTTAGACCGCCGATTCCGCTTTAAAAATGAACCATTGCCCCGAAACATCGAAAAAGCTGTCCGCCCGAAAGGATTTTCAGCCTCAATGTACGGTTTCCCAAACAACAGCGCAGGTGTTATTTTTCAAACAGAAAAAACTATCTGCCGGAAAACGGGATCCCATGTTCAGCATACATATCATTTTCATAATCACACTTTCCCTACTGCTTGTTTCCATCATCGTTGCCACGCTCAACATACTGACCCTGAAAAAAACATCCGCACGCATAAACACCCTCGAACTCGAGATGGAAAAACGGGCCAAACAGCTCGATTCCATCAAAAAAGAATCCACAGAACAAGCGAATAGAAATCAGACATATGATCCCGTTTCCACCTCTCCAACAGAGGCAAGGGAACAGGAGAACAATGAAGATGGCATAGAAATCGTGCGTAATGTCAGAGATTCATATCATGAGGAAAACCAGGAATATTCACGGGAAAATACTGCATCGCAAACCACCCAAGCGCAGATTCCCCGCCCTGTAATATGTCCTCTATACAACCCGAATACAGGATGTGCGGATTTTGCCGATCTCTGGAACAATCTCAAAACGCACATCCAGAGTAATGACGCTTCGATACAAATCAACCTTGGCGGGATAGGTCACCTGCACGAAAAAGAAATCGGCTATCTGCACAAAATGTGTGAATTCGCGGTTCAGAAGGGAATACCTGTCATTCTGACAGAATGTGACAATCAGCTCCGGAGCATTCTCTACAATGTTCCCTCACTTTACCAGTTGATTCGGAATTGAACTATGATCGTTCTCGGTATAGAGTCATCCTGCGACGAAACATCTGCAGCGATTCTCAAAGACGGAAAAGTCCTCTGCAGTGCCATTTATTCTCAGGAGGAGCACTCGGCTTTCGGCGGAGTGGTGCCTGAGGTGGCTTCACGTGCACATCTGGAGAAAGTTGACCAGCTTACCAGACATGTTCTGGAAAAAACAGCAGTCTCCCCCACTGATCTTGACCTGATTGCCGTAACCGACAGCCCGGGCCTCGCAGGAGCTCTTCTGGTGGGCATCAGCTTTGCACTGGGACTGCACACTGCTTACGGCATACCCGTTACAGGAATAAACCATTTGGAGGGACACATCAGTTCACTGTTCATAGAGCACCCGAACCTCTCTCCCCCACTTCTGGTGCTATTGGCCTCGGGAGGGCATTCTGCCATCTACAAATTCACCTCCTTCGGCGAGTATTGCTGTCTTGGACAAACGGTGGATGATGCTGCTGGAGAGGCCTTCGACAAAGTCGGAAAACTGCTGGGCTTTCCCTACCCTGCAGGAAGATCAATCGAACAGGAAGCCTCCAAGGCCGCAGATTGTTCCGGGATACATTTCCCCATAGCGCGTTTTTCCAAACCGCAAGGACTTGATTTCAGTTTTTCAGGGCTCAAGACCGCAGTAAAGAATTTCATCAATAAAAATGGTGCAGATGATATCTCGGAAAAACGCCCTCAGATTTGCCGAGCATTTCAGAAAGCGGTTGTTGATTCACTGGTAAACAATCTGGAAACCGCGTCAAAACATACCGGTATAAAAACTGTTGCGGTGGCAGGAGGAGTAGCCTGCAACGGAGCACTCAGAAAGGAACTGAAAAAGAGATTCGGAGAAAACAATGTCATGTTTCCATCACCGTCCCTGTGTACAGATAACGGGGCCATGATAGCAATGGCAGGTTTCAAACGGGCCCGGATCTCTCAAACCCGATTCCCCCACATGCACCCCGGAAGGGGCATCTGAGAGGAAGGAGTACGGTTATGACATTGATCTTTCTTGGCCTGGCACTGCTTGTTACAGCTTTTCTGATTATGATCAGTGTACAGCTGCTCAAAATCGAAAAAACGGTAACAACCGTCACCATGTTTGCTGAAAAAAAGATAAAGCACCTGTACGGCAAAAAATGAGATTGGACAGAAAAAGAGTGTGGAAAGGAGTGAGAGATGCCGCGCCTGTTCGTAGCCGTAGATCTCCCGGAAAGAATTCGTGACGACATCAGTGCGATCTACCAGGCCATTCCCAGAGCCAAGTGGACCAAAGACTCCCAACTTCACCTTACTCTTCGATTCATCGGAGAAGTCAGCGAGGACACGGCAGAAAAGATAGAGTGCGCACTAAATCTTATTGAAACCCCGTCTTTTCCAATTGAGCTCAAAGGGGTGGGTTTTTTCCCTCCGCGCAAAATACCAAGAGTGCTCTGGTGTGGAATTGCCCCCAATGAAGAACTTCTCAAACTGCAGGCAAAAGTTGAACGTACACTCACCAATATAGGAATCACTCCCGAAGGACGTAAGTACTCTCCTCATATCACCATCGCAAAGCTGAATCGCAGTCCATCTGAAAAACTGGCCCAGTTCATCTCTTCCAATGCACTTTTTCACACAGAGCCGTTTCTCGTTTCGGAATTCCACCTGTATTCAAGTCACCTGCGCAGCGAAGGTGCACTTCACATAAGAGAGGCAACATACAAACTCGGCCCGATCCGGTAAACAGAACAGATCAGAAACTGTTCTTGCGATCCCTTCTGCTCTCCACAAACGCAAGTACCGCATTTTCATCACGATTCACCAGCAGCTCTTCAGGAAAAGAAGCAGCTTCAAGAATCGGCCTCACCGATTCATCCGTTCCCAATTCCAAAACAGCATGTGTATCACTGCACAGCACCATCGCACACCCCTCATCCCGACATACCTCAACCAAAGAGACCGCACTCTCCACCGGACTTCTTTTATAAAGTATTTTGGAATTATTGAGCTCGAGAGCGACACCGTGCTCTTTTGCTTCCGAAGCGAGGCGACGATAATCCAACGGGTAAGATGGATCATTGGGATGAGTAATGATATCGATACAGGGATTCTCTCTGATAGCAGCTGTGAGCATGTCAGTATAGGTTTCCCTGGAAAGCCCTTTGGGAGTGTTGGGATGAATACCCAGAAGCACAATATCCATAAACGGCATATGCTTGACAGGGATATCGATTTTCCCTTTTCGGTCGAGCAGATTGCATTCAACCCCCTTGAGAATTTTCACCTCGGGATATGGTGACCTGAAGCGTTCATAAAACGGGTTGTTGAGCCTTCCTCCAAGAGTGAGCCCATGATCGGTTACAGCAAAGCCCTTCATTCCCAGAGCGCGAGCCCGCTCCAGTAGTTCCAAAACAGTATGTATTCCGCACTGACTGAAAAGGGTATGCACATGCAAATCAAACTCTATCACTTCCCTGCTCCTCTCGTTATAATCAAAAAAGACAAGGTCCCCTTAGGAACCTTGCCTTTATGCTGTACCATGTACATCTAAGAAGATTATTTCTTCTCTTTAGCTCTCTTTGCCTTGATTTCAGACTGAGCAGCTGCCAGACGGGCGATAGGCACACGGTAAGGTGAACAGCTGACATAGCTGAGTCCGAGATTGTAGAAGAACTCAACAGAAGCAGGATCACCACCATGCTCACCACACACACCGATCTTGAGATCAGGTGTGGTGGATCTACCTCTCTCCACACCGTACTTGACAAGCTGACCGACACCGTCCTGATCGATACTCTGGAACGGATCCTCGGGCAGAATCTTACGTTCAACGTATTCGCCCAGAAATCCCCCG
Organism: Chitinispirillaceae bacterium; assembly: GCA_046546375.1. GTDB lineage: Bacteria > Fibrobacterota > Chitinivibrionia > Chitinivibrionales > Chitinispirillaceae > JAEZKC01. The sequence goes on along the minus strand of JBKGXV010000025.1, from coordinate 33,975 downwards.
ATATCATCACGGCTGAATCCAAAACCCATCTGAGTAAGGTCATTTGTACCGAAGGAGAAGAACTGAGCTTCCTGGGCCATCTTGTCGGCAAGCAGAGCCGCACGCGGAATTTCAATCATTGTGCCATACAGAAACTCCACTTTGTCGACGCCCATTTTCTCTTTTACTTCCTCAACAACCCTGTCGACCAGTTTTCTCTGATCCTTCAGCTCATTGACATCACAAGTCACAGGAACCATGATTTCAGGCAGAACTTCTGTGCCTTCCTTCTTGAGCTCGACAGCAGCTTCAAGAATAGCACGCACCTGCATTTCGGTTACTTCAGGGTAGGTCACACCAAGGCGCACACCACGGTGTCCCATCATGGGATTGACTTCATGCAGAGCCTCGCCGCGCTTTATTATATCCTCGACTGAAATCTTGAGGGCATCAGCCAGTTCCTGCTGCTTTTTCTTACCCTGAGGCACGAACTCGTGCAGAGGAGGATCAAGCAGACGGATAGTGACAGGCAGTCCCTTCATTGCAGCCATTGTGGCCTTCATGTCTCTTTTCACGAACGGGAAAAGATTGTCAAGAGCATCCTTGCGCTCCTCCAGGCTGCCACTGAGAATCATTTTACGCAGAAAGAACAACGGCTCGTCACTTCCTTCACCATAGAACATATGCTCAGTTCTGAAAAGACCGATACCCTGTGCACCGAACTCTCTTGCAATTTTGGCATCATCGGGTGTATCGGCATTGGCGCGTACCTTCATGGTCGTGAACTTCTCGGAGAGTTTCATGAAGGTCTGGAATCTGGGGTTCTCGGTTGCATCGATCATGTTGATGGAACCCTCGTAGACGTATCCTTTTGTACCATTCAGTGTGACGACATCACCTTCTTTATAAGCTTTGCCATCTGCAGTTTTCATGGTTTTGGTGGTGAAATCGATTTTGAAGTCGCTGGCTCCGACGATGCAGCACTTACCCCAACCGCGGGCAACCAGAGCAGCGTGACTGGTCATACCTCCGCGGGCAGTCAGGATACCGTCCGCGGCGCGCATACCTTCGATGTCTTCGGGATTGGTTTCTTCACGAACCAGAATAACGGTTTTGCCCGCTTTCTGCCATTCCACAGCATCCTGTGCAGTGAAGACAATCTGTCCGCACGCACCACCGGGACCGGCAGGGAGTCCCTTGCCAATGGCATTCGCTTTCTTCTCTTCAGCAGGGTCAACGATAGGATGGAGAAGCTCATCGAGCTGAGCAGGCTTCAGACGGGTCACAGCCTCTTCTTCATCAATAAGACCCTCCGAGAGCATATCCATAGCCATGTTCAGAGCAGCAGTACCGGTACGCTTTCCATTACGGGTCTGAAGCATCCAGAGTGTACCTTCCTGGATTGTGAACTCGAGATCCTGCATGTCTTTGTAGTGATTTTCAAGCTTTCTCTGGATTTCATCGAGCTGCTTGTAGAGTTCGGGCATACCCTTTTCAAGTGAAGTAAGGTGCTCGTTATGCTCGCTTTTTGTGGTTTCATTGATAGGAGCAGGTGTGCGTGTTCCCGCAACCACATCCTCACCCTGGGCATTGACCAGATATTCACCGAAGAACTTGTTCTCTCCGGTAGCAGGGTTACGGGTGAAAGCCACACCGGTTGCAGATGAATCACCCATGTTACCGAACACCATGGTCTGGACGTTTGTTGCAGTACCCCATTCATGAGGAATACCCTCGATGTTACGGTAGGCAACAGCACGTTTACCGTTCCAGCTCTTGAACACAGCCCCCACACCGCCCCAGAGCTGATCCATAGGATCATCCGGGAAAGGTGTACCCAGAGTTGCCTTGATGTGTTCTTTGAATTTTTCGCACAGCTCTTTGAGATCCTCAACAGTCATTTCGGTATCGAGCTTGTAGCCTTTTTTCTCCTTGAGCTCGTCCATGATGTCCTCAAGCTGCAGACGTATGCCCTTGTCCTTGAGCTCGATGCCTTCAGCTTTCTCCATAACCACATCTGAATACATCATTATCAGACGGCGGTATGAATCGTACACGAAACGTTCATTATTTGTTTTCGCAATCAGACCGGGGATGGTTTTGCTGCACAGTCCGATATTGAGCACGGTTTCCATCATACCGGGCATGGACATTCTGGCACCGGAACGGCAGGAAACAAGAAGAGGATTCTGAGAATCACCGAATTTCATCTGCATCTCTTCTTCAACTTCTTTAAGTGATTTCTCCACCTGCTCCTTGAGCTCAGAGGGAAAATTCATGTTGTTTTCGAAATAATCGGTACAACACTCTGTTGTGATTGTGAAACCGGCAGGAACAGGTACTCCTAATCTGCTCATTTCAGCAAGGTTAGCACCTTTACCGCCAAGCAGATTTTTCATATCCGCTGTTCCGTCTGCCTTACCAGGACCGAAGAAATACACGTACTTTTTGGCCATTAATTTCCTCCGCAGCTTATGTGTAGGGAACAATAAATTATGTAGACATAAAATAAACATTACAATATAAATCGAATAAGTGACGGTATCAAGCAAAAGTATGGAGCTGGGGCAAAAAAAAAACAAAGATCAAACCAAAAACGTTGAAACGGGTGGCGGCGGGATTATAGATTCTTAGAGTTATGAAACGAGACTATATAGCACTGCTTCTGCAGCCCTACAAAAACAGCCTGCTTGCGAAAGCTGAACTGCAAAGGGCTATAAATGGACTGAGCGATTATCTTATAGGTTTAGCCAATCGCTATCCTCATCTGAAATTCAATATCGCTCTTCCGGGATATTTACTGGAATGCATCGACCCTCTGAAACTCTCCACGTTACGAGACATACTCAAGCGGGGCAACATTGAATGGCTCTGCACCGGCTATACCGAACCATTTCTGAGCTTTTCACCCCACTGGCTTACAAAAGAGAACATCAAACTGGGACTGCATACATTCAAGGAACTCACGGGTGAAAAACCTGCCGGGTATACCCCGCCGTTTTCCAATTGGGAACCGTCTCAGATAGATCTGTTCAGAAACGCAGGGCTCAAATACGCGGTCATCTCTAATGAACTGCTCACTCAACCCGAACGGGATTCCTGCGGATACTGGATAACAGAACATACCGGTTTTTCCATTGCAATGTTTCCCGCCCGGTCCTATCATCGCCACAATGCCCCTGAGAATCTGGTCAAGTGGATAGAGGAAACCTTTCCGGACCGGGAATTCTGTGAAAGCTCTTCACGCATGTACATACTGCGCTATCTTATATCACTTGATCCGCGTGTCGACCAGTCACAGCACTACAAGTGGATAGATCAGATTGCAGCCGAGGCGGATAAGAGAATTCTTCAGTTCCAGCCAACAAGGTTCAGGGATATCCTGGGCAGCACCCCTCCTCTCGGTCTGCAATACGTGCCCTCGAGCCTGGTACTGTCCAATAACGAGCCGGCCTCTCCCTATTTTCTCAACCACCTGCACTGTCATGACCAGATCGGGATTCTGCAGCGCAAACTCATGGAGGCCTGTGATGATATTCAGAATTTAAAAGAAACAAAACAGATCTCCCGTCTGAAACAACAGCTCTTTTTGATTCAGGATATAAACCGTTTTCTCCCTTCTGAATCGGCCGGTTTCAGCAACCTGAACGACAGGCTGTGGACCTACGGAAAGCTTATAAATATTGAACGTGAACTGCATGGTCTCAACAAAACAAAAGGCGGGATGATTCAGCTGACTGACTTTCTGAGAAACGGATACAAAAGCATTATTATGGCAAACAGGAGTCTGAAGCTTTATCTGGACCACAAAAGAGGGGCACAGGTTTACGAACTGGATTACCGTGACCGTTGCTACAACGCCTGCGCGGCATACAATCCGCGGGTCCGGTCAAGACCGGATGTGATCACAAACGGTGAGTCTCTGCTTTCCTTTGTCGACAGAATTTTCCCCGAGCCTGTGAGCTGCAGTGATTTCAGGTCCGGTCTGTTTGAAGACAGCAGCTCGTTTCCGCAAGAACCCTTTGACTACACTTTCAAAAAATCATCTGCGGGAGTCAAACTGGTGCTTAACTGTCAGGGAGGTTTTTCCAAAGGGAGCCATACCCTACCCTTGAGCATGGAGAAGATTTTCGGTCTGGAAGGAGAAAGCGCGGTTCTTTCTTTCGGTTATCAGCTCAACAACAATTCACTCACCCCCTACTCATTTATCTTCGCAGTAGAGCTGGCGCTTGCTCTGCCCGGCAGCCTGGAGGACAAAGCCATATTAAAATGCAATAAAAAGACATACGATTCTGTAGGGAAAGAACCGATCACCCTGCAAAAGGCAACCACATGGGAGATCGAGGACAGCATAACGGGGGTCAAGATGCAGTTTGTGACACAGAAGCAGGCGGATGTGTGGGTTGTTCCCTCCGATCCGCCCAGAACAGAAACCAGCACACCGAACGGAATCACCCTGCTCATAAGCAGTCCGGTCAATATAAATGAAAGCTCGAGCTGGTCTTTTGTGGGAAAACTCAAATTCAGAAAAACCAGGGTGAAAGGGTCACAGGATGATCTTATCTGAAGCCCTTGATATCACTCTTGAATACCGCGACAACGCCATCTGGTTTTATTTTGCCGGACAGTTCACCGATGAGCAGGTTCCGAGCATCAAGGAAAAATTCTACAGACTCATCGAGGACGGCAACAGGTTTTTTGTAGTGGATATGGAAAAGGTCGACAGTATTGACGACTCCGTAATCCCCATGTTTCTCAACCTCCTCAACTTTCTTAAAGGGAAAGGCGGTGAGCTGAAACTGATCTTCAGAAACGAAGTCCTTCTCAAAGCGTTTCAGCCCTATCTCAATCTCTTTGCGATCCACCCGGATGCGGATTCACTGGCTAAAGGCACTTTTCTTTCCCTTCTGAAGAGGAAAAGTCGGTTTTACGCCCGCAAAACCGGATTCCGTATCTCCCGGCCGGTGGCGATTTTCATGCTCGTGGTTCTCTGCGGCTGGTTTCTGACCCTTCTTTTCACAATTCACCAGCAGAACGGCAGAATCCACGAACAGCAAAGTGAGATAAACAGGCTGACCCGATGGAAGCAGCGTACGGTGCTTGAGATGAACCAGCTTGAAGAACGTATCCGCCCTCTTGAGCAGCTAGGGATTCTGAAAGATGACAAGTCAGAGGAAAAATAAACCTCTCCCCTCCTCCCGCCGCAGCAGAACAGGCATTCTGTTTGTGGGAAAGCAGGTCTGGATTTCCGAACTGTCCAGCATTGTTTTCGTAAGCCTGCTCCTGGTATCACTGCTTTCAATATCATTTATCATTCTGAAAAACGAACTGTCCATAAGAAAACTGGACAGGAAACTGGCAGCCCTTGAAGTGGAGAAAATCCATCTCTCCCATTCCATGGATGAACTCAGGGAGAAAAACCGTCTATCCTCTCTTCTCTGCAAAGTCGTGAGCCGGAAAGTATCGGTCGATGTCATACACCACCTTGCCGACCTGGTGTATATAAACAGCAAACAGTTCGGCTACAGCCCCGAGCTGCTTCTGGCTGTGATTTCCGTGGAAAGCCGTTTCAATGCCAAAGCACTGGGCAGATACCGAAGCGGAAACCTCAGCGGTGCTCTGGGACTGATGCAGTTGAAATATCCAACTGCACTGGAAGTGGCAAACATTCTGGGGATGGAAAATTTTGAACCAAAAGATCTGTTTGACCCCCAGATAAATATGATTCTGGGAACCGCATATCTCACCAGGCTTATCAGTCAGTTCAAAAGCTTCAAACTGGGCCTTCTTGCCTACAATCTGGGACCGGGAACTGTACGCAGCACGCTTTCCAAAAACAAAAAACTGCCCATGCGCTATTACAAAAAGGTGCTCAAACAGTACTATAAACTTCAGGGAATCGCCAACAGGGAAACAGCCCTCAATCTGAGCGGGCTTGATTGCAGATAAATTGCTTCAGTTCCTATTTTTCCTCACTGAAATGAATTACCCTGTATGTCTTCACCTCCGCAGTCTTCCAATCATCTTTGGACATACCACCCTTGAGGGCCAAATGCTCCAGAAACATCACCTTGTCCGGAAGCTGATCCCAGACCTGAGGAAGAAACGTGGACTCCAGAAAACCTTTCCGGAGAATCACCCCATGCTCTCCCGCTTCAAGTTTTGCTAAAAGTTCTTCAGGTGAACTGAAAGTGAGAAGCCGGGGTTTGGAAAGCACGGATACTTCGATTTGTATGTGATCCAGTTCACCTGCATTCACCGGAGGAAACCTGGGATCTTTCATGGATGCATTCACCGCATTGTCCATAACTCCGCGATACAGAGATTTGAGCGGCTCAATGTTCCCTATACAGCCTCTCAATTTCCCCATGGAGGTCAATGTCACAAAACAACCCTGCTCCTGACGCAACCGCTGCGAAGGTTCCTCCCGGAGATCGAAATCCTTTTTATAAACTGCTGCCTGCAGAGATTGTCTGGCCAGATTAAGCAGATAGGATTTTTCCTCCAAGGACAAGTCGGTGCTCTCCTCCTCAATCTCACTTTCGTTGACATAGACCAATGAAGCATATCCGACCACTCGTATGGGTGATCCCAGATCAGGAGCGGTTTCGTAGGAAGTACGCCTGTCCAGAAGCCTGGGGGCGAGGTCAAACCGCTTGCCGAGTTCCATCACCACTCGCACCGCACTTTCCCCGCATCCATCTATGAAACCTTCAGTTTCTCCAGCAAGAACCGTCTCCAGACTGGCAACGTCAGTCTTTGTGGCTTCCTCCTGATCAAGAAAGTGGGAAAAATCCGAAGAAGCCACAACCAGTGTGGAATCATCCAGAAAAGGAGCGATCAAATCAGCAACAGATGCCGGATCCACCTTACCTGTGAGAAGAGAAACTATGGAGAAATCGTTCAGTTTTGTCTGCAGAAACGGCAGTTGTACTTCTATACTGTGCTCCGATTCCTCGGCTGCAGGTATGTGCACACACGGAGACTGGTCTCTGATCAGCTTCACGATATCCTGATTTACCCTGACCAATCCCAGAGGAGTGCGGAAATAGTGCGCATCGGAGACATGTACACCGTTGAACCACTGATGATGGGAAGGACCTATCAGAAAAACAGTTCTGATGTTCTCCGGGATAAGAGCATACCCTTTTGCGGCAACCGGCCCGGAAAACGCGTACCCCGCATGTGGAGCTACAAGAAATTTCACCGGCAAAGGCTCTGATCTCTCCGCATCCAGAAACTGCTCCACCATTCTCTTGAGTTCCTGGTCAGAAGAAGGATAGAACTGACCTGCTACGGCTGGTTTTCTTATCTTCCCCTCAACTGGTTTCTGCAAAATACCGCCTTTGAGAAAGTGAGATTCAAGTTGCTTCAAAGAAACGTGAGCCCGTACCATTGTGCCCTATAGGGCACTTGACCCTTTTTCCACACCTTGGGCATGCCCCTTCGTAGGCATCCCCTGCCCGGTTTCTGTAGATACGGCTGTAAATACCACAGCAACGGAAATGAATACCTAAAAACGGTTTTTTCCGAGTCTGTTTCTTATCTCCATCACCTGATCTGATATCCATATAATTTCTTTTCTTTAATATAAGCAAGAACTGTATCAGGTATGAGAAACCTGCAGGAGCAACCATTTTCAAGATACCTTCGCAGTGCCGTGGAACTCAATCCCCACTCGGGGGAAGGGAAAAATTCCACACGGGCATTTTTCAGAGCTGGAGTAGGTTGTGTTTGTGAGTAGGGGGGTCTTCCTGCAACACACAGTATGACTTTTTCGAGGATCTGCTCATAGGAGCGCCAGGTGTGAATTTCCGAAAGATTGTCAGAACCGATTATGTAGTGAAACGGTTGGGTGCCATAGTGTTTGTGAAGAATTTTCAAGGTATCGATAGTGTAGGAATACCCTGAACGAGCAATTTCACCCTCGTATATTTCAAACCCGCAAACGCCCTGAAGTGCAGACCGGAGCATCTGCAACCTGTCCTGAGCCGATGCATTCACGGTACGTTTATGCGGAGGTGTTCCCGTTGGAATGAATACGACATGATCCAGAGAGAAATGATCCCTGGCCAGCATAGCGGTGGAAAGATGTCCGTTGTGGACAGGATCAAACGTACCACCCAAAATACCTATCGAACCGGACATGGCAGTAACCCTGAAAATCTACTCTGCTGATCCGGCCAGCCTGGCTTTCACCGAATCGAATTCCTCCTTCAGTTCCTCTCCAAAACCGCTGCCGTCAATCTCTTCGATGATTTTCCCGGCCTCTTCGGCGCGTTCTAGTTTCAAAAGGACATCCGCCATATACACCCGGGCTTCATCATTATATTTTGAATCGGGATACTGGGAAAGAAGAGATTTGAAATACACCAAAGCAGCTTCGTGCTGTCCCTGCTTACGATAGAAAAGGGCTGTTTTAAGCTCTTTTTTGGCGAGTTTCTCTTTGGATAACCGGATATAATGCCTTGCACTGTCGGCATAGTTTCCGGAATTGAACTGTTCCAGAAAGGTACTGAAATGATATACGGCTTCCTTGGTTTCGGTCTGATCCCGATCAAACGGATTTGACTGAAGGTAAATCATATGTGCGACTCTGTATTGTGCTTCTTCCACAAAGGGGGAACGTGGAAACTCACGCGAAAGCCGTTCGAACTCGATTCGCGCATCAATGTATTCTTTCTGCCTGAAATTCGCCACTCCTGCATAGTAATACACAGAATCCATTAGAGGGGTGCCACCGCACTGATACTTGATCTCATCCAGAATTCTCACCGCGTCGGTATGATTCTTCTGTGACATTCTTTTCTTCACTGTCTGAAGACGCTCGGAGCAGTCAAACTCTTTTCCCTTTAGAGCCTCTCTGGTTGAGGCACACGAAATCAGGAAAACGAGAGCGATTACTGAAAAAACGGTTTTCTTTAGATTCATATTCTTTCCCATAAGAAGCGTTTAGGAGAGTGTTCCTTTCTAAGTACGCTTGTGTAACACAAATGGTAACTCGAAATAGGATTTTATAAGTGAAAGCCACTTTAAGGGTTATAACAGGGCATCCTGCTAAGGATTCAAACGCCCTCCTGCCTTCTGAATCACTGTACCCTGAAAACAGTCTGCTAAACTTATAAAATTCGTTTTTTCGTGGAGAAAAAGCAAGCTAATAGTGGAAAATGAAGCAGACGGCTCTCTAACCGCAAAAAAAAAGACGCCGCAAATCACTTGAGGTTTGAACTGTACCTTCGAGCCCTTTCCACATATTCACTGGCAGGGAAGCGGTTGATCAGCTTTTCCAATTCAGCCCTGGCCTTTGCAGACTGGCCCAATTTCTGGTAAGAGAGGCCTATTTTGAACTGGGCATCATCGGCTTTGGATGAATTGGGAAAGGAAAAAACCTTTGAAAAGGCGGAAATTGCTTTTTTGAATTCCCCCCGACGGTAGTAACTTTCCCCCATCCAGAAGTGAGCATTGTCTCGGTGGGAGCCTTCAGGAAATTTGGACAGAAGATCTGAAAAGACCGACAGGGCTTTTTGGTAGTTGCGACTGTTGAACACCTTGAGCCCGTTCTGATATAGATGATATTCCGGCGAAGAGGTAACAAGATCAGCAGCTGATGCGGGAGAAAATGTGGCATCGGCAGAGGGCTTACGCGGCTTGCGTTTGACCGAAGTGCGAAGTGTTGTTTTTTCCACAGCCTTCAACTGGTTATGAAGATCTTTATAAGCCTCAGTAAGCAGGGCCAGTTTTGCCTCCAACTCCTCCACTCTGGCAGAAGAAATGCTGGAGACTTCCTCTGAAAGCAGAATAATCCTGTTATCCATTTCCGTTATTTTTGCGGACAGAACCTCCAGTTCCATTTTTGTTTCCTGAACGAGTCTGAGAGCCTCATCGGAATTCTCTTTGACCTGAATCACATCCACCTCAGGCAAAACCGCCTCACTCTCCACCTGCTTGAGTGATTCGGCACAGCCAACACATACTATAGCCGCAGCGGCGAAAATCCCCGCCCATCTATTTTTTCTGCATTTCATCACACCGTAACGCATCTGTTTCTCCTCTGAGAATGAGAGTTTCCAGAACAGGTTACGATCCACCTGCTCACTGAGTTACTATTATATAATGGTAAAGATAAACGGTCAACTCCGAGATAGAGCTGATTATTCTTGAAGAAATATGCTGAAAGTACATATTTTTCAATAGATACGGACAGCTCCACAATGCCGTACCCGAACAGATTTCTTGAATTTCACACTCCGGAGGCCACTTCCCGGCATCAAAACCCGGGGAAAATGGACACCGCAGTCGATAAACAGTATATCCGAAAGTCCACTGAACCTCTATGATTCTTTACAGATACATTATAAAGGAACACATTTTCCCTTTCCTTGCTTCTCTGAGCATAATTGTGTTCCTTTTCACCATGCAGCAGGCAGTTGTTCTCCTTGACCGCATTGTGGCCAAGGGCATAGAGCCCATGGTGGTTCTGGAAGTTTTTCTCATACAGCTGGGCTGGATACTCGCTTTGGGCATTCCCATGGCGATGCTCTCGGCCACCCTCATGACCTTCGGAAGAATGTCCGGTGACGTTGAGATTACCGCCATAAAAGCCTCCGGGCGCAATATGTCCACCCTGCTCGTACCGGTTATCAGTGCAGCTTCAATCTTCACAGTGGCACTGGTCTTTTTTCACGATCTGGTCCTTCCTGAAGCAAATCACCACGCAGCGAATCTTATCGGAGACATATCGCGGAAACGCCCCGCGGCATTTATCGAACCGGGCGTGCTCATCCGGGATTTCACCGACTACACCCTCTATGTGGACGAAGTGAATGCCGAAACCGGTGATCTCAAAGGCATACGCATCTTCAGCAACGCACCGGATCAGGATCCTTCCATAACCGTTGCGGCCAGCGGGAACATTCAGATGACCAGCGATCAGAGATACCTGGAACTTGTTCTCCATAATGGCGAAACCCACAGCGTCAGCCGTAAAAACGAAAAGCAGTATTTTCTGGCACGCTTCAAAGAACAAGTGATCTTCATAGAAAATGTGGACACCCGGTTTCAGCGCACCAATTCAAGCTACCGCAGCGATCGGGAAAAAAACATACGAATGATGATGCAGGATATAGAGGATCTCAAGGAATCGAATAAATCCATCCTTTCAGAACACAATCTGCTGCTTGACTCTCTTTATCATTATATAGCCCATCTGGACACATTGTCTCCCCCTTCAGCCCAGAACACCGGCAATCCGCCACCCACATTGGAGAAGTGGAGTGCGGAAATTGTGCAGCTTGCCGATGAAGCGGTCAAAAAGGTGAAACGCAACGAGGATTCTGTTGAACGGGTGATCAGAAGAAAAAGAGCAAATGACCAGGCCATAGCCAAATACATGGTTGAAGTACATAAAAAATACGCCATCCCCATTGCCTGTCTGCTTTTCGTTCTTATCGGCGCCCCTTTGGGAATCATGGCCAAACGGGGAGGGATCGCAGTTGGAGCAAGCTACTCGGTGTTTTTCTTCATCACCTACTGGGGCTTTCTCATAACCGGGGAAAACATGGCCGACAAGCTCAAGATTTCTCCTGCTGTAGGTATGTGGACCGGAAATGTCGTGATAGCCGTCTGCGGGGTTGTGCTCCTGATTCTGATGCTTCGGGAAACCACAATTCAGTTTAATTTCATAAAGAACATCTTCAACAAGGAACGCAAACGTTTCTCTTTTGTCAGTGATTCCTTTGTTTTCCGTCTTCCCAGAATAATCTTCAGCCTCCCACGGCTGATTCTCAACAAACTTATAGGAATCCTCCCCACCTATCTTATCGGGATGTTTCTGGGCTATGCCATTGGTTTGACAGCAGCCATTCTCGTCATTTTCGTCACGGTGGATTATGTAAGCAACCTGAAACGTTTCGAACAAGCCGATTTCATTCAGGTTGTGCTTTTCTACTACTATTATCTGCCCTGGCTTATTCAGACCATTCTTCCGGTTGTTCTCCTTTTGTCCTCGATGTTTTCGATCGGCAAACTGGCCAAAAGCAGTGAGCTTACCGCCATGAAAGGTGCAGGCATCAATGTCCGCCAGCTGACCTCCCCTCTTCTCTTACTTGGGATTATATTGTCGGCGGCAACATTCTACGGTGGAGAGAAGATCATACCCAAAGCGAATGTGCTGCGGGGGGAAGTCATGGATGAGATTAAGCGTCCTGCGGGGGTGAAGCTTCCCGAATCAAAAAAGGGAATTCGGGAATACAGGCGCAATTTCTATTATTTTGGAACTCCCAATGTGATCTACCTCTTTGAGGAATTCAGCACAAGTCCCCAGTTTGCCCGAAATGTGAGCCGCTATACCTTTACCGAAACGGGAATGACCGAGCGGATCGAAGCAAGAGATATGCATTATGATGACAGTACAGGCTGGAAATTTGCCGGGGGCAAAAAACGTACTTTCCACAAGGACTCCTCCCGCAGCTCGACATTTGAAAATCTGAATGATACAATCCTTAAAGATCCTCCCATAGAACTTGTAAAGAGAGTCAAAGTTAAAGAGGAGATGAGCTACTGGGAGCTGGCCGAGTACATCAAAACCATGAAACGCAGAGGCGAGAATGTAGACAAGTACCTTGCAGAACTGGATTTCAAAATTGCACTGCCTCTGATGAATTTCATAGTCATATTTCTTGGAATAGCCATAACCGCACGAGCGGGCAGAAAGGGTGGCGCAGCGCTTTTCGGAATCGGTTTGTTTCTGACTTTCTTTTACTGGCTCATAACACGCTTTGCACTGGTTTTTGCTCAAAACGGTCACATTCCCACCACTGTGGGAGCATGGATAGGAAACGGCATATTTTTCTTTATCGGACTAGTTCTCTACAGAAAGGCTGCTCATTAGTTCATGCAGAAAAAAATTCTCCTTGTCGATGACAATCACGATACATTGGACCTTCTAGAGGTATACCTGTACAAAAAATTTGAAATCATCACTGCTCTGAACGGTTTTGAGGGGCTTAAAAGGGCTGAGGAAGAGCTTCCCGATCTGATAATCACCGATATTATGATGCCGGTGATGGATGGGATCCGGTTTTACAACCAACTGAGAAAAAGCAAGAAGGTCAACACCATTCCCGTTATTGCGGTCACCTCTTTTATCCGCAAGTTAACTCAGAAAAGTCTTCTCAATATGGGATTCAACGGTGTAGTTTCAAAGCCACTGGACAGAAAAGCTATTCTGAATACCATTGAAAACGCCATGAACGGGATTTCACTGGACTGAAAGAAGGGAACAGATCTGCGTGAGGGAGAAAACATTTCATAGAAAGATGGTCATTCCTGCAATTCTGCTGATTGCCGGTATCTGCCTTGTACTGTTGAATGGTATGGTTCCCAGAATCTGTTCGGGCCTACTCATAGGTACAGCACTCATTTCAATGATCCAAAGCAGCATTCCCCAAAAGCGGAAATATCTCACCACCTCACAGCTTGCAGCCATACGCTCGAAAGAAAACACGCTCCCCAGAATCGCCGAGGCACAGATTGCAGATGAGACCTCCTCCATTCAGCCCTCCTGTCTGGGCTCCGAGCACCGCAAGCAGAAATGGAAACAGACTGAGACTGTTGTAAATGAAATTCTCGATCATTTCATCTCCCTTATCTCAAGCAAACTCCACTACAACACGATTGCAGTGTTTTTCCCGGCGCCGGACAACGGCTATGCTCTCCGGCGCTTTCTTTCCAAAAGCGAACACATAAACAGAGATTCCATCCTCATTCCCAAAAGAGGAATCCTTGGAAGCCTGATTACCGAAGGGCTGCGCCCCTTTTACGAACCGGATTTTTCCAGCGGAAACACCACTCTCTACTATTACGACGAGGAATATACCTACCCGCAGGAAGAAAACGTCAGGTCAGTGCTGGTGAGTCCAATTGAAGCGGGGGGGGTAAACAGAGGAATTTTACTGGTGGACAATACAGAAGCAGACAGCTATACACCTGAGGATCACGCATATCTCAACACACTCGCCAAGACGCTGGGTCAGGCAGTCTTTTTCGCCTATCTCACAACGGAACACAAACTGGAATACCAGAGACTTGCCGCAATGAGCAACATCGAAAAAGAATTCTGGAGAAATCTGGACTACGATTATGTGATGGACCGGATGACCGAAATCATACCCTACGCAATCCCCTGTGACCGGCTTACCATAAGCATCAAACAGGAAAATGATCCCGATGCCAAGATAGTGAGAGTATACGGAGAAGAATCTGAAGATTTCCTTGACCGTACATTCTTTCCCGGCACAAACAACTCCCGATCTCTGGTATCCATGGCCTACTCAAAGGATTTCGGATTTTTCCGCAACTTCAACCCAGATCATTACGAAATCCGATACAATGAAGACGAAACTCAGTGCAGTTCTTTCGCTTCTTTCATGGCAGTACCCTTCGGAGTTGATAAATGCAAGGGCATGATACTTGTCGAATCGGTGAGAAAAGACGTTTTCACCAATTCCAATCTGGATCTGCTCTCCCGTATAGCCACAAGCGTCGGTCTGGCTCTGGAAAAGATATTCGTCATAAGACAAGCTGATGCTCTTGCAACCCATGACGGCCTGACCGGATTGTACAATCACCGCCATTTCCAGAAAATTCTCTCTCAGAAGATATCTCACTGCACCAGATACAATGAACCTCTCTCACTGATCCTGTGCGACATTGATTTCTTTAAAAAACTCAACGACAACCATGGTCACCCTTTCGGAGACAAAGTGCTCAAAGGTGTCGCAAGCAAATTGGAAAGCAGTATTCGTGCGGATATTGATGCCGCAGCGCGTTACGGCGGAGAAGAATTCGTCCTTATCCTGGACAAAACTGACCAGCAGAAGGCAAAAGACACGGTGGAAAGAATCAGACAGGGTATCGCTTCCCAGATATTCAAAACCTCACACGGCACAGATGTTACCACCACCATGAGTTTCGGGATAGCAGCTTACCCCGAACACGCCCGTGCGGCAAACGAACTCATCAGCAAAGCAGACAAGGCTCTCTACAGCGCGAAGCAGAACGGAAGAAACAGAGTGGAGATTTTCTAGTCTCCTTGTGAACCGAAATCCCCGAACATAGCTTCCACATACGCATGGGGATCGAAATCCTGCAGATCCTCTATCCCCTCCCCAACACCGATTTTCTTTATGGGAACGTTCAGTCTTCTGGTAAGAGCGATAGCAATACCACCTTTTGCGGTTCCGTCCAGCTTGGTGATAACCAAACCGGTCAGTTTCATTATGTTGTTGAACACATCCGCCTGTTTTATGGCATTCTGACCTGTTGTGGCATCGACCACCAACAAGGTTTCATTGGGAGCATGGGGTGTGTTGCGCTTTATCACACGCAAAATCTTCTCGAGCTCATTCATCAGATTGACTTTCACATGAAGCCGGCCGGCAGTATCCAATATGAGCACATCCACATCTCTTTTTTTTGCTGCTTCTATTGCATCGAAAGCCACACTGGCCGCATCGGCCCCCTCATGCTGAGACACAAATTCAGAATCGGTTCTGTCAGACCAGATCTTGAGCTGCTCGATGGCTCCAGCTCTGAACGTATCGGCTGCGCCAAGCATCACCTTCTTTCCATCCTTCCGAAGCTCATTGGCCAGCTTACCGATAGTAGTGGTTTTCCCCACCCCATTCACTCCAACTACAAGAATCACCCAAGGCTTGGGAGGGAACTCTTCGGGCTCTTTAGAAACAGCCAAATCGGAAGCCAGCATTTCCTTCAACAGACGGTATGCTCCGCCCGTAGTCCTGACATTCTGCTCTTTGATTTCAATCCACAGATCTTCAAGAATGCTGTCGGTCAGATCCATCCCTACATCCGCGGCAATAAGCGCATCTTCCAAAGCATCAAAAAACTCATCCCCCAAAGCCTCTTCACCTTTAACGATGGACCCTATTTGGGAACGAGTTTTACTCAACCCATCCTTCAACCGCGAAAAAAAATTCATATGACTCTCTTGTTGATGAGGTTAACCGAAACCGCCCGTAAAAATAGATAGAAAAACAAGAAAAAACAACTGTCGGATGGATGCGAACACATTGCTCATCCAAAACACAATCCGACAGTGAAGACTGAAAACAGGAAACGTAGCAGAATCGGGAACGCTTGTAGTTACCTGATAATAGACATGAACTCATCCGATTTGTCTAAAGAGTCTCCGACGCTGTTTACAATCTTGTCGAAGCCTTCATCACTAATACTCAAAGCTTCTCTGCACTGTTTGTTTTCGGCAGAATGAGTTTCCCCATCCCACAAATCACAGCCCAAGTGATGGGAAATAATATTGGAGAGATGAATTATCCTTACCAGATCATCGACCTTATCGGCATTTTCGGGATTATGATGATGAATCAGTGAGTACTCAAGATCTACTGGAAGTGCCCAGCGGTCGGCGAGAATCTTACCTACCTGTGCATGGTTGATCCCCATGACAGCTTCTTCGGCATCAACCAGAGAAACAGAGTTCTGCTCGGCATATTCACACACTTTCTGATAATCCTCGGCTGCATACTGACTGAAGATCAACTTTCCGATGTCATGGAGGATCCCGGCACAGAATGCACTCTCCGGATCCATCATTCTCACACTCATCAGATGGCGTACTATTGCCTTAGCGGTCATAGCGGTCACAATAGAGTGCTTCCAGAAGCGGTCAGTATCCACAGCCTGTTTCACCCCTTCGAACATCTGAACCACTGTTGCACTAAGAACCAGAGACCTGATCGTGTTAAAACCAAGTATCACCACAGCACTGGAAACAGAAGATATGCTTCTTGGTATCCCGTAAAAAGCACTGTTTGCCAGACGAATCATTTTAGTTGTCAGCGCAGGGTCCTTCTCTATCAACTCCGCAGCATCCTCAGCACTGGTCTCCGGGGAGTTCACCACCTGCATCAGCTTCATTACTATGGAAGGCAGTGAAGGAAGACTATCTAAACTCTCTATGATACGGCTGTATCGTTCATTTCCACTTTCTACTTTTGAAGCGGCATTCTGATCCATCATATCACTCTCCATCCGGGTTTTCTGCAAGGCAGTACCCTCCCTGCATTCTGGTACTAACCTGCACCGACATCCATGAATTGCGGACTGCACGCAATCGAGGCACTTCAATTTTGGCATAATTATCAGCAGTCCCTCTTACAGGCCATTTCTTTTCTACTATTATACGAAGAGTGTTTCCAGAAAGCGAGCATAAAAATTCATTTCTGCTTCGGGACAACTCATCTCTAAGCATTTCACTGCGCTCACTCTTCACCTTTTCAGGAACCTGACTTTCAAACCCAGCAGCGATTGTCCCGGGACGTTTGGAATACCGGAACACATGCCCGTAAGTGAAGCCAACCCCTTTCACTCTTTCGAGTGTAGTGCGGAACATTTCATCTGTTTCACCCGGAAATCCCACTATGAAATCGGCCCCCAATCCGGCAATCGGGTATCTTCTACGAAAAGATGCCAGCCGTTCGACAAGTTCATCAATATTGTGATAGGGTCTTCTCATGGAAGCCAACACATCCGATTTGAGACTCTGCAGACTCACATGCAGATGTCTGCAGATTTTCTTCTCCTCACCTACAAGATCAACAAGGCTGTCTGTAAGGTCCCTGGGATCAAGTGAGCTGAGCCGGATACGGAAGTCCCCCGGGATCTCAAGGAATTTTTCCAGCAATCCATAGAGTCCCTCAGTACCTTCCGGATTTCTGTACTGGCCGATATGTGTCCCGGTGAGCACGACTTCCTTGTAACCGGATTCCACAGCACGCCTGAAAGTTTCAATCAGTTTCTCCAGAGATGCGGACCTGGAACGTCCCCGCAAGGAGGGCACAATACAATAAGCACATTGAAAATCACACCCTTCCTGAATCTTGAGAGGAAACCGAGTGCGGTAGGAAATCGAAGCAGTGTTCACATCAAAATCAGCTGGAAGTGATTTCCTGTTCACTATATCTGAAAAAAAGAGTCCGTCTGAGCAGGATTGAAGAATGGTGACAATACGGTGCTTCTCTCCATTACCCACCACCCATTTTACACCGGGAATTCTGCCGATTTCAGTACCGAGCTGCTGAGCAAAGCAACCGGTTACCAGTATCTGGGATTGGGGAGATTTGCGTGAAACCGAATGAAGGAATCTGCGCGTTTTGGATTCTGTACAGGAGGTGACTGAACAGGTATTGACTATGACTATTTGGGCATCCCCGAGGTCTTCAACTATGCTGTAGCCGGCAGAAATGAGATTTGACTGAAGTGAATTCATCTCCTCCTGGTTTGTTCTGCACCCTATTGACCGCAGAGCAACGGTCCTTGAATGAAAGGACATACTCAGCTCTGCCCCTCCCAATCGGCCAAAGCTTCCTCTCTGCTATCAAAAACGGGAATGATGGAATCTATACCCAGACTGGAAAACATATTCTTTATCACCAGATTTGCTCCGCACACTTTTATGCTTCCCTGGTTTTCACTCATCAAGCGGCTCAGCCTCAGAACAGACCCTACACTCAACGAATCAAAAAAAGCCAAATTGTTGAAATCGAGAAGAATTCTCCTGCTTTTCACAAGAGAGAGAAACACATACCTTTTAAACTGCATGGAGCCCGCAGGGTAACTCATTACGCCGCTGAGATTCAAAATGCAGACATCATCATGATCCTCTTCTGTCACATCCAGTGGAATATCAAGTTCAAGGAGATCTATTTCAGCCCTTTTGATTCCGGAAGGTTTTTCCACGTCGAAAAGTTTATCGATTCCCGTTTCAACGAGTAGCTCATAGATGTTTTTCTTAAGATTCCTGAGCAGAAGTTTTCTGTTTTTGGCCCTGAGCTCCTGATACACAAACACAAGACTGCCCACACCGGAACTGTCCATCATCACAGTATTTGAAAAATCCAGAACCAAACTGTCCCATTCACCGGAAATCGCACTCTGAAGTTCAGATAACGTTTTGGAAAGATCACTACAACAGAACTGTTCCGGCATTTCAAACACGAATGTTTCTGCATGCGGTCCGTTTTCCATTTTCACCTCATCTCAGAAAACGACGCGAAAGCTCGTCAACAGACATTCTCACCAGCGTCGGCCGCCCATGCGGACATGTATATGGATTCTTGGTTGAAAACAAACTGTTTAACAACGCATTCATCTCCTCCTGAGTCAGTTTCTGACCGGATTTGATTGCCGCACCACAGGCGAATGCTGCCGCGAATCTTTTCTTGGGCTCGTTGAAAGACTTGGGATTGCGGCCCTGAAGAAGATAGTTGACCATACTACGGACAGTATCCTCAACCTGTCCATCCTTCAGAAACACCGGCAGAGCAGAAACTGAAACCGCCTGTCCTCCGAAATCGGCAATTTCGAAACCGAAACTGCGGAAATACTCCTCACCCGATTCTATCACTGCCTTCTCGGTGGGTGATACTTCCAGGACGATCGGAAACAGAAGCTGTTGAGACGGTGATCTTCCGGTGTCAAGATCCTGCAGAGCCTGTTCGTACAGAACCCGCTCATGAGCCGCATGCTGATCTATCAGAAGAATTCCGCCCTTGATAGGAGCAAGCACGAACATTCCATGTATCTGGTAACATGGAATAAGATCCCAAGGCTGATCCGTATCGTCTTTGGATAATTGTACATTGTTGTCCTTCGATTGCTCAACCTCTTTTTCACTGCCCGAGGAGGGGAAATTGAGAATTGTCTGGGCAGACTGGTTTTGATCACTGTGCAGATGTTGCGGTCCGGAGACTTTTTCCACAGGTGAATCCGAAGCAGAAGAAGTGCCGGAGACGGTTCCCGAACTCTCCGTGGGAGCCGGATCGGTGTCCATAGAAGAGACAAACTCCTCCTGATTGGTGCAGCTTTGAGCCAAGCCGGTTTTCACGGTATGATAGATAAAACCGAAAATGGACCTTTCATCATCGAATTTTATCTGCTGCTTTGTCGGATGCACATTCACATCCACTTTCTGGGGATCGATATCCAGAAAACAGAAAAAACTCGGCCTGTTGTTATGACCAAGAAATTTTGCGAATGCCTCCCTAACAGCATAGATAACCGAATCGTTGTCGATTCTTCTGAGATTGACATAGAGGCTCTGAAACCGCGGCCTGCCCTGAAGTTTTTCAGGGGTTGTGACAAAAAGCTGAGCCGTGATATCCTTGCTTTCGTTTCTGCATTCAACCAGGTTCCTTGCGAACTCATGCCCAGTAACCGAAGCGATTCTGTCGACGGGGTTGTGAGCGGCCGGCACATCCAGCACCTTTTTGCCATCCACAGTGGCAGTGAAATGGATTCCCGGGAAAGGGACAACAAGCTGCTCAAGCATACGCGTTATGGCAAGCTGCTCGCCGCGTCTGGTTTTCATGAACTTTTTTCTGGCGGGTACGTTATAAAAAAGATCCCGTACGGTCACCGTAGTACCGCGCAGATGAGACACAGGTTTGATGGTGTTCTGTTTGCCGCCTTGCACACTCACCTCGAAACCTAATCCGCCGGTATCATTTGAAGAAGTTACACTCATCCTGCTCACCGCCGCCATACTCGCCAGAGCTTCCCCCCTGAATCCCATTGTGGCGACCGAAAACAGATCATCAGCCGAACGGATTTTGCTTGTGGCATGCGGCAGGAGACAAAGCCCGAGATCGGAATTGGACATACCACAGCCATTGTCAGTGACTCGCAAGAGAGAAAAACCCGCATCCTCCACGGCAATATCCACATGGCTCGCCCCGGCATCGATGGAGTTCTCCACCAGTTCCTTGAGCACAGACGCCGGACGCTCAACGACTTCTCCAGCCGCGATTTTTTCTACTACTGTTGCCGGGAGTACTTCAATAGTTTTATTCTGCTGCATTATATCTGGAATTATCGGAGGGAAAAATTTCAGAAGTGCGGAAGGGGGGACTCGAACCCCCACAGGCTTGCGCCCACTAGGTCCTGAACCTAGCGCGTCTACCAATTCCACCACTTCCGCAATCAAATGGTGATTGGTAATATATTAAATGCACCCCGAGGGTAGAAGTAAAAAAAATCAATCGATATAGGGACCGTTGTGATACACAGGTTCCCCGAGTGGTTTTCCTGCCAGAAAAACAAATCCGCAGGACTCCCGGGAATACACTGCCTCCGCACTGGACTGTCCCAAAAAATAAGCCTGCCCCTGTCCGCAGCTCTTTTCCGCAATTTCGATTCTGCCTCTGTATACGTAGAGGAATGCGGAAAATTCACGGTAAACGGGCATTTGGTACGTGGCATCCTTTTGAAGGGCTATATCCAGATACACAACCTGTGTTTTCAGCTCAAGCGGAGAAAAAGGGCCTATTACTGTTCTGATCCCCCCCCCGGGCGTTTTTTCGGAAGGAATCTCTTCGGGCAGGACACTCTGATAGGATGGTTCGATATGCTTGAGTCGCCTGGGCAGATTTATCCAGAGCTGAAGCCCGTGAGAAACCCTGGTTTCTCCCCCGGGCATTTCCGAATGCACCAGTCCCTTACCGGCAGTGAAACGCTGCACACCTCCGGTATCCACCTCACTGTCGTTTCCCAGAACATCCCGATGCCGGAACGAACCCTCAAGCATGTAGGTGACCGCCTCGAAACCCCGGTGAGGATGCTCGGGAAAACCGGCAGTGGGATCCACGAAAAACTCATCCAGCAGCACAAAAGGATCGTAATCCATAAGCTGTTTCTGCGGAAAGAGCCGTCTTACTCTTGCTCCCACACCCTCAGGGGTGTCCTGAGCCTGAACAACCGAATCAGGAATCATGCAGTGCCCTCCTGAAAAAATTACCTGATGTTGGTGTGGTGCTCCTGCTGTATGATTGCTTTGAAAATAGCAGCATAATCGGTGCAGAATTTTTTGAAGGAAAACGGTTTGCGCCCCATCACCTGCTCGAATTCGGAAGTGATGGTGATGTCGAAATCCCCCTCCCTCCACAGAGAATAGAGCTCAACCAGCGCATTGGCCAGCCATTCCGGGGTTGCCGCGCTTTCCAGAAAATGAGCAACCGTCTCTTCGGAAGTATCGATATAGCTTATGTGGTGTCCCACCACATCCGTTATTGTCTGAGCGACCTCCTCCATAGTGAGTGCCGAGGGACCGGTAAGATTCAGTGTTTGGCCCGCAAACTGCGGCGAGCTGATCACCTGCGCGCAGAAGGCGGCCACATCACGGGAATCCACGAAACTCACCCTGGAATGTCCCATGGGAAGATACAGAAAACTGCCCACGGGCTGCACCTGCCTTATGAAGTTCTGCATCAAGGCATTGGGGCGCACAAACGTGAAGGGTATCTTAGAGTCGCGTATATAGGCTTCTGCCTGATGATGCCAGCGGGTGATCTGGGTTCCCGGCACGGAATCCACCCCGTAAATGGAGAGTTTCACAATCCGCTCTATACCCCAGAGCCTGCAGCGGTCCACCATCCTGCGGGTGAATTCAACCTGCTCGCGGACTGTGGGCGTCAAAAGAAACAGCGTGTCTGTTCCCTCCAATGCCCTGTCGATACTGGAGAAATCGCCGAAATCCAATCTGACAGGCTCCACTCCGGCCATTCGGATATACTCTTCTCTCTCGGGCCGGTGCACTCCAGCACGGACCTGCACACCATCCTTGTGAACGAGATATTTGACAACCAGCCTTCCCAACGGACCAGTGGCTCCGGTCACCAGAATTTTCCCAGCCATACTATCCCCCTACTCCTCTTCGTGCTCCACAAGATCCTTCAGCATACCGGCATAGTCCCGGGCGAAATCCACAAAACTGGACTGCAGTGTTCCAGTAACCAACTGATAATCCGGGGACACCTCCTCAAGCAATCCCGCCCGTTCAAGCGCGAACAGCTCCATATTGGCCTCCACATGCCACGCAGGCATTCCCGAACTTTCAAGTACGTGCCTGGCGGTTTCCTCACTGATATCAGCAAACTCCACCTGACTGCCTATCACCTCGGAAATCATCTCTGTAACCTGATGGATAGAAAGGCTCTGAGCCCCGGTGAGCCGATAGACCTTGCCTGCATGCTGATGCGCCGTGACCAGAATTTCCGCGGAAGCCACCGCCACATCCCGTGCATCTATATAACTGACCTTACCCTTGCCCAGAGGCAGATAGATAAGCCCCCCGCTGGGCTGGGTGCGGCTGATGAAATTCTGCATGAAAAGATTGGGACGGATAATGGTGAAGGGAATCCCCGACTCCCTGACATAGAGCTCCGCTTCATTATGCCATCGGGACAGACGGATCATGGGAACCCTGTCCGCTCCCAGAAACGACATGTGCACCACATGGGAGACCTGCTTCTGTTTGGCCTGTTCCATGAATATTCTTGCATACTCGGCCTGTTCAGGTACCTCCGGAGTAAGCAGAAACACCTCTTTTATCCCCTCCAGAGCGTTGTTGATAAGGGTTTTGTCGGTGAAATCGAAAGGAACGGTTTCCACGGCCTTGAGACTGAAAAGGGCCTCATCACTCTGTTTGCCGTGAACCGCAGCCCTCACACTGACCCCCACCGCGGCAAAACGCCTGACCAGCTCGGTTCCCACTTTACCTGTCGCTCCGGTTACCAGAATGTGTGCGGGCATAATTCCTCCTCTGACTGCCTGAAAAAGCATTACATGACCACAAAAATATTACGCCCCCCGAAGCGGTCATATTTTTCTCTTTGCAGGGGGCATGAACAATCCGATTCACACACAAAGCCGACTATGCCCGCAGAAGGGTTTTTCTTGGCGGGGTATCATCACCCGTGCCGGTCTGTTCAACATCACCGATCTTGGGAACGTCCTTCAGACGAATACTCAAGTCGTACTCCTTGAGAAAGACATCGGAAAAGTCCGCAAGCGAATAGCGTACATGTTCGGGGATGTTGGAGCCCACAAGATAGCTGCGCACGGGTTTTCCGAACGCAAGGTGGCGTTTGACCCAGTTGCGGTACTTGAGAATGAGACCGCTTGAGGCATCGGGATAATTGTCATGCTTGATCTCCACTATGATCAAAGCCCCCTCTCTGTCCACTGCAAGAAGATCCACGGGTCCGAACTCCGTCTGATACTCCACACCGTCGTTGCCGAACACATCCACATAAAGTTCAAGTCCCTCTTCGATAAGATCCAGATTTTTGGCCAGATAACTGCGCAGGTGAACGGTATCGAGATATCCGCTGTTCACCAGAGCCTCCTCTTTTTTAAGCTCCCGGGTTTCCCTGACCTCCTTTACCGATAAAACCCCGTGCTCATCCTGGGCGATCTCC
This sequence comes from Chitinispirillaceae bacterium, assembly GCA_046546375.1. GTDB lineage: Bacteria > Fibrobacterota > Chitinivibrionia > Chitinivibrionales > Chitinispirillaceae > JAEZKC01. The sequence goes on along the minus strand of JBKGXV010000025.1, from coordinate 9,703 downwards.
CACATTCCGTGAATTCGGGGATCGTAGAGTTCAAGCTTCCCTGAAGCGGGACGGTAGAGAAAGTCGATCATCTCATTGCAGCGTCTGGCCCGCTGGTTTTCTCTATAGTGAATTCTGGACTCGTGATTCACCGTGCAGACAATGATCTGATTGAGGACGGTATTGGCACTGGTGCCGGGATAATGCTCCAGCACCCAGTTTTTGACATCGATGTTGGTGCTTCTGTTGCCGTGCACCTCCACAGCCTCCTTGATCATCTGCCATACAAACGGTTTAGGTTGCTTCTCCATAACCCCTCCAACAATTGTTCTCCCTTAAGTTTTCCGCAGGGACCCTCCTTAATCGCTTCCGCTCTACAGGTTTTTGCAAAACTCGGGCCACAGTGAAGTCCCGGGCAGCACGGCACAGGATTTGCTTGGTATGGAACTGTTCACAGGCGGCGGTTTTGAACAGCGTGCGCGGGAGGGGTTTGATTATGGCAGATCAGCAGGAAATCCATGTAGACACACACATACAGATCCACAGAATGCCCTCGGATTTGTACCTGTACTGGCGCAATCCCGAAAACATGCCTCACATACTGGACTTTCTGGAAGAGGTCATGGCTCTGGATGATCAGCAGTCACGCTGGACTGTGCTGGTTGCGGGAAACGAACGGATCACCTGGGATACGGAGATTACCGAAGAGATCAGGGGGCAGCTTATCCGGTGGCATTCGGGGGGCAACATGGATGTGCTGCACGATGGACTGGTGCGCTTCAGCGGAACAGGAAAGCACAGAGTCACCGATCTTCACCTGCAGCTCAACTTCTTTTTTCCACTCATGAAAGACAGCCGGCCCGATATGCTGGGTGAGGATATGGAAAACAGAGTGCGGGAGGATCTGCAGAGATTCAAACAGGCTGTGGAAGCCAATGAATTCCCTAAAAAGAGACGGGAGGGCAAAAGAGGGCTGCCGTGGGGATTCCCGGGCGCAGCCCCCCAGAAGGGAAGTCCCTTCTCATACTGATGCGAACTCAGTCCGAAGCTGCATTGGCCAGGGCGATATTGGTTTTCTGAGGAACGCGCTCAAGCCGCCCCACATCAAAACCTTTCTCCCGGGCGGAAAGCACCATACGGTTGTAGTCATGTTCATCCATGACAGGAGTTTTACTCAGAACCCACAGGTAATCTTTGGAATCGCTTGTCACCAGAGCATACTCGTAGTTCTCTTTGTCCAGGTCAATCACCTTGTAACCCAACGTAAAGAATCGGTACACCCTCAGCTTCATATCACCAGTTTTGTTCCTGTCGTCTATCTCCACTTTGCTTTTGAGGACCTTCTTTTCACCTTTACGTGAACCTTTGAACCCTTTGTTCACAAGAGTGTACTTGCCCTTACCAAGGGGTTTAAACGTTGACGTAACTTCAACCAGGTCCTTCTGATGCTTGTTGGGAATGCGGGCGATTTCATACCACGTTCCCGAATACTGTTCAAGATCAACATCCTTCACTACTTCAACTGCCTCTGCAGCTCCCATATAACCCAGCATAATCAGAAAGGCAACCACCAGCGGCGACTTTCCTTTGACTAATCGGCCCATCGGAATCCTCCTTTGAAAAGTAAAACAACAGGTATTCCCGAACACCTCAAAACAGTGCGATCGGACTTCAAATACGCTCGGAAACCAACCTTATTGTGACGGCGAAAAAAGGAGAACTCACAACCTGAAAACATCCATGAACCTGTCCCAGACCATATCCCCGAAACGCAACGCATACTTTTCGGCGAACGCTTCGCCTCTGGAGGATTCCTTTCTCCTCCTGGTAGTCATTCTGTCGTGATGATGGCCGAGCTCGTGAAGAAACACATGAAGAAGCTGAAACGCCTTGACCGTATCGGGGGTGAACCTGCACTGGTACTGCTGTCCTTTTTTGAGACAGGGAACTCTCAGGCGCGAGAACAGATATTTGTGGATATGGTAATAATCGACCGGAACACTCCTCCAGCAGTCCTCCTCCCATGCGTTTATCGCCACTATCGATCTGGTATGCCACCCGTCCACCCCCTGCTCACCGGCGCAGAGCACAACCGCCCGAAGGCCCTTGGAGATCTTTTCCCACTCGGGCAATATCTCCACAAAGGAGTAGATGTCCTTTTTGGTCAGAAAATGACGGAACCCCTTTCCCGGATTTTCACGATCCACGACGGGAAAGGGCTGAGGGGTGTTCCAGTAATTGGATGTTTCCGCTATCCGGTCGGTCTTTTTGACTTTGCCGCGGTGTACGCCCGGAGAGGTTTTTCTGGGATAGTGCAGAGAATGAGTCATAAAGGGACGCAGTCGGAAAAAATGGTACAGAATTTGGTCTTTGTTTCACCAGAACAAGACAGAATACTACATCAGAAAAGGAAAAGCAATAATAATGTCTGACTATGCTCTGATCACGGGAGGGTCAAAAGGTATCGGCCTCGAGCTGGCCCGTCAGTTCGCAGCACACGGTTTTTCGGTGATAATAACCGCGCGCGGGGCGAAATCCCTCAAAGATGCCGCTTCCCGCATGGAAGAGGACTACGGAGTCCGGGTGCGGATTATTCCATGCGACCTCTCAAAAGACGACGGTCCCGATTATCTGGTTTCCAGGATCAGAAAATGGAACGTCACGGTTCACACCCTGGTCAACAATGCGGGAATAGGCCTCTACGGAAGCTTTTGGGAGCTCCAAGAGGGTGATCAGAACGCGATGATGCATCTCAACATAGTAAGCCTGGTCAGATTGACCAAGCTGCTCCTTCCCGATATACAGCAATCAAACGGCGGTGTTCTCAATGTGGCCTCCACCGCTGCATTCCAGCCAGGGCCCCTGATGGCCGTTTACTATGCCAGCAAGTCATTTGTAGTGTCGTTTTCCGAATCACTTCATCAGGAGCTCAAAAACAGACACTTGAATGTCACGGCTCTCTGTCCGGGCCCCACCCGTTCGCAATTCCACAGCACGGCAAAGATCGACAACACCCGCCTGCTCAAAAGCGGGCTGTTGCGGTTCATGCATCCCAAAGAAGTAGCTCAAGCGGGTTTCGAGGCATATATGAAGGGAAAAAGAGTGGAAATTCCGGGATTCATGAACAAAGTCGGGGCAACGATGGCGAGGTTCGCTCCGCGGACACTGGTTCTGAGAATAATGCTGCTTTTGAACCAGCAGAGGAAGTAATGGACGGAGTTATCTACTCCGTCCCTGTTTTTTCTCCTACTTGAACTTCACCTCGGAAACTGCATCTGCTCCCTCAACCCGTATCAAAGGCATTGTCGCCATCGGCTTTCTATCATTTTCCAAATGCTGAATCATTCTCCCCCGGAGATCATAAAGACGGGTTTCAGGAGCGGTATTCGCCTCGAAATTCCGCGGGACCTGGCTTCTGCAGTTATTAACAGAGGAAAATGGTTCCTCTTTCATGAGGCTGACATTGTCGATATACAGGTTTCCGGTGAAAAGCCCCAGATCGAACTCGATGCGGGCAGCGCTGTCGGTATCATGTTCCATCTGGAAGACATAGGAACAGGTCTCCTTCTCGGTTCCTATGGAGAAAGTGTTTTTATGATAGGGAACCCATGGATCCTGGTTCTGGTTAACTCCGGCGGCTATGGTCCGCGGCTCATCCGCATACGCATCAAATGCAAGCACATATGAAGCCCCCTTCTCAAGCGGAATCCCACTCTGAGTAAACTGCACAGTCCAGTCATGTTCGCCAGGCGATGTTATGGAGGCTCTGAATTCACCGTTTTCCACCGTACCCTGTGCGGCAGCACCCTCGAAGGCCGCAAGAGGGCTCCATCCGGTCAGCGCGGAATCGAAACCTCCGTTGAGAATTAACTCCCCTTCCCTCACAAACACCGCGGTGACCGTTCTGTCTCTGTTCATGGCGATTTCCACTGGATTCTCAGAACCGGAAACATCTCCCGCCCAAGATCTGAATTCCCACCCTGTGACAGGCTGCGCAGCAAGACTGACCGTTTCACCGGGAGTATATAGATTCAAATCAGGATCAGCCACCACCTCCCCGGAACCGACAACCTGAATATCCAAGCTGCAGTCCTCGCTCTGAAGCTTCTCGTATACCCGCACATAATCCACAACCATCTGCTGAGGAAACACGGAATTGTCAATACCTTCAATTCCCCCCCAGGCTCCTCCGATCGCTATGTTCAAAAGGAGATGAAACGGCTGATCGAAGGGCCATTGGGCACTGGTTGCATCCGGTTCTTTGCCAAAAGAGAACACTTCCATCTCATTCACGAAGAAATCGACTCTCTGCTCACTCCACTCCATAGCATAAATATTGAACTGCCCGTAGGCATCACCGATATCCACACTCCCGCCTCTCTGGGTTCCGTTTTTGTGATTGTAAGCCTCGGAGTGAATGGTGGAATGGATTCGGTTGGTATCAAACCCCACAGCTTCCATGATATCCAGTTCACCGCTTGCAGGCCATCCACCATAAACATTGTCTGTGGGAAGCATCCAGATAGCCGGCCATGTACCGTTTCCCCGAGGAAGTTTGGCCTTGATTTCCACCCGGCAGTATTTCCAGTCGCCTTTGTTTCTGGTTACCAGCCGTGCGGAAGTGTAGTCACTCCCTTCATAAGACTCCCTGCGTGCGGTGATAATGAGGTTGCCGTTTTCAACTCTGGCGTTTTTTTCGCGGCTCTCTGTATAATACTGAAGCTCCTGATTGCCCCAGCCATGCCCTCCGACATCGTATCCCCATCGGCTCTGATCGGGAAGTCCGGTATAGTCAAACTCATCGGACCAGACAAGCCTATACCTTTCCTGAGCCAGAAGCGGAGCAGCTACAGACAGACACAGACACAACAACACGGTTTTCATATCACCTCACCGGTTAATTTTCCACTCTTATGAGTGTATCTACCATAATAGCCAAAAACTCACTTATATGCAACTTGAAACCACACAAATTTCGGGCAATATATCCTTTTCACAGAAGTATTCGCATTTCAAATAACACATATCAGTTTCACTTTTTCCAACGGATGCAGATGGTATATATAGCTATTATCCTGACCCTTGCTTTTTTCTCCTGCGATTTCAGCACAGCCTCCAATTACAGCGAATCAGAGCGGATGGACGGTGATATGCCACCAGCGTACACAAGCCTGAGCGATTCCATTCCCGATTACTACCAGAGAGATATGGCCTTCGGCGGTTTCGAGGACGGAGGGGCCATGTACTGCGGTCCGGTTACCGCTTCAAACGCGCTCATGAGGCTTTATCAGAAAGGACACTCCGAACTCCTCACTCCCACAGGTGATACGAAGCGTGATCAGTATAATCTGATAAAGCAGCTGGGATCATCGGACTACTTCCGCACCGGATCCAAAGGCACCAATCCCGGTCGGATAGCCAGCGGACTCAAGAAATTTTTCGAGGACAGGGATCTGGATGCGAAAATCGATTACCTCGGCTGGAGATATGTGCGCGGAGAGTTCAGAACCGGCAGAACCGTTCCTGAACTGAAGCTGCTCAAGCAGGGGCTTCATACCCATGATGCCGTTCTTATCAACCTGGGATGGTACCGATACGATGCCGAAAAGAATGAATACACCAGAACTGGCGGACACTGGGTCACCCTGGTGGGATACGGGCATGACGGTGAAAAAGAGAACCCCTCGGCTCTGATATTCCATGATTCCGAGACACGCACCCGGTTTAACGATTATATCGAAACGGAGCAGATCAGAGACGGTACTCTTAAAGGAACAATCAGCGGGCTTCCCAGAAACGCCAACAGATTTGTCAAATACCGGCTGTCCTCCACCAGAGCGGGGATAATCGACGGAGCGCTACTGATTGACTTGCCGGAACCGGAAGTGGAGAACAGGGTAGCACAGAAATAAGCGCGCTGCCGGGTTTTCAAAAGAGCTGCAGCAGCATATCCCATACTCTTCGTGGTGAGGATGTGTTCTGCGAATCGAATGTTTCAATCTTGCGGTCTGCTGCATTTTTTTCGATGACAGTACCGTCGGAAACAACTGCACAGTCGGATATGCAGTGAAGTCCCAGCTTGTTTTCTCTCACAACGACATCATACAAAACCGGCTGGGCGCCATCCACGGTGACGGCAGTATTGTTATCTGTGAATATGGCATTTCTGATCTGTGTATCGGTGTTTTTTTCGCAGTAGAGAGCATAATGATTACCGGTAAATCTGCAGGAGTCGATACTCACCCAAGACTCCTGCAGCAGGTTACGATACGCCCCCTCCAGCCGGCAGTTTTTCAGAATCGCCTCAGCGCTTGCTCCAATCACCTCTATACCTCGCCAGTTCGCTTTTTCACTTCCCTTGTTCCAATCGATACCCTTTATCACAATGGGTGAGTTTTCCCTCCCGCGTGCTACAAGCTTTCCCTGCACCTGTATACCCCAGTAGCCGTCAAACCGCAGAGTAATACCGGGCTTCAATACACAGATTGTGTTTTCAGGCACGATCAGATTTGAACGGAGTGTGGTATCTGAGGTGATCTTTAACGTTTTCAAAGAATCTTCTGCTCCTGCAGAACAGACAATTACGGCAAGTAGGAGAAAAAACAAACGTCGCATGCAAACTCTTTCAGAAATCAATTCACTTCTTCCAAATGCACGGTTTCACTGAATTCGATATGTGAATCTTCAAAATGGGAGACCTGAAAGGAAGCCCGGGATCTGGTGATTTTTTTCAGGTCAAGGTCAACATTTGCATGCCCCCTTCCGGAACCCGCCAGAGGAATTTTCCCCGCCAAAGGCACACTGTCGCTCAGAAGCGAAACACGGTAGGTGAAAATCCAGCTGAGGGCGGCAGTTCTGTTTCCCTTATGTTCGAAGAGACTGTCCAGCCTGAATACCTGATACAGCATTCCTGTAGCATTGCCCTGCTTGAGATTCAGAGGAAATTGCTGTTCTCTCTCCCAGGAGCCTCCCACAGCCATTTTCGAACCGGGCAAAACCGGTACTACCCTGGCTACGCTTCTGAGAATGTCCCAGCTTCCGGAAGGAATTCGGGAAATCTGCAGAGAATCACTGAGAGAAACTCCCTTTTGAGGTGAAAACGACACCTTCATCTCTTCAATACGGTTTTTGAGATCGAAATTTTCAGCCTCGGAGAGAAACTCGGCGCTGAGATTCACATCCTCCATGCCGAACATTACCCCCTCTGAGTTACCCTTATTTCGGGCCCGGAGGAAAGCTCTAAGTGACCCGGAATAGCTCTGCTGGGAATCCTTTGTGGCAACAGTACCGTAAATATCAGCCCCGAGAAGATAAGTCCATGAATCCGACTGGGAAAAATCGACTTCTATGAGTACCTTTTCTTTTTTCGAGCATCCGACTGAAAAAATCAGAGCGATTATGGCAACATACAGAACCCGAGAGGATGAAATCATGTAACTCTGCTTCTCCTTGCACTCATAACATCATGAATATAGAATATATAATAAATTGGCAAGCACCAACAGACCAAGTTTTTCAACAATTTTAAGGCGATTTGTCCTGTGACCATGAAACCAGTCACCCGCACATTAAAAAACGGCACCCATCTTTTCCGGGAAAATGACCGCTCCCGCGAGCTTTACATTATTCAATCCGGTAAGATACAGGTATACAAAACTGTGGGCACTAAAGAGGTGAAGCTTGCAGTGATGGGAAAGGGGGCGGTTCTTGGTGAGATGGCACTTATAGACGGAAAACCCAGAAGCGCTTCCGCCAGAGTTATTGAAGAGTGCATGGTGATGCAGATTGATGCTGAAGCCATTGAAAAGAAAATTCAAGGGGTACAACCCTGGTTTCTTCACTTGATAAAGCTTATAAGCCAGAAAATCCGCAATACCAACATCAGGCTTCACTCCATTTCTCCCCAGCGCCAGGGTGCTTCAATCATAATCACGCTGGGATATTTTTTCGGAGAAAACCAGTACAGCCCTCTGAATATCTCATCCACCGAGCTCAAACTCACTCATCTGCTGGGGTCAAATCATCTGAAAGTGAAAAAAGTATTGAAACGGCTCTGCGATCTGGGATACACGACACAAAGCGCAGATGCTTTGGAGCTAGCCAGAAAAGAGGAGTTTCTGGAGTACTGCCGATATCTGCGTTTTCTGTTCAGAGGAAGTTATAGAAATATCGAGGGACTTCACCCCGCAACATTTCATCTGGCGGATCTGATAACGGGACACTTCCCACCACTTCTGGAACATGAGGGTGGTTCCTACAAGATAAGTGGTGATCACCTCTGGTCACTTTTTCTTCAGTGCAATCTCAGAGATGATTACGATATCATATCGGAAAAGCTTTTCAAAGACGGCCTCCTGGTAATTGAAAAGAAACATTCCGAATGTCAGATAGAACATCCCTTCTCCCGCTCGGAGCTCAGAGTGCAGAATCCGGGCTGGATGAAACTGTCGCTATACAACAAATACAAGGATCTGAAACCGGACGTATGAAAAAGACCATCTGTTTTATAACCGCATTGGCTCTAAGCGTTCTTGTTCCCTTTTCCGCAAATGCGGAAAAAAGAGTGAAGGGAATCATTGACAGAGATACACGATGGAGCGCAAAACACAGTCCGTATATCATTACCGGTGATATAGTCGTTTCGCCCCGGGCGCGCCTGGTGATTACAGCGGGAACCGAGATAATAGTGGAAAAGCAGACCGAAGCAGATTCATCAGACTCTTTTGACAGAGCAGATTCCACTCTTTTTTCCATCCGTGTAAACGGTGCGATAAGCTGTGTGGGAAAGAGAAAGAAACCGATCGTGTTCAGATCCAGAAAACCCGGCCTGGCGGACTTCACCTGGAGAGGGATCATTCTGGACAAAGCTGTAGACCAGTATACTGAAATTGCCTACACGGAAATATCAGGTGCAACCACTGCCATTACGGTCAACAGCTGCAGTCCTCTTATCAGAAACAATCTTCTGGAAAACAACAATGTCGCCATTCACTGCGTGAAAAGCGGTTCCCCCCGGATTCAGAACAATCTGGTGGTAGGCAATTTCGCAGCCGGAGTGAGAGTCGAACACTGCAACCCCGAAGTCTCAAACAACATCATAGTTTTCAACAACAATCTGGGACTCTGGTGTGACAACATCTCCAGAGTGGAGTTCACCCATAACTGCGTTTTCGGCAACAGTGACGGAGATTTTTTCGACTGCGACCCGGAACTGGGCATTCTCGCCAAAGAAAATGACAACGGGGATTCCACCGACCGGTACGGAAATATCCACATGGATCCCGTGTTCAGCGGCTCCCCGGCCGAAACCCGCGCAAAAGAGCTGGATGTGAATCAGCCTACTGATAAAAAGAAGGTAAAGGATCCCGAACTGATACAGATAGTTCATTCAGGGAAAAAGAGTACTTCGCCCGGAAAAGAGGTGGGCAGAAGCGATTTCGAGGGACGATACTCTCTTTCGAAGTATTCACCCTGTCTCCATGCGGGAGCTCCTTCCAAAAAATTCAGGAATGCAGACGGAAGCCGCAATACCATGGGGATCACGGGCGGGCCCAAGTAGATAATAGCAGTTACGAATTACGGATTATTTCACGGTAGAGGCGGTAGAGCGGAAAAGAGACGCGGAACGTTTGAGAGAATTTGAAAAATGTGATTTTTTTTGGGGGGTTCCCCTCGGCAGACCTCGGGTCGGGCCTCCTTCGGGCTCGCAGGCTCGGCCAAAAAT
>JBKGXV010000024.1:0-40828 GCA_046546375.1 Chitinispirillaceae bacterium | reverse complement strand
AACAAACCCTTTGTCCATGCAACGAACCTCCTCAAGTCCCCCTTGGGGGGATTTAGGGGGCCTTCTCCCCGAACTTCTCCCTGAAAAACTCCATCGGGTCGATCATATACCGCCCCAGCTGCTCCCTTGTGAGGCACTCAAGAGTGTAGCTTATGTAGTGACGGTCGGGAAGATCGAAAGAGGGCTCTACTCTGCGGGGAGGACTTTTCACTATCTCGAAATGCACATGGTTGAACTGCCAGCCGTATTGGTCAAGCTCCTCGGTGGTGAAAAAATAGGCTATGGGGAAATCGGGGAAAACCTTGTCCCCCGGAGAAACCACTATGCTCCCTATGTGTTCGTAAACTGTCCACAGCTCTCCGTGCGTGTCGTCATCATGTCTGATTATGATCTGTCCGTAGGGACCGTCCTCCCGCACGCTTATCACCTCCCCCGGCGCTGCAGGGTAGATGGGCTGGTCTGAATAGCTGCTGTCGGGGCGCCTGATATCTATACCGGTGTGATGGAGCGTCCCAATGCCGGGGCGCTCCTTTCGCATCATGCCGAAAACCCCCAGTTCGGTCAGATGGATCTCCTCAACCGATCTGCGCGTGGGGGAAGCGACCGGGAGTTTCCACTCCTGGGCAAAGCCGGAAAAGAAAAACAGCAGAATGCTGCAGGTAATCAATCGTATTCTGAATAAGGAAAAGACTTTTTCGCACATTTATGGAAAATTACGTTCGGACCGGCTTTCTTTTCAAAGGCAGAATGGCGGGAGTCTGATGCATATACCTTATGTATTCCTCACCGAACGCCCCGATCATCATTTCTTCCTCTCTGGGAACTCTGTAGAGGTAGAGGGGGGCGAAGGTGGCCAGCATGGAAAATCCGGCTACCCAGTTATGAAGAAGAAGCGGCTGGGCGAATGCCCACAGCCAGTATGAGGCGTAGATGGGATGGCGCATATAGTGATACACTCCGTTGGTGACGAATTTCTGGTCAGCAAGGATCCGGGGAGTGATCGACCAGTTCTGCCCCAGGTCAGCATGCGCCCGCCATAGAAGCACTATGGAGCCGGCCAGCAGAAATGTCCCGATGTAGCCTGCCCATAGGGGAAGTCTGTAAGTGAACGGGTTCAGCCGGGAAGTGAATATGTAGAAAAGAGGAACAGCTCCCATTCCGACAAAAGTCAAAGCCAGGAGAAATGAATCAGGCGTGATTCTTACTTGTGTTTCGCCTTTGTGCCGTGACCCCAGTCCTATGAATGTTACCGCAAAAAGCCCTCCCAGAAAAATGAAGTAGAAGGGAGTGTCGGGGCGGCTTGTCATGAGGGCTTCCCTATCCTGTTCGCCACCTGCATCCCGCTCATGATCACCATGGGCATGCCGCCTCCCGGATTGACACTTCCGCCCACAAAATAGAGATTGCTGAAATGCCGGCTCTTCTGTGGGGCTTTGAGCGCCATGTTTTTCAACCGGTCGGACACCGTTCCGTATATTGACCCCCGGTCTGAGTAGTACATGTTGCGCAGGTCATAGGGGGTGAGAGTTTTTTCGCTTATGATGTGGTTTTTCAGACCGTCAAAACCCATCCGTTCCAGTTTCGCAAGCACCCTGTCCCGCAGTGGGGCCATATCCGAAGGTGTGAACTTTCTCAGAGTGTGAAGATGGGGTATCTGAGGAAGCACTTTGATTATATCGCAGCCTTCCGGAGCAAGAGCCGGGTCTGTTCGGGTCGGCCTTACCACATAGAGCGTGGGGTCATCGGGCAGAGTCATGCGTTCGAATACGGAGCGGTACTGTTCGTGAGGAGTTGCGGAGTGGAAAATGTTGTGATGGCCAAGGTCGGGATACGTTCTGTCCACACCCAGGTGGATAACCAGCCCCGAGCAGGAGGGGGGAAACCATTTTTCAAGTGACCGGGACACATCGGGAAGTCCCGCCACACGGGAGTAGAAGGGAACTGCCTCCATATCGGAGACAAGCAGGTCGCAGGGGATCTCTTTACCGTTGCGGAAGCGCACTCCTCTGATGCTGCCCTTTTTCCCCGGGACAAGGTTCACTGCTTCGTGGTCTGTCAAAACCCTTACATCAAGCTCCTCAAGCAGGCGCCCGAGGCCTTTTGCCAGACTGTACATGCCCCCCCTTACATGATAAACCCCGTAGGCGAACTGGACCGAGGGCAGAAGGTTGAGAAAACCGGGGGCCTTGTCCGGGGAGGAACCCACATATTTGGTGAAGTAGCTCATGATCTCCCTGGTGTGGGGTTCCTGTATCATCTTGCGAACCGAGCTGCTGACAGTTCCGAAAAAATCCATCTTTCTGATCTCAAGCGGGCTGGTGCCGAAAATAATATCCCAGACGGAGTCCACTCCCCGGTTAAAATAGATCTCTTCGGCAAGCTTGCGCTGCCTGTCGGCATAGGAGCAGAATTCCAGAAACCGGATATCGGTACCCGGGGACAAGTCTTTGAGATGTTCGGCCGTTTTCGTAACAGAATCTTCTATATCTATCGTGACTTTGTCCTCGAAAAAGTTTCTCCATTGGAGAGCGATGGGGGTGAGCTCAATAAAGTCCTCAAGCTTCTTTCCCGTTTTGCTGAAAAGGGCTCTGAAGACATGAGGCATGGTGAGAAGCGAGGGGCCCAGATCAAAGGAGAATCCGTCCTGCTGGTGGATGTTGAGCTTGCCTCCGATGATATGGTTTTTCTCGGCAAGGGTAACATTCCACCCCTTTGCGGCAAGGGATATCGCCGCTGAAATTCCCCCCAGACCTGCTCCAATGATCAGTGCGTCGGATTTTGCCATTACTTTTCCCCCTGCCTGTCATGGGCTGCAAATGCTGTACCTGAATATCTCTTAGGATTTGTTTTTGCTCTCCATCGGGGGAGAAAGGCTGTTTTTAATTAAAGGGCACAGTATGGATCAGAATGACTCAGAAGAACTTGTAGGACTTCAGAATTCCTTTTTCAGCTCTGGCAGAACCCTGGGTTTGAACGCCAGGAAGGAGGCTCTGAGGTCGTTGCACGGGATGATCCGGTCCAATGAAAGCCGGCTTCAGAAGGCTCTTTACGCGGATCTGGGCAAAGGCAGATCGGAGTCCTACTTTACTGAGATAGCTCCCCTTCTCAATGAAACAGAGCTGGCTTTAGGAAAGCTGCACAGATGGCACAGGCCCAAAAAAGTGAAAACTGCGCCGGTTAATCTCCCCGGATCAAGCAGGGTCGAGCGGTGGCCCTACGGGGTAACTCTCATAGCTTCACCGTGGAATTTCCCTCTCTATCTTCTGTGCATCCCGCTGGTGAGTGCGCTGGCGGGGGGGAATTGTGCACTGCTCAAACCCTCCGAGCAGGCGCCTCATACCTCCGCACTGGTCTGTGAACTGGTAAACAGGACATTCGATAAAAGACTTGTGTGTGCGGTCGAGGGCGGCCCGGAGGTGCTGGATTCTTTAATAAAAGCCGGGCCTGATTTCATCTTTTTCACCGGCGGAAGCAACGCGGGGCGTTCTGTCATGCGGGAGGCATCAAACAAACTGATTCCTCTGGTACTGGAGCTGGGAGGGAAAACTCCCTGCATTGTAACCGAAGATGCCAATCTCAAAAGAGCGGCTCGGAGGATAGTGTGGGGGAAGTTTGTAAACGCGGGGCAGATCTGTGTGGCTCCGGACTTCGTATGTGTTCACAAAAGCGTCGCGGACAGGCTTATGGAGCTTTGTTGTGAGGCTGTGAGGAGGTTTTACGGCACTGACCCCCGTTTCAGTTCAGATTATGCCCGGATCGTGAATGTCAATCACTACAGGCGGATAATCAGACTTCTTGGTGATGGTGAGATCTTCTGCGGAGGAGATAGCGATGAAAAGGAGCTTTATATCGCTCCTACGCTGATCAGAGAGCCCGGGTGGGACAGCAGGGTAATGAACGAGGAGATTTTCGGACCGCTGCTGCCGTTTATGGTTTACAGCGACCAAAGAGAGTGCATTTCCAGGTTGAAATCCTTGTCCTCACCACTGGCACTGTATCTTTTCACCCGCAGGAAAGGTCTGGAGAGGACCTTTCAGAGAGAGGTGAAGTCCGGTATGGTATGTGTAAATGGAACCATTCATTCGCTGATCGGTTCAGCGTTGCCTTTCGGCGGTGTCGGTGAAAGCGGTATGGGAAGATATCATGGAGAAAACGGTTTCAGGGCATTCACCTATGAGAGAAGCGTGCTGGAAAAAGCGAGTTCGTTTGACTGGCCGTTTATCTACCCGCCTTACAGATTTTTCAGCTTGCTCAAGGGAATAGTGCGCAGGGTAATCAGAACCTGACAATCCGGCAATAATGATAAAGCTGTTCTCATTTCGAGATTTCCGGTTGTGGGTAGGTGAAATTCCCCTGATTATTCATTGATATACAATGCAGGTTTCCTGCATGCTGAATTTTAAAACTGGTACCAAGCTTGCAACGCAATAGTTTTAGAAAGAGTACCGGCGTGGGCGTGAGCCTCCGGTAGGTAAATTCATGGATACACTAGTTATGAGGAGGTGCTCATGCGTAAATTTCAAATGTTGTCTGCGGCTATGCTGGTTTTTTCTCTGTCCTGTTCAGATGAAAGCAATCCCGCACAGGTGGCAAGCGGGTTGAGCGGAGCGGAGATAACGGTAATGCTGGGGGGTGAGGGAGAGCTGCTTCCCTCAAGGCTGGTCATAACTATGACTGCCGAGGAGGAGACAGACCTGACAGATACTATCCAGGTGGATAACAGAGCTCAAATCATCAGAAGGTTTGTCAATATCGCTCCCTACAAGAAATGGGATATCAGCGCGGTTACCCTCGATGATAATGATTCGGTCATTCATCATGGCGAAAACAGTTTCCGTTCTGCTCCCAACAAGGTTCATGACATACATATGGAGCTTCTGAGCAATTTCTTCCGTATGCGGGCGTTTATCGCTCACGCTCACGAGGGCATGACCAGGGCCCTGTTGACTGTAGACGGGCAACGCAGCTTCGAAACCCCCGTGGAGCCCACAGGAGGTATTCGTGATACCGTGAAGGTTTGCGCCGATTATATCCCGCTTAAAAACGCCTATCAGGTGAGAGCGCGGGTGTACGGGATGCACGAAGGTTCCGAAATTGTGATGTATGACGGGGAAATCGAAGTAACACTGCCCTGGTATGATGACCGGCTGGTTATTTTTTCTCTCAATCCTCAACGGCCCTATTATTCAGAAGTGCCTCTTTCTGTTCTGCTTATTCCCGGTTCCGGCAATACCCAGGCGGGAAGAATCGGACAGCCTCTTCTCTACAACAGAACAGGCCATTACTACGATGTGGTTACATTCGACAGAAACATATCCTGGGAGGAGGCCAGAAGCCATGCGGCTTCTCTTTCCTATAACGGCCTCCAGGGACATTTGGCAACCATCACTTCCTCAGGCGAAAACCAGTTCATCTATGAATACCTGGCCGCTCAATCGGGTGTCAGTTCGCTTCATATCGGTGCGTTCCAGGCTCCCCAAACCGCCGAAACCGCCGAAAACTGGCAATGGATAACCGGAGAGGAGTGGGAGTTTACAAACTGGTCGATCGGAGAGCCCAACGATTTCAAGGATGTGGACGAGAGACATCTCATGCTCTGGTGCTATTCGGGAATGTGGAACGATCAGGCAGCATCTCTCAGGGGTTTTGTGGTGGAATACGAAGAATAATCTCAAGCGGTCCTTCTCCTTTCAAAGCCGGAGAAACAGCTCTGGGACTCCGGCTTTTTCCTCTGATAACTCGCCAAAACAGATTCCCTTTACTATTTTTTGGTTTCCATGTATGTTCAGAGGGTTCCTTCAGGCGTATCATCGCCAACGATGTCAGGTGGCCGGTGTACGAAGGAATTCAGGCGGACATTTTCGATCATCTTTACGCGATTCTGCCCGAATTCGGTCTGAGGGCGTTTCAGCAGTTGAGCGGGGCTGATCTCAAAGAGGCTGTTATGTCTGTTGCTCCGAACGGAAATCTGGGTATGGCCGAGTTGGAAATGAAATAGGTAGGAGCGGGGCTTTAAAGCCCCGCTGCGACTTTACCCGAAAGAACGTGAAAAGAGTTCCTCAATAGCGGTCTTGCTCTCTTCGGTCAATTCTCTGGTTCCAGTCCCGCAGAATGTTTTCTCCGTGATGAACGGTCTGTCCTCGATCCATTCTCCATGACTCCATTTGAACCACTTGTGCCGCTCCTGATCGAAGACATGGACATCTCTGTTGAAGAATTTACCAAGTTCGACTCCCCAGCCGGTTCCGCCTTTGACCGTTTCGTCCTCCTGAATCACTCCGATCGCGAAAACCTGAAGTCCGCTGTTCACCACATGGAATATGGACTGAAGGACCCGGCGTAATTTGTCGGCCTGGGCATATTTGCGGTGCATGTGCATGGAAACGATCTCCATACTGATATCTCCACGCTTCAGCTCGTTTTCATCGAGCATGACCACGTTTTTCTCTCTTTTTATGAAGTGACCCTCGTAGGAAAAGGTCACCTCCTTCACTCCCCACTTTTCGGCACATTCCCCGAAAAATGTTTCCGCACCGACATGTCCGCCGCTGTAAAGAGTGCAATCGCCTGCTTTTAACATGACACATCCTTTCTGTAAACAGTGTATCATCTAAACATCTCTGAATCCCGCTTCTGATGCGTACGTGCGCAATATAGATATTGGCACTATCGCGATGCTTGTTTTTGATATCGAACCATTGGCAGGTCTGCTCATGGAAGCCTAAAAGTTTCCCCACACGATACTTTTGATGAATGTATCCACTACTGCAATGAATAATGCGGCAACTATCGTCCAGCCGAAACCTTTGATTTTGAAGTCCTGGATGATGAGGTCCGTTATCCAGAGCAGTACGGCGTTGATGACTATCTTGAACAAACCGAAGGTGAGAAACGTCAGTGGGAGAGCGAGTGTTCTGAGAAGCCAGCCCAGAACAACATTGATAATGCTGTAAACAACTGCGACCACAACCGCTGTGGCAAAGCTCTTGATATGGATGGCGGGAAGAAGTTTGGCAACCAGAAAAATAGCTACTGAGAGAAAAAGCAGATCAAAAACGATTTCCATACACACCTCGGTTCCGGTTCAAATTGTCGTTAGTGTGGGAATATAAGTTCTTCCCAGGTATGAGATGGCAGAGATGCCAGATCATCGAGGATTTTGCGGGCATCGGCGGCACTTTTCACCGTGATCTTCACATCCAGTTTCCTCTTTTCAAAACCCGGTGATGGGCTGAACTGCACCTTTGAGGGATGGGGGTTGGCCGATGCTGCTTTGCTTTTCCAGTTTTTCTGCATAGAGGAATAGAAGGGAAAGCGCTGCATGTACAGTTCATTTCTGATTTTCTGGGATTTCTGGGGCATATTGAGATTTTCATTCTCCAGAATGGCCCCGATAGTCTCATCATGCAGAAGGGATTCAACGGTTGTTTCATTTCGGAATGCTATTTCCGGAATCCACTCGATAAGCTCTCGCTGCATCTGGCGTGAAAAGCTGACTCTGGAGAAGAATTCCAGGATGACATTTCTGTCCTCGCTGGAAAAATGGATCAGATCTCCTGCGCTGCTGATATCAAGAAAGCCCTGTTCAACAGCTTTGAGAAGCTCTTCATCCGCTGTAAACACCTTCTCCAGCTCGAATTTCTCTTTATCGGATATTCCCAGTTTTCTCACCCAATCAAGATAGTCCTCTCTGTTTAGAGTCACTGACAGAAATCTCGAAAAGAGAAGCTTTTCCACTCTCGAAAGTGTTCTGCTGCGGTTGAGCATGATGCGTATAAGGCCGCAGACCGCATCACTCTGGGGCTCGATCGCCAGACAAACACTCTCTTTTGCTTCCCCTTCGGAATGTGAAATCACCCTTTTACATCCGTCGATAATCCTGAATCCTCCCGAATCCATCCTCATGACAACCACCGGGGGCCAGTTCAGGTGGAATTGAGCGCTGCTGTCCTCACCTTTTTCATTCCGCCACAGATCTTCAGGAAAACTCATCTGTGAAATCTGAACCGACTGCATGGTGCCATCGGATAAAATATCTGAAACCGATTCAGGTGAGAGAGATATAGTGTTCATAATCCTTTTTCTTTCCTCTCTTGAGAGATCCTGTGGCCATTATGGATGCACGTTTCTTCAGATTGTTTCTGACCATTGTGGTCTGCTCGGTGTTTAAAAGTTTCGAATTAAGAAGGTTCTGAAGACTGAGAATTCTGTATTTGTCCAGACAGGGAATGGTGGATGACAACTGGTCGCAGTGGCCTCCGTAACGGATAAGGAGCTGCCTGGGCTCAAGGCCCACCTCATGGCTGCAGGTTATTCTCAGCCAGAGATCATAATCCTCACAAGCCGGAAAGGACTCCTCAAAACCGCCGCTTTTATCCCAAAGCGATCGTTTCAGAATAACTGAAGAGGGAGTTATCATGCACCTTTCAACGCTTTGTGGGAAAATGTCACCCTCCTTTTTGATATGGCTAAGAGGCGGGTTGACTCTTTTGCCGTTTCGGATCCAGATTTCATTTGTCTGAATGATCTTGAACCGGGGGTTTTGAACACAATAGTCCATCTGGTATTGAAGTTTCTGAGGATGCCACCAGTCATCGGAATCAAGAAAGGCAATCCATTCTCCACTGGAGGCATCTACTGCACTGTTTCTGGCCTTTGCTACCCCGCTGTTTTCATCAAGCCGAATCCATCTGGCTTCAGGGTAGGTATCTGTCAGCTCAGGTGTATCATCACTGGATCCGTCATCCGCTATAATCAGTTCGTAATCCTTATAGGTCTGTTCAAAAACAGATTCGACCGCCCGGGGCAGTATCTGCCTTCGGTTATAGGTGGGAATTATGACGGAGACACGGGGCATAGACAGGAAAAATAGTATGTGCAAACGGGATATTCCACAGAAGTAATGCCGGCAGCAGCTCTATTCTGAAGGGCCCGGGAAAAGGGGCCTAAAAAAGATGAGGTTCTATTTCTCTTCACTCTGACCTACCAGGCGGATATTCTCCAACCCTACAACACCTGCAGCATTACCGTTTTCCTTGGCGATGGTGTAGAGGCGTTCAGCCTGGCTGTATTTTTCTTTTTTGAATGCGATGTTGGCTGCGAAAACGGCCAGTTCGGAAAAATCGGGAAACAGCTCCAGGCCCCGGCGTGAATCCTCCAGGGCCACAAGCTCGTTTCCCATCTTCTCCTGCAGTACCATCATGCGGTAAAAAATCCATTTGTTGGAGGGGTCCATCTCGAAGGACTTTTTGAGGTAGAAGAGGGCTCTTTTGAAAACTTTCTGCTGTTCGTAGATTTCGGCAAGAAGTACAGTTACGTAGGATTCGTTTTTACCGTCTTCAGGATATTTCTGAAGCCACTTGATTGCCTCCTGAGGGTCATTGAGCTCCCGGTAGATTTCAGCCAGAGAGACATAGGCCTCCTCTTTTTCCGGATTGAGGCTGATGATTTTTTCAAATGTCACCACAGCCTGGGAAACAGCTCCGGTTTTGCGGTACGCTGCGGCGAGAAGAAGAAGGGCTTTTTCATCCTGCGGCTCAAGTTCCACGGCTCTTTTCACCGCAGCTATGCATTCACCCATTTCATTGAGAGTATAGTAGGCAATGGCAAGATTCAGATATCCCCGGAAGAAGTCGGGAGCATAGTAAAGGGAGGCGTCGTAATACACTATGCTTTGAGGTACGCTGTTTGTCTGGAAATATGCGTTTGCCAGATTGAAATAGCATAACGCGGGATTTTCTCCGGCCAGAGCCGCTTTTTTGTACACCGGGATGGCCTTGTCCAGTTTACCTTCGTTATACAGGGAATTGGCCTGCTCAAGAAAACTTGCGGACAGAGCGGAAACCGAGAATATCAGAATTAAAACAGCTTTCTTCATAGTGAAAAACGCTCTCCTTGGTCTTATGAGTCGAGCTTATAGTCCAGTACCTGCTTTTTTCTCACCTGCACAGGTACTCCCTGGTTTTTGGCCGGTTTGAATTTCCATGTTGAGATGACTTTGCGCACTTCCTGATTGAAACTGGTATGGGGAGAGCGGACGATCTCGATGGAACTCACCTTTCCGTCCGCTCCCACCACCAAAATCACTTCCACTATTCCCTCCACGCCCAGATCTTTTGCTCTCTGAGGGTACTGCGGGGGAGGAGTGAACATGGGTACTGCATCCTCATCGGTGTTTCCCTCCTCGAACACCGTGGTTTCCATAGACTGGTTTGCGACGGCAACCCCCTGACCGCCCTCCACCCCCAGATCAGGTGTGAATTTCATGTCGGAGCTGGAGGAGGCGGATTGTGTCGAGGCGTTCTGGACTTCGCGAATGCGGCGCTTCTGCTGCTTTGTTTCCTTTTTCTTTTCAGGCTGCACCACTTCGGCCACTATCTGGGGCTGCTTTTTCAGTTCTTTATCTTCAATATTGATAGAAGAGAACAAGTCGTGAGTGACAGGCAGTACTATGAACAGCACAAAATTGATAACGATCACTGCCGCCAGTTTTGTTGCGGAGCCCGCGAACTTTGACAGAAACGTAAACATCATGTCAATCCTTGTCTGCCGCAATGGAAACCTTGGAGGCACCCGCCAGGGCACACTGATCCATAACCTGCACGGCTTTACCGATTGCTGCCTGCTGATCGGCGATGATCACCACTGTCATATCCGGCCGCTTGTTTATCTCCTGACCGACCAGCGTCTTGAGCCGCTCAATGCTGATCTGTCTTCCATGCACATGAATTGAACCCTCACGTGTCACTCCAATCATCATGGTTTTCGTCCCCTGGCTCAATGCGCTCTGCGCCTTGGGTTTGGTCACATCCACTCCGGTTTGACGGTTGAAATTGGTGGTAATGACAAAAAAGATAAGAAGAATGAACACCATATCTATGAGCGGACTCATATTGATTTCGGCAGTTTGTGATTCCTTGTTAAGCAGTCCGTAATCCTCAAACATCTTTATTCACCTTTGGAATAGGGTTTTGAAACCCGGGTTATAATCTGTTCGCAGTCTTTGAACATGAGATCCACCAGTCCGTTCTTACGGTTTGCCAGATAGTTGTGAAATATCATGGCCGGAAATGCCACAGTGAGACCGGCCTGGGTGGTAAGCAGGGCTACACTTATCCCCTCTGCTGTAAGGCCTGGATTACCCACTCCGAAATCAGTTATGACTCTGAAGGTCTGAATCATGCCGGCCACCGTTCCCAGAAGTCCCAAAAGAGGTGCAACGGAGATCCAGGCGGACATACTGGAAAAGCCTCGGTTGAGGTGCGGAATCGAACCTGCCAGAAATTCGCGGAGAACTCCTTTGCACCCGGTTATCTTGCCGTTGATAATTGCTTTGATCTGCTTGAGCAGTATGTCATAGTTTTCATTTCCCGTGGGCTTGCCGTCTTCTCCTTTCAGAGCTAACTCCACACTTTTCAGAAACTTCTTGCGCTGCTTTCTGAAACGGTGAAGGGCAATCAGTTTACCCACACCTATATACCAGGCTACCAGGGAAACTGCGAAAATGACCCACATTATGACTCCGCCTCTGTCAAAAGAGGACAGAAATATTCTCTCCAGATCCATCCTCAGGCCTCCGGCCACAATCTGTTGAGAATCCGTATCGCCTGCTTTTCCATTTCGGACTGGATGTGATTGGTGCGGTTGCGCAGATAGTTGTGAACCAGTAGAATCGGTACTGCGATGATAAGACCCATCTGGGTGGTTACCAGTGCTTCTGAAATTCCACCCGCCATGATTTTGGGATCACCTGTGCCGTAACTGGTAATCACTTCAAAAAGGTTGATCATCCCCGTTACCGTTCCCAGAAGTCCCAAAAGAGGAGCCGCCCCTGCAATAACCGCCAAAGTACTGAGATGCTTGTTGAGCAGAGGGACTTCCTCCACCAGTATTTCCCTGACCGCTTTTTCCGCAGAGGATCTGTTCCATTTTGAATGTTCAAGACAGGTTCTCACAACCCTTGCCACAACTCCCTTATGCGTTTCCGCATACGTTCTGGCCTTCGCAATTTCTGACTTTTCAAGGTGTTTTATAACCACCTTTGACAGTGCGGTATTGGCCCGGTGCTTGCCGCTGAACTGAATCAGTTTCCACACTACCAGAAAAAGGGCCCATAGAACAAGAATGAACATGGGTATCATGATGGGACCACCGGCTTTCACGAACATCATGAACTTGTCAAAGATCGTTACAACCTCGCCTGAAATAAGCACCTTGGATTGAGAATTCTGGAGTACATCGATGGTCACATTACCGGACACGTTCTGGCTCTCGACCCATTTGGGGAAAGCTGTTCTGAGGAATCCGGCAAGCCGGGTTTCACCGATCTTGTCGATGGCGAACCGGTCCGCTCCCATATTTCCGGTCTGTCTGATGGTATACAGTGATCCTGCCGGTGCAATTCCGTACCCGAAAGTGTTGCCGAAGCGGGCGATGGTCAGATCGACCTGATCTCCGTCATTGGGGAGGACCGGCTTTTTTACAAGAGTTATCTTCCGGCTTTTATCGAAATAGGTGTTTCTGTAATCTACATATCTGCTCAGAGCCTTGCCGGGGCTTTGATTTTTCTTATAGTTTCTCCGGATTTCCTCCAGGTCGCTGCGGCGCTGCTCCACATCAAGAGGAAAGGTTTCAACTATGCTTGATGCTTCTTTTTCAAACGCCTCCTCAAGGGCACCTTTGAGAAACTGCCACTCTTCCTTTCTGACCTGTATATCCTCTTCCATATCCTCCAGGGTTTTCTCTTTGGCGAAGCACTCCTCCTTGATACGGGCAAGCTCTGAATGAGAGCGTTCCTGCTTTTCTCTATACCGGACTAGCTCTTCTTTGTCCAGTTCGCGTTGTTCTACCATCCTCTGTTTGGCTCCCCATCTGTCGGCCATTTCGTTTTGAAGAGAATCTCTTGCAGAGTGAAGAAATCCCTTGAGAATTTCAAGTTCCCGCTGCTTTGCTTTATCATTTTTGTCCGGTCCGGCAAAGGCAATGGCCACTAAGGAAACTATCAACAGCATGTATTTCATATTCATTACCCCTTATTGTTCCGCTGAGATGGGAATCTGTACAAAATCTGGCAAGGCCTTTCCTTCTCTAATATTGACAGCTTCGAGGATGTTCGAGGCCATTGTCTCATCTTCACTGATTTTCCATTTTTCCTTGCCGTTTTTATCATATCCGTCCCAAAGAGCATATTTGGTTCCGGATGCATTGACCACTGCCTCGAAAAAGGAACCGATTCTCAACCGATAGGTCACTCCCCGCATATCAGAAAGGGGGGAGGGACCCTGGACAATCTGAATACCTGAAGACGCCTCTTCCATATCCTTGAGAATCTGAGTCAGGCGCTGTATCGCCTCTATGTTGTCCACTGTCCTGGAGGTTGATTCACTTTTCAGAAACGAGATTGAAGACACGTTGTCCTCGGAAATCATGGGAGGCAATTCGGATGCGGTTTTTCGAAAGCGGTCAAGCCCTTTTATCAGTGTCCTCCTGAAATGGTCCTGCATAAGATCGTACTGACGCATTCTTGCTTCCGATGAGGATATAAGCGCGGAAAGCGAATCGTTTTTGTTTGAAAAACGTTCCTCCAGGGCTTTGAGCGAGTCTATCTCTTCCCGGATGGACTCGAAGCGTTTCTGGGTTCTTTTCTGGTATTCGGTGAATTCTCTTTTCTCACGGGCTTTCTCATCGCGAATGGTTTGACGCTGTGAGGACACTTCGGCGAGTTCTTTTCTGATCCGTGAAATTTCTCTGTCGATATCAAAGTCCTGAGCTGAAACCGGAGAGAGAAAAACTGCGGCAGTCAGGGGAACTATAAGGATTCTGCAGATGTTCATGAATTCTCCTTGATCGGCAATATTTTAGCTTGGGCAATTAAAATACCCCACCTTTGCTAGAAAAAAATTGGATCTGTGTTAGGAAACCGTTAGGGGTGGGCTTGCTTTGAATTTGCCGAGATCAATTCCGGCGCACGTTCTGTTCCGGTTGAATCTGAAGGGGAAACCATCATTCCGTTATCATATGTGATACGTCTGCTTACATTGCCGGCAGTATCATAGTAGATGAACAATCCCTGTCGTCTGCCATCTTGGAATGCGCCCTCTTGGGCAAGCGTGCCGTTGGGATTCCACTTTTTGGCGGGACCGTGCTTACGGCCTTTTTTCATCATGCATTCATACATCTTGCTTCCGTCTTCATACCACTCTCTATGGAGACTGTCCCGCTTGTCGTTTTTGTAGAATGATTTGGAGAAGACATTGCCGTTTCGGTAATATTCAGTATACAGTCCCTCCTGTCTGCCATCGACATTCGTTCCCTGAAACCAAAGCTGACCGCTTTTGAACCATGTTCTGAATGGACCGTGTTTGGTCCCGTTTTTATAACGCATTTCAGAATGCCTGGCGCCGTCAGCATACCATACAGTGTGTGTGCCGTGCTTTACATATATTCCTTCGCTGTTTTTCTTCTCGTAGTATCTGACTTTGGGTTTCCCACCCGGCCCCTTTCTTTCCTGAACGCGGCTGCACCCTGCAATCAGTATCAGTGCCAAAAGAAATATTCTGAACATGATTCACACCCCTTGAAAAAAAAAGGGGTTCCCAGAAGGAACCCCGGTTGTTTGTAGAACTGAAAAATATCAGTATGTTCTCTTGGTGAATGTCCAGTCCATCCAGTCGTCATCAGCATCAAGAGCACCGATGTAGTCTGTAGCTGTGAAAAACTCATCGGAGATATCCTCTGCACCAGAAAGGGCAGGACTGCCCGAAGCAGGGCGCAGATCGAGGGTGCCGCCGCCATGGCGAGTGATGCTTGTGAGCTCGGGATCGACATCAAATGTATTGCTCTCAGTGACAAGCTCGATCACCGGAGTCTCCGCATCAATCAGTAGCGTGGGATCGGTAACGATATCAGAGCTGCTTGTGATCTGGCCGAAAGCGAAAAACATGTTGTTTTCAATGACCGATTCGCCAGCAGTCAGGTGATCGCTGACCTTGTTGCCGTCACTTCCTTTTCCGTCGTCGATATCCAGAACATAGCAAGCCTCCAGTGAACCTTCATCGTCAAATTTCATGGATCCTTTGAAATCCGTGATGATCGAGTTGTACAGTTTCACCTTCGTTTCTTCACGGAACTTGAATGCGAGATTGTCCATATTGGATGAAGCGCTGCCGGAACCGACGAATGTCATGTTGGCAAGAGTGGGCTGTGAAACCTGATCGTTACCGAAGTTGGTCTTTGATGATCCATCCGCTTCGATACCTCTGTCGGCTTCGTTGGGGTCCTGTATGACAACCCAGAACTGACCCTTGCCCTTGAAACCTTCATCCCAGTCAAAGGAATCGTCACCATTGCCGCAAGAGACAAGGTGCTTGGTGTTCACACAGCCGCCGAACCATTCGAAACCGTCATCATCATTGTTGAAGACCTCGACATGCTCGATGGTAGTACCGTCACCGACAGCACCCATTGTCAGACCGTTGATCTCGTTTCCTTCACCGATGTTTGTTCCGCCGTAACGGATGGAAACGTACTTGAACACACCGGAATTGTCGTTTTCATCCAGATCGAATTCATCGTCGGCACCGTATTTTCCGCGGGGATCATCGGGATTGATACCTTCGATCTGACCCCAGTGAGACCCATCATCCTGAACCCGGTTTGTATTTGCACATCCCAGAATGATAACTCCTCCCCACATGCCTCTGCTGGAAAGAGTGATATCGTCATCGTAATTGATATCATCGGCTGTGGTGGTGAAGATGATGGGTTCTTCGGCTGTACCTTCCGCATAAATCTTGCCGCCTCGTGCAATGATCAGCGCACTTGCATTGAGGCCACCGCCCGGTTCACCCTTGATCACAGTACCCGGAGGTATATTGAGCACCGCACCCTTCTCTACAAAAACAAAACCACTAAGATGATAGGTGAGGCTGGCATTGAGATCAACAGTATCACCTTCGTTGATGAAGTCATCTTTGATCACTACGAAAGATACTTTGCCGCCGGTAACAGTGTCGGATACGGTTTCGGTGTCACTTTCCTCAAGTGAGAACTCCCCGTCGATTCTCTGATAGGTTTCGGTGATGATCGTGGTGTCGTAGATAGTGAGGCTGTCACCATCATCGGACACTTCAAAATGCACTGATGTGTTTGTGTCGTTGACGGTGAGAGGCTGATCAGCCGGTACTGCTCCGCCCTCTGTCGTGTCGGTCCAGGTGGAATCCGTTTCGTCGATTACGATATAATCGCCGCCTTCCACAGTCATGATTTTTGTGGTGATTTTGTGATCTGTAAGATAGAGACTGTCTCCGTCATCGGAAAAAGTGACTCTTTGCACTGGATCTGCGGTGTCGACAACCGCGACTGTGTCCGCTTCTTCGGTTTCCTCATCCGAAGTACATCCTGTGATGCCGGAAAATGCCACCGCGACTGCGATAACACCCGGGAACAGGAGAAATGAAAGTTTTTTGAGCAATGAACCCATGAGGCTCCTCCTTAAGTGGGAAATGGTTTGTGTAACTAAAGCGCATTCAACGCAATTCTCTTATCAAAGATGAATAATAAATATGAATTTCAGATGTTTACCGGGAACTAAGAATCTGTTAGGAATAGATTAAAAGGAGTAGGAGATGCCTGCGCTGTATGTGATTGTCGATTCATCTTTTTTCGTAACGTACTCTTCATCATAATAGTCGTGAATGAATACATTATCCGTGTTGATACCTTCAAACAGGGAAAGAATGTTGCTTATTTTCGCCTTGAAAACGAACTTTTCATGAAACTTCTGATTGTATGTCATGTTCAGCAGATGCTGGGGTTTTTCCCACAGATAGGGAATGTCCTGGGAGGTCAGATCGGACATTCTTTTGCCGAAATGGTTGTAAAGAATATTGAAATCGGTTCCCTTGTCCGTATTGTCATATGAAAGGTTTATGTTGATTACATAGGGAGATAGCCCCTGAAACGGACGGTTCAGGGGCTCATCAGGCATATAGTTGGGGTTGCGGCGGGTGCGTTCATCCAATCCGATTCGTGACCACGCGAACGTCAGATTGGTGGAAAGCTGGAAATGCTTCAGAAAAGAGATCATATCCAGATTTTTTCTCAGCTCGAGTTCCAGTCCGTAAATTATGGCGGATGAATCGGTGTTGGCGGGTTTGAATATGTCATTATCAAGAAAGGTCATCTCTATGGGCTTGTTGATCTGTTTGAAAAATGCACTGGTGGTGAGCAGTTCGCCTGGGCTGGGGAACCATTCCCAGCGCAGGTCGACATTGTTGATGGTGCTTCGCTCCAGCTGTCTGTTGCCGAAAAGCTTCGGTCCACCCGTAAAGGACTCGGTCAGGTATTCGCTTTTTTCGCGCATGGACGGCCTTACAAGTGTCCTGCCGTAAGCACTCCTGATTTTCATATTGTCCGAAAGGGAATAGATAAAGGATGCGCTGGGAAGAATGTCGTGATAGTCCATTTCTGCAATGGTGCTGTCACGGTAGCGTTCTATATCGCAGGCACCGAACATATCGGTTCTTTCATAGCGCAATCCCATTATGGTGGAAAGGGAGCTGGTCAGCGGCAGTTCAAGCTGTGTGTATCCTCCGAAAATGTACTCGGTTCCACTCCATTGGGCGGGATCCTGCGAGTCGTCCCTGAAAGTGATTCCCCATTTCTGACCTGTCGAGGTCTGCGCATCCATGAGTCCGCGGTACTCCGGAGAGAAATACTCCTGAGGGGGTACTGTTCGGTCAAGGTCGGATTTGATAAATGTGCGCGCTCTGTAGTAAAAGGCTCTCTCCTGAGTGGATCTTTTCTTCCTGCTTAAGAAACCGCCTGCCGAAACATTTGACGAGTCATCATTCCATTGCTGGAAGGGAATATGCAGAGTGGAATTAAGATTGAGTGCGTTTTCATGAAGTTCTCTGAATTTGTGGCTGGGTTCGGGATAGTTCGTCTGAATCTGGTAATCACTGCCAAGGCCGTGACCCAGAGATTTTTTCATGTAGCCGATGTCGCGCAGGTTGGGCTCATCCTGTACTGTGGAAGTGAAGGAGCCTGTCCATTTCAGTTTCAAAGGAGTGGAACCCAGGGAGAAATCGTGAGTACCTTCGGGCTGAATGTAATTGAGCGCGCGCTGAATATAGTGAAGTCTCATGGAGACAAACTGATGCGAGGTGTCTCCGGGAATTCTGTCTGACATGTAGTATCTGTAATACCCGTTGTATTTGGAGGCATCATCTATGGCGTTTCTTGTATAGAGGTATGTGGCGCTGAGGGTATGGTCAACGCTGAGCTGATAGGATGCGTTGCCGAGAACACCCCATAAGACGGTGTTCTTCCCTTTTTCTTCAGTCAGATCCGTGTTGATCACAGGTTCAGGGTCACGTGCGACAAGAGAGTACGATCTCTCTACTCCATCTGTCACTATGTCGTATTTGTTGCTGTAGTACAAGCCTGCATAGAAACCGAGAGGCTTCTCGGCCAGATGAACCGTGTTGCCCAGTGAAAAGGAGTATGACTGGTTGATCGGCACATTGCCCTCGTGCGGGGCCATGACCGTGTCAAAGGAGTTCACCATACTGTTCAGAAGCTCGAGAGTGTCCATCATTCCGTTCTGCAGTCTTTGCTGATACAGACCCGAATTGAAATTGAGAGCAAAATAGTTCTGATACGAGTCAAGTTCTATTTTGGAGTATTCTTCAAACTTCCCGGGCATGGCTCTTGACCCGTCATCAAAACCCAGCCAGTCCGTTTTCCCGCCTTCATACTGCAGGTTTTCATCACTGAACGTGGCTTCGTTCACATTTCCCGACGCCCCCAGGCGGATTGTGAGTTTCTCGGGAAAGGCTTTGGTGCGAATGTCTACTATGCCTCCGGCCCAGTCTCCCGCAAGAGAGGGGGTGGATGTCTTGTGTACGGTGATGTTTTCGATCATTGCGGAAGGAAAGAGGTCCATGTTGACCGCCTTTTTGTCCGGATCCGGGCTGGGAAGGGGCGAGCCGTTGAGAGTGGTTATGGTGTACTTCTCTCCCAGTCCACGGATGTAAACATATCTGCTTCCCACAACAGTGGCACCGGTTACATTTTTCATGGCTTCGGCGGCATTTCCCGCTCCTGAACGGCTGATTTCCGCTCCGCCTATGGCATCGGTGAAACTGTTCGCCGACTGGCGTTTTTTCAGAAGTGAAGCTCCCGTGTTTTTCGATATGGTCCCCGCGACGACAACCCTTTCAAGCTCCTCCACCTCCTCTTGCTCCAGGGCGATATTGGACCGGACGGTTGCTCCTGCTTCAATCTGCAGTGCTTCACTCTGCACTGTTCCATATCCCCGGGAACGGAAAAGAAGACGGTGGATGTCGGGTTTGAGACCGGAAATCCTGTACACGCCCTTAAGATCCGTATACACTTCGATTTTCGTGTTTTCCACAGATACGGAAACTCCCGCAAGCGGCTCTTCGGTTTCCTTGTCGGTAACCAGCCCGATTATCCGTCCTGTTTTTATTTTGGCTTCGGGTGACCGGTTCAGAACAATCGCTCCCGTTTCATTTTTACCGGAGCTAATCTCCAGAGATAACGGTGAGGAGTTCTGGTATCCTTTTGCTTGAACCTGCAGATTATATGTGCGCTGCTCCATATCCGCAATTGTGAAGGTTCCGTCAGGTTCGCTTTGGGCCAGTACCGAATCCTGCTCCATAACAGCGGCCTCTCTTACGGGGAAACCATCGGAATCCACAATCGATCCTTTCAGCTCGGGTTTCTTTTCATACGCATATTGGTTTCGGAACTGGTCCACACCCAGGGTATCGGAAGTGAGGACGATGTTGAGAGTCGTATCGGACTTGATGCTGCTTGTCACAAAAGGTGCGTATCCGCTTTTTGTGGCAACAAGATTGTAGCTTTTGAGAGGAACATTCTCCAGCTGAAAGCAGCCTGTCGAATCTGTGGTGGCCCTGAATGATGTCCCGTCGAGGATGACTGTGCTTTTTGATATATGGTTGCCCAGAGTATCTTTTATGCACCCGTTGATATTCAAAAAGGCTTCCTTGGATTCCTGAGGAATCAGTCTGATCGTGATCTCGGTTGACGAGTCTTGCGCTACAAAGAAACTTTGAGATGAAAAGGACACATAATCAGACATCTCGGCCTTGATTCGGTAGCGGCCTTGAGAGAGATTGTGAAAATAAAACATGCCGTTTTCGTCACTGTACTGAATCCTGTTGCCGATCGATAGCCGTACACCTGAAAGGCCATGACCTCTGAGCGAATCTTTTACCAAGCCCCGTACCTTGATTTTGCCTGAGGGAACAACTGTTCTTTTGGATGGATCATTTTCTGATTCAAGCTTTATGTCAAGAACTGTTGTATCCGAATCGAGATCCACATCCAGAATTTTTGTCAAATACGCCCCGGCATCAAAAATCAGTTTGCAGGACTTTTTGCTTTTTTTGATTCCGGAAAGAGCGAACTCACCTCTGCGGTTAGTGAACACAGTTTTTTCTTCATCCGGTTCCGGATCACCAAACAGATCGCCGAACAGGTCACCAAAGAGACGCCATTTGGCTATGCTTATACCGGCACCGGTAATCTTTTCTCCGGTCAGAGAATCGGACAATGTCCCGATAATTACTTTCTCCTCACCCGGCTTCCGCATTTTTCGGGAAACCGAGAATGTCGCTCTCTGAAGAAGGATGTTTTTCACCACATGGGAGCTGTCAAGAGAAACACGAATCTCGGTTTCATTGTAACCGCTTGCTGTGAGAATGAGATAGACTTCGTCGGAAGCGATAGAATCGATCTGAAAATATCCGTTATGGTCTGTATAAAAGGTTCGGGTCTGATCCTTGAGCGAAATCTGTATGCCCGCCAAAGGCATTTCATCTGTTGAATCAAAGACTCTGCCGCTGATTTTGGAATTCGACAGTACATTGAAACTTACGGCTGTTATGAAAAGCAGGACCTTGGTTGCTGAAATCCTCTTGGCAATGGATGTCATATCGTGATTGTTGCTCCTTAAGCACATTCAGGGTAAGTGTTGAGTGCACGAATTTTTTTGTAAGGAAAATAACGGGAATTTGTTGTGCTCCGTTTAAGAAATTGTTAAGAAACTGTTAGTGTCGGGTCTTTAATGTTCTCTTATTTTGTAACCTACTCCTCTGACCGTCTTTATGCAGTTTCCATGTGTGCCCAGCTTCCTTCGCAGCCCCACTATAACCACGTCCACGGCTCTGTCGGTCACCGGGTAATTATCACCTCTGACTGCTTCCACAATCTGAAATCGTGAAAAAACCCACCCCGGGTGACTGGCAAGGAACAGAAGGATTTTGAATTCAGTATAGGTCAGATCGACTTTCCTGCCCCCGGCAGTTACCTCGTATCTGCCCGGGTTGAGAGTGATTTCGTTTATTTCGATCGGAGCTTGACTGTCTATGTCACTTCTGGTTTTCCTTCTCAGAACAGCTCTCATGCGCGCAATAAGTATGCGTGGGCTGAACGGTTTGACTATGTAATCATCCGCCCCCAGTTTCAGCCCTGTGAGAATATCGGATTCCTCTCCTTTGGCAGTAACCATTATAATTGGTATGTTCTGAGTCGCTGAATCACGCTTGACAGTCTTGCACAGGTCCAGACCGTTCATTCCGGGAAGCATGAGGTCAAGCAGTATGAGCTCGGGCTTTGTCGATCGTATTTTTGGAAGGGCATCTTCTCCACTGGTGGCTCCGCTGACCTGATAGCCCTCCCGGCTGAGGCTGTGAGTCAGCAGATCCAGTATTTCCTGTTCATCTTCTACGATCATGACATGTTGTCGAGGCATAATGTATCCTTTCAGAAAATCTCAGCGCCGCTTTCTTCTTCCGGTACACTGAATCAACAATTCCGGCTCGTGTTCAAAACAGTTCGTCTTCAATGCAGACACTAAGTGGTAGATAAAAGTTACTAAAAAAAAATTAGAGGACAGTGACAGGTTTGTTAGTATCTTGTGAGGCACAA
Source organism: Chitinispirillaceae bacterium (assembly GCA_046546375.1). Taxonomy (GTDB): domain Bacteria; phylum Fibrobacterota; class Chitinivibrionia; order Chitinivibrionales; family Chitinispirillaceae; genus JAEZKC01. The sequence continues at coordinate 18,850 of JBKGXV010000024.1, read as the reverse complement.
GGGATAGAAAAAGGCTCTTCCGCAAGAGGTGGGGGGCAAAAAACGGAAGAGCCAAAAGAAGCCAGGCATCTGGTTCAGACAGAAACTGGTTCTTTTTTCGGTTCAGGCAGGTGGATTTCGCTTTGAATAGATGCACAACCGGTGAGCTCCTCAAGAACCCTGTTCCAGTCGTACGTTTTTTTCGTGTATTCTCTTATAAAGCATCTCATTTCCATGTATATCTCCGGTGCGGTACGGATCTGATGTATCAGACTTTCTGTTTTCCGCACCCAGTCCTCCAGATCATGCCGTTTGGCAATGTGGCCGGTACGTCCGTTGATTACAATCTCCTTGGGCCCTCCGGCATCCGAGACCACGGCTGGAACTCCGCATGACTGTGCTTCCAGAACAGACATTCCGAAAGTATCGGTAACGCTTGGGAAAAGGAAAATGTCCGCGGCGGCATACAGTTCGGGAAGCTCCTCTCTGTCCAGTCTTCCCGTGAATAACACATTCCGGCACTTGCTCATCTGCTGCTTTATTTCATCCACATGAGGGCCGTTTCCGACCAGAACAAGGTGGAGATTGTCATGTTTCTGCTGTAACTGATGGAGCACATCGGAGAGAAATCCAAGACTTTTCTCCTTCCCTATTCTTCCTGTATAGAGCATAAGTATGCCGTCTCCGACTCCGTACTTTCTCCCCACCCGTTCTCTGGCTTCGCTGTCCGGGACGAAATCGTCTGATTCGATTCCCCGGTTGAACAGAGTCATTTTGTGCGGATCGAAACCCCTGGCTTTTAGAATGGATATGTACTCTCTTGTGGGCACTCTGATTTCATCAAGTGCCATATAGAACCATTTTGTAAACATCTCGACCACATTGGACATGAGTTCATCACCGATCACCTCATCTGCCTGACGGGTGAAATCGGTATGGTAGATGCCTACGCTTTTTATGTTGAGCAGCTTTGCGGTGAGTAAACCCAGCAGTCCGACCACTCCCGGAGTGGAAATGATGATCTCGTCGGGCTGCTGCTCACAAACCACTTTCAGTGATTTGAGAAGCGAGGGTATGTTCATGGTCACACTGTCGTAAAAGGAAGGGGAGTAGGAAGTGATGGGGTCAAGAACCACCACATTGGGAGGTACGGTGGGGTTGAGATCCTCTTTTTTGGCGGATACCACAATTTTCAACCTGCTGCCCTTTTCGTGTGCAAGCCAGCCTAGTTTCCTGATGGTACCGGAGATGCCGTTGAGATCCGCTATGGTATCAGTGAACCAGAGAATGGTCTTGTCCTCGGCTTTCTGCTGCATTCCCATGCGGTCGCCCAGTTCGGTTATGAAAGGGCGGCTGCGGTGCATATGTCTCAAGGAAGTGAAAAAGGGAACAGAAAGGAACAGGCCGGGTATGGAGGAACTTGCAACTTTGATTATACCGGCGAGATCACCTCCTGACAGCTCCTTTTTCAGAGATTTTATGATTGACAACAGTAGGTCGTCACTGATTTCTGAAATATGACTGTAAAGGATTCTGAGCTTTTCATCTATATCAAGCTCCTTGCCTTTCTGGAATTCGTTGAACAGGCTGACAAGTTTGTTGCTGAAGGAACTTTTTTTGCGCAGTTTGAGCTTCTGGAACGTCAGGCGGGTGCTCAGCTTGTCGGGCTTGCTGCTGACAATTGTTTCTGTCAAAGCTCCGAGAATCGAATCGGATCTGGCAGTATTGCGTGATCTGGAGAAGTCGTAGGCGATTTTGTAGATAGTGAAAACCAGCGACCTGTAATCGCTGAAACGTCCGCCGGCATCCGTTTCTCTGTTTTTGATCTTCTCTACGAATTGAGCCGGGGTAGCGGCGTTTGTGCTTCCGTATGTTTTTCCTATGAACAATCCGGCATGATCATCCGAACCGGCGGTGAATCCTTTGATCCAGGAATTGGTGCTGAACGGTTCGATTCTGTGCTTGCGGTAGAATCTTTCCATGTGGTCCGGAGTCAGATTTCTCAGAAGCCGCATCCACTGTTCATTGCTGTAACGGTCGCGGCTTCCGTTTATCCCTTCGAATATGTCAAAAAGGAGAATGAGTTTTTCCAGATGATCCGCGCTGAGCTTACCATTTACAGAGTAGGTCGCATGTGCAAGAGAATGTGCCAGATTTTCTTTTCTTATATAATCTCTGAGGTGGTAGACATCTTCCCTTATTCTGTCTATCTCCCGGAATTGTCTTTCATCAAGGTCATACACCAGGACATGAATTTTGCATCTGTCTTCGGGAAAGTAGCTTGTGACCTCCACTCCCGTAAAGACAGTGCCGGGGTGTTTCTCCTTTAAAAGCAGTGAACCCTCGATCGTGTTGTGATCGGTAATGGTCACAAAATCCATCCCGCTTTTCATCGCTTCCTGATAAAGTGCTTCAGGGTCGGTGTAGCTTTCCCGGGTACCGAGTTTCTGAAGAAACCATTCTGAAGGGCGTTGGGAATACTTCGAGTGCACATGAAGGTCAACTCGGGCCATGTTTGAAACCTCTTTCTCTTCATTTGAAAAATGCCGGAAATGGAATGCCCGCAGGGAACATTCGCTTAAGCATATAAGAAAGGTACAACCCGAAAGTTAGTGACATCTGATGTTATGGTTAGATTTATGTCAGAGGGGAGTTTCGAGGAAATTCATACCAGTGTTAAGCAGATTATTTCTGCTCCGGTCGTGCGCATGGATCACACGCATTCAGCTGGATATTCTCGATTTCCCAGCGGGCACGTGCCTCTACCGTGTCTGCAACGACAACATGAGGCTCTGGGGCCTTCCAGGGCACCAGCCGTCCGGCAGTGGGGCGGTTGTCGCCGTTGGTGTCGATAAACCAGGATAAAAATCCTTTGCCTGCAGGAAGCGAATCATAGGTGAAATGACCTGCACTGTCCTTCACCGTATATTTTTCCAACCTGCCGAACGGCTGATACATCCATTTGCGCTGCTTGTTATGAGAAAAGCAGTCCGCACCGCCCTGCATAAGGTAGCACAGACTGTCTGCAGCAACAGTGGATAGTCTGACAGTAATGCTGCTGTCTTCGGCTTCGGGACTCACGGGGTTGTTGCCGGAAATGTCCTTTATCGACCGCAGGGGTATGCTGATCTCATAAGTTTTTCCCGGTCCGAGTCTTCGGGAAGGAGTGAGCACGGTGGTGTCTGAATACCTGTTCGTGCTGAACAGCGATACCGAATCACCGGTGGAATCCTGTGCCGTATAGATGCTCTGGGTGGGACGTACAGGCTTGCTCCAGAAGAGGCGCACATCCGCAGAGAGGCTGCTTGCACCCCGGGGTGAAAAGCTTATCAGTTCAGCACCGGCTGTATCCGCCTTGTCTGTTCCGCTGAAACGTGCTGAATCGGATTCGGAATCAAATGAGTAGTTTAGCTGGTAGGTTCCGTTCTGCAGCGAATCCTTGAGAAGAAGAAAGAATCTCTGCTCATCCTTCAGGTATACGGTTTCTTTGATTGTGGGCGCTTTGAGATCCGGTGACTTGGTCTTTATGGACCATTGGGCGGAGGAGAACCGCTCTGAATCGAACTTTTTAGTCCAGGAGCATCTGAGCACATACCGATCCACCGCCCGTACGGATTTGAGACTGGGCGGGAGAGAATCACTGTCCACCGGATAAAGTTCAACGCTCTTCGGTATGCTTCTGACGCGTATCGTTTTATCCACAGAAGAGAAACTGGGATCTCCGATATCCAGTTTCCCGTCATTGTCTTTGTCGTGAAATGCGACAATCCTGTAGTTTCCTTTTTTCAGATTGCTGAAATGAAAGAAACCGGTACTGTCTGTTTGTGTCATGTAATCCGGATTGGAGTAGAAGACCGAGTCAGACCAGGTGCTGTCGTGCAAATAAAGGGTTACCTTGGGCAGAACCAGAAGTGGTGAAGGGCTCAGAACACACCCGCTCAGCTGGGCGCTGTCCAGGGCTGAACCGGTGGAGAAGACAAGATCTATTGGTTTTTCGATTGAGTTGCCCCTCAGATCCTGCAGAGATGTGCTTATGCTCACGTGATAGGTGGTATTGTCCTTAAACGGCTCTTTGGGATCAATCACCAGCGTGTTTCCGGAAACCTTGATCTCCACTCCCTCACGTACAGAAGGGTACAGGGTGACGGCTTTCTGTACGGATTTGGAATTGATCCACTCGGAGAAGGAGAATCTGATGGAGACTTCGGGATCTACGTTCACCTGACCCGCTTCGGGATATGAATTGCTTATTTCAGGAGGGGTGGTATCTTCAGGTCCTCCTCCCGGGGAACTTTGATGTGCACAGGAATAGCTCAGCGCTAATGTCGCTGCAAGCAGGGTTATCAGCTTTTTGAAACGGATAGCAACCTCGTCTTTGTATTAAGGAATAGTATGGAAAAATAACACCCAGATCAGTGAGGATACAAACTAAATAGGGAATAAAGGTGAAGAAAACTGAAGATTGTACCTGGGAAACTGCATCGAGTCATCATATTTGTCTGTGAAAGTGTCATTGTACCTGCCGTGCAGGTTTTATATATTGTTGTGTATCCTTAAGGAGAAAAACTATGCATGAAATGTACGATTTTACGGTTCCTGTCCTCGGCTCCAGCAAAGTATCTTCACCGATCTCCCTTTCCAAGCGTCTGGGAGATTTCATCGCCAATTATGTCAGAGATGATGAACTGGTGATTTATCAGACCGATGCCGCAGCGGGGGAGACATTCTCTTTCGAGCGCAAGAATCTCCTGGAGAAAGCGGGCCCCAGAGAGCACATCTTTTTTGATCCTCGGAACGTGCATGCCGCTATCGTGACCTGCGGAGGTCTGTGTCCGGGGCTCAATGATGTGGTCAGGGCTATTGTTCTGGCTCTGTGGCATCAGTACGGGGTAAGGCGTATATCCGGAATCCGCAACGGTTACAGAGGATTTATGCCTGAGTTTGATCAGCCGCTTATGGAAATGCGGCCGGAAACGGTGAAAAACATCCACCGTCACGGGGGGACAATTCTGGGCTCTTCGCGCGGATACGGGGAACGTACATCGGATATGGTCGATTTCATGGAGAAGCACGGAATCAACATGCTTTTCACCATCGGCGGGGACGGAACTCAGCGTGGATCACTGAAAATTGCCGAGGAAGCCCAGCGCAGGGGGCTTGAGATTTCAATAATCGGTGTTCCCAAAACGATCGACAATGATCTGAGTTTCATCCAGAAATCCTTCGGATTCGAAACTGCCGTATCCGAAGCTGCTCATGCGGTGTACGGCGCACATGTGGAGGCTCATGATTCGGTGAACGGCATAGGATTGGTGAAACTGATGGGAAGGGAATCCGGATTCATCGCTGCCTACACCTCTCTTGGTACCCGTGATGTGAATTTCGTGCTGGTACCCGAGGTCCCTTTTGATCTCGAAGGTGACAATGGCCTGCTGGCTCATCTTCAGGAAAGGTTGGAGCAGAGAAATCATGCGGTTATTGTAGTGGCAGAAGGAGCCGGTCAGGATCTTCTGGCTAAAGCTTCCAATGAATACGATGCATCCGGAAACAAGAAGCTGGGAGATATAGGCACATTTCTCAAGGAGAGGATTTCGGGGTACTTCAAATCAAAACAGACTGAAATCAATCTGAAATATATCGATCCCAGTTACATTATACGCAGTACTCCTGCAAACCCCATCGACTCCATCTACTGTGCAAGGCTTGGAACCAATGCGGTGCATGCGGCGATGGCCGGAAGAACGAAAATGCTCATCAGTCTGGTGAGCAACACTTTTGTGCATGTTCCTACCGAACTGGCGGTATCGAAAAGAAACTGCATTGATCCCGAAAGCGCTCTGTGGCGGGATGTGATTGAATCCACCGGGCAGCCTCCGTTGATGAAATAATGTTTCTGTCTGCAATATTGGAATTGATAAAAAAAAGCCTGTCCGAAACGGACAGGTTTTTTTTTGCAGTATTTTCCAGACCTTGTCAGTATTTGATCCTGTCGGCATTCTCCATATGCACTCCGTCCCAGGGTCTGATCAGCTTTCCGATACGGTCCCAGCGGATCTTGAGAGGAAGCTGCCACCAGGGTGTATTGTTGTCCAGTGAGAAATAGAGGATGAATGCCTTGGCCTTTATGAAGTTTCGGTTCAGATACCCCCAGTAGCGGGAATCTGCTGAATTGTCCCGGTTGTCTCCCACCGTGAAGTAGTTGTCGAATTTCACATTGTAGCTTTCCACCGGTTCATCATCCACGAAGAGCTTGTGACGGATTTGGACCTGCTTGCCGTCAAAGGCATCCCGGATGACCCTCATGTACCTGTCAAGTTCTGTCCAGTCATCGATCCGGTTGAAGCTGAAAGGCTGGCGCTTTCCGGTATGGGGATTGGTGACAACCAGTTTGCCGTTCTGCATATCCTCCAGAGTGATTTTCATATTGTAAAAGGAAAAGGGGACATGGTTTGAGTATTCCCCATCCACAAAAAGCTGGAAATGCATCTCCACTTTTTTTCTGGGATTTTCCTGGTGGATCAGGTGTTTGAGAAACAGAAATTCCCGAAGAGGCAGTGATTCTGTTTTGATTGTATCGCCTTTGGCCGGTATCCGCAGCGGTTTGAAATAGCTGACTCCCTCATGGGACTGCAAACCTGAACGGGTGTACATGCCTTTGGGCGGCTTTTTAACTTCTTCGCCGTTCACCATGAGCGTGGTGTTTTTTATCTCAACCACATCGCCGGGTCCCGCCACAGCCCGCTTTATGTAATCCTTGCTGTCGGTGCCGGGGTACTTGAAAATGATCACATCACCGGGTTTGGGATCGGTCAGTGCGGGCAGTCTCTGTGTGATACCCAGCTCCTGCGAGAAGGGGACGATCGGGGCTCCGTAGACGAATTTGAGGCCCAAGAGGAAATCGCCCACCAGAAGACTATTTTCCATGGATCCGGTAGGAATCTTGAATGCCTGGATCACGTAAACGATTGCAATGAGCGCCATAATCAGGGCAGAGCCCATTTCACGGAAAAAACGAACGATGCCGGCCTGCTCTGATCTGCGTTTCTGCTGCTCTGACAATGAAAACCTCCGTTTTCACTCTATTTGATATTGAAAAGAGTTGAGCGTGAATGCTTCAACCTGATTAGTTCGTTAATCAGAAGCGATTATTTTAAAATACGTTAACTACAGCCCCGGGAGGTAGAGTTCTGTATCCCCGACTTCAGAAAAATGGTCTCATCACCCCTCAAATCAGAAAAAGTGCCGGTGTTTACCCCTCGCCCCGGAGGTGAAATTCACCTTCTGGGCAGTAATGAAAAACACAGGGAGAGAGGGCAATTCCGCCCTCTCTCACAGATCATTCTAAAGCGGTTTCACCGGGATACAGATATCCACGATGTGTTTTTTTCTGCGCCTTTTCGCCACTCGCTTGCACTCATTCCGTAGAAATCCCTGAACAGGCGGGCAAAGGATGTTCAACCGCCCAATCCGCTTTCGAGCGTGAGTCGTGTGTGGAGATTGGCCTGGATATGATCTATCACTCTGTACTCCTCCTGTTGACAGAGCTTTTTGTGATCGATGGAACAGATCTCCGTTTCAGCTGAAAAAGGAAAGCACTTTTTCGTGAAGATGTTTGTTCGAGAACACGATTGATCCTCCGTGAATCGTGCTCTCACCGGTAATGCTCGAGTAGCGTCCTCCCGCCTCACTTACTATGCAGGCGGCTGCCGCGCAGTCCCAGGCCTTATCCAGCATGTTGACACATACATCCAGGCTGCCGCTGGCCAGGAGCACATATGAATAGGCATCCATGAACCCGTAGGTGTAATCCCAGTGCCGCATCAGTTCCAGAAGAGCTTTTCCTGTCGGTTCCTGCGAATATTCCACATATCCCAGTATGCTGCCCATGGATTCGTTAAGGTGCTCTGTTTTCGAAACCCGGATTCTTTTGTCGTTGAGAAAGGCGCCTCCCCCCTTCACCGCATGGCAGGTGAGACCGAGTGCGGGAAGGTGGATCACACCCAGAACGGGAGTGCCGTTTTCCTCCAGTGCTATAAGCACGCTGTGAGTGGGAATGCCTCTTATGTAGGGTCTGGTTCCGTCAAGAGGGTCGACAATCCAGCGTCTGCCGCTTCCGTTCTCTTTTTTACCGCTCTCTTCGCCCAGAAATCCGTCCCGGGAAAATTTGTCAAGCAGAATGTCCCTTATGCGGTCTTCACACTCTCTGTCGATACTGGTGACCGGGGAGCAGTCCTCTTTTCTCTCTATACCGGAAATGCTGTCCGCGCACTTCAGCTGGATCTCACCTGCTTCCCTTGCCGCCTTCAGAGCTGTATTCAGTTCTTCTGTAAACATTGCGGTTTTTCTCCTTCAGAATAACAATGCGGTTTCGCAGAGCTGATAATATACTCCAGGGCAGGTCACAGGAGTAGAAGCTTCAATGGCCGGTTCACCTCTTTTGTAACTATTCCATCTTCCACAGCGTTTTGTTTACAGAAAAGCGACGGCAGGCTGCTGGACCGAAAAAGAAACCGACATTGTATTCTGATCTTTTCAGGGGGGAAATATGAATTCTCGCTCGAGAGTTAGAAAGGTCAAGCAGAATGCGGCCCTGAACATCACATCGATGATGGATATGTTCACCATCATTCTGGTGTTCCTGCTCAGAAGTTTTTCTGCCGACGGTTCCATTCTCACCAATGCCGACAATCTGGTGTTGCCCAACTCCCAGTCACACAAAAAACCCCGGGAAGTCAATCTTCAGGTTGCGGTGAGCAATGAAATGATTCTGGTGGACAATCAGCCCGTCATGTCAACAGGGCAGGTCGGGGGCGGTGCACGGGAGGAGCATGATCCTGTTATAGGCAAACTCGCCGAAAAACTTGCCGCCTGCCTGGAGCTGGAAAAGCAGATGGTGCTTACTGGTGCATTGAACAGACTTGAGAGAAAGGTGGTGATCCAGGCCGACAAGAACGTGAGCTTCGACATTCTTTACAAGGTAATGAACACGTGCGGTGAGGCTGGGTATGAAAACATGAATTTCGCCGTAATGGAAAGGGAGGGCTGATATGAGCAGGGAGAAAGCTGGTTTCGGATTTGGCGGCGACACTGAACGTGTTTGGGAAAGTGAAGTGTATGGGGATTCATCATTCATCGATGCTGACGAGGAGGAGGAAGCTCCGGGGAGAGTTTTGAGCGATGAGGAGTACAGCAGGGTGATCAGGGAACGGGAGGATATTTTTCGTCTGGACAAAAGCAGAATTCTGCGCAATGTGGAGATAGTCTCACTTTTGGTGGCTGTGGGCGCGGGAGCATTTTTCAGTACCCGCAATATTGTCGACGTGGCCGTTGATTTCTATGAAAACCTGGATGAAGGGCGAAAGATCGTGGTAGCGTCCGCAGAAGAGGTGCAGGAAAGAATCAACCGGAAAAAGGAAGAGGAGAAAACGCCGCTCAAGCAGCCTCGAACCGAACGCAGGAGTCTTGAGAAAAACAAGAACAGAGGTAAGGGAGGGAACAGGGGCGGTGGTGGGGATCCTCGCGCCAGGGTGACAAAAAAAGGCTTGCTGGGGATCATTTCCGGTCAGATAAAGGGAAAAACAGTCGCTTCCGCGGACCTTTTCGCCAAGGGCGGTTTCGCCTCCGATATTGACGCCGTTATTTCCGGTGTCGGGGGGCTTAAGAAGGAAGGTGGCGGGGGTGTGGGAAGAAAGGGTGTTTCCAGTATAGGTTACGGAGCCGGGTACGGGGCCGGTTTCGGGGAGGGATCCGGTATAGACAACCTGCTGGACGGGTTCATGCCCGGAGACGCTCCCGTTCTGACCAAGAAGGTGTCCGGGCGTCCCATAGCCGAGCTCAGGGCCGATTTCGAAACGGGAGGTTCCCTTGTCGGCGGCAGAAGCAGAAAGAGTATCATGAGGGTCGTGATGCGCAACATAAACTCTCTGAGGTACGCCTACAATAAAAGGCTCAGGGAGAAGCCGACTCTCGGGGGGAAAATAACTGTCAAGTTCGCCGTTGACGAGTTCGGAAAGGTGATTTTCGCCCAGGCGGTACAGTCCTCGTTGAATGATTCACAGCTGGAACAGACTGTATTGAGAAGGGTCAGAAGCTGGGTTTTCGACAGAATTGACAAGCCGGGAGATGTCACGGAGGTTGTGTATCCCTTTGTGTTCTCGCAGTGATCTTTCATAATACCCCTCGTTGCTGGTTGAGGGCTGCGCTCTTTATCGGGTGCGGCCCTTTCGTCCCGAAAGCTTCTCGCAGGGTTTTGAAAGTAAACCGGTATCCGGGCCAGAAAAATTCCGCAGTTGAATTATCTTGCCTTCGCTCCGTAATATTGCCATTTTATAGAACAACAATTTTTCCCGCCATCTTTCATAACCTCAAAAAGTCTGGAGGAAGACTATGACTGGCGTTAACAAAGTTATTCTCATTGGAAATCTCGGCAAGGATCCCGAACTTAAATACACCCCTCAGGGGAGAGCGGTGACTAACTTTCCACTGGCCACTTCGGAGCGCTGGACCGATAAAAACGGACAGAAACAGGAGCGTACAGAGTGGCATAACATCGTTCTCTGGGGCAGACAGGCCGAGGTAGCCAATCAGTACCTGCAGAAAGGTCGTACCTGCTATATCGAAGGGCGTATTTCGACCCGCTCCTGGGAGGACAGGGACGGAAATAAAAGGTACCGTACCGAAATCGAGGCCAGTACCATGCAGTTTATCGGCGGCGGCAGCGGCCAGGGCGCTGGAGCTGACCGGGGCGGCTCACAAAGCTCCTCAAGAGAGTATTTCGATTCACCGCCTGACCCACAGTTCAATCAGCAGCAGGTAAGTGAACCGGACGTCGGTTCGGATGATCTGCCATTCTGATATTTTATAGAGTTTCGCAGGAAGTGGGCAGGTTCCCACTTCCTTTCATTCATTACCCCAAAAGTATGCCCGCTCTATGACAACTGTAGTCATATTGTCAGTTTTCACTGTTCTGTTCCTGTTGTTTTCAGCCTTTTTCTCCGCTTCGGAAACAGCCCTTTTTTCCATACCCCGTGAGCGCATTCTCGCTTTTCAGAACGATTCGGTCCGCTCCCGCAGGCTGATTCATTCTCTTCTGGCCGATGGGCACAGGACTCTGCTTCTGATTCTTCTGGGTAATATGTTTGTCAATATCACGCTTGCCGGTCTTATCCAGTCTCTTCTGGAAGCGGTGCTGAACCGCAGTGCAACGGGATTGAGTCTTCTGGCGGCAACTGCGGTGATTATCGTGTTCGGGGAGATTTTCCCCAAAAACACCGCTCTCGGAAACAATGAGAAGATAGCGGCCATTATCGCCCCCTATTTTCACTATCTCAAGAAAATATCCGCTCCTCTGCTTGGGGTGATACAGAAGCTCAATCAGGTTTTTCTGACACGTCTGAAGGTCCATTTCCGCAGACCCAGCCCCTTTGTCACGGTGGATGAACTCAAGTCGGCCATCTACAGCTCTGCCCGGCGGGGGGCTATCTCACAATGGGAGCAGGACGTGGTGATCGGGCTTCTGGACAAAGGCGCTCAGCCGGTGAAACGCTTCATGCTTCATCGCTCTCAGGTGCTGATCCTGCCTCAGGGTACTATGGCCGGGAAGGCTCTTGTGCGCATGAGCAGACACGGGCGGCCTTTTGTCCTGGTTAGCAACAGAAACCAGCAGATCAAAGGGGTCGTCCGTTTGCCGGATCTCTTCAAGGCCCCTCCCAAAACGACTCTGGGAAAACTTTCCGCCATCCCCGAGTGGGTGCCGGAGACATTGGAAGTGGCGGATCTGATAACATTCATGTATTCAAAAGATCTAAGTGAAGTATGTGTGCTGGATGAATTCGGAGGCTTTGCCGGAGTGTTTTCTCTGGCCGGAGGGCTCAGGAAGGTGATGCACTTTCCCCGTCAGGTAAAGAAACCTCTTCACGAAAATGGTACCCGGACCAAGGTGTTCTCCGGGCTTCAGGATACTGAAAACCTGGGTGACTGGCTTCCGCCCGAACTCGCTGAGATGAGCGAAGATGTCGCTACGCTTAACGGGGTGCTTACACGCTTTTTGGGCAGAATTCCCAAAACCGGCGATCGTTTTGCAATCGGGGGGTGGAACTTCTATATTATTAAGTCTGGACCAACCAAAGTTGAAACTGTCCTGATAAGAAAAGGAATGAAAGAATGAGTGTTGAAGTGCTGCTGCTTGCGGTGTTGGTCGGTTTGACCCTTCTTGCCTACATGATCGCGATCAACTCCAAGGGGACCGTGAAGCTGATATTTTCATTTTTCTTTGCCACAGTAATGCTTGCCGGTTCGGTGTGGGCTATCGTGCAGCATTTCACTGCTCAGACCGAGTCTTTGAAGGCTCAGGAACTCAAGCAGCTCGAGTTTGAAAAAAGACTGGCCGAAGAGGAACTTCAGACCCGGGAAGAGTTGGGCAAGCATGCTTCTGTGCTGTCCGATCTCATATCTACCGCAAAGGGATATGCTGCAGCTCTCATTTCAGCCGATCTTCAGGATCCCAATCTTGATCTGGATGGTCTTATGGCCAGGGCTGCGGATTATAAACGCAAGGTGGGTATGCTCAGAAGCAAGCTCAAGGAGGCTGAAGACGCCACGGCTTCATTTCCGGATGTTACAGCTTTTATCAAAGAGGGTATCAAGAATCTCGCTGAATCCTGCTATTATCATCGGATCTATTACTACTCCGAAACAACTCCGGAGGAAACGGCGCGGGAGCGTATTCTGCGTCAGAAAGCACGCAACGCTCAGAAAAAGCTTCAGAAAGCAGATGAACTTCTGGAGAAATTCGAATCCCAGTAACTGCTCTTTTTCTGGTGCTTTGTTTGCTCTCCTGATCAGGTCCGAAACAGATTTCACCTACATAAGGGGTTTCAATGGCTCTTGCTCATCTGTCTGCGTCTCTTCTATGGAAACATTTTGAAAACCTCTGCTCCATACCCAGGCCCTCGGGGCACGAGAAGGGGGCAGTAGATTATGTGCTGAATGTGGCGGAAAGGCTGGGTCTGGAGGCCGTGAAGGATGATGCGGGCAATGTCGTTGTGCGCAAAGGTGCCGCACGGGGGTATGAAGAGCGCAGAGGGGTAGTTCTTCAGAGTCATCTCGATATGGTTCCTCAGAAAAACGAGGGTACGGAGCATGATTTCCTCACTGATCCCATTATTCCCTATGTGGATGGCGAATGGGTAAGGGCCAAAGGTACCACCCTGGGAGCTGACAACGGTATCGGTGCTGCGGCTGCTTTGGCGGTTCTTGAGGATGAAAATCTGAAGCATGCTCCCCTTGAGGCGCTTTTCACCATAGATGAGGAGTCGGGAATGACAGGGGCGATGAATCTGGATTCCGGTCTTCTCAAAGGAAAAGCACTCATCAATCTCGATACCGAAGATGAAGGGGAAATCTATATCGGCTGTGCAGGTGGGGTGGATGTGTCTGCCGAACTTCTGGTTGCCCGAAATCACCTGGAGGGAGAGCGGAAGGCTTTTACTCTGGCGGTGCGGGGGCTCAGAGGGGGGCATTCGGGTCTGGATATCAATCTCGGCCGGAGCAATGCCATCAAGCTTCTGGTGAGGTGTCTTTACAAAGCCGTTTCTGATTATGATGTCCGCATAAGCTCGATTCAGGGCGGATCCGTGCGCAATGCCATTCCCCGCGAAGCTTTCTGCACTCTTGTATTGCCTGAAGATAAAGCCGGTCAGTTCAGAACCTATGTGACCTGGTTTGAAACGGTGGTGAAATCTGAACTTCAGGTCGCCGACCCCGATGTGGAGATCACAATCAGCGATACACCCGACCCTGACTCTGTTTTATCCTCCGAATCACAACTGAAACTGCTCCGGGCCCTTTACTGCTGTCCTCACGGGGTTGTCCGGATGAGTGATCGGTTGAGCAGTGTGGTGGAGACATCGGGGAATCTGGCTTCGATAAGAAGCACTGATGAAAATGTGCGGATTCAGTATCTTCTGCGCAGTTCGGTGGATTCCGCCATGGATGATCTCAGCTGTGCGGTGGAAAGTGCGTTTTCACTTGCCGGTGCGAAGGTGGAGTTCAGCGGGGGGTATCCCGGCTGGAAACCCGATCCGGATTCCTCTCTGCTTGAAGCCATGAAACGGGCTTATCAGGATCTTTTCACAAACGAGCCTCAGGTGAAAGTTGTTCATGCGGGGCTTGAGTGTGGCATAATCAAAGCCAAGTATCCCGACCTGGAGCTGGTATCAGTGGGTCCCACCATCAAATATCCTCACTCTCCCGACGAAGCGGTGCACATCGGTTCGGTGGACAAGTTCTGGGCGTTTCTGCTTCAAGCGCTTTCCGTGATCAGTTAGCTGCTGTCAGAATTCAAGGTTAAAAAAGAGGGTGTTTCTCATCCCGGGTGTTATCAAAAACACCTCCGGAATTGTCTATGTGGGGGGCATTTTGCAGTGAAATCAAACCTTTGCGTCTTGGTGGCGTTATCAGGCCTGATAACGGAAAGTGTGCTTTTGTGTTGAATGTCCCCCCTTTTAAAGTTAAATTGTAGATAGGAGGACACAGACCCGGGCATTTCGAAAGAAAAGAGAACCATGTCAGCAATATTTGATTTCACCGATTATCGAGGGTACCTCAAGTCTGTTTTCGAGCAGAAAAAGACGGACAATCCTCATTTCTCCCACCGCAGTCTGGCCAATCATCTGGGTTTGAAAGCCCCCGGGCATATGCTGTTTGTGATGCAGGGCAAGCGCCGGCTTACCGAAGAGGTGGCAAGGCGCCTCATTGCATATCTCAAGCTTACCAGAAAAGAGTCTGAGTACTTTCTGGCACTCATCTCCTACTGTCACGCCAGAACGGCGCAGGAAAAACAGAACGCCTTTGATGAGCTGACCCGGCTTCGTCACCGTGCCGCCAAGGTGGTGGGTGCTGTCAATCACAAGTTTTATGAGAAATGGTACTATTCCGCAGTGAGAGCCTCTTTGGATGTTGTCTCTTTCAAGGGTGATTGTGATGCTCTTGCATCCGGAATCTGTCCGCCAATCACGCCCTCTCAAGCCCAGGAGGCCATAGAAGTGCTTCAGAGTGAGGGGCTTGTAAAAAAGGATGAGCAGGGTTGCCTCAAACCTTCCGATTCTCTTATCTCTTCGGGGGATGACTGGAGTGCGGCTGCCATAGAGAGTCTGAGGTATCAGTTTCTTGACCTGGGAAGAGAGTGTCTGACCAGGTTTTCTCCTCAGGAGAGGGATGCTTCTTTTCTGACAGTGACGCTTTCGCAGAAAAGCTTTGAAATGGTGAAGGAGAAGGTGAAGAAGCTCAGGGCGGAAGTGCTTGAGATTGCCGGTGAGGAGAAGTGTTCAGACCAGGTTGTGCAGTGTAACTTTGTGCTCTTTCCCCTTTTCAAGAAAGAGGAGTTATGAAAACAGCTTGTCATTTTTTGGTTTTGGTTGTCGTGCTTTGTGCCGGGTGTTCTGACAGTCCCGTTGGAGGAAACGGCAGTGAAATTGTCAATGGGAGGGTGGCATCGGGTGTACCCGGTATGACGGTTGAAGCATATCCGGCCGATTTTGTGCCCGACAGTACACCTCTTTCAGTGGTGGTGAAAACCTATACCGACAGTAGCGGTCGCTTTTCCTTGAAGGTGGACAGCGGTTCTTCTTACAACCTGTTCATACGGGACACAATCGCCGGGTTAGGTGCCCTGATGCCTGAGGTAAAGAGTGGAGACAGACTTGGATATGTGCAGCTGACCGATTTGGGAGGGATTGAGATCAGTTTGGATACGGATAGTTATCGCTCTTATCGGATATACGCAGCTGGAACACCGTATTCACTCTATTTATATGAAGGTGGAAGTGCGCTGATAAGCAATGTGCCACAGGGAAAATATGAACTGTCCTGCATAGAGGAAAATGATGCTGTCACAGTCCCTCCTGTGGTTTCAAATCCCGGGACAATTGAACCGGTTGTCGTTGAAGTCAAATCGTCGGATTCAACTCCGGTACGTTTCACCTTTTAAAGGAGTATGTTATGTTAAAAACTAACGTGGTTGGCAGTGTTCTGGTGGTTTTTGCCGGTTCGGTTCTGTTGAGTGGTTGTTCCGATAATGGAACTGGGGTGAAGGATTACGAGGACAATGTGGTTGCCGAGCAGAGATCTGCAAAGGCTTACAATTCCGATCCCTCCGCAAGTGATGATCAGATTGCGGACTTGTCCCGGGGGGTCAACCAGTTCGGACTTGATCTCTTCGGTGTCTTGGGGGAGCAGGAGCAAAACGTTTTCTTCTCGCCATACAGCGTTGCTTCCGCTTTGACAATGGTATACGGCGGAACCGACGGTGATGTGGCATCTGAACTGGAGCAGGTGCTTGGTATTTCATCACTGGCACCTTCTTGGGTGCATGAGGTTCACAACCGGGTGGGACTTGAACTGCAGACCCGCGGAGAAGGTGCCCAGGGGCGGGAGGGAGAAGGGTTCAGTCTGAACGTGGATAATACCCTTTGGGGAGAGAAGACCTATCAGTTCAGAGAACCCTTTTTGGATATTCTGTCTGTTAATTATGACTGCGGTGTCAGAACGGTGGATTTCATCAACCAGCCGGTGGAATCCAAAGATCTGATCAACAGCTGGGTTGAAGACAGGACAAACGGGAAAATCGAGAATCTGATAAAAGAGCTGTCTGTATATACCCGTATGGTTCTCACCAATACGGTTTATTTTGATGCCGCCTGGCAGGCAAAGTTCAGCAGGGACTATACACACGAAAAGATGTTCAAAAGGTCGGAATCCGATTCTGTGCAGGTCGAGTTCATGAGGGAGCCCACCGGTTCGTTTGCCTACAGCGAGGGCGAGGATTTCAAAGCTGTTGAAATGCCCTACAGTGGTGGCGAGATCGCCATGACGGTTATTCTGCCCAAAGGAGATCTGGATCAGTTTGCTGTTTCTCTCGATGAAACGAAGCTTTCATCGATACTTTCCGCACTCGAGCTGACTCAGGTCGAGTTGGAAATTCCCAGGTTTTCCTATACTTACGGCACGAAGTCATTTAAAGAGGAACTGGAGATGCTCGGCCTTGAAAGATTCTTTTCTTCTGAACTTCCCGGAATAGGCGACAAACTTAAGATAACCGATGTTCTTCATCAGGCGTTTGTTGCTGTTGACGAGGACGGGACCACCGCAGCTGCAGCCACAGCGGTCATTGGTGAAGTGACCAGCATGCCCCCGCAGCATAAAAAGCATTTCTGCGCGGATAAACCCTTCATTTTTCTGATCAGAGACATACCCACCGGGACGGTTTTGTTTATGGGCAAGGTGGTGGACCCCAGTTGAGTTGATCAAAGTCGGAGAGAGGTTGTGAGGGGGAGGCCTGTGAGGCTTCCCCCTCTTCTGTAATGAGCTCGCTTAGTTTGAATTCCCAATTAGCCTGTCAGGTATTCCGCATATTAATTTGTGATATTTGATCACTTTGAATCCTGGCTGATTGATGAAACTTTCAAAACTTCTGATACCGCTGTCGGCCGCTGCGGGAGGTTTGGTTCTGGCTTCCGCATCCGTTGTAGCCGTTTTTGGCCTTCGTGACGACATCGCTTACGCTGATGCCGGGGTTGTGCTGGGCAATACTGTTCTCCCCTCCGGTGTTCCTTCGGACCGCCTGAAAGGGCGGCTGGATAAAAGTATTGAGCTCTACCGGAAAGGTTGCCTGGGCAAAATCATAGTCAGCGGCGCAAGGGGCAAAGAAGGGTATGTCGAGGCCGCTGTGATGAAGGAGTACCTCGAATCTAAAGGAATAGATGAATCTGAAATCATAGAAGACCGCAACGGCCGCAACACCTTCGAAACGGCACGGTTCACTTCCAGATACTGCAGAGAGAACAAGTTCTCGAGCGTGATGGTGATAACTCAGTTCTACCATATCCCCAGAAGCAGATACGCTCTACAGCGGTTCGGGGTGGAAAACGTCTACAATGCTCATGCGGATTACTTTGAGTGGACTGACATCCCTTCGCTTTTCCGGGAGGTGGCGGCGATGGTGAAGTATGCAGTACGGAGATATCCGGAATAGTATTAAACAGAAATTGGAGGATAAAAGATGAATAATATTCATGAAAAGGACTGGGAATCGGAGGATTGGGGCGGATATACCGGGATGGACACTTCTGTTTTCGGTGAACAGAACGGCCAGGGAAAAGAAGAGAACGAGGGAGAAGAGGGAAAAAACGGTCGGGAATAGGTACTTGATTATCCAAGGCAGCGGTATTCGGGAAGTCAGGCCTTCATAAATATCAGCGACTCGGCTGCTTTTGGAGGTGGCGAACTGATGTTATCACCCCGGGGCGAATGTTTCAGTTTAACCCGTTTAACTTCATGAATTTTCATATGGAATCGTTTCGTTGATGTTTTGAAAACGCATCGCAGCGTAAAGGCGCATATTGATGTTCAAAAAATATTTCCATCAGATTTTTTTGACACTGATAGTAGTATCGTTTGTTTCATTTTTCTTTGTATATAAACTCACGCTTCACGATTTTTTCGTTTATATGAGCATCTTTAGTATATGGTCGGCCATAGCTTTGTATATAGTTTACATTCTACTATACAAAGAAGTTTATGTGAGCGGTAAAATTTACAGAAACAGTGATGCATATCCGATATTGGTTGTTTTGATATTGTTTTTTATAATTGTTAACCTCCTGCTTGTGTTTAGGATCATGTATTCTTTGGGGTACAGTTTGAAATGCTTTGAATGATGAACTTCATCTCTGCGGCATGCATCCGGCATTGAAATGCTAATCTAGCATACGCATTTTTATTAGGATTTGAACTCGCTCGCCCAGGGCGGCGGCTCGAAGGGCCTTCGGCGACCTGCTTTCTTTCCAAGGCCAAAGAAAGAGCAAAATTATAA
>JBKGXV010000023.1:0-41382 GCA_046546375.1 Chitinispirillaceae bacterium | reverse complement strand
TCAAAAACTATACTCCACATTACCACGTTCCCTTCAATTATCCCTAATCCAGCTCATACAGCGCCACACTCAGCGGTGCCAGCCGGCACTCCCCATCCGCCTTCAATTCTCCGGGCATCATCTTCTCCTTTTCACCACCCCAGCTCTCATGCTGGGAATCGATCAGTCTGTGCCCATTCTCGATTCCCGCATCTTTCCCAGTGAAAACAACTTCCTTTTCTGAAAAATTCAAAAACGCCACAGATTTACTCATATCCCCGCGCCTGAGAAGCACTACCCCGCTCTTACCCTCACCGAAAAGCTCCGATGCACTGCGGGTACGGCTTCTCAATGAGGGATGCTCCCTGCGAAGCTCAAAAAGGGTTCTGTAGAATTCAAGCATCTGTTTATGATTCCCTTTTGAAATGCTGTCCCAGTCAAGCTTGCTCTTTTCAAATGTGCTCTGCGCCTGGGGATCAGGCGGAGTCGCCTCCCACTTGAACTCGGCAAACTCCCTTGCCCGGCCTTCTCTGACAAGCTGCACCAGATGTTCGTCCAGATGACTGATAAAATAGAGAAACGGAGTCTGAGCCGCGAACTCCTGCCCCATGAAAAGCATGGGCGTGTAGGGTGACAATACCATCGAGGCCGCAGCCACTTTGAGCCCGTCAAAGGAAACCAGCATCGACAACCTCTCCCCCAGCATCCTGTTGCCCACCTGGTCATGATTCTGAATACAGACTACAAGCTCTTCAGGTGAAATATCCTTTGAGGAACTTCCATGATACCTCTTTCTGTTCCGGGAATAGGTCCAGGAATAGACAAAGCCCTCATTGTACGCTTTACACAATTCACCCGGAGAGCCGAAGTCCTCGTAATAGCCGCAATTTTCCCCTGTCAGAAGTGTATGAACCGAATGATGAAAATCATCACTCCACTGAGCATCTATTCCGTATCCGTTCTTTTCAAACGGATTAATCACCCGTGTGTCATTGAGATCACTTTCGGCAATGAGGATTCTTTTCCGTCCGGTATAATCGGAAAGCTGCTCCACCGCTTCGGCAATTTCACGCAGTATATGAAACGCACCGAAATCATAGATACCATGAATGGCATCCAGACGAAGCGCATCTATGTGATAGTCGGAAAGCCAGGCAAGCGCATTCTGGATAAAATAATTTCTCACCCCGTAGGAATATGCCTGATCATAATTCACCGCAGCTCCCCAGGGAGTATTATATTCATCGGTGAAATACGGTCCATACTCATGAAGATAGGCACCTTCGGGTCCCAGATGATTGTACACCACATCCAGCACCACAGACATCTCCTTTTTATGACACTGATCCACCAGATACATCAGACCTTCAGGTCCACCGTAGCTGTTCTGTGCAGCAAAAGGGTACGCTCCGTCGTAACCCCAGTTGCGCGATCCGGGAAACTGAGCCACCGGCATGATCTCTATGGTATTCACTCCCAGCGACTTGAGATAATCCAGTTTCTCCGCACATGCTTCAAACGTCCCCCCGGGAGTGAACGTGCCGATGTGAAGCTCATAAATCACCATTCTGTCAAGCTCCACACCCTTCCAGTGAGAATCACTCCAGGCAAATGATCCAAAATCCACCACACTTGAGGGACCATGCACACCTTCAGGCTGGAAACGGGAACCGGGATCTGGAAATTCCATACTATTATCCAGACGGTATTTGTATAGTTCACCGGGACCTGCCGGCACCTTATGAGCATGCCAGTATCCCATCTCATCGCGCTCCATAGGAAGCTGCCGTTTCTGCGGACCGCTTAAGACCAGATCCACTTTCTTTCTGAGCGGTGCCCAGACTGTAAATGAGGTATGTCCGTTGCCCTCGTAAAAAGGTCCTACATGCATTATAAAGTCTCCCCTTTTCATTTGTATACCAGTATCCGGTCACGTTCTGAATGGTAATTGATACACTTATGGAAATTCGGATCTACTCTGTTTTCCGTTTTCCTCTTCGCTATCCATCATAATTCTCCATTCATTTCATACCCAGTATGTTTTTTATGCCCTGAATAGGGATTCCCACCCAGTCAGGCCTGTTGTTGATCTCGTATCCCAGCTCATATACTGCCTTTTCAAGCAGGAATGTCTTGAGCAGCACATCGATATCCTGGTTGTTATGGGGCACGAAAATGGATCCTTTAGCCTCCTCCAGATAAGCCTTTAGGAAAATGCCGCTTATGTAATTATACCACGGACCTATCCATTCGGTAAGCAGAGGCATATCCTCGGTTCTGAAAGAAGACTCCATAGTAAGTGCACCGTAGCCCACATAGTGAAAGGACCGAATCATCCCCGCAACATCCCTGAACGGTGATCTTTTGAGTTTCCTTTCGCTGAGTGACCGCGCCGGTTCCCCCTCGAAATCCATAAGCACGAAATCCTTGCCGGTGAAAAGAACCTGCCCCAGATGATAGTCGCCATGAATACGGGTTTTGACAGTTGACATCTTTCTGGAAACAATTCTCCGCATGTTTTCAAGAATCTCTTTTTCCATCTTCAGAACAGATTTCGCTTGCTCGGCCACCTCCTCAGGCATATTCTTCACTTCCTTCTCCACCATGCGAAATGTCCTCACCACCAATCCCTGCATGGACTGATACACCGAACGCTGATAAAGAAGTGAAAACGATTCCGGAGCGAAATCAGGTTCCTCCGTTGCCCCGGCCAGGGCCAGATGAAGCTGCGCAGTGCGTTTTCCCAGAAGAGAAACCATCTCCAGAAAAAGCTCTCCCGCCAGATCACGGAAATAGGAAGGCACCTCTCCCATATTGATATCCAGCAGATGCGGATAACGGGAAGGAAGTTTGGGGAGACTGCTTGCATGCGCCAGAACCTGCTCGAAATACCTGGCCACCACGTTGAGAGTGTAATCCCAGGCGTTGCCGCTGTTTTCCACATATCCCTGCATGATTGCCACAGTCAGCGGTTCTTTTTTGTCTGTTCTGTACTCAAGTGCACCCGCATAGGGAGGAATGTTTTCGAAATTGGTACGAGTTCCCAGATACCTGAGAATATCCAGTTCAGGATTCACCCCCTCCTCGAGTTTTCTGTAAAGCTTCAGAAAAAGCGTCTCATTGTACAGTATGGCAGTGTTGCTCTGCTCCACCTTGAGAGGACGGGAAGGAATAGGCAGATGCTTGCCAGCAATTATTACCCTCAGCCCCCGTCCGGGAATACCACCGAACTCTCCATCTATTCCCTTTATCTTCCTGCGGTTTGAAACAGTCTTGAAAAGAACCCAGTGAAGCTTCTCGTCATACGTTCCATCATACAGGATTCCCTCCTCGTTTTCCATATTGAGATCAGCAACTATGGCCTGAGGGAAATCCTCATGCAGACCGCCCACAAGCGACCTGGTGTTGTAGGAAAGAGGAAGTAGATAGTGCTCTTCTGCCCCCTGGGCAAAAGCGACTCTCAATATCACCAGTCTGCAGGACCAGGCATTGTCCTCGATTCTGGCCTCCTCGACAATGGTCACGTGATTGATCCTCCTGCCCTTTGATCCAAACCACCTGCTTCGACGCAGGTATTCCGGCAGTATCCTGTTCTCCAGTTTGGAACGGTTGGCACCCTGGAAGATCTCCTCCCAGCGTCTCTTCACATTCAGCACTCTCACTTTATCCTCCACACCAACAGTCTCGGTATTCTTTTTGAGCTCCAGCCAATAATAGTCATACGGACCGAGCGTAAGCAGATAGGGAACATCCTTTATGATAGGAAAAGGTGTTCTGCCGAAAATTTCTTCAGGTATGTATCCCGCATAGTCAAACAGATCGAAATGAGCCACCTGACTGAACCGGGAAAGATTAACCACTACAAGAACAGTCTCGTCCTCGGATTCACGAATGAATGAAAGAATTCTCCCGTTGTCGCTGGTGACCACTTTCAGTTCACCGCGGCTGAACGCCCTGAACCTCTTGCGGGAGGCGATAACACTGCGGGTCCACCACAGAAGCGAAGAATAACTGGATTCCTGATTCTGCACATTCACCGCTTCATAGTGATATTCCGGATCTATGATTATGGGCAAAAACAGTTTGTGGGGATTGGTGTGAGAAAACCCCGCGTTGCGGTCCGGTCCCCACTGCATAGGGGTACGGACCCCGTTGCGGTCACCCAGATAATAATTATCTCCCATGCCTATCTCATCCCCGTAATAAATGATCGGCGTTCCGGGAAGCGAGAACAGAAGTATATTCATGAGCTCGATCTTGCGACGGTCATTCTGCAGAAGAGGACCCAGGCGGCGTCGGATGCCCAGATTGATTTTGGCCCGGTAATCCTGAGCATACACCTTGTACATGTAGTCCCGCTCCTCATCGGTGACCATCTCGAGAGTAAGCTCATCATGATTTCTCAGAAAAAGCGCCCATTGACAGTTGTCGGGTATATCCGGTGTGGAACGGAGGATATCAATAATGGGGAAACTGTCCTCCATCTGAATAGACATGAACATACGGGGCATAAGAGGAAAATGAAACGCCATCTGACATTCATCACCCTCCCCGAAATACTCCACCGCATCCTCCGGCCACTGATTGGCTTCGGCCAGAAGCATACGGTCCTTGAATTTGCTGTCCACGTGAGCCCGCAGCTTTTTGAGAAAATCATGAGTCTCCTTGAGATTTTCACAGTTGGTGCCTTCTCTTTCATACAGATAGGGCACCGCATCAAGCCTCAGCCCGTCTACGCCCAGATAAAACCAGAAATCAATCACCTTGAAAAGGTGACGGTGGACAGTGGGATTGTCGAAATTGAGATCGGGCTGATGAGAATAGAAACGATGCCAGTAATAGGCCTGTGCCGCGTGATCCCAGGTCCAGTTGGAATGCTCGAAATCCTGAAAAATGATACGGGCATCCCTGTATCGCTCCGCAGTATTGCTCCACACGTACATATTGCGGGTACGGGTGTTCTTTTCGGCCCGCCGCGCCTTCTGAAACCAGGCATGATCCGCCGATGTGTGATTAAGCACAAGTTCGGCAATGACCTTGATTCCTCTGCGATGGGCAGCTTTGAGGAAATCCTTGAAATCCTTGAGCGTTCCGTAATCGGGATGCACATTGGTGTAATCAGCTATATCGTATCCATCATCCCTTAACGGCGAGGGATAAAAGGGCAAAAGCCATACGGCCGTAACCCCCAGACTCTGCAGATAATCCAGTTTTTCGGTAAGTCCTTTGAAATCCCCGATTCCATCTCCGTTGCTGTCTCCGAATGCGCGCACATGCACTTCATAGATAATGGCATCCTTATACCACAGGGGCGCGTCATCAAGTTGCCTGTTCATGTATCCACCTCCGCTTACCCCAAAGTCAAGGTTCAATAGTAATCAAAATCAGCCTCTCTGCGCAGCTGCCGGTGAACCCGAAAAAGACTGGCCGGAGAAGCAGACGGATCCAGAACGATCTCGTTCTCCTCATTATGCCACACATAGCGATCGCCCCCAAGCAGATCCTCAAGCAGATAAGTCTGAAAGGGCTCTATTCCCAGTTCATACAGAGGCATTTTCAGTTTTCCCCTCTGAGTATGAAAAGGATCCAGATTCACCACGACCAGAATCACATTTGACAGATCCGGTGTACGTTTCCCGTAAAAAAGCATGTAATCGTTGTCGATATGGTAAAACTCAAGAAACCTGTTCGACTGCAGTGCCGGATTCTCTTTCCGTGCGGTATTGAGCGCAGTAATCATTCTTCTCAGCCGCTCGCCCTTGGAACGGTCCCAGGCATAAATCTGGTATTTTTCCGAATACTCATACTCCTCCTTGCCACCTACGGCTTTGTTCACCGTCTGTTCGAATGCAGGACCGTAAATGCCGTAATTGGAACTGAGAGTGGCAGCAAGCACCAGCCGATACGCGAATGCATTCTCTCCTCCGAACTGAAGCAGTTCGGGAAGGATATCGGGAGTGTTGGGCCAGAAGTTGGGACGGAAAAATTCCCGGGGCTCCCCTCTTGTGAGCTCAGTCATGTAGCTGGTGAGCTCCTCTTTTGTATTGCGCCAGGTGAAATATGTATAGGACTGACTGAAACCCAGCTTGGCAAGCCTGTACATGACTTTGGGCCTGGTGAACGCCTCGGAAAGAAAGAGAACCTCAGGATATTGTTTCTTGACATTAGTAATAAGCCATTCCCAGAAAGGAAAGGGTTTGGTGTGAGGATTGTCCACCCTGAATATTCTCACTCCACGGTCAATCCAGAAGAGAAACACATCCTTGAGCTCTTTCCACAACGACTCCCAGGCCTCGGTTTCGAAATTGAAAGGGACAATATCCTCGTACTTTTTGGGTGGGTTTTCAGCAAACTGAATTGTACCGTCCGGACGTATGGTAAACCATTCAGGATGCTCCTTCACATAGGGATGATCAGGTGCACACTGAAACGCGATATCAATAGCCACCTCCAGCCCCGCTTTGTTCGCCTGGACCAGAAAATGCTCGAAATCCTCCACTGTTCCCAACTGAGGTTCAACCGATTTATGCCCTCCGAAACGGGAGCCGATGGCCCAGGGGCTTCCCGGATCATCCTTGGCAGCAGTGACACTGTTGTTCTTACCTTTTCGGTTCACCTCCCCCACAGGATGAACGGGCGGCAGATACACCACATCGAAACCCATCTGGGCAATATCGCCCAGAAGCGGCTCGCAGTGCCTCAGCGTCCCGTGACGTGAAGTGTCACTTGTGCATGAGCGGGGGAAAAACTCATACCAGGAACTGAAAGAAGCTTTTTTGCGATCCACGGTCACCTTCAGAAGCGGCGCCCATGTGGTGGCCAGCTGGGTGTCGGGATTTCTCCTCATAAGATGGAAAAGCTCCTCTGAATGAGCAATTTCATATCGGTTCTGACGATCCGTCACCTCGGCAAGCTCACGGAGCACATCCTCCAGAAGAGAAAGCTCCCGGGGGGCGACTCTGGACCGGGCCTTCGCCAGTATCTCCATCCCGATCAGATAGTCCGCCTCCTGCTCCTGTGCGGCCTCGAACTTTTTCTCCAGAGCATGACGCCAGGTAAGAAAATGATCCACCCAGCACTGCACTGTGTATTCGTACGTCCCCACGGAATCCACCGTGAACCCGCCGCGCCAGCGGTCATTGTCCACAAACTCCATTGGACTGTAGTTCCACTGTGACTCACCGCTCATGCGGTACATGAGACGGGCATCGATCACGTCGTGACCGTCGGCGAAACAATCCGCCCAGACAGTAACACTCTCCCCTTTTACCCTTTTAACCGGAAACCGCCCGGCGTCGATACAGGGTTTCACATTCTCCACCACAGCCCTGATTCTTCCATCTTTTTTCATATTATCAGCCCCAACCTGTTTTGGTTTCTTGTAATGACCCGGGGATTTCCGCCTAAATAAAGCAACAATCATTCCATTTACCGGACAGGGGTGGTTTCATTTTTGCTGGCCTGAACTGTCGATAAAAGTCGCCGTGTCCCAAACATCTTCAGGAGCACTGACTGTGAAAAAAGGAAAAGTTTTGTTTATCGAACCGATGGGTTCTCGCTTCAATGTCTATTCCAAATTCATGAGCATCCCGCTACTGGGGCCGGTACTTCTGGGAACCCAGGCCAGGGACTCAGGCTGGAATGTCTCCATTCTCAATGAAAACATTCTGAAAAGAAAAGTAACCGCCGAAGAGCTTCAGTGGGCGGATGTGCTCTGTCTGAGCTGCATGACCGCCACTGTGGACCGGGGCAGAGAAATAGCCCGCCACTACAGCTCTTTGCGCCGCCAAAAAGGGCTTTCAAGCAGAGCATGTATAGGAGGTATACACGCCAGCATGCTTCCGGAGGAAATCATTGAGGATTTCGATCATGTGATATGCGGTGAAGGAGAATATATTCTCGAGGATCTGCTTCAGGGGAAATTCGAACAGAAAATCATCCGGGGGCAGCGGGTGGAGAATCTGGACTCACTTCCCATTCCCGACTTCACTCTCATAAAGAACTGGGAAAAGATAGCAGTGTGGCCTGTCATGACATCCAGAGGCTGCCCCTACACCTGCAACTTCTGCTCGGTAACTCAGATGTTCGGGCGAAAATACCGTGTTCAAAGCCCCCCGCGGGTACTGGAGGAGATATTCAATATCCGCAAGGGACACGTTTTTTTCGTGGATGATCATTTCGCAGCCGATCTGAAGAGAACCGATGCCATACTGGACGGAATGATAAAAAACCGCTTCAGCCGCCCCTGGAGTGCGCAGGTGCGAGCCGATATCGCCAAAAACCCGAAGCTGGTCGCCAAAATGAAAAAAGCAGGCTGCACCGTGTTGTATATAGGTCTCGAATCGATCAACCCCCAGAGTCTTCACGACATGAAAAAAAAGCAGACCCCCGAAGACATACGCAGGTCCATAGAAATGATACAGTCGACAGGCATTCAGGTGCACGGTATGTTCATGCTGGGCAATGATCCGGATACACCGGAAATTTTCAAAGCCACCAGTGATTTCACCCGGAAAAGCGGCCTGAATTTTATTCAGTGCAACGTGCTCACTCCGCTGCCGGGAACGGAGGTGTTCAGGAGATTCGAATCTCAGGGCCGCCTGCTTCATAAAGACTGGAAATACTATGATGGCCTGCATGTGGTGTTCAAACCCAAACACATGACCCCTTTGGAGCTTCAGAAAGGAATGGTTTCCTGTTTCAGGAATTTCTACAATCTGAACGGCGCTTTCAGAGATCTGCTTGATTCGGGACTGAAAACAATACGCGGCAGAGGATTCAAATACCCTCCGGAAGCGCGTTTTCAGACCTTTTTCCCCTTTCTCATGAAAGTGGCGGGAAAATCCTTAGTATCCGACTGGGTAAAACTGAACAGATCTTATATGAATCGGCTTCAGAGCTCATGACAACAACTTCACTGTCGGCACAGAGTTTGATTCTGACTAGTGCAGGACAAGCTTGAACCAGAAAAAACAGGAGAACAGTATCATGAGCAATATAACAGAAGTGAAAAGTGCCGTTATCGATTTCATTCACAAGAATTTTCTGATGGGCACAGATTCCATCAAATTCTCTGATGATGATTCATTTCTGGAAAAGGGCATCGTGGATTCCACCGGTGTTCTGGAAATGGTCAATTTTATCCAATCCAACTTCGGGATCAAAGTGGAGGATACGGAGCTGGTTCCCGAGAATTTGGATTCGGTAAACAATATCACCACCTTCGTCAATAAAAAACGGACAGTGGGCTCATAAGCTCCATTGCAACTCCACAACAAAAAAAAACAAGGGAGGATGACGCATGCCGATCGGATCACCGGAAGCACAGACCAGCCCACAGGCGAAAAAACAGATCACCCATGAAGATCTGCGCATAGATGCACAGAAGGAAACGGAGCGGATCTGCAGCTTTACAAGGAACATACTGGTCAAAGTGAAACGTCGCGGAGCAGTTATCGGACTGTCGGGGGGGATAGATTCCAGTGTGACTGCCGCAGTGTGCGCCAGAGCGCTTGGAAAGGAACGGGTACTGGGCCTTCTCATGCCGGAGCGCCACTCGGCTTCGGAAACTTCCTCACTGGGAAGAGAAGTCGCGGAAGCACTCGGTATAAAAACCGTGGAACACAACATCACCCCGACACTGGAAGCCGCAGGGTGTTACCAGATGCAGAACGATGCGATCCGCTCCGCAATACCTGACTATCAGCCCGGAGCACCCTTCAAAATCGTTCTGCCTCTTATCGGAAACGGCTACCGTCTTTTCTCGGTCGTGGTACAGATGCCCGACGGTACCACCAAAAAGGAAAGAATGAGCCATGAGTCGTATCTGGAGCTGGTGGCCGCAACCAACTTCAAACAGCGCATAAGAAAGATGCTTGAATACTACCACGCGGACAGACTCAATTATGTGGTGGCGGGAAGCCCCAACAGGCTGGAATACGACCAGGGATTCTTTGTCAAAAACGGTGACGGTTCAGCGGATATCAAACCCATCGCCCATCTGTACAAATCACAGGTATACCAGCTTGCCGAATACCTGGGGGTTCCCGAGAAGATAAGAAAACGCCCTCCAACTACGGATACCTACCCCATGGAACAGTCCCAGGAGGAATTCTACTTCTCTTTGCCCTACCAGAAAATGGATCTCTGTCTGTACGCCAAAAACAACGGTTTTCCCTCGATGAGTGTGTGCGAATCGGTCGGACTGACTCAAAAACAGTGCGATGCGGTATTCAAAGACATCGACACCAAACGGAAAACCACCAAATACCTTCATCTCAAACCGCTGCTTGTGGATTCCGTACCGGAAATAAAAAACAGCATATAGCGGCACATAAAGAAAGGGGCAGCATCATCAACTCATCACGATGCTGCCTTCTTCCCGCTCAACTCTGACGAACTGCCTTTTTCACCTCGGGAATAAGCGAAGGTGCCACGCTGAGTGTCTTCACGCCGTGTTCCAGAATGGCCGATACCGATTCAAGCTTGGCAGCCAGCTCTCCGCACAACGCCACGGGTATATCCCCTGCGTGCTCCACCACCATCCTGATCATCTTGAATATCGCCGGATGATCCTCCAGAAAGTACTGGGTGATACTGCTGTTCTCACGCCCCACCGCCAATGTGTACTGAGTGAGATCATTGGTGCCGATACTGAGAAAATCCACATAGGGAAGGAAATCCTTCACACAAAGCGCGGCTGCAGGTGTTTCGATCATCGCTCCCAGAGAAATGGGGCGCCCCGAAATGGAAAGAAGATCGTTGAAAATATCCCTGATCATGGCCATTTCCTGAGAAAAGGTCACCATGGGAACCACAATCCGCAAATTGGGAAACACTTCAGACAGTTTGATAAGCGCATTGAACTGAGTATAAAGCAGCTCCGGAAACTCCAGCAGAAACCTCACTCCCCTCCGGCCCAGAAACGAATCCTCTCCGGAGGAATAATTAAGATAAGTGAGCTGTTTGTCACCACCCACATCGAGAAGACGGATGGATATCTGTTTGCCCTTGGCCGGTTCTATGGTGTGGGCGATCTCGTTATAGAGCTCCTGAGTGGTGGGAGGAAGTTTTCTTGAAAGATAGATGTTTTCTATACGGAAAAGCCCTATCCCGTCCGCACCATTCTTCAGTGCATAATCCACATCGCGACGGCAGCTGACATTGGCGTGCACCTCCACCATCTGCCCGCTGCTCCTGACCGCTTTTTCGGCACAGTTTCTCCGGGAGGTCAGAAGATATTCCCTGCGCTCCTCCATCCTTTTGTCGAACCGCTTTCGGCTCTTTTCATCAGGGCCGATTACAAGCATCCCCTTCTCCCCGTCCAGAAGCAGATGATCCCTGTGACGGATAAGGTTGAGAATATCAGGCAGCTTGCCGATAGCAGGAATGCCGATCTCCTTGGTTAGAAGCGCTGTGTGGCTGGCCGGCCCTCCAAGTTCTGTCACTATACCCCTGGCTGATTTTCTGGAAAGAAACACGGTATCGGAAGGCAGAAGACGTTTTGCCACAATGATACTACCTGAAGGGAGATGCTCGAGAGTATGGGCGTGAATTCCCGTAAGAGCCCTGAGCATCTTTCTTCCCAGGTCTATTATGTCATCGGCTTTGAAACTGAACCTTTCATCGTGAAGCTGTCTGAAGCGCAGTTCCCATTTGCGGAAAACCCTCTTCACTATCTGCTCGGCATTGATAAGCTGCGCCTCAAGCTCATCTCTTATTTCCTTTATCAGCAGAGGATCCTTGAGGATCTCCAGCTGGGCTCTGAAAATGCCGGCCACACTGGAATTGAGCTCCCGCTCTATGCGGTCCGCAGAAGTCTGCAGCTCCTTTGACACCTCCTGAAAAGCCAGTTCGATTCTGCCGAACTCGTCTTTTATATCCTTGCGGGTGATGTTGTAGAGTTCATGATCCCTGAGAAGAATGTCGGTATACACGAAGGCACGTCCCGAGGCAAGCCCGGGGGATATACTCATACCATACAAGGTTCTTTCTGATGTTCTGCTCATATTAACCGCTTAATCTCATAAATAGTAATGTAATACATTCTCTCCCTGAAATCCCGAAGGGAGAAAAACCAATCTCTCTCAGGACCACTTTTCCTTCATTTCAAATATAACATTTTCTAACGATATCATGCCCGAAAGCTGTCCATTTTCATCCAAAACGACACTGTCTGCGCCGCCTCCTGCGGAAACTGAAGAAAGATATTCAAAGCAGTCAGTATCGCAACTCACAGAATTATGCTCCGAAAAAAAACGGGTCAGCTCCCAAACAGCTCTGCTCCCCCATTCGCTTGAGGGCACAGCCATGACCTCTGCAGAAGAAAGCACACCCAAAGGCCTCCCCTCCCTGTCCAGTACGGGAAAAATCCGCTGCCCGGAACAGAAATGCCGGCAGTCACCGGTAAAATCCTCAAGAGAAATGTGACCGGAAACCGAAACAGGATTCCTGCACATAACTTCGGTTACGGATGTTTTCTGCAGATTTCCGCGGAGAGTGTGTCTTGACCTATCCGGCTCAGAAGCACAGAAAACGCTCACACCCAGAAAAAGCCACCAGACTCCCCCCGCAATCACTCCCCGCACAATGAATGCTGTACCGGTAAAAAGAAGAAACAGTGCGAACAAAACCCCCGCGACCGTGCTTACCAGAACAGCAACAGAGTAACTGCGTGTCACACGCCCCAAACCGGCTCTGAAAATACTGCCCCCGTCCAGAGGATAAAAAGGCAGAAAATTCAAAAAAGCCAGGGAAAGATTGGCATAGACAAGAAAATTGAATATTCCCAAACCGGAAACGGACCAAAGGAATTCTTTTCCTGTGACATGCAACAGAAAGAACACACCTGCAAAAATCATGCTAGCAGCCGGTCCCGCCAGTGACACCCAGCACTCCTGGCCCAAACCCCTCTCCCCCCGCAAAGCTACCCCGCCGAAGGGATAAAGCGTAACAGAGGCCACCTCCAAGCCCGAAATGCGGGCCGCAGCCAGATGACCGCACTCATGAATCATAACAGACACAACAAGCCCGGCATACGCAGCTACCCCCATCCCCCAGTAGACCGGAATGCTCAAACCGGGAAAATAGTAGGGAAACAGACCGTAAGTGAGAACCAAAATGAGAACGGGGGAAAAGAATGCAATCCCCCTCTCCACCCTTACATCACAGCCCCCCATACGGGTCAAGACAATACCACTCATCTCCAGGCCTGCCGCATTCTCATCCGCCCTGATTATTGAACGCAGCCCCGGTAGCCTTGGTCATATTCCTGATAAGCTCAAGCTCGGCCCTTATCATTCGCATGGCCCTGCTCCAGTTACTGTCGGCATGATCTCTGTATACAAAATTCTTACCCAGAAGCGTTTCATACTTCTCCAGAGCTTTTCGGGCGCAAACACCCTTGTCATAATCACTTACACTCTGCACGGCATGGGTTTTAAGCTGCGTTTTCAACCGCGATCCCCCCCTGCTTATTTTCTGAAGCGCCCTCCTGAACGCTTCTCTGTCCTCAACCAAATAACCATTGTACCCGTCTCTGACCACCTCATCAACCACCGGAACTTTCAGACTCACTACCGGTATCCCCGAAGCAAGCGCCTCAGTGAGAACCAGTCCCTGAGTTTCAGTATCGGAAGCGAACGCAAACGCATCCATGGCATGATAAGTGTCAATCAGGTCCTGCCCCTGAAGAGTTCCGGGAAAATGAAAGCGCCCCCTGAAAGAGGTGCCCTGAAACCTGGAAACCATCTCTTCGCGGGAGGGACCGTTTCCCGCAACCAGAAAATGAGCCCGCGGATTCTCCAGAAGAAAATCTCCCACGGCATCGGCCAGAAACGACACATTCTTCTCAGGGGCAAGTCTCGAAACAAACCCCACCACAAAGGCATCCTGAGGTATTCCGCATCTTCTGCGCATCCCGTGGCGGTCTCCTCTGGCAAACCTCTTTACCGGAATTCCCGTGGGAATGACCTCCACAGGAGCATAAACCCCTCTTCGGCTAATTTCCTTGCTCACAGAACGGCTGGGAGCAATCACAAGATCACAGAGATTAGCGTACCCTGTCGCCAGTTTTGTCACGAATCTCTTGAGAGCCGGAGAGTCACCCGGAACGTAGTGAGTGTACTTTTCGTAAAATGTATGAAATGTGAACACTATCGGAATCTCATAATGAGCAGCCAGCCTCAAGGCGGAATCCCCCACAAGATAGGGATGATGCGAATGAATGATGTGAGGTTTGAAATTTTTCAGCGCCGAGTTGAGAATTCCGGGAACGGGCAGCTGAACGGAGAAATCGGTTCCGTTGAAATGCTGGATTGCGGGAACCCGTATCACATCCGTTTCATCTTCAGGTGCTCCCTCAAAGGTGGGGGCCACAATGACTACCCTGTGCCCCCTTTTTCTGTACTCTTCGCTATAGGTCTCAACTGAACGCTCGACACCGCCCACGAAGGGCAGGTATGTATTGGTCATCATCAGTATATTCATAATTTCTCTAAGTCCGGTCCGATGCTCAGACAACTGTGATCTCACCCGGGCGAGCCCGGACCCGCTCCTTTCCGCACATAGCTATTTCCATCACCGGCTCCGTATCAAACCATTCACCCCTGGAAAACACCTCGAGCCTGCCGCTTTGATTTTTCTTCACCCGGACAGTAACTGCACCGAAACAGGTGGGAGCCGGACCGAAAGACAGTTCATCGACCTCATCCAGATACTCGGGAAGTATACCCTGGCACAGCAGAAGTTTCTCCCCATCCTCCCGGACAAAACAGTTCCTCACCATACTTATCCACTCGGCGGCGGCCCATGTATGCTGCCCGTCACCCATACAGCCGGTCCCCAGCTGAGGATGAATGGCTTCAGGCCACTGACCAGTGGGACTGGCAAGCGAAGCAATTCCCTCCATCAGCACCGAGAAGCTGCAGTCGGAAGCCCCCAGCATTACCTGCGCTATATGCAGGGAAAGATAGGGGTTTATCCCTGAATGGCTGATATCATGGTAGAAGGCACCATTTATTAAGCATTGATCATACAGATATTTAGCGGTGAGCAGAAGTTTTTCATTGCTGCACGACCAGATCTGAAGGGGATACCCTGCAGCAAGCGAACCCACAGCTCCGCTGTCCAGTCTCCGGTTGGGAGAAGCAGGCATTGCCGGTCCCCTCTTCTGCCCCGCGGTTCTGGAAAGACTGTTTTCGATACTGAGCAGAAAATCGCCCCGTTCGCGTCTGAACTGTTCGGCATCTTCTCCCCTTCCCGCTTCTGCAAGCAGAAACGCTGCGGCCTCCAGTCCGGCCACACCCCAGAAGTTATCCCAGTAATAATGATCATTGGGACCCAGATGTTCCGCACTGAAACCCGCGGGAAAAAGCCCTTCGCTGTCGGTACCCACCGTCTCACGGCGTTTTTTCATAATCCATTGTCCCGCCTTCAGAGCAGACTCGAGCCACTCTGAAGGAGGCGCTGTTGCGGTGAACCTGCAGTACTGAGCCATGGACCAGAGAGCCTGACCGTTTGAATCCCATTCCCCTTCCTGGGAAAGAAAATATCCCGAAGGAGTCTGGCGATGGAAAAAACGTTTTATGACTGTAAGAGCCCTTTCGGGAAGCCCCGCGACAAGAAGCGAATACACGATGAAAGCGGCATCTCTGAACCAGAAACGTTTGTAGGTGTAGGGCCCCGCGTATGAATCACGCGGTGTATGCAGAACCAGTGTCCTCAAAGCCTTCTCATAAAGTGACTGATAATTCTTCACAGGAAACCTGCAGAAAACCGCGGACTTCATACTCTTTTTCCACACGTCACTGGCGGACAGATTCACATCGAAGGTTCTGATTCCGGCCGATCTCTGGGAAAGGGGTATCTCCAGAGACACCTCCCGGGTCTGCCCGGGCTTGAGTCTGTAGCCGGCGAATGCGGAAGCAAGCCCCACATCGCAGGAAATCTCTTTTCTGCTGTCCGGTTTGGACGAAAGTGCCCAGTGATACACATCCCCCTGATTGTAGCAGGCGAAACGCCGGATTGAGGGTTTTTCCTCAAACCACACCAGATCCTTTCCGTTCACCTCCCAGCCCTGACCGGAGGAAAGCAGCCGTATTCTGTGAATGAAACTTATTCCCTCCATGTTGTAGGGCCGCAGAGAGACTATAAGAGAACCGTCGGAAGGAGCCTTCCCCCTCACGGTAAGCCGGCACAGAGGAAGACCGTTTCTGAGCACCACCTCGGCCACGGACTGAACCGAGCAGTCCTGATCCTCTGCGGTGGTTATTATTCTGAGACTGTCCCCCTCCAGATCCATTCTCTGCTCCGCCTGAGCAAGCCGGGAGGGAATGACCCTGCGGCCGTCATAGGACATCACCCAGGCATCCAGCGACCAGCTGTCGAAAAAGGGCATGATCAGCCCTCGGGGATCCACCACCGGGGCCTCCTGAAACCCGGGCACCCCCACTGCTGTCCAGTTGCGGTGAGTGAGATTTATATGAGTGAGCGAAAAGGCTCTGGGGATGAAGGATCTGTCCTGGGGGTCAAACTGTCTTTCGGCCCAGTAGGGCCACACCCAGTCCAGGTTATGCTGAATGACCTGGCTGTTGATCAGTCCTCTGGCGTGCATGACAGCCCCCGCGCGCAGAAGTTCCACCGGAGCGAGCACCTCGGAGGGCTGGGCGAACTTGTTGAAACGGGAAAGCAGGGTGATGGGATCGGTGAACCCCTGGGCTCTGGCCACTTTTTTGAGAATGAATTTCCACGGAAACCACTTCAACCACATAAGCTGTACTCTCCTTTCTTCTCAGCAGGAGAAAGCAAGAGTCATGCCATCGGGAGCTGAAGTGTTGATGAAAAAAAGAGCGGGACAGCCCAGCGCGTCCCGCACATCTCAGGTGATCGACAATGGGTATATCACCTCAGTTTCTCTGCACCGACTGCAGACGTGGAGAACGAGCCTCCATAGGTCCCCTGTTACGAGCCTTGCTGATGCGCAGATTGCGCCCGCCGAAAATAGTGTCGCCCAACTCGTCTATGGCAGCATCAGCGCTTGGCTCCTCGAGTTCAATGAATCCGAAGCCGCGCGATCTTCCGGTTTCCCGGTCATTTATCAGCACCAGAGAATGAATGGGCTCGTATTTGGTGAAAAGTTTTCTGACATCAGTTTCGGTGGTTCTGTAAGGCAGGTTCCCGATGTAAAGCTTCTGAGGCATACGACAAATCCTTTGAAAATGGTGTAAGATGTACCTTGAGACAAGGCCTGAAATGAACGTGAGAGACGATCGTCCTACCGCATCCGGGCCTTCCGGCTTTCCGGTTTTATGGGGATGAATGCAAAGACCGTGCCGCAGCAAAACCCCCTTTTTTAGCCGCTGAAGGGGATTTTCCCGTTTCCGGGAATCACAACGCTTCCCAGATTGGGAAAAGGGTGAGAAAGCGGCCCTCTTTCTGGCACACACTTTGATACTCTGAGCTGGAGGCCCGCCTGTGCTCGGCGGGGGCCGCCTGTGAAATCTAGACCCAGGAGGTTTGAAACCATGCTTCACAAGGCAAAAGACGCACTCGGGTTCACCGTGGAGGCTGTGGACGGCTATATCGGGACAGTCACCGATATCTACTTCGATGACCAGCAGTGGGCCGTACGCTATCTGGTAGTGGATGTGAGCGGCACGATTCTGGATCAGCATGTTCTCATCTCCCCCGTTTCGGTAGGAGAACCCGACTGGGAGAAGCGCACCATCCCCGTGTCGCTCACCAGAAAGAAGATAAGCGCAAGTCCCCAGGAGCAAACCGATCTTCCCGTATCAAGACAGTACGAAATCGCCCTGAGAAGGTATTATGAATGGCCGATATACTGGGGACAGGTGGAATTTCTGGATACTCGGGATATAAAGGAGGAGGAGACTCAGATCCCCAGCGAGGAGGATGCCACCGAAACGGAAGATACTGAGCCGGAGATAAGCGAGGAGGAAGCGCAGGAGGAGTCCGATTCAATGCTCACCATGCCCGGCGAACGGGACGAGGATGAAATAAGCGAGCTTGAATTCTCCAAAGCTGAAAACGAGAACATCTATTCACCCCAGCTCAGAAGTCTCAGAGATGTGCTGGGATACCGCATTGAGTCCAGTTCGGGAGAGGACGGGGTTGTGGATGATTTCATACTGGAGGACTCCGACTGGGTGATCCGCTATCTGGCAATCAACACCAGAACCGACCGTCACGGCAAAATGGTTCTTCTCACTCTTCACTGGGTCAGGGATGTGAACTGGGGGCTTTCCCGGATACATGTCACCATTTCCGAGGAGGATCTGGAGAACACCCCTCCCTACAACCCCACCGTACCGGTCACCCGGGACTACGAGAGGCTTCTCTATGATTACTACGACAGGCTGAAATACTGAAAAAAAAGAGTCCGGCCCCAGCCGGTCTCTTTCACCGCTTTGAGCGGGAGCAGAAAAAGGACCGCAGAAAGCAGTAGGCATAAAGCCCGCCCAGCGCCATGTGCACCCTTCTGTTCTTCAGAAGCGGGATGATTCTTCTTTTGGCCCTGACAAGGAGCACAGACAGAAGTTCCCCCAGAGAATCCTGTATGTCCTCGATTTCCCGCTCAAGCCTGTCGGCCTCCGTGGAGGGAGTCGCTTTGGAATGATCATGCACTCTGTTCACGCCGCTTTCCTCCTGGTTATGGTCATGTCTTCCCTGAGAGTTTCGGTGGTGCGCTGGAAGGGGGATCTGACCCGCCTGCTCCAGAATACAAACCCCACCACCAGCCCCGCCACCAGCATTCCCGCAGCCAGAACAAGCGCAGCAAGCCAGGCGGGCATGATCAGAGCCAGAGCGAAAACCGCCGCCATGAAAAGCAGGTTCACGGCAAACAGCCCCAGCAGAGCCGCCACGATCATCCCTCCGGCCATAAGGATCTCATTTTTAAGGGATTCCTTGAATTCCACTCTGGCCAGATCCACTTCCTTGTGCATCAGAAGCGAGGCCTGTGATTTTATCTTCCTGAGCAGATCCAGCATTCCCGGGCTTTCCTGCTGTTTTTGATTTCCGGAATTCGATTCATCCATAAAGCGTTTCCCCTTTCAAGTGACTTCCCTTCCGGGATTAACGCAAAAGAGATGCCAGCGGCTGCTTGGCACAACGGTTGCAGAAAAGCTCTACTGGAGCATTTTTCCCACAATAGTTCACCAGGAGGGATTCGTGGAGCTTTTTACGGAAGACAATCTGAAGAACCTGGCAGACGTACGGGGCACATCCGTTTCCATCTACATGCCCACCTTCAGAGCAGGTGCGGATCTGCAGCAGAACCCCATCAGGTACAAAAATCTCATCGCAGATGCCGAGGAGCAGCTTGTGTCCATGGGCTACAGACCCACCGACGCGGCGGATTTCCTCAACCCCGCACGGAATATTCTGCAGGACGGCGGGTTCTGGAAAAACATGAGTGACGGGCTGGCGGTGTTTGTTTCAGATGGTGTTCTGGAAACCCACCGGCTGCCCAGTTCCTTCAGCCAGATGGCAGTGGCCGGTTACCAGTTTCACCTCAAACCCATCCTGGGCATGCTTTCGGGCAACACCCTCTATTATCTACTTGTGCTGGATATGAACGGGCCAAAGCTTTACCAGGGCTCAAGATTCGCACTCACCCCCATCCGGTCCGATCTTCTCCCGGGAAGTCTGGTCGATACACTGGGGTTCGACAATTCCGAAAAGCAGGTTCAGTTCTCAAGCAGACCCTCCGTGGCCGCAGACAACCCCACTACCGTCTTCGGTTACGGGAGACATACAGACAAAACCAAGGTGAATCTGCTCAACTATTTTCACCGAGTCAACGACGCCGTCTCGAAACTGCTGGCCAACAGCCATGCTCCGCTTATCACCGCCGGTCTTGAATACCACAATCCGCTCTACAGGGAGGCAAACACCTATCCCTATCTGACAGAGGAAAGCATCCAGAAAAATCTGGAAGAGGCAAGCGAAGACGATATCCATGCGCTTGCCTGGCCGATAATCCTGCCCCATCTTCAGAAAACGGAAAACAAAGCGTTCTCCTATTACGAACAGCTCAAAGGGGAACACAGCCCGGTGGTCACGGAGGATCTCAAAACAATAGTGCAGGGAGCTCTTCACGGCCGGATAGAAACCCTGTTCATCGCAGACGGCCAGACTCACCGGTGGGGAAAATTCGATGCCCAAAACCAGTCTCTGATCCTGCATGAAGGAAAAAATCCCGGGGATGAGGACCTGCTGGAAAATGCGGCAATCAACACCTACTTGAAAAAAGGCACGGTATACGTGCTCAAACCGGAACAGATCCCCGCAAACTCCGAAGCGGCGGCGATAATGAGATACTGACAGCTTAAAAGACCGCCTGCTCAGAACCGTGAGGATTAACTCCTCAAACACCCGGCCCGGGATGAAAACCAGGGTCGGGTATTTTTCACTTCCCCCGGAACGTTCACATCGAAGGCGTGAAAAAAGCTGCCGCGCAGAAACGCACCACAAACGCATCCGGCAGCATGCAGAAACCACCCTCCTCACACTGCCCAGGTGTGGCAGAAACCGCGAAAGTGAGAATGAAATGTCCGGAATTCCGCAGCCCTTTCATCCGGCGAGTACTCGACGTTTTCTGAATTTACCCGTTTGCGCGTCCGCAAACGGCGGATTCACAGACCCGCCACCTAGGAAAACAGCTCGGAAAAGGTGCAGGTGATCCGAACAACACACTGCGGGGAAACAGCCTGTGCGGTTTCCCCGTGAATAAAATCAGTAGCTGGGAGGCGATTCCACCACCTGCACGGTGCTGGCCTGAGGGCCCTTCTCCCCCATTACCTCTACATAACGCACACCGTCACCCTCCTTTATGGTATCGAAACTGTCATTTATAAGAGCATTGCGGTGGAAAAAAATCTGCCGCCCGTCGGTGGTTCTGATAAATCCGGTACCCTCCATTCTGAACACCCGGTCCACGATACCCTGAGCCTCCTGAAACGGGTGTTTCTTCACGTCCCGACGCTGCTTTTCCATGAGTTCCTTGAGCTGACGTGCGGCGGTGTCGAATGCCCATCTGACCTCCGCGCCCAGATCCAGATGTAGATTGGCGCGGCTCGGGTCACGGTTCACCACTATCTCATGACCCGGAGG
The DNA here is from genome assembly GCA_046546375.1 of Chitinispirillaceae bacterium. Lineage (GTDB taxonomy): Bacteria > Fibrobacterota > Chitinivibrionia > Chitinivibrionales > Chitinispirillaceae > JAEZKC01. The sequence continues at coordinate 20,271 of JBKGXV010000023.1, read as the reverse complement.
CAGCTTGATATCCAGTCTGACCCGGTAGGGCTGTCCGCTGCTTTGATGCCTCTGTATCTTCTCGATCACCACCCGGCAGCTGATCAGATAGTCACAGATCTCATCAAGCTTCGCAGCCTTGTTCCTGATGAGCGCATCCACCTCCTCAGTTTTCTCCACATTTCTGTAGGTAATTTCAAGCGGTACCTGCATAGCATTCTTCCTTGTCTTTTTGTTGAAACGAAAACGAGAAAACGTCGAAAAACAAGCGGTTTTCCGATTCCGCCAGCCCGGAACAGTTCAGTCAGCAGGTGTTGAAAGTTCACCCCGGAACAGAACTTCAGCGGACAAGCAACAGAAACCGCTCGCATTTCCCCCCCAGAAAATCAACATGCTAGCGTCTGAATAAACTCAGCATCCGGCTGCCGATGGCACCTCCGCTCACCAGGTCTGCGGCACCTATACTGAGCATGGCAACAAGTGTAAGCGTTGCAGGAATATTACCCAGCAAGGCCAGTATTCCCAGTACTCCGGCACCTATTCCCACAAGCATCTGCACACCAGATGCGGAGGAGACCGATTCACGGGCCACCTGCTGAGCCGTGTCACTCTGAGCGCCTCCGAACGACAGCGCATTCACCCGGGCCGTGGTCCCGCTTCCGAACACCAGTGCTGCACCGTACACTATTGCCGCGACTGAAACCAGAGTTATGGGGGCTATGCCCAGGAGAGCCAGTATTCCCAGGACGGTTCCGGCCAGACCAGCCAGAAACTCCGCAGTCATTCCGGTCCCGATGTCACCCGCTTCCGATCTGCTGATCAGATTGTGATCAGTTAGCGATTTCATCCGGCTGGTAACTGCACCGCCCTCGAAAAGCAGTGCCACTCCCACCGCAATGGTGGCCACATACAGCATGATTGCCGGGAATATTCCCAGCAGGCCCAGAATCGCAAGCACAACCGCACCGGCTCCCACGATTCCTTCTGCCAGTGATCCGGTAGCGATGACCTGTGCTGATGTCTTACCCTGACGAGGTTCCGCTCCCTGATATCCCTGCGGGGCTGTCATATCCATATAAGCCCTCCTTTCGGTTGTTCATGAGAAAACTTCCCCGCCTCTGCGCAGATCCCTCTGCAAACGGAGAAGACCGTTTTTTCATCACAGACAGAAACAACCTGCAACAGACATGCCAGAGACGCATCCCTGCCACCGGCGCCCAACGGACAGTTTTCAGTTCCCGGCTCATCTGAGATGATTCCCGCAACTCCCGATATGACAACCTGTTTCACCTCTCCATGCGCATCACCTTCTCAAGACGCCTCACAAAACGGTCATCGGCTTTGAACGTCGCCCCAAGAAACGCCCTGACCAGCTCCATCACCAAAGCCTCTCCGCTCACCCTGGCACCAATACATATAATGTTCATGTCATCATGCTCCACTCCCTGATGAGCCGTGTAGACATCCCCAACCAGCGCCGCCCTGGCCCCCTTCACTTTGTTGGCCGCTACACAGGCCCCCACCCCGCTTCCACACACAGCTACCCCTCTGTCACACTCCCCGGAGCCAACAGCCCGGGCCAGCGGTATCACCAGATCGGGATAATCATCCCCGGGATAAAATCCATACGCTCCCAGATCAACCAGATCGTACCCCGCTTCCCTCAAACCGGCCGCCACAGACTCCTTGAGATAAAACCCCGCATGATCCGCCGCAATACCCACCCGCATACATCCTCCTTAGATATTCCACTACTATCACCATCACATGCCATGCCATACCGCTCCGAACGGAACGGATTTTGCAGGTTATGCTCTCACAATCACATGACCATTCAATCCAAAAGGAGGACTTCCATGGAAATCACAGGCCTGGAGCAGATCCGATCCACCGCACCCTTCGAGCTGCCGCCTCTGCCGTTTTCAAAAGGTGCCCTGGAACCGCATATCTCCGAAAAAACCGTCTCCTTTCACTACGAAAAACATCACCAGAAGTATGTCAACACCACAAACGAAATGGTGAAAGGCACACAGTTTGAAAACGCCAACCTGGAGCAGATAATCAAGGCCACCTACGGCAACCGGGAGTTCCAGAAACTCTTCAACAACGCCGCCCAGGTCTGGAATCACTGGTTCTACTGGAACTGCCTCGACCCCAGAGGCCTCAAAAAACCTGACGGCACACTTATGGAAGCCATAAACTCCTCATTCGGAAGCTATGAGCAATGCATAAACGAATTCAGCAGCGCCGCAGTGGCCCAGTTCGGCAGCGGATACGCCTGGCTGGTCAAGGACGGGGACAAAATCAAGGCGATCAAAACAGCAAACGGAGACAATCCCATGGCTATGAGCCAGAAACCGCTGCTGGCCATAGATGTCTGGGAACACGCATATTACCTGGATTATCAGAACAGAAGAAAAGAATATGTGGATCATTTCGTTAACAATCTGATTAACTGGGAATTCGTAGCTCACGAATTCGAGAACGACTGACACTACCTCGGTCCTTTCCCTCCCGGCCGGGAGGGAAAGGACTAAACCCTGGACTTCTCAAGCAGCTCCCTCAGTTTCTTCAAAGACCGGGTATTTACCACATCCTCACTGCTCAACCACCCCCTGCGGGCCTGCCCCACCCCGAACCGTATGAATTTCAGATCCCCGGTATTGTGAGCATCCGTGTTCACCGCTATTTTCACACCCGCGGATGCGGCGGTTCGCACCAGATGATCATGAATATCCAGCCTGTCCGGCGAGGAGTTGATCTCGAGAAAGCATCCGCGCTGAGCAGCCCTGCGCACCACTTTTTCAAAATCATACTCGTAGGGCATTCGCCTGTTCACTATCCTGCCGGTGGGGTGACCGAAAATCGTGAAATGGGGATTGTCCATGGCACGGAGAATCCTGTCGGTCTGCTTCTGAAAAGAAAGATTGAAACGGGAGTGAATCGAACACACACACAGATCCAGCTCACGAAGAACCGAATCGGGCAGGTCGAGTTCCCCGTTTTCCAGAATATCCACCTCTATACCCTTGAGAACGGTAAATCCCCTGAGCTTCTGGTTAAGCCGGTCGATTCTGCTGATCTGCCCTCTCAAAGCAACTTCATCCAGCCCCCCGGTCATGGCCAGCCGCTGGGAATGATCGGTGATGGCCACATATTCATACCCCATGGCCTTCGCCGCCTCCACCATTTCCTCAAGAGGCACTTTACCGTCGGTGTAATTGGTGTGAGCATGCAGATCACCCCGGATATCATCCGCCTCGATCAGATCCGGAAGCCTCCCCTTCTGTGCAGCTTCAATCTCCCCGGCATCCTCCCTGAGCTCCGGAGGTATGTAGGGAAGCCCCACCGCTCGGAACACATCACTTTCCTCTTTACCGCCCAGTCGCTTCTTTCCCTTGTACACACCATATTCATTTATCTTCAGCCCCAGTTTAACACCCTTTTTCCTGACCGCAATATTATGAAGCTGTGAACCGGTGAAATAATGAAGAGCAGCTCCGTAGCTCTCCACCGGGACCACCCTGAGATCCACCTGCATCCGGTTCACCAGTATCACCGTGGAACGGGTTCCCCCCGAAGAGACCACTTTGGTCACTGCCGGATAAGAACAGAACACCTCTGCAGCTTTGGCAGGCTCCGCACCGGCGGCCAGAACATCCAGGTCCCTCACAGTATCCTTTTTCCTGCGGAAACTGCCCGCTACCACGACCTCCCTGAAAAGGCCGCTGTTTTTCAGGTAGCTGACCATGAGCGACGCAGTCTCCTCCGCCTCAAGCACCCCGAAACGCCCACCCTGCTCACGCCTTTTCTTTATACCCTCCAGAATGGACTGCTCTATTTTCTCCCCGAACCCGGGAATTTTGCATATCCGATGCTCGGCTGCAGCTTTCTCCAACCCCTCAAGAGTATGCACACCCAACTTGGTGTAAAGCGCCATGACCCGCTTCCCCCCCAGCCCCGCAATGCGCATGAGTTCGATCAGCTCGGGAGAGAGAGTCTCCTCAAGCTTGTCCAGAACGGAAAGATGACCGGTAGTGGCGATCTCTTTTATTTTTCCCGCCAGATCCTTTCCTATACCTGGAAGAGTGGAAAGATCCTCACCCTGCTCGAGGAGCTCACCAATATCCTGAGGAAGTGCAGAAACGGTGCGGGCAGCATTACGGTAAGCCCTAATTCTGAAAGGATTCTCCCCCTTTATCTCGAGCAGATCCGCCAGATCATTGAAAGTCTCCGCTATGGCAGTATTGTGTACCCGCACTCCACCTCCTTAGCCGAATCCGAAGCGGATCGCAGCAGAGAGTTTACGCAGAAAGCCGGATGGTGCCGACATGCTGTGGGGATCTGACCTCTTACCCGCCTCGATACCGTTCCCCAGATTTTTCTGTTCTTGTGACATAGGTGATGCCAGAGTCGCCCCCAGCATTTTCTCCTTTTCCGACTCGGCCCTCGGTATACGGAACATGGCAACTGAACGGGATTCCATTCTGTAGCGCTTGCCGCACTCGAAATCCTTCTGTTCCACATCCACAAAGGAATTGACAGTATCGAAAACCCTCACCCACTTTCCCTCAAGATTGCAGGTGGGCAGCGCAAAGGAAACCGCATCGAAATGCGCATTGAGCAGTATCAGAAGAGTATCATCCAGAAGCCGCTCCCCGTGCTGATTCACCTCATCAATGGCATCCCCCCCCAGTCTGAGACCCAGCGTACGCATTTGTGAATTGAGCCAGTCTCCCTCTTTCATTTCCCTTCCATCGGGGTGAAACCAGGTAAGGTCCTTGTAACCGGACGCCTGCATGTTGCGGCCGTTGAAGAATTTTCTTCTCTGAAGAATGGGATGAGCATGAAAAAACTTGAGAAGGTAGCGGGTAAAATCCAGCAGTTCCTTACCGTCAGGAGGAATGTCCCAGTCAACCCAGGTGATTTCGTTGTCCTGACAGTACGGGTTGTTGTTTCCATGCTGGGTTCGTCCGAACTCATCTCCCATGGTGATCATGGGTACACCCTGGGAGAGAACAAGTGTTGCCAGAAAGTTCCTCCTCTGACGCTCCCTCAGCTTCTTCACTGCAGGATCCTGAGTCGGCCCCTCCACCCCGCAGTTCCAGCTGAGGTTTTGGTCGGTACCGTCCCTGTTCCCCTCCTTGTTGGCCTCATTGTGCTTGTGATTGTAGGATACCAGGTCATTGAGAGTGAAACCATCATGAGCGGTAACGAAATTTATGCTTGCATAGGGGCGCCGGCCGCTTGATTCGTAAAGATCACTGCTGCCGGTAAGCCTGTATGCCAGATCCCCCACCTGCCCGGAATCGCTTTTCCAGAAGGAACGCACCGTGTCGCGGTACTTTCCGTTCCACTCGGCCCAGAGCAGAGGGAAATTTCCCACCTGATAGCCCCCGGGTCCCAGATCCCAGGGCTCGGCAATCAGTTTGACCTGTGAAATGACAGGGTCCTGATGAATAACATCGAAAAAAGTCCCCAGACGATTGACATCGTGCAACTCCCTCGCCAGTGTCGAGGCCAGGTCGAACCGGAACCCGTCCACATGCATCTCGTTGACCCAGTAGCGCAGAGAATCCATTATCATCTGAAGCACATGCTGATTGAGCATGTTCGGAGAGTTGCCGCATCCGGTATAATCGGTATAGTAGCGCCTGTTTTCCGGAGAAAGTTTATAGTAGCTGGCATTGTCGATACCTCTGAAACAGAAGGTCGGTCCCAGATGATTACCCTCGGCTGTATGGTTGTACACCACATCCAGAATAACCTCTATACCCTCCCTGTGAAGTGTCTTCACCATGGTTTTGAATTCATCCACCTGCTGCCCCTGAGTACCTGTGCCGGAGTAGCGCACATCCGGTGCGAAAAAACCTATGGAGCTGTAACCCCAGTAATTGGTGAGCCCCTTCTCCACCAGAAACTTTTCTGCCACGAACTGATGCACCGGCATAAGCTCCACAGCTGTTATTCCCAGAGAATGCAGGTAGTCAATAACAGCCGGATGAGTGAGCCCGGCATAGGTGGAGCGCATTTCGGGGGGGATTTCGGGGTGAAGAGCAGTAAGCCCCTTCAGATGCAGCTCGTAGATAACCGTCTTGTGCCACGGGATCTGTGGATGAAAGTCACCCATCCAGCTGAATGCCGGATCAACCACCACGCACTTGGGCAGATAAGGAGCACTGTCGCTTTTATCCATCACCAGATCCGCCTGAGAGTTGCCTATCTTGTATCCGAACAGCGCATCGCTCCACTTGATGGTCCCGTCAATCGCTCTGGCATAAGGATCCAGAAGCAGCTTCGAGGGATTGAAACGATGTCCCTCCCGGGGAGCATAGGGCCCGTGCACTCTGTATCCATACCGCAGCCCCGGTCTTGCTTCAGGCAGGTACACATGCCACACCCGGTCAGTCTGCTCGGTCACATTGATACAGGTCACTTCCCTGTTGCCGTCATCCTCATCATAAAGACACAACTCCACAGCGGTGGCATTTTCCGAAAACAGAGCGAAATTAACCCCGGCTCCATCCCAGGTTGCCCCCAGGGGATAGGCCTTGCCGGGCCATACCTTCGAAGGTGTTATTACCATAATATGAAAACTCTCCGTATATGTCACTTCAGCGGTTTACCACAAGTAGAAATGCAAGAAGAATGCCACATGCTCACTCTTGACACAGTCCCCTCTCCGGCGTTAAATTATCATCTCGGCCGACCGAAACAATCCTTATGTGGGAGCCCATGAAATGGTACATCTGATCGCCAATCATCTTCTGGGAACACCGGGAACAAAGATGATGAGCGAAAGATATGCCGTGTGGCTTGACGGGAATTACTCACGATATGATATTGAGGATATCATCAGATCCTACAGGGACAAACACTCGGACAAACAGCTTTCCCCCTCTGAACTGATCACTAAAACTGAAAGGGAAGAATCTGTCTACTATCCCAATGCCGGTCTCTTTGTCCGCTTTCTGACCTCCCGATACGGAACAGAAGTTGCAAACAAGCTGTTTTGTGAACACGGCAGCACTATAAAAGATGAATTACACCTTCTGACCGGAACTGAATGGGAAACTATGGAAGAACAATACCGGACTATCTGGAAAGATTGTAGAGGCCAAAGCAATGTGGAAAAAAAGTGTATTAATCCTTATTCTCTTCACCTCCCTCATTTACCCCCTGGGCAGGAAAGCCAATATATTCAAGGATCAATCGCAAGAGGATATCAAAGCGTTTCTGAGCATGCACGGTTTTGAGAAAATTGAAGTTCTTGACAGCATGCCCGCTACCCTTGTCGGAAAAATCCTGGTTACCTCTCAGGTTACGACAGAAAGAAAAACCCACAAATTCGAAAAGGCCAGAGAACTGGCCCTGGTAAAAAAAGACAGATTTCTTTTCAAGTTCAAACCCTACACAAACTACAACAACGGCAGAATCGTATATTTCTACAGCTGCGTACGCAACTCAGTTCCGGTTACTGTCTTTGTAAACGACAACGGATTCATCCACATTCTGACAGAAAACAAAAAGGAATTCAGCATGCATCACAGTTCACTCAGTTATAACAGAATGGAAAGAATATTCCTTTTCAGGATAAAGGATCCAATCAAAAAAGAGCCCTGAAGGCAAAACGCCTTCATCACCCCTTCTGCAGATCCTCTCTGAGGACATCTCTCATAAGCTCCCTTATTTCCTCCTTGTTCATCCCCCCGGCACCTTCCATACGGAAGGAAATGGGCTTGCTCGCCTCTCCGAAATAGAGACTTGTGTGCGGAAACGGTATCTCGATCCCCAGCTCGTCGAAACGTTTCTTTATCCTGCGGTTGATCTCCCGCCCCACCATCCACTGCTTTATGGGCTGAGTTTTGATTCTGGCCTTGACCACCACGGAGGAATCGGCAAACTTGTCCACACCCAGAATCTCTATAGGTTCAAGAATCGCCTCATCGAATTCCGGCTCGGTCATTATCTGATCCCCTACTTCCCGAACCACCGAAACCACCTTGTCGGTATCCTCTTTGTACGCAACACCGATATCGAAAATGTAGAAGGAATACTCATATGTCATATTGGAAAGAGTACTGATGGTTCCGTTGGGAAACACATGCACAGTTCCGTCAAGACTTCTGAGAACCGAAGTGCGCAGATTCACCTGTTCCACAAGTCCGCCGGTACCGTTTATAATGGCCACATCCCCCACCCTGATACGGTTTTCAAAAATTATGAAAAGGCCGCTTATCACATCCCTGACCAGGCTCTGAGCACCGAAGCCCACAGCAAGACCTACAATACCAACCCCGGCAAGCATGGCCTTTATATCTATACCCAATTCATCCATCACCATGAGAAAGGCAATCACAATGACAGCACTGAATGCGATTTTCCGCAAAACCTTACCCAGAGTGTCAACTCTCTTCTGAACTTCCACATCGTTGACCGCACGGCTGCTCAGCATACGGTTGGCAGCACTTTTCTGGAAATTGCTGACAAGAAATGAAATGATGTACAAAGCAAGAACAGAAACGCCCACGATAATTACGATATTTGTCAGAACCCTCAATGCAGGATACCATTCCCTGATTTGACTTATCAGACCTATGCCCCAAAGCTGAAGGAAAACGGGAACAAAGGCTAGCGATACGACTCCATACCCTATCCGCTCCACCAATCTCACATTCCTTCTGAACTGGACGTGAAAATCGGGAAACGCTTTTGCCATGGATGTGCTTCGGGAAGAAACATACCTGAGGACAAAACGCCACAATGTCAAGACGGCGATGAGTACACCTAAAAGCAGTACAGAACGGATCGATACGGAAATCAAAGTTTCGAAAGCTGCTTTGAATCCCAAAAGACTGATAATTCCAACTAGAAACAAATAAAAAATCACAAAGATGTAAAAACGCTGCAGGAAGAAATGAACGGCTCCGCGAATCGCATTTTTCCACTTGGCAGATCCCTCGACCGGAGAAATATGTCTGCTGAAATCCATAGCGGAACGTTTCTGATAGGCCACAACGGCAAGCATCGCTGCTATTCCTGTTTTCGCTAACGCGTCAAAGGCCGCCATCATTACAGGCAACTGGAGAAATGCGGCAGTCTGAAAAAGAAGAAACATCAGAAGAGAAAAACGCAGCAGCCGTCCGCTCCAGTGAACAATATACCATGATCTGGTTTCATTTACCGGAATCAGTTTCAAATCAGGATCATCGGGGCGGAACATTGCGTGAATCGAAGCACGGATAAAAGAAAACAGCAGACAGGCAACACTGACTCTGAAAATGAACCCCTCGAATCCAATGGGAAAATCAAAAAGGAAATTGAACAGAAATCCCCATAGCGAGATGGAAGCCCAGAATGCACTGCCGGTCAAAACATAGGAAAGTGCCTGTGCCCAATTTCGGGAATATCTGTTTTTGATTTTTTTGGAAAAGTAGAGCAGAACTACCAGAAATGCTGCAGCTGCCACAACAGTACCGATCAGCAGCAGAATAAATGAAGTGAAACGTTCCTGGTACTCCTCAGTACTCATCTGCGATTTCACCCGTTCATAGCTGAGGGGCAGAGAGGAAAGCTCCTCTCCCATTTCACGCAGAGTGGATATGGAACGGTTGCGCACACTTTCCAGCTTTTCAAAGAGATTCACAGTCAATACCGAAGAGGATGTCTTCTCCCCTGCAGTATCCCCAACCTGCTCTTTTGCCTGCAGAACCGCACGCAGCTTCGAGGCGAACTCTTCGCGCTGCTGAGGATCTTCCAGCAGCTGAAGAACATGTTCGATGCGGCTTTCACTGATACTGTCAGGTACCGGATTTTCGCTCTGGGCCTGCACGGGGATTTTAAAAATGAAAAGCAGAAGAAAAAACGGGAACAGATTGAGAATACGTTTCACAAATCCTCCATGTCTCTTTTTTATTTTAAAACGGAAATTAAACGACAAATACGCTCCCGGCATCAGCTTAATTTTTCCGATTCAGCCTGTTTGTGGAATATAGCTTTTTAGAACCGCAATTGCCACCCTGGGCAGAAAACTGTGGCATTCGTTTTGCAGATTTCTTTTTCCCGGACCGCTCACCGACTTGAAAACATGAGAATTGTTCAAAAAAAAAACCGATAGCGGTTTTCGTAAATCATGGCTTTTACCACAGTCACACATGTCTGGAGTATATAATGGATAGAAACGATGCGCTTTATATGATACGGGATCTTATTTCCGAAAAATTGGGAACCAGAGTGGATATAATCATGGAAAGCAGCCGTTTCAAGGAGGACTTGGGGGCGGATTCGCTTGATGAGGTGCTGCTCTTTTTTGCCCTGGATGAACGCTATGGTCCCCTTCCGATCGAAACTGCCTATCATTTCAAAACTGTGGGTGACATTGTCAGTTATCTGGAGGAGTACTCCCTCAAGCGCGATGTGCAGAGCTGATAGAGTGCTTTCCAAATTAGGTTCAATTGCTATTCGGGTAAATGCAGCTGACCATTTCCGTAGACGGGTAGTGTCATTCGCCGGAAATGAAGTGAAGTTCACCGGCCAAAAAGCAGAAAAGTATGCAAAGAAGGGTAAAGTGACCTTGAAGACTACACCGCCCCGGAGGTGATTTCGCGATCCCTCAGTAGCTCTCCTCCGGGGCATCGGGAAAACCCGACCCTCCCCGGCTCACCCCTTCCCCACCACAAGCCGCACCGCATCAAGCCTGGGGGCCGACTTCCTAATATACTGCTCCAACTGATCCATCTCCTCCCTCAATGTATCCAACTCCACCTGAGAAACCGATCTATGAGATTCTCTCAAAAATTCAAGCCGCTCCAGCTCCTCCCCCAGTTCCGACTGCATCCGAGCGCATACATCATCTATGATCTTTCTGCTCTTCCTGCTCACTATCTGCTCGGCTTTACGAAACATCCGTGGCAGAATCTCGCTTCTGAACTGCTCCTGTGAAAGAAGCGGATGAGTGGTAAGCGGCTCCAGCCCCTTTAGAAACTGCACCGACCCGAAAAGTTTGGTCTGATCCTCAAAACGGATATCAACCGCTCCCCTCAAAAGCCGGGGCGGGAAGAATCTTGATGCATACAATGAAGGCGGAGCACTGCACTCAAGAACAAATACTGTTTCAAGCACCACAAGAGATCCTTTGGCAGCTTTATACCGGGCGAGAGTACAGTTCCCCCTGCTGGAGCCGATGAAAAGATCCACCAACCCCCTCACAGCAGGGTGATCAATGGTGAAAAATTCGTAATCCTCCCTGCGAAGAGCAGTGCTGCGGTCGAAAGTAATCATGAGACGTGACTCACGAAGACCGGGAAGCTCTGAAACCGACTCGGCCCACACTCGGTACACCTCATTGCCCATTTCATCCAGATGCACCCCCTGTTCCCTAAGCAGCTCCAAAACCGCATTCTTCACTTCTTCCTTCCTATCCTCCTGCTCGATAAGCTTCACCTGCTCAAAAGCCAGATCCGGCCGGAACGAATGCTGCTCAAGAAGCCTGTCGCGGCTCTCCTCAAGCTTCCGGGAAACCTCTCTTTTCACTACACGGGTTACTTCAATCAGTTTGTCCAACTCTTTTCCCCATTGAGAATTCCCCGATGATGCCGTTTCAAGCACACTGTGTATCTCATGTTCCACTTTCTCATATATCTCAGCTGATCCGGACACCGCACTTCCGAAAAGTCCCACTCCCTCATGAAACCAGCGGGCCACCACCTCCTGAGAGGTACTCTTTAAATAGGGGACGTGGATCACCACAGGTCCGGTCTGACCTATACGGTCAAGCCTCCCGATACGCTGTTCGACAAGCGAAGGATCCAGCGGGAGATCAAAAAGAACAAGATGATGAGCGAACTGGAAATTGCGTCCCTCACTTCCGATTTCAGAACACAAAAGAAGCCGCGCCCCATCCTCCTGTGCGAAATAAGCGGCATTTCTGTCCCTCTGGATAAGGCTGAGTTCCTCGTGAAACTGGGCGATATCGACATTCATCTGTTCTCTGACAAACTTGTCTACCGCCTCAACTCTCTCCCTGCTTCGGCAGATAAGAACCATTTTTTCCCTGCGAAACTCACGGAGGAGCTCGACCACAAAACCGATTCTGGGGTCATCACGCAGAACAGCCTTTTTCCGATCGCCTGCATATTCATCTTTTACCTGCTCGATAACCTTTTTCGGAGCAGTCAGGGAAGCCATATTGACTTCCCGGGAGGGAAACCCGCCTATGGCAGCACGGGTGTTGCGGAACATCGATCGTCCCACCCCGAAACGGTCAAGCAGCTCAGCCGCAAGCCGGTTTCTGATCTCCGAAGAGAGCTTGTCGGCTTTTTGAGCTTCCTGCGTAAAATCCTCAGGAAGCTCCCCCAGCATCTCATTAAGCTCTTCCAGATCCTGCTTTTCAAGAACTTTTCCGTTAATCAGGCGTCCTGTTATTGCTGCAACCTGCTTATGAACCCCGGATTCCCTGAGAAAAGATTCATAATCGCTGTAACGGGAGGGGTCCAGAAGATGAAGCAGCGCAAAAAGGTTGCGGCTTCCGTGCTGCTCGGGAGTCGCGGAAAGGAATACCGCATCCCGTGATTCGGAAGCAAGCAGCTTGAGAACTCCGTAAAGAGGCGAGTTCTCCTGTGCATGATGAGCTTCATCGACGATCAGAAAGTCCCATCCGGCCCTGAACGCCAAATCGGTTACTTTGGGGGATGAAAGCAGAAACGCGCTGCTGCAGAGAACAAGCTGCTCATCCAGAAATGGATTTCCCCCTTCATCATATGTCCCTTCCCACAGCTCCTCGTTGAAAATACGAAAAGTCTGATTGAACTTGCGCAGCAGCTCCACAAACCACACATGCACAAGCGACTCCGGCACCACAATGAGTGCCCGGGTAACTCGTCCGCTGATCAGAAGCCGGTGGAGAATCAGACAGGCTTCGATAGTTTTCCCCAATCCCACCTCATCGGCCAGAAGAACCCGTCTGACATACCGGGATGAGGTCTCATGGGCGATATAGAGCTGATGAGGAATGAGCTGAAGACGCGGACCTATGAACCCGCGTGACGGTGCACTCTCCATATGAGAACGAAGAAGCTGCGTTTTCTGTCTCAGCTTATAAAGGGAGGCGTTATCCACGTCCCCGGCAGCGAGCCGGTCGAGCGGACCGGTGGTTTTCATGGTATCGGCGAGTTCAGTTTCCTCAACATCACCTTTGTCGGTGGCATACCGTATCAATCCATCCGTCTCCAGGATTTTCTCCACCACCACCCGTTCGCCGTTTTGAAGCTCGAGCATGGTTCCGGGTTTCATGCGAACCCGTATAAGCGGAGCGCTCTCCTTTGCATAACGTCTGGTTTCCTCGCCTCCGAAAAAGGAAATGGTAACCTGGCGCTGATCCACCCCGGTGACTGTACCCATGCCCAGCTCCGGTTCCATTTCACTTGTCCAGCGCTGCCCGGAAGCGAAAGACTCCTCAGCCCCGGTTCCCTGAGCGAGCATATGTTCTCGATGCACATGCTCAAGAGGCAGGTCCTCGTCTCCTTTTCCCGAAAATCCTCTGCGACGTGCCATAATCCCTTCCTGATGTTAAACGGTTCGAGTTCCTCCTCACAAAATAGATAAGTCCATCGGTTTTTCGAAATGAGGAATGCGAAGAGTCAGCCAAGGAAGATTTCAGAGTTGCTTTCAATGTTGGTTGATAACCAAATGGGGGCAAGCACAATCAATAATAACATAAGGAAACCGGCAATAGAGGCTATCCCCGGTTTCCCTTGGGTGTGCGAAAGCACCTTCTTTTCTTTTCACTGCACAGAGTGTGCCGATCCGGAAAACGAGCTGTCCCGGTCACGAAGAACCGGGACAACAATACTATTGGTTCATTCTGAAAAACGAGTTGCGCAGCTCTTTTCCTCCCATGAAACGGCGTACGGATGTTTTCCCGTTTTCAAGATCGGTTATTTTCATGATGAACATGCCTTTCCCCCGCACAGTGCGCATATTTTTAAGACGGCTGCGGTACTGGGACATGCTTCCGGTGAATCTATCGACCGTGCGGCCCCTGAGATCGACCACTTGGATAGAAAGCATTTGGGAGGTAGTGATTTTCTGCCCGAATCTCACAGGAGAAGAGGGGTCACCGACTACGCAGGCCACGGTATCCGATGTGCCGTTTGCATCAAGAGTAGCAACGATTCTGAAAGTATCTCCAGGTGCTGCATCTTCTTTGATTGATATTTCAGCAACTTTGATTGAAGATCCATCATCTTCTCTGATTTCCGATACTACAGCTATATCTGAGTCGAGGGTTTCAAAAGTCACTGACACAGGTCCATTCTCATTTGGATTTCCGAATTCATCAGTAATAAGACAGGACATTGGTATTGTCACACCGGAAGGGAAAAGAGATAGCTCACCGCCTCGGTCTGAAACAGGCGAAATAAACTCGATATCGGAAACCTGATCAGTGGTGACTGTTACATTTTCAGAAACTCCGTGAAAGGAAATTTCACCCATCGACGGACTGTCATATGCACCGCTTAGGGTGAAAATCTCCGTTCCGGCTTTTGTAAAATGAACGGTATCGATAATCTGACTGATGATGCTGTCAATACTCCAGTATTCACCAGAATTCCTGCATGAAACCTGAACCCCGTTCAACGTATTTTCGAAAACTTCGGAACAGACTTCTGATGTCACCTTCAAAACAGCTTTGCTGCCTACCATAAGAGAACTGACTTTTTCTGTCCCGGTACTATCATAAACATCCACAGTAAACTTGTATATGGACTGACGGAAAGGAATAAAGGACACGTTTGAAATCACCGGTTTACCATCACCGTTTACCCCTCCTACAAGCATTTCGATAAAAGCATATTCGCCCAGAGAAGAAGGCAGCTGCAGTTGCAGAGTATTATCCCCCAACTGCAGAGGTGTGCTTGGAATGGTCAGACTGTGAATTGCTGAAGCTGCAACGGGATCGATATTGCTTCCGAATGCGTCATTACTCTGAACCGGTGCATCACTGACCAGATTGAGATACTTGATTTCCAGATCGGAAATATCCTCATCGCTTTCGATCGTAAAACTCAAGTCAGCAGTGTCATTCTGATGATCGTAATCAAAATAACTGTTCGGACGGACCATCATGGAACCACAAGGATAACCACCGGACTGAACAGCACCTATATCTGAATTAGCGTTCTCGGCATTCACGATTCCGGAAACAGCCCACCCTTCGTTTTCAATGAAATCCTGCACAAACGTATCATTCCTGTCCGGTTTCAGGAAATCGGGACTTGAAGGATCTGTTGACAGAAATTCAACCTCAAACCAGCGCATCTGCGCTTCTTCGGGAAACGATTGCGGATCTGAAATAAGAGCCCCCGGGTTCTTGATCCATGGAACAGTGAAGCCGCAAGTCCCTCCCTCGGGGTGCTCAAATTCGAATGTCGCACCGTCGGTGACTACATACTTGTCAGAAATCTCATTTGTAATAATTACCTGATCCACACCGGTTATGGTTGTATCCCTGTCTAAACAGCTGATTTCATAAACCTGACTGCGCGTCTGAGGGGCCTGGGCCTGAGCCGCATAGAGACAATTTTTGGAACGGTTAGGAAAACAATCATCCATTGATTGCCAGGGGTTTCTGTATTCATCGGAAGGCTGATATCCGTCACTCCAATGAAATTTTGGCTTACCATAAATATTATTGAATATCAAATGCTGTCCTCCGGGTTTCCAGTGCCCGGTGATAATCTGGTAATTGTTCCAAAAAGTGTTGTTGTGAATCGCCAGAGGCACAATGTAGTTGTCTTTTAAAACGAAAGCTCCACCGAGTTGATGATCATTTCCGGGGAGATTAGAAAGAGTAGACAAAACTTCTTCTGAATGGAAATTGCTATAGATTAAATTGAATCTGAAAGTGGAACCGACCCCTCGAACAGATTCCGTGTATACACCCCAGGAGTTATCATATATGCGGTTGTGTTCAAGAAGATGACCACCTACTGTTAACGGGTCCACTATTCCAGAATTCGAGCTCTCTATTATTTGAGCCATATTGGCGTCCACAACATAAACACCGTAATAGGCATTGCGCATTTCACAATTCCTGACGACAACAGAACTGCTGGAATTCAAAAGAAAAGCTGCATTACCAGTGAAATGTTCGACCTTACAATCCCACACAGAGGGATATGCAAAGGGATTCGGTTTCTCACCATCAATACTTAATCCTTCAATGACAATATTCTCTGATCCGATTACTCTGACAGCGCCGTTTCTGTCGTACTCGATCTTTTCAGGATTTTCTGATTCCGCACATGTCGTGGGTCCGACGTTTTCATCATCGAAATACCTGATGATCGGTTTATCCAACGAAGCAGGGTTCTTCGAACTGAGAGTCAGCTCTCTTTTGTTTTCAAATGTAACCTGCTCCTCGTAGATTTCCAGATCATTGATAATAATCTCATCTCCAGCCCTGGCAGCATCTACAGCCGCTTGAACAGTATTGAACATCCCCCCGTTCTTTGACACAGTAAGAACAGCGGAGCTTACCGAAACGGCTCCGAAAGCCAATGTTAATACGGCAGAAATCAGTTTTTTCTTGTTCATAAGAACCTCCTCCAGCAATTTAAGGTTTTATCCAGGGTGAGGGAAATGTCCGGATCATCTTCCTCAATCCAATTATTTAATAGTAACTGTCAAAGGGGAAGACCACGCATGACAGTTTCCATACAGCATAAGCTGGTATTGAACAGTATACACACCAGGTTCACTCCAGGCATGTGTACTCACACATTCATCACTCCATTCACTTATTTGGCCATCACCCCATGAAAATCTATACATAGAGGAATTATTCACTTTTTTCACAGGGAATTCCGCCGTAATCCGATATTGCGCCCCGACCTTGCCGGTAAGCTCTGTTGAAATCTGATCTGAAGCTACAAGATGATAGGGAGCCTCTATACTGTACCCGAGCCAGTAGGAGCTGGCCGGAGCTACTTCCATGCTGTCCGAAGTCTCTAACAGTACAAGTTCCATATCCTGTTCCATATCATATTTCTTGAGCACAACAGTACCGGGAAACAGCTCCATTGAGGGATCATCTTCCACAATGTGAAAGAAAGGTGTGCCAGGTACATAAACCGCAGTCCCCTTTCTTAACCCCAGTGAATCATAGGCCAGGCTAAGAACACTCCTCTGCATCACCTTCAGGGTATCCAGGCAGACTCTCTCACCTGATATCAGCACGCCTTTTCTGATGAATCCAAGTCCCCTCAAGTGATCTACCGCTGTAAGGGTATAGATCCCGTGAGGGATCATATCCAGACTGAACGATCCCAAAGAAGTGGTAACTGTTTTCTCCTCCTTCACATACGCGGAATCCCTCAGGGGATTATAATCGTCAGGAAGAAGTGTGATTATCACATCCTCCGCAGGATCTCCCCTATGATCGGCGACAACCCCCATGATTCTCGCATTGTCATGATCACTCGAACCTCCGCAACCACTTAACAGTATCGCCCCCAGCGTCACTATCACAACCAACAACCTCATTATTTACTATCCTTTCGTCTCTTGCTCAGCGGAAACAACTGAATATTGAAATTGTAAACGGTATCACTATCCCTGTCTTCATCAACTATCCTGCGTACCCTGTCTTTGAACTCCCGTACCTCCTGAATAATCTGCCTGTATGCCTCTTTTGAAGCTCCCACAGTCATGCTGGAAATGAATCGTTCCGGTTTCTCAAACTCCTCCAGAGCCCTGATCCCCAGCTCACAGAACTGACGGTTCACGTTGCGGATGCAGGCAGAGCCCGCATCGGGGCCGGTGGTGATTGCAGGACTGCTCTGAACGTATCTGCCGTCATCCTTGACCAGCAGTCCAAGCCGCAGAAGCAGCTCCACACTCTCTCTTGCCTCTCTTTTAGTTATGGATGGACTGAGACTTTGCGCTAATTTCTCGTAGTCATCACCCCAATCGATAAGACAGGCAAGCTCGCGGATTGCCGGATAGTACCATTTGGAATAATACTCATGCTGATCAACCGGCACCACCTCCGCTTTCACCTTCTGACGAAGCTGCCTCAGCTGATTTAAATAAAGCTCACTTTCCTGAGAGGTCTTGCTTTGATTGTAGTGCACAAGCGAGGTGAAAAAGGCTGCATCGCGGTCGGTGAGCCCCAGCCCCTTTATAAAGGCCGGAATGGTTCTCTCAGTGAGATTACGCCTGCCCTCAACCACTTCCTGGTACAGAGAGGGTGAGGTCACCCCCGATTTGCGGCAGAAGTAGCGGTTGGAGAAGTAATGACAGTTTTTCTTCTTCTCCTCGAAGTAATCCTTGAGAAACTCGCGATAATTATCATAGTGTTCTATTCTGTTCATACCTACAAGTTACATCCTTTTTTTCACATCCGCAACTGCCCGGAGGGTAAAAGTGTACTTCAAATGAGTACAATAACGGGCAAATACAGGCAATTTGAGCCATATCGGATAGTTTTCATGATACCAAATGAGTACAGTAGATCCTTTCAAGCTGAAGTCAGACAGCGGGACACGAAACAAACCCGACAAAACCTGAAGTCTTCAGCATGAGTCGAGAGTTTCTCCCCAGAACACATATTCTGATTGCTTATTTCTTCCGGTTCAGTACAAACCCATGGAAGAAAAAGGTACACGATAATTACTCGCAGCGAACTGCCCGGAAGAAAAACACCGCTTTTTCTTTTCCATACATTACTTTATTTTATGGGCATAAAGAGCTCTGAAACCGGAGCACAGAAAAAGTAACGGCATCTGATTTCCCGGAAGAGTGATGAAGAAAAGAAAAAGCTTCAGTTTTGCAGTACTATTGATCATTTTGGCTATTCCCTCAGTTACCGACTGGTCACCCTCAAGCAGTACCTCCATTTCCTTTTCTGCTTATGCCCAAAACGGCCATGCACTGTCCAAGGATTATGTAGACTCCACCATTCTCAGGGCAATATACACGGTTAATGAGGCAGCCACCTATGCGGGAGTGGGCTACAGACATAAAGAAGGAATCACAAAAGCCAAAAGGATTCTCAACAGCCTTAAACGCAAAGCCAAAGGTGACCCCAACGAGAGTTACATAATGTGGAAGATCCGCGAACTGGAAGGCCAGATACACCTGGAGCTTGAGGAACTGCGTCAGATCGAAGCGGAAAAAAACCAGCTCACTTCAAACAAGTTGGTTCTGGAATACAATGCCGAAGTAGGTAAAAAACGCCCTGATTTCGCGGCTTTAAGGGGCATTTTCATGAGGATGTCCGAAGTCGACGTCAACCAGGCAAACAAATTGGCAGATTCATACAATCAAAGATACAAAAACATCTCCCGAGAAGCAATGTATTCTCTTCAGAAAGCGCTCATGAAAGGTGATGTGAATCTGGCCCAAAAAGAACTGAATTATGTGGAAAAGAACAAATTTTACCTGGTGATCAGCCCCAGAAGACTCGAAAAACTGAAAACCAAATACGATAAACTCCGCAGCACCCTCGATGAGGTCCCGCAGATTGAAAAATGCCTTTCTAAAGGTTACAAGGCCGCAAAAGAGTTCAAACTCAAAAAAGGTCGCAGCAATCTCAGCATGGCAAAAAGCAAACTGGATCGCCTGAAAAAGAATATGCCTCAGAAAAAATGGGTTTCCCTCTCATCCAGAACCGACAAGCATCTTCAGTTTCTCAACAACAGAGAGGATTCACTGGTTAAAGTAAACATGCGTATCCTCCAGGAAAAGGGATCTGAAGCTGCGGGAAAATATTTCCAGAATGTACTTCAGAAAATGGGCCTTTCACAAGACAGAAGCTCCTACATAGATCAGGCAATTCTCGAATCCAAACCAATGGATACCGAATCCAATGATAAATTCGTGAAAGATCTTCAGCCAGACCAGGATGATAACAAATCAGAGGTTCTGTCTGAATTGAGGATTGCTGCCAGAAAGAAAGCTCAAAAGAAAACTGACAGCATACGGGCGATAGAGGAAGCAAAACAGGCCAAACGTATGAACGCTGCGCAGAAGGACAGTATTAAACGGGCAAAAGCGCGGCAGAACAAATTGCAGCTCAGGAAAAACCAGGACCGTGCCGCTCAACTCAGTGTCGACATATACGATCTGCTTGAAAAAAACAGATCCAAAGATGCCAAAGTGCTTTTTGCCAAAGAAAAGAGTTTCCTCTCAAAGTATCTTCTTAAAGATGATTTCATGATGTTGGAACTTTCTCTTAAACACAGTCCGGATAAAAATATCGAGTCCAAGCCGGAAGTGAAAAAAGCTCAG
>JBKGXV010000022.1:0-41709 GCA_046546375.1 Chitinispirillaceae bacterium | reverse complement strand
TTTTTTGAATCCGAAATCGGTAAAGGGGTTTAGATATCTTTCTTTCATTGCATGAGTCCGATGTCAGTGAATATTTGAGACTTCGAGAAACCGTGTTTAGGCGAGAGCAATCATAAATTACGAAATTTTGAGGAGAAAAGGCAAAAAAAACTGTTCCTCGGGGTCGGACCACGCCCATCCGCCCCGAAATCAACCGGTTGCTCCCGATCGCCCGCCCGGTTTGAAACGCTTAACCATCATCGTTGTAAAGATCATCCCTTCCTCCCGCAATCTTTAGACATCCCGGATGGTTTTAGTATTTATTCATTACCCGAAAAAAACTGGTAAATACCGTCTTTTTCTGTCCTACAGAATTCTGCATCTTCCTATTCTGCCATTCCAAGGAGGATTACTATCGGCGGACACTCGCAAAAAAATTCACTACACAAATTCCTTTCAGAACGGCCTCCGATCAGGTTTGACATTAAGTATGGATTGGGGTGTGCGGGTTCCGCAGCATCTCCTTGGTCTTTTACTGTGCAGGCTGACAATGCACATCAGTTTCCTCTCGATTACCTCGAGTTGTCACCACTGTATCCGTCCTGAATACGGTTTTTTTGTTCCACACATGATTTCACTTTTATAATCATTTTTGATTCATTATATTGAATAAGTATTTCACTGCACATTTATCCGCTTAAACGAGAGGAAAACCGTTATGAAGCGATCAGCAATTGTCATAGCCGCAATTGTTGGTTTATTCTCCGCCGCCCTGGCTGTCCCGGTGGATATAAATTCCGGCGACCCCGCATGCCCCTTTCCCCAGTTTCTGCCCTACGTGCATCCCGATGACACACTGCACAACCTGGCCACCAAAAACCCGGTGGGTGTGGTGCATGCGGAGATGGAGCAGACAATAAGGGATGCCTATCAGATCATGATGAACAGGGCCGAATACCATAAAACCGATGAATTGGAAGGAAAAAAATATATTCAATTTGAATCCGATCCGGACTGCTCCGAAGGAACCGGTTACGCACTTCTGGCAGCGGCCATGATGGCGGACAAGTCCACTTTTGACGGGCTCTGGCTTTTCACTCATGATTACGCCATGAACAAAGTGGTCCGTTACATGGACGGGCAGCCCTCACCCGCATACGACTACAGCCGCCTCCCCGGATGGCAGAACGCTGCCGGCGGAAATTCCGCCACCGACGGTGATGTGGATATCGCCCTTGCTCTCTTCATTGCATATCAGCAGTGGGGGGAATTCATGGGAATCGATGATTCCAGGGGTAATCCCATTTCCTACAAATATGAACTTGTGGAGTTTCTCAAGGGGCTTACCGATACGGTACTTTACGCCAAGAACAACACCAATCTGGTCAGCGGTGTGATAGGTTTTGACGGATATGTGAAGAACGGCGACAGCTGGCCTGAGACAACCGACTGGGCCAGAGATTCTGAAAATCTTTCCTCCATCGGGATTTTCAGGCCAGCGGAAGCTGCAGGACCTCAGGATATGCATGTGGATTACACCTCTCCTGCCTATTTCAATCAGTTCAGAAAATTTCTTTCCGCAGAGAACCCCCAGGAGTACGCCTGGAACATCAGCCAGTTCGAGAGGGGAGAGGCGTCTTCGGACTGGCTTGTCGGAAAACTTTACGAACAGGATGAAGCCACTATTCCCTACGCCGGATGGGTTCAATTGGAGAATGACACCACTCCCGTTTTTTCCGATTTTATGGAAGGAGAGGATTTCCGTTACGCCTGGAGAACAATTCTCAACTATGTATGGCACGGTAACAGTACTATGAGCTGGGATCCGGTAAACCATTCGGTACTGCGCAATGTCCCCAATACCTACCAACGGGATATGGGGCAGCGCTATGCCCGATTCTTGTGGGACAACAGACAGGAACCCTGGAACAACAGCTGCACTCCTGAAGACGAAGAGGGATACTGGGGACCCAGTGTTTTGCGGAATCATTACGATCACCAGGGTGAATTGATGGGCGATTTCTTTCTGAACTGGGTTCCCGGAACAGGTTCTCCCGCCGGGGTGACTTCACAGGATTTCGATCTTATGGCCGAACTCTACAGGCAGTGTGCTATTGAATGGGATGTGGAGGAAAACGGTGACAGGTATTTAACAAGCAAACCGGTCTATTTCCACGGCTTCTTCAGACTTCTGGGAATGAACATTCTTACGGGAAACCATCATGCCCCTCTTGATATCAAGCCTTCGGCAAATATGAAGGTTTACCTGGATGTGGACAGAACCTATGCCTTCGAAAACGACACCATCACCTACACAATCGACTACAGAAACTACGGATCTGTTGATGCCTTGAATACAAAAATGGTCAATCGCCTTCACAGTGATTTCGTGTATATATCAAGTACTGGAGACGGAGTCTATGATCCCGCTTCGCATTCTGTTGAATGGAACGTGGGGACCGTTCCCGGTTTCAAAACGGCAACCGGTGCTGCTCCAACCGAGGGCAGTGTTCAGCTCAAGGTCGTAATCCCCATGGCAAATCAGAAACGCTACCAGAATCAGGTGGAGATCTCCTGCTCCAACGGATCCGGATGGGTTTCAAATGAGTATCCCAACCACTACTCGCCTGTGATGAAGCGTAACGGAGTGGATATAGCCAGAAGATCGCTGGTCGCCGATCATTCGGTGTTTCGTGATACCATAAATCCCGGTATGACGGCTGAATTCTCCATAGATTTCGAGAACACGTCCGAAGCGGGGTGGCTTAACGGGGGAAGGCCGGGGGTGTATTTTTCCTACTGGCACAATGGCACTGAGGAAACAGATGTAACCCACAGATTCATAGTGAAAATGTTCAGTGATGCTCATGAACCCTATATTGATTACGGCAACTACCGCATTTCTTATTTTATCAATGATCAGGGGCGTTCGGGTATAAGCAGTGAGGCCGAAGAGAGCAACGGCTGGATTGTCTCTCCCATGGTGCTTGAGGGTTTGGAGGAGGAGGGGCTCAAACTTTTTCACGAATCGATACCTCTGGGAGAGGATGAACGCGGCAAGTGGAATCAGAGACTTGTGATGCAGTTTTCCGATCCCACAGATCCGCTCCGCCCCGACACCAACTGGTCGACCATGGCGCCTATCACCCGTTTTCTTCAGAATCAGTACGGACAGGAACACCGGGTACACAGAGGTTTGTATGAACCCTTGCGCACGGTGTGGGGAATAACCGGTGCAGGGTATGTGGAAAGCAACTGGGGCGATGACTGGTCATTCAATGCTCAGGCGGTAAGCGAGGATGACGAGGGCAGAGGTTTTCCCATCACACCCGATTTCACCGATCCCGCTCCGGATAATCCGGGAGTGCCGGTCACCTCCTGGAACCGTAAATTCTGTGCTCGGGCGGATTATACGGTGGACAACATCCTTATCGAGGAATACGACGGCTATACCTGGAGACGTGTATTTGGAAACGGTCCAATGCCCGGGCGTGATGTGGAGGATGTCGTTATCAGGGATACGATTCCGGAGGGGCTGACATTTGAGGAGTTCGTGGGAGAGGCGCCTTTCGGGATAGATCCGGTTATAGAGGACAATGTCATAACCTGGAGCATTCCCAAACTTCAGGTAGGGGAAAAGGGGTCACTTACATACAGAGTCAGGGCGGATACTCCATCTGTCAATACAGCGGAGTATCATTCGAGAGCCTGGGTTTCGAGTGTGAAGGAATCGTCCGTCTCAAGCAGAGCTGTTCTGGTTGTCACACACGATGAACTTCCGCCTCTGCCGCCGGAACCTACATCCATGCACAAGGAGGCCGACAGGAGAGGGTATCTGGCAGGAGACACCGTCACCTACAGCATAGCCTACAAGCAGACTCACGGCAACCCTGTCAGTTCCGCGCCGGCTTCTGAATGGCAGCCCGTTACGGGAGACGGAGTTTCTGTTGACGAAACCGGGAGAATCTCCTTTAGTACCCGGGATGTTCAAAGCCGTCATACAGGATCGTTCGGCATGAACGGTATTCTTCGCGGACATTTCGAGCCGGCCGAATATGCCGATTTTTTCATAGTGGCACGCCAGAGTGAAAGCGAACAGGTCGAGGTGTGTATCAGAAAAGAGTACGCGGATCTGCAGGTCTCTTTCTTGTCAAACGGGGAGCAGATCGGCCCCGTTCATCAGGTGGTCTATCCCTCATTCCCTGATCCGTTTGACTACAAGATTGAATTCCGGGAGGATACGGTCCGTTTATGGGCGGAGGATACATCCTCGGCATTTCCCGCTGTTGAACAGACTGGTATTCCGGTACGCTACGGGTACGCAGGGGTAAGAACCGGAAATGATTTGGGGGCGGCAATAACCGGCTGGAGCAGTCATTTCGATGTGGCCTACGATGTTGCTGTAAGGGACACCGTTCCCTGGGGGATACGTTTTCTTTCCTCTGAAGGTTCCATCGTTACGGGAAGCCTTGCGGGAACCGAAATCAATGCACAGACGGAAAACGGAGTGATCACCTGGCCTGTTGTATCGGGGGATACCTATCTGGAGGCGGATGATTCTCTTTATATAGAGTGGAAGGGTATAGTCGATACCAGCAGAAATTCCTACATAATCAATACTGCATATACGGATCTGAGGGGATACCCTCTGGATGAAGTGGGAGCCCAGGCACAGTCAAGATTCGGCGAAGACACGATTCCGGTCATCCCCGAGGACACCCTAAAGGATCTGACACTCGCGGTCGAGCCTCAGGGAGGTATTTTCACCGGAGAGATCGAAGTCGTTTTGACAGCTTCGGAACCGGGTGCATCCATCTATTTCACCACCAACAATCTCACCCCCGATTCATCCTCGATTGCCACCCGACTCTACACGGGAGAGCCGCTCCGGTTTCATACCGCCACCACTCTCAAGGCGATCGCCTATGCCCCGGGCTGCAGACCCTCCGAAGTTGCAGTCCAGGAGTACGAACCGCTTGTAACCGTGCCCGTGCTCGCCGCTTACTATTATGACAACACCGGCGACGGACTGGCAAACGGGGTAAGGCTTCTGCTGTCGGACAAACGTCAGATCGAGCCTGATCTTGAAATCATCAAAAAGCATCTTTCCCTTCTTTCGTTCAGTGCGGATGTGCGGATAGACAGTTTGTCACTGGTGGAGGATTCACTGTTTCTTGTTTTCGGGGGCAGTGGAACGGAACCTGACGAGGAGGGGACTGTCAGTATCGCGGTACCGCAGTTTCCGGACTCTGACTTCACCTGCGGGCACGGCTACCTTGCAGAGGATAATCTGGACATCCATGACGGTATTGCCCCCTATCTGCTCAGTGCGCTCTACCGTCCGGCCCTGGAAAGTGATGCTTCCGGAGAGAAACAGGATACTCTGGTTGTGGAGTTCAACGAATATGCGAGACTGACCGGGGGAAAGGAGGAGGTATCTCCTTTTGTTGTGTCAAACGGGACTGAAACCTACACGTTCACCCTGGATGTGCTGTGGCGTGAATACAACAAGGTATACTTTCTGGTCACGCGGATCGGTGGTGAAACAGGGCAAGCGGTTCCTGCAAAGGGGGATTCTGTCAGGATCATTCCGGGGGAGATTTCCGATCATTTCATGAATGTGCAGGATCATCCCCTGAACAGAGCGGTACCGCTGGAGGTGGAGTATCCCGAGGTGTCGGTGAGTGTCACTCTCGGCCCCAATCCTTTCAGGCGGGGAGGTTCTGTGAGTGTCAGGGTCACTGTGGAGCCGCATTTTCCCATGGCATTTGCCAATCTCGATCCGAAGCTTTGCATTTACGACAATCTGGGCAATGTGGTGGTTCCCGAGCGGTCTGTGGGGCTTTCTTCTGACGGTGAGAGGTATGAATACATCTGGAGGGGGACCAACCGTTACGGTCGGTTGGTGGGTACGGGGACGTATCTTGTGGTGTTGGAGGTTGAGGGGGCTGGCGGCGAGCGGGAGGTAGTTCGGGAGAAGGTTTATTTTCACGGGAGGTGAGGGGAGGGGCGCTCGCCTCCCGGAGGTGCGCATTTTTCATGCACCTCCGGGATCTGTCTGTTTGGTGAATGAAACAGCCCGGTCCCGGACTGATCATTTTCCCTTGTTCTGCCTTGCAGCTTTCTTTTCTGCCGGACCGGTTTCACCGGCCGGTTTCTCTTCTTCTGTTGCTTTTTCTCTATTTTTCCGGGCCGGTTTGGATTCCGCACTCTCCAGGTATTCCTCATTTTCAAGCTGCGCCAGCATGTCTTTGAGCAGTTCTATAAGGCGTTTTCGCTGGGTCTTTTCGGTATAGCTCCATTTCTGCGAGCCGGCACGCTTGTGGGCGAGTTTGTATTTGAGACCCGACATGGAGGTGGTGTAGGTGTTTGCATCCAGTTTGCGCACGTTCTGGTGGGCCAGTATGTACCAGTGGTATTCGGTTCCCACTGGAACGCCTGATCCCTCCGGTGCTTTTCCCGCTCTCCGTTTGGTGACTGGGTAGTTGAACTCCCAGAAATCGGGGGTGATTTTCTTTTCTTTCCACTCGCCCCGGTCGTAATGCCATTTGTGGGCTCTTCCGATTTTCATGCCGGTGTACTTTTTCCCTTCGAAGTCCTTGAAGGCGTTGTAGGATTTGGCGAGATCTTTCCGGGCTTCGTTTTCCCGGGAATTTGAGTCAGCCATGGAAAGCCTTTCTGTTTTCGGGTTTGAGGGTCATCGAAGAGAGGGGAGGTGCAAGGGGTGTGCCGGCGGGAATCCCGGAGTTGCCTAAACCAGGTGCACCTCCGGGATTTCCCGCCGGAGGTGTTTTCCGGCAAACCTCCAGAATAAAGATCACCGTTTAGTATTCCAATTGGACCGGGATGAAACCTGTGAACTCAACAGGTGAATAATCGTCCGATAAAGTGTACCAAGCGGGTATGACCGGAATAAGTATAAACCGGAGCGGAATATCGGATTGTGAATGAAGAGTAATCCGCTCAGGTCTCTGCCACAGCTTTGACCACCCCTTCAAGGTTCCACCTGGTTTTCCGCAGCTCCGCTATCCTGCGGGGGGACCCTGTTTTTCTTGATACCATTCGGGAGACAGTCGACCGGGACACCCCCATGTATCGCGCCAGGTCTGCACAGGAATACTCCAGTTTCAAAACTCCCATCAGGACAAAAAGGCTGCGGGACACTTTTCCTTCTCTGAAAGGAGCCAGGGTTTTCAATTTCTCCTCCAGCGCTTCAAGGTCCGCAGAGGGATTTCGCATCAGGTTCAGCTTCATCCTGGTCAGTCTGAGTCCGTGTGATTCCAGAACCTTCTGCACGAATGCGTAAGTTCCTATCACGCATACACTGGGATGAGGATACTGATGACCGCATTCGTTTGCGTACCGGACCTGTTCTATGATCTGCGGATAGTCGGCGCTGTATTTTTTGCGGACAAGGTGTTCTGAATAATCGAGTTTCCATCTTTCCGGATCCGGCGGGGAATAGGCTTTGGCACGCATGCAGTTCTGATGTACATGACAGGCCACCTCTTCAAGCCCGTGGCTTTTTTCCAGTATGGCCGAGGAGAATCTTCTTGAGAAGACTTTTCCTTTTCGCCTGTAGTGTTTGTTGAGGTGTTTGGCTATGGAGGAGTTGAAGGTTCGCATGAACCAGGAGACGGTGGCTTCGCTTGTTTTGACCACCAGGTGGTAATGGTCCGGGTGTACGGTTTTGCTTATAATTTTGAAGTGTGCCGCTTTTGCCAGCGCATCCAGTCTGGAGAAAAAGTACCTTTTTTCTTTCAAACTGGGGAAAAGCACCAGTTCGGGGATGATCTCAGAGCGGATCTGGTAGTAGGCATGGGGTATGATGATTCTGGGCTGAGTGCTCATGGGGCCGATCCTTTTTCAGGGTTTCAAGAAGGGAGGTGACGGCAGTTATTCGCAGCAATTTACGGGCCGGAAAACCTGTCGCCCCGGAGGTGCCCCGCAGCGGCGCACCTCCGGGAAACTCCTGCCGGCCCGCCCTTTGCATTGACATCAGCCCCGGGTGCACTTATTTTACAAACTTATTGCCTCGCATACAAATTCTTACAAAGCCTCTTTAGAAAGGATGTATCCATGCAGATCACAAAACTCCTGCCGGCCTTTTCTCTTATCCTGGTAAATGCCATGCCCCTCCTGGCCCAGGATCAGCCCGAACCTGCTCAGCCCAGTCCTTTCGGCGGCAACTTCATCTTCATCATGATCGCAATGTTCGTGATCATATACTTTCTCATGATCCGCCCCGAGCAGAAAAAGCAGAAAGAACGCCAGAAAATGCTCTCCGCTCTCAAAAAGGGAGACAAGGTTCTCACCATCGGAGGCCTCATGGGAGTGATCCAGAATGTCAAAGATTCCACCTATATAGTAAAAATCGGAGAAAATACAGTGGTGGAAGTTACCAAATCGGCCGTCTCGAGCGTACTGTCCGGTGAGGGTGCAGAAAAACAGGCCGATAAGGGTAAGGAGAAGAAGTAAGAGTGTTAGAGTTGCGTTTATACGGTGATCCCGTACTGAGAAAAACCGCAAAGCCCATTGAAAAATTCGATTCTGATCTGGATCTTTTTGTTCAGCAGATGGTTCAGTCCATGCGCGAGGAGGATGGAGTGGGGCTTGCCGCTCCCCAGGTTGGCAAGTCTCTCAGACTGGCGGTGGTGGATACCAGCGGGGGTGAGAGCGAACCGTATGTACTGATCAATCCGGAAATAGTATATTCTTCTGAAGAGAAGGAAGATTACGATGAGGGTTGCCTGAGCATTCCGGGTATTTCCCTTATGGTGAACAGACCTTCAAAGGTAAGTGTCAGGGCCCAGAATGCAAAGGGCGAAACCTATATGGTCGAGAATGCAGAGGGGCTTCTTGCACGTGCTCTTCAGCATGAGATCGATCATCTCAACGGAATACTTTTCATTGATCATGTTTCACCTCTTCAGAGAAGCCTGCTTAACGGCAAGCTTAAAAAGATATCCAAAAGCCGCAACAAAGCGCAGACCGGTTAGTTTATTACTGATATGTTTCTGCGCAGCTTTTGTGCAGTGTTCTGCCCCGTTTCTGGTTCCCAACCCTTCCAGGGAATCTGCTCCCTCCGATACAGTCAAAACCGACAGAAAAACTGCTCAACGCCGGGTGAAAACGAATGAACTCGATTTCGCCCGTGCTTTTTTCGATCAGGATTCACAGGCCGTTGCCCCTGAAAGCAAAAAATGCGTTCCCGACATCGCGTCTTTACGCTTCCCTCCCTATACCGCTCAGAAAAGACCGGTAAGAATTATGCTGAAGAGCCATCTCAGTGAGGCGGCGGTGTACTCCACCTCAAGGGCGGATGTCCGGTCCGGAGGGAAAAACATCCCCTTCAGGGGAAGAATGCTCCTGGAGGCTCTGCGGGGTAAAACCGCAGTGAAAGCAACCGTGAACAATGTCCGCAGAAAACTCTCTTTGCCCTGTACGCTTGTGGTACACGGCGATGCTCATCTGCTTGAACTCGGAGAGAAGAGCTATCGGGGCACTCTTGTGGTCACCGCGGAAAAAAATCATACCATATCGATACTGAATGTCCTTCCTGTCGAGGATTATCTCAGGGGTGTTGTGCCTCTTGAGATCGGTCGCCTGAAAAAATCTGAAATCGAGGCGCTCAAGGCTCAGGCTGTTGCTGCCCGCACTTATACATACAAAAGAATGGCTGAAAATGTATTGAATACATTTGACATGCTGCCTACTGTTGCTGATCAGGTGTATGGAGGTGCCAATGTGGAGCACCTTGAGGCCGATATGGCGGTTTTGGCTACAAAGGATCTGATAATGGTGTACGATGACAGTGTTATCAATGCGTTTTATCACTCCACCTGCGGGGGACGCACTGCCGATGTGAAGGATGTGTGGGGGGGGATGGAGCCGTGTCCCTATCTGCGCTCGGTCAGGGATGTGGATTCGACCGGAAAGGCCTACTGCAGTTGGTCGAAACTGTTTACCTGGAAGGAAAATTGGAGCAGAAGTCAGCTTTCATCCATCATGAGGCGGTTTTCCAATGAGGGAAGGCTGTCAAAACCCTACAGAGGTACTGTCAGAAAAATAAAGGTCAGTGATCGGTTCTCATGCGGCAGAATCAAGTCGTGTACAATTCTTTCCTCTGGAGGGTCGTATTTGAGCGGCGGCGACAGGATAAGATTTCTCATGAGGAGGAATACGAAAAGTAATCCGATACTCTTTTCATCACGTTTCAGAATCAGGATATCTGGCAACAGGGTTGATGTTTCCGGCAGAGGCTACGGACACGGGGTGGGAATGTGTCAGGTCGGGGCCATAGGCAGAGCACGGGCCGGGCAGAATTTCGCCCGGATACTCAAAGCGTACTACAGCGGAATACACATCAGAACAGTTACTGATTCCAGGTAAAAGACAGACAGGAACAGACAATGAGATATATTGCGGATCTTCACATACATTCCCGTTTTTCCATGGCAACCAGCTCTCAGCTCACTCCGCCTTTTCTTGATTTGTGGGCCAGGAAGAAAGGAATCACTGTGGTGGGTACGGGAGATGCGGTTCATCCCGGATGGGTGGCGGAACTCAAAGAGATGCTCACGGATACCGGAAAGGGTCTCTACCGGCTCAAAAAGGACTATTCTCTTCCTGAAGCCGGGGAATGGAGCGGGGATATTCATTTCATGCTCACGGCTGAAATCAGTTGCATCTACAAAGCTCAGGGAGCGGTGAGAAAGGTGCACAATGTGATTGCGGCACCTGATTTCGCTACCATGGAAAAAATTCAGAAGGCTCTTGATTCACTGGGAAACATCAGATCCGACGGGCGGCCGATTCTTGGTCTGGATTCCCGTGACCTGCTCGAAATAGTGCTTGAGGCTGGAAACGGAGCATTTCTCTTTCCCGCTCATATCTGGACTCCCTGGTTTTCCGTTCTAGGTTCAAAATCGGGTTTCGACACGATTGAGCAGTGCTACCGTGATCTTTCAGAACATGTTTTTGCTGCAGAAACCGGACTTTCATCTGATCCGGCGATGAACTGGAAGTGTTCTTTTCTGGATCGTTATACTCTGATTTCAAGTTCCGATGCCCATTCACCCGAGAATCTGGGTCGTGAAGCAACTGTGTTTGAAACGGAGCTGTCCTATGATGCCATGGTGAACGCTCTGAAAAGTCAGAAGGGACTTTGGGGGACTATAGAGTATTTTCCCGAAGAGGGGAAATATCACCTGGACGGGCACCGGGCATGCGGCGTATGCTGGGATCCTCGGGTTACCCGGGTAAACGGAGGCGTCTGTCCGGTGTGCAACAAGAGAGTGACTGTAGGCGTGTTGAACCGGGTGTGCCAATTGTCTGATACAGAAGATTTGCTACTTGATCAGACAAGGAAACCATTTCACTCGCTTACCTCTCTTAAAAAGGTGATTTCGGAAGTCACGGGCAGGGGTGTTTCCACCAAAACGGTTTCCAGACGTTATGAAAAGCTGCTCGGGACCCTGGGCAGCGAGTTCGCCATTCTTCTCGACATACCTCTGGATATCCTTGGCAGGGAGGATGGTTCGGTTGCTGAAGGGGTCGAGCGTCTCAGAAAGAGGCAGGTGACTCTTGAAGGGGGGTATGATGGTGTATACGGAACTGTAAGGGTTCTGGGGTGATTTGAGCAACGTCCCGGAGGTGCAACGGATTTCTGCACCTCCGGGACGTTCATTTCCAAACGGAGGTCTTAGCATCGTTTTCACGGCTGAAATCAAATAATCCGCTCTGCTCTTTTCTCCTGCCCCTTGTTTCAGTGATAAGGGTTTTTGTTTTTCTGGCTTATCTCTGGATGATCGAAACCGAACTGCTGGTACGCAGTCTCAGCCGGCCTCTGCCATCCTTTACCAGGTTTAACTGCGGTACTTTCCTTTTCAGGGTGGATGCGATTCTGTTGAACCGTATGGCCAGATTGGGAGTGGTGGGTTCCGGCACGATGCTGGGGTCCTTCTGAAACTCTCCGTAGGTGAACAGTGTCCGTCTGTCCTCCGCGAACTCCAGGAGCATAGTGAAAAGAATCCGGGCGGGAACACCTCTCAGCAGATGCTTATGCCCTAAAGAAAGTGTCTGCTCTTCGGCGTCGTAAACAAAATTCAATTTCTTTTCCGATTCCAGCAATTGTCTGTGTTTTCTTTCGACTGTTCTCCACACCTCTTTTTCCCGGCTGATATTTTCAATAAGTATGCCAAGTGAATTCACCGGTGAATCATCATGCCTGGTATATTTTATTGAATAAAAACAGACCGGGGCTCCGTAAACACAGCCTGCGTGAAGCACAATGCGCTTCCTTTTGGGACAGTGATAATCCCTGTCGATTTGGATTACGTTAAGATTGTCTGGTCCCGGTTGTGAAAGTTTGAGTGAATGTTCGCTGCAGAATTTCCTGAAGGGAATTACCCGTCCATAGTTCTGCCCGTCGATAAAAAGTCGGTCGCCTTTTGTTAGAGTTTTCCCGTTATTGAGCAGTATTTCACCGACACTTCGGTAGTCGCTCAGCATTCCCACTGAATCGAATGGTTTCAGCCCGAAGCAGGAAGGTATTGTTCTTGTCATCTCGGCAATCCAGAGGAAGGGATCCAGACCGGGATAGCGGTGGTGGAGCTGGCGGTCCGGCAGAAACATCATGATTGCTTCGGTGTGGTCGTTTCTGTTCTTTGTGCTGAAAAGGTAATGAGGGGTATCGGGAGCAAAATACCTGCTGACATCCTGAAGTGATCTTAAAATAAAGGAGTGTCGATCGGTGCTTCGGATGAAACCCTCAATGAGGTGTTTGGAGGCGTAAAGAAGTAAGCTGGAAGGAATAAGTCCCCCGGCAGTGATGCGGGAAAGCACAGGTTTAAGCAGTGCGGTGATACTGCTGTTTCTGGATACCAGTTCGGTTTCCAGACTGTCGAATATCTTTGTCGCATAACTGAACGGAACAGCAGAGGTGGTATTCCAGATGAATTCAAGCAGTTGTGGACCTGAGTACACTCTCTTCCCGACGGACAGGGGGTGCCTGTCCCAGAAATCAAGGAACTGTTCGGGGCGTGGGGTAAGAAGAGTTCCTGCATAAAGGAATTTCAGGAATACTGTACTTACCGAGGGTTCCCATGTTTTGTCCTTGGGGATGGAGGCATGTTTCAGTGATTTGCTGATCAGAGGAAGATTTGCTGTAGAACTGTCTACCGTCTTTTCCATTCTTTTTTTTCCGGCTGGCAAGGTGCTGATGTGTGTTTTAGTTAAAATAGAAAAGACTGATGCGGAAATACGGAACAGGTGGTTCCGAAAATTCAGTTTTTTACCGGTTCGATGGCAGAGAACCGCCTGGTATGATTCAACTTGTTAAACCGCTTTTTAAGATGTTTCAGGCGAGTTGATTCAGTATGGAGCTTCTGTGCAGGAAAAAGTATTCCTCGATTTTTCTGTACTGGTCGGTGCTGATTGTGAGCAGATCGAAAGAGGGGACTTCCGTTTCCTGCTGCAGCATGTTTTCATAGAAAAGGAATGCCTGTTGGAAGAGATTGAAGGTGAAAAGGGAGGTTTTGGCGCTGAATCCGATGCTGTTTTTCCATATTTTGCGCAGCTGCCGGTCCGTTATTCCCAGCTGTTGTGCCCAGCGGGTGACGGTTTCGGGGCTGTGCTGGAGCAGCATTTTGGTGGATATGGAGGAGGTGTCCTCGCTCTGTTCATGAAAATGGGGGTTGAGAATATTTTCGAGGGCATGCTTGTTTACTGCTTTTAGAAGAGCTGTCCCCTCCAGGTGGCCTGATTTTTCCACAACCGCTTTTGCACCCAGCCGGTAGGCGTCAAAACCTTTTGAGGGGCAGTGAGAACCTGTCAGCACTATGAAGGAGACGCCTGAGCCGAAACGCTTGAGGATGGTGAATTCATCATCATCCAAGTCCTTTACCCCCAGATCCATAACGCATGCATGTATTCTGGTATCCGAAGACAGCAGTTCCAGGGCTTTTTTGGAAGTGGGCGCTTTGTGAAGAGAGTAGAGTTTTACCGGTTCGAAGATGGCTTCCAGAAGATCCAGAACAAGGGGTTGGTCATCCAGAAACAGAAGATTGATGGTGCCGTCCAGAAAATGGAACGGATGCTGGCCGGGGCTGCTTTGATTATCGGGAAGATTGTTCATATGAGAGTATAAAATACAAAAGGTTCGGAGAACGGAAAAGTGTTTCCCATATTTACAGAAAACGACTTCCGTTTTTTGGGCGAAAGGAGTTGTGTGAAAGGGACGGCGGATTTTTTTCCGGACTCTTCCAGGCTGCTCTCCTGTTAAGCGTTTTACGCAGGGGGAATGTGTCTGAAGCGCCTGTTTGCAGGCTTTTTAGGGTGGTGGTATTCCTTTTGCACGTCTTGGGAATAGGTAGGGACTGATTCTTGATAAAGAATAAGAAAAACCTTTTTCCGTATCGGAAGGGGATTTTCTGATAGATCTGCTCCTGTGTATTCCAAACGGGGGCGGCAGAGGGGAGGCTACTATGGAGAACGGAAAAATCCCCGGATTTTTCACCAGGGATGGCAGAGAGGCGCTTGGAAGGGAAAGCCAGATACTGGAGCGGCTCATGGCGGAGGCGTACGGATTCTACAGACAGAAGGATTTCCGGTCCATGATCATGCGGGAGCGCAAGCGTACCGAACGGTCAGGAAAGCCCTTTCTTCTGCTTCTTCTGGATCTGACCGCGGCCCTGGAGCACCTGCAGGGTGCAAAGCAGCACATCTCCGACCGCATTGCCATTCACAAGGTGGTGGAGACGCTCAGCGGGGTGACACGGGATATAGACATACGGGGCTGGTATGAACAGGGAAGGGTTGTAGGGATCATTTTCACCGAAACCGCCGCTTCCAGCAAAGAGACGGTGCTGGACAAGGTGAAGGGGTATGTGAAGGGTATTCTGGGTGAACAGCGTATGGAGCGGGTTAAATTCGACTGTTACTGTTTTCCTTCAGATCAGGACGGACCGCAACAGGAGAAATATCCGAATGATTCCGGAGAGAGCACCAGATTCTACCCGGAAGCAGACAGCGGTTCACTTTCCATGCAGGTCTCGCTTTTTTTCAAACGGGTGGTGGATATAGCGGGCAGTCTTGCCGCGTTCATTCTGTTTCTGCCCGTTTTCCTGATAGTGCCGGTTCTTATCAGGTTTGACTCCAGAGGCCCGGTGTTTTTCCGTCAGGAGCGCATAGGGCTTAACGGCAAGAAGTTCATCCTGTATAAGTTCCGTTCCATGCGCGTGGACGGGGATGATTCCATTCACAGGGAATATGTGCGCAGACTGATTCAGGAGGGGGCCGAGACTCAGCAGGAGGGGGTCTACAAAATCACCGATGATCCCAGGGTGACTGCAGTGGGGCGTTTTCTGCGCCGCACGAGTCTGGATGAGATGCCTCAGTTTATAAATGTTCTTTTGGGGGATATGTCTCTTGTGGGGCCCCGGCCGGCAATACCCTACGAAATTGAGGATTACCATATATGGCACAGGCGCAGACTGCTTGAGACCAAACCGGGCATAACCGGGATCTGGCAGGTGGAGGGAAGGAGCAGGACCACATTCGATACCATGGTTCGCATGGATCTCAGATATGGCCGTACCAGGAATTTTCTGCTCGATATGAAACTGATTCTGAAAACACCTGTGGCACTGGTTCATGCAAGAGGGGCGTATTGAAAAATTCTCATCTGATTCGGAACACGCACATGGCTGACTGGACAACAACTGGAGGGAGGTACTGAACATGCTGCGTATAGGAGTGATTGGCTATGGTTACTGGGGGCCCAACATCGTGCGCAATTTCAATGCGGTGGAGGGAGCGAAAGTTGTGGCGGTATGCGACAAGAACGGGGAGGTGCTGAAAAAGATCGGCGCTTCCAACCCGGATATAAAGCTCTGCAGCGACAGCAGGGACATTCTGGGGGCGCAGGATATAGATGCGGTGGCAATCGTGACACCCGTGTCAACTCACTACGAGCTTGCCAAATCCGCGCTTCAGAGCGGCAAGCATGTATTTGTGGAGAAGCCCTTCACTGTCACCGGCGCTCAGGCTCTTGATCTTATAGAGATATCGGAAAAAGAGAACCTGAAGGTGATGGTGGATCACACCTTTCTTTTCACCGGTGCGGTAAGGCTTATCAAAAAACTCATGGGCAGAGGGGAGCTGGGGGATATCTACTACTACGATTCCATTCGGGTCAATCTGGGACTTTTCCAGCATGATGTGAATGTGGTGTGGGACCTTGCGCCTCACGATTTCTCCATCATGCGGTATCTTATCGACGAAAGCCCGGTGGCACTGAGCGCCTGGGGCAGGTCGCATATAAACAAAATGGAGGATATCGCCTATGTCACGGTCCATTTCGGAACAAGTAAAATCGCTCACTTCAGTGTGAACTGGCTGTCTCCTGTGAAGGTGCGGACTACTCTTATCGGGGGTGAGAAGAAGATGCTGGTATGGAATGATGTGATCGCTGACGACAAGATAAAGATCTACGACAAGGGAGTTGAGGTGAAGAGTCGTCAGGGAATCTACGATCTGCTGGTAAGCTACCGTTCGGGGGATATGTGGGCGCCCAAAGTGGAGCAGACGGAGGCATTGAAGCTTGAGTGTCAGCATTTCGTGGACAGTATAGAGCGTGATCAGACACCTCTCAACAGTGCCTATCAGGGCCTTGAGGTGGTGCAGATGCTGGAGGCTTGCAATCAGTCAATTAAAAACGGGGGAAGAATGGTCAATATAGAGAATCTGGTATCCGCACCGTCATCATCGTTTGCGGCCATCGAGGATGAAAAGGAGTGAGGAGGAGTGTATGGAACATGTGCAGGTGGCCCGGAATGTTAAGCTGGGTCGGGATGTGCGCTTGGCGGGATTCATCAACCTTTATGGCTGCACCGTCGGGGACAACAGCAGAATCGGACCTTTCGTGGAAATACAGAAAAACGCGCAGATCGGACGAAACTGCAAGGTGCAGAGCCATACATTCATCTGTGAAGGGGTGAATATCGAGGAGGAATGCTTCATCGGTCACGGTGTCACCTTCATAAACGACCGTTATCCCCGTTCCACCGACGGCAAGGGTAAGCTTCAGACTGAAGCGGACTGGAAAATGGTTCCCACCCGGGTCAGAAGGGGGGCTTCCATCGGATCCGGTGCCACCATCATGTGCGGTGTGGAGATCGGAGAGGGGGCCATAGTGGGTGCGGGAAGCATGGTTTTGAAAAATGTGGATGCGGGTACTATCGTTGCCGGAAATCCGGCCAAATACATAAGGAGGATCGATGAATAAGATACCGTTTCTGGATCTCTCGGCTCTGCACACGGAGCTTGAAGAGGAGATAATGGATATGTTCAAAAGAAGTGTGAGGAGTGCTCAGTTCATCGGAGGTCCTCTGGTGCAGCAGTTCGAGGAGGAGTTTGCCCGTTTCTGCGGCTGCAGGCATGCGGTGGGAGTGGGAAGCGGTACGGATGCGCTCCGTTTTGCTCTCATAAGCTGCGGTATCGTTACCGGTGACATGGTGATCACGGTACCCAACACGTTTATCGCCACATCCGAGGCGATAAGTCAGGCGGGGGGAATTCCGGTGTTCGTGGATGTGGACGAGCGCACAGCCGGCATGTCCCCGGAAAGGCTCAGGGATTATCTGGAGACACACTGCTATATCGATGAAAGCGGAACCACTCTGAACAAAATCACTCACAAGCCTGTCAGGGCGGTGATACCGGTTCATCTTTACGGTCAGACAGCGGATATGGATTCCATAATGGATATTGCCCAAAAGTACAGGCTGGTAGTGATCGAGGATGCCTGTCAGGCTCACGGTGCGGAGTATTTCTCCCAGAAAAGCCAGACCTGGCTCAGGGCCGGTTCAATCGGTCATGCGGCCGCCTTCAGTTTTTATCCCGGCAAGAATCTGGGAGCGTTCGGGGAGGCGGGAGCGGTGACCACCAACGATGACAGAGTCGATGCCACGGTGAGGATGCTCAGGGATCACGGGCAGGTGCGCAAATATGTCCATGATCTTGAGGGTTATAACGGTCGTCTGGATTCTCTTCAGGCCGGAGTGCTCGGGATAAAGCTGCGTCATCTTCCGCGCTGGAACGAGATGCGTCGGGAGTGTGCGGCCCGTTATGCTCATTTTCTGGGGGAACTGGACGGGGTGGGATTACCCTATGAGCCTATATGGGCCAGATCGGTGTATCACCTTTATGTGGTTCACCTCGAGAACCGCGATGAGGCAAAGCAGTTTTTCAGTGACAGAGGGATAGCAACGGGGCTTCATTATCCGGTGCCGCTTCACCTTCAGAAGGCCTATGCCATTCACGGATACAAGGAAGGCTCTTTTCCGGTAAGCGAGCGGCTCGGCGGAAGCCTTCTTTCGCTTCCCATGTTTCCCGGACTTTCCGCACAGCAGCAGGAGTATGTGTCCATGGTTCTGGGCGAATATCTTTCTTCTGCCGGCAGGGAGAGGGAAACTGCTTTCAGCAGAAATAAATTATGAACAGGGCGGGCCTCCGGATTGGCTCCGGCGGTCATGCTGGTTATTTTTCCGCAAAACCCAAATACGGAGCTGCTGGAGATGTTGATGAGAAAATTCTATTATCATCTGAAACCGCTGATTCCGCGCCGGTATCAGATCATGTTCCGTTCGGAGCTGATCAGGCGTAAACTCAGCGGGGTTACCGAAGTATGGCCTATTGACCGCCGGTCCGCAACCTCACCGCCCAACTGGGGAGGGTGGCCGGGCAACAGGAGGTTTGCGCTGGTGCTTACTCATGATGTCGAACACGATGTGGGGCAGGACAAGAGTTATCAGGTGGCTCATATGGAGCAGAGTATGGGGTTCCGTTCCTCATTCAATCTGGTTCCGGAGAGGTATCGGGTCTCTGCTGATCTGCGTCATTTTCTGGTACGGCATGGTTTTGAAGTGGGGGTGCATGATTTCAATCACGATGGAAAGCTTTTCAGCAATTACCGAACGTTCTCCCAGAGGGCTCCGCTTATAAA
Source organism: Chitinispirillaceae bacterium (assembly GCA_046546375.1). Taxonomy (GTDB): domain Bacteria; phylum Fibrobacterota; class Chitinivibrionia; order Chitinivibrionales; family Chitinispirillaceae; genus JAEZKC01. The sequence continues at coordinate 22,724 of JBKGXV010000022.1, read as the reverse complement.
CCGCTACCTGAGGGAGTGGAATGCCTGCGGGTTCAGAGCCGGGGCGATGCATCACAATCTGGAGTGGATCCGGGAGCTTGAGGTGAAGTACGACCTTTCCACTTTCGACACTGACCCCTTCGAGCCTCAGCCTGATTCGGTCGGCACCATTTTTCCTTTTCTGGTCCAGAGGGGGGGGGAGAACAAGCCCTATGTGGAGATGCCCTATACGCTGCCTCAGGATTTCACTCTCTTTGTGCTTATGAAGGAGAGGGATCCCCGGATCTGGAAAAGAAAGCTTGACTGGATTGCGCAGCGGGGGGGGATGGCTCTGATAAATACTCATCCCGACTATATGAGTTTCAGAGGCGAGCTTTGCGGGATCGAGCAGTACAGAGCCGAGATATACGAGCAGTTTCTTACGTATGTGGCAGACAATTACGATGGTGAATACTGGCATGCTCTGCCCCGGGATGTGGCGAAATTCTGCAGAAGAACCATGGGGGGAGCTGCAGAATTCGGGGGGCGGGGGGTGAATTTGACAGCGAGGAGATACGCATGAGAGTTTGCATGGTGGCTTACACATTCTACGAAGGTGACAACAGGGTAAGACGTTACGCGGAATCGCTCAGACGAAGAGGGGATCAGGTGGATGTGATTGTGCTCCGTCAGCAGGGGAGTTCCTCATTCACCCGCGTTTCCGGCGTCAATGTCTACAAAATCCAGAAGCGCAGTATTGACGAGAAGAGGAAAGTGGACTACCTGATAAAGCTTCTGCTTTTTCTAATACGGTCGGCTTTGACTCTTGCCAAACTGCACATGAAGAAGCGTTACGACCTGATTCATGTGCATTCGGTTCCCGATTTCGAGGTCTTCGCCGCGGTGGTTCCAAAGCTTACCGGGGCCAAAGTGGTGCTGGATATACACGATATCGTTCCGGAGCTTTTTGCAAGTAAATTCAGGGTCGGTCACGACTCGGTTCTGTTCAGGCTCCTTGTCTTGATGGAAAGGATGTCGATGGCGTTTTCCGATCATGTGATAGTGGCCAATCATATCTGGTATCAGCGGCTTGTAGAGAGGTCGGTTCCGGAAAGAAAGTGTTCGGTGGTGATGAATTACCCCGATCCGCACATATTTGTTCCGTACTGCCAGAAACGTTCTCCGCGCAGGCGTTTTGTGATGGTGTATCCCGGCACATTGAGTATTCATCAGGGCTTGGAGACCGCGATCAGGGCGGTGCACAGATTGAGAGAAGAATTGCCTGAGCTGGAGTTCCGCATTTACGGCAAAGGTACTGACGAGGCCTTTTTTATCAATATGGTGAAGAAGCTGGGCCTGGAGGACAGGGTGCTTTTCAGCGGAGTGGTTCCCATAGAGCGTCTGCCGGAGGTGATTGCCCAGGCGGATCTGGGAGTGGAGCCAAAGCTCAGCCGTACTTTCGGCAACGAGGCTTTCAGCACCAAAATACTGGAGTTTATGGCTATGGGAGTGCCAGTGGTTGCATCCGACACATTGGTGCATACCCATTATTTCGACAACAGTCAGGTTCAGTTTTTCCGCTCCGAGGATGTGCAAGACCTGGTCGGCAGTATTCTGAGAATCAGAAAAAACGGCAAGCTCAGATCCAGGCTGGTGCGCAATTCACTTGAATTCATGAAGGAGAACAACTGGGAAGCCAAAAAGCAGCTGTATCATTCCGTTGTCGATTCTCTGGTGGGGAGAAAGTGATGCTGGGAGAGAACAAAAAGGTATCTCCGGCCATGTGGCTTCCTTTGCTGTGGATGCTGCGCTGCGGCTCCAGGAGTCTGGCTTACTGGTTGAATCCGGAGCTGGCCAGTGCCGAGGACAGCTTCATGACCGGAAATCCGTATGATCGCAATTTCTTTCTGACGCTGGAATTTCTGGGTGTGGTGGTGCTTTTGTGGAGACGTTTCGATGTTCTGTACTTTATCCGTCACAACATCTGGGTGGTTCTGCTTTACACTTATATGCTGACAAGTCTTTTGTGGTCGGATTTTCCCGATGTGTCTCTGAGGCGATGGGCCAGAACTCTGGGGGACATACTTATGGTGCTGGTGGTGGTGACCGAGTCGAATGTTCCCGCCGCGGTCAACTGGATGTTCCGCAGATTCGCCTATCTTCTGGTACCCGTATCAGTGCTTCTCGTCAAATATTTCCGTGAAATAGGAGTGGCCTATGATTATACCGGAGATATGGAGATGTGGGTGGGGGTGACTACTCACAAAAACAGTCTGGGGCAGTTGGTCACAGTCAGTCTGGTGTTTTTTCTCTGGGTTTTTTTCAGGAAAAAATGGACCTGGTTCGATATTCCGGTAGTGCTTGGTGCTTTGTGGCTTCTGGCCGGTTCCGGTACTGCAAGCAGCAAGACTTCAATACTGGTGTTCTTTATAGGGTCGATGATGCTGTTTGCCCTGGCCCGGTTGAAAAATGCCAGAATTCTGGTGATCGGATTCTGCTCGGTGCTGATTGTGGGATTCATATGGGAGGTGGTGCTACAGTTATTTCTGCACACTTCCACCTTCGAGCTGGTGGTGAGTTCCACCGGAAGGGATGCGACCCTGACGGGGAGAACCGATTTGTGGGCGGAGGTGATAAAAATCGGCATGGGGCATCCGTTTCTGGGATCCGGCTACGGGAGTTTCTGGCTGGGTGATTTTTCCCATAATCTCTGGGACATTTTCAATTGGAACCCGTCTCAGGCTCATAACGGGTATATAGACGTGTTTGTGGATATCGGGCTGATCGGGCTTTTTCTGGTGATTCTTCTGGTTGTGGCGGGAGTAAGAAGCAGCTACCGGGAGATTACCAACGGCAGTGAATTCGGCAAGTTCCGTTTGGTGCTGATTTTGATGATTGTGCTGTATAATATCTCGGAGAGCAGTTTTGCAAAACCCACCTCTCTTCTGTGGTTCACTTTTCTGATTATGGCGATGAACGATCCTGAATCGGAACGGGAGATGGGGGCTGTAGGGAATCAGCAGGGAGAGCAGAGTGGTGGCGGAAAGGATGAAAGTGGGTGAAACAAGGCATGTTACTTGCATCTGGTTTGATTTGCGGCCGATTTCTTTCGTGCCCGACGCTTTACCTTGATTCATTACTGAAAAGACCGGCTTTTGAAGGGGGAGTTTGATGGAGTCCAGGTGGAAGGATCTCGAATACGTGCTGGTTACTCCGGCACGCAATGAGGAGCAGTTCATAGAGAAGACTATTCAGTCCATGGTGGCCCAGACCGTTCTGCCCAGGCGCTGGGTAATTGTCAACGACGGGTCTACAGACAGAACAGGAGAAATAGTGAGGAGGTATTCATCCAGATACAACTGGATAGAGCTGGTGAATGTGCCCGAGCATACCGACAGGCAGTTTGCAGCCAAAGTGCATTCCTTCAATGCAGGCTACAGCAGGCTTGGTGATCTGGAATACGATATCATCGGCAATGTTGATGCGGACGTTTCCTTCGACCCCGATTATTTCGAGTTTCTGCTTGATAAATTCAGGGACGACAGTCAGCTGGGAGTAACGGGTACACCTTTTGTAGAGGGGGAAAAACTGGTATACGACCACGGATACATGGATCAGAGTCATGTGTCCGGAGCCTGTCAGCTTTTCCGCAGGGAGTGTTTCGAGCAGATCGGGGGGTATACTCCGATAAAAGGGGGGGGGATTGACTGGGCGGCGGTGACCACTGCGAAAATGATGGGATGGCAGACCCGCACTTTCACCCAGCGGTTTTTCCGTCACCACCGTCAGATGGGAACCGGAAACGGAGGATTTCTCATGTCCAGGTTCCGTCACGGGGTGAAGGATTATTATCTGGGAGGTCATCCCTTGTGGCAGCTTTTCAGGTGCTGTTTTCAGATGACCCGCCGGCCTTATGTGATAGGCGGGCTCTTTCTGTTCTTAGGATATATGAACGGATTCGTGACCCGGATGGAGCAGCCTCTTTCCAGAGATCTTATGCGTTTTCACAGAGCTGAACAGATGGAGCGGCTCCGTTCTATTCTGAAAAAGGTGTTCTTGAGAAAAGCCGTACGTGCACAACAGATGGGAAACGAAACAAAATCAGTGGAGGGGGCCTGTGAATACGACAAGAGCAATAATTGAAACCAGTGCCGACAGGGTGGAGAGTTGGGTCGAGAGCCAGGACTACCGGGGCTATGAGCCCTTTGACGGTTTGTCCTCTTTTGTGAAACCGCTTACTTTGGGTAACGTGTTCGCCGAGAGGCTGCTTCAGCAGCTGGTTCGTCAGTGCCCGATCAATCTCAGGCCTGTTCTGGGTGTGAACCGCAAGGATTCCACCAAGGGAAGAGGGTATATGGCCTGGGGATACATAAGAAGATACAAAACGGACAACGACCCGCTTTATATGGAAAAGGCTTTTTCCTGTCTTGATTGGCTGGACAGAAACAAGGCTCCCGGATATGAAAAACACAGCTGGGGCAACCATTTCGATTTCACCAGCCGGGCCGGACGTCTCCCCAGGTTTGAACCCATAATCGTGTGGTCGAGTCTTATCGGGCAGGCGTTTCTGGATACTTACGAAGAGACAGGGGAGAGGCGTTTTCTGGAGACGGCCAAGAGTATCTGCGGATGGATTCTGGACCTTCCAAGGGAAAAAACCTCCCGCGGGGACTGTCTCAGTTATGTGGCTTACACTCAGAGTTCCATACACAATTCCAATATGCTGGGCGCGGCGATGCTTGCCCGCACGGCGAGCATCACTGGGGACAGATCCATGCTGAAAGTGGCCAAATCGGCTATGGAGTACAGCTGTTCCCGGCAGCGAAGTGACGGTTCCTGGTGGTATGGAGAGGGGGCAAACACTCACTGGATTGATAACTTTCATACTGCCTACAATCTGGACAGTCTGAAGTGTTATAATGACTGCACGGGGGACAAGGATTACAGAGATCATCTCAACAAGGGGTTCGATTTTTTCAAAAACAGCTTTTTCGAGGACAGCGGGAGGCCCAAGTATTATCACAACCGGGTGTATCCGGTGGACATACAGTGTGCAAGCCAGGCCGTTGATACACTGGCTTATTTCTCTGAAGAGGACCCGGAAGCACTGGATCTGGCAGTCAAGGTGGCTACCTGGACCATAAACAACATGCAGGACAGGAAAGGTTACTTCCATTTCCGTCAGCTGCCTGGTATGAAGGCCAAAACACCCATGCTTCACTGGGGACAGGCCACCATGTACAAAGGACTGGTGCATCTTGCCTCAAAACTTCGGTGATGCTGAAATGGACCAGACGCTGCAGCACAGGACGGATCATGCAGACCGGGAGCGGAGTAAAGAGAGCTATTTTAAGACCGAACACCTCAAGGGCACTCTCAAGTCCCGCGCGGTAAAAGGCGGCGGAATAGTCGTTTTCGCCCGCGCGGTCAATTTTCTGGTGCATATGCTGGGAACAGTTGTTCTGGCCAGAATACTTACTCCCGAAGATTTCGGACTGCTTGCCATGGTGCTTACCATTACCGGTTTCTTTGTACTGTTCAAGGATCTGGGGCTTTCCGAGGCCACGATCCAGAGTCAGAGTATAAACCACCGCCAGGTCAGCACGCTTTTCTGGGTGAATGTGTTTTTTGCCCTGGCTATACTGGTGGTGATCATGGCAATTTCACCTCTGGTTGCCCGATTCTACAATGAACCCAAGCTGCAGCCGATTATCATCGTGTCTGCACTTTCTTTTCTTTTTGCCGGATTCACCACTCAGCATATGGCAATTCTCAAACGCAACATGCAGTTTTCCAGGATAGCCACCGTGGAGATTGTTGCTGCATTGGGGAGCATATCCGTGGCGGTGATAATGGCATTGGCGGGAATGGGATACTGGGCTTTGGTGGCCAGACCGGTTGCCTTGTCAGTGCTGAATTTCGGGGGAATGTGGTTTTTCTGCTCCTGGAGACCGGGGCTTCCGGTAAGAGACGCAGGGGTGATGGGACTGATTCGTTTCGGTGCCAATACCATGGGATTTTATCTGGTGAACTATTTCGCCCGCAATCTCGACAAGGCCCTTATCGGCTGGGCCAGTGGGCCGGTGGCTTTGGGGTTTTACCATAAGGCATATCATCTTTTCGTTCTGCCGGTGAATCAGTTTTCCATTCCTCTGCAGAGTGTGGCAGTCACAACTCTCACCAAACTCAGAAGCGAACCTGAAAGATATCGGGCCTATTTTGTCCGGGCGATTTCTCTTCTTGCGTTTGTGGGCATGCCCATGAGTACCTTTTTGGCAGCTTTGGGAGATGAGATAATTCTGATTCTGCTTGGTCCGCAGTGGGACAGGGCTGCGGAGATATTCTCCATTCTGGGGCTGGGAGCTGGGATGCAGATTATGTATGCCACTCAGGGCTGGCTTCATATCTCTCTGGGAAGAGCTGACAGGTGGTTCTGGTGGGGAGTTGTTGGTTCAGCTGTGATGGTGTTGTTTTTTGTCGCAGGGCTGCCTTTCGGAACCAGAGGAGTGGCGGCTGGATATACTGTCAGCCTTTATCTGCTGACCGGACCGGCTTTATGGTATGCCGGACGGCCGGTGAAACTTACTGTGAAGGAGCTGGTGGCGGGAGTGTGGAGTTATTACGTTGCAGCGGCTGTGGCAGGAGGGACAACTTGGTATTTGGCCTCCCAGCTGGGATATATTCAGATCTTTTTACGGCTGGCGATTTGTTCTGTCTCTTTTGCATTGCTGTATCTGTTTTCGGTTGTTGTTCTGCATGGAAGTTTCCGTCCACTGAAAGAAAACTGGAATTTATTTGTGCTGTTTAAACCGGTTAAAAACAAATCGGGAAAGGAAAAGAAAATTTGACAGGAGGGGGTATATGAGAAAAATCACGATTATTGTCATTTTTGCAGTTATATACGCCAAAGCAGCTTTCTTGGAAGTATCGGGTAATAGCTGCAGGGATATCCAGCTGGCCGTAAACAAATGCCGCAATCTCGATACTGTCAGAATTCCTCCGGGGGTTTATGAGTTTTCTGCCGCTATCAGCATGCCCAAAGGAATCACGGTCATGGGGGCGGGAAAGGATGAAACAATTTTCCGCAGATCAGACACTTCAGAGGGGGAATTCTGGTTTTTCCGCATTGATGGTTCTCACAGGTTCCCTTTCCGTATTTCCGCTATTTCTTTTGAGGGAAGCCATTCAAAAACCACCTCCGGGATTTTCATAGAACACGGTGCACTTGATTTCAGAATCGACAACTGCAGATTCGAGTGTCTGACCCGCAGGGCTATTGAAATAAGAGACGGCGGTCGGGGAGTGATTGATCAGAACATCTTCATGGATAATTTTCCGACCGCCGTCGTTGTTTACGGAAGGGGTCATGAGGAATGGAAAGCGGGACTGTCACTTGGAACCAGGGAGGCGATATTTGTCGAGGACAACTTCTTCTCCCAGGAAAATGTTCCCGACAAGCACAGAGTTCATCACATCGCCTCGAACAACGGATCAAAGTATGTATTCAGATTCAACACCATTCAGGACGGCAAAATGGCTTCCCATTCAATTGATGCTCACGGAAATAAATTCGGCTGGGAGAGAGGCAGCAGGAGTTATGAGATCTACGGCAACACAGTGACTGCGGTTCACAGGTGGGCCGGAATAAATATCAGGGGCGGAGACGGTGTTATATTTAACAATCGGTTTAAGGGAAGTTTCGTTTCTCCCATACATCTGATGCACGAGGGAAAAAATGGTAATGGAAACTGCAACTACCCTTGCGAAGATCAGATACGAGAGTTGTATATTTGGAATAACACGTATAACGGTCAGGACGTCCAACTGTTTGTCAGACATGAAGATATCTTGAGGGAGAACAGAGATTACTGGAAGTCGAAGCGCCCAGGATATGAACCGTATGTTTATCCGCATCCTCTCAGGGAATGTAAGGAAAAGGAGGGAGATATGTAGGTCGAAAAGAAGTTTTTTTTCAGAGTGATTGATTGTTTTGATTCAGTAGGTTCACTACAGCTTTGGTAAAAGCAGAGAAACCGGCAGACGAAGTGTTCTGGGGTTTCTCTCCAAGCAGTTTTTCTTCCGCTGCCAGTGCTTTCGCAAGTCTGTAGGTTATGGCTTCGAACAGATAATTCCAAACTGATAGTTGATTTTCAACTACATGTTGCCAAAAGTGGCTGCCTTTAGATGGTGTATGCCCATTTTTATTGACATAAGATACCGTTGTGGTCGTTCTTTTTAAAGGAGTATTAATTAAGTATGCGTTTCAAATGGATTATGCTACTTCTGCTGATTATGGTTTTTTCCTCACAGGCAGAAATTGTGGATGCGCGCAGCGGTTCCCGCAGTGATGTCCAGTCTGCCATAAACAAAGCTGAAATAGGGGATACGGTGAGAATTCCCTCCGGTGATTTTGTTTTCAACAACGGTGTTTCGGTTCCCGGCGGGATTACCATCATGGGTGCGGGACGTGACAAGACGACTCTGCGCAGAACCTATTCAAGCAGTGCCTGGATGTTCAATGTGAATTGTTCCAACGGGGAGCAATTCGTGATTACGGGTTTCACTATTGAGGGTATTTCCCCTTCTTTGTCCAGAGGTATCAGGCTTACAAACGACTGTAAGGATTTCCGTATCTACGACAATACGTTCAGACGTCTCAACGACAGGGCTATAGAGATACACGGTAATACACGTGGGGTGATTGATCATAATTCCTTTATCGATAATGAACCCACTGCCGTGGTGGTATTCGGAGACGGGGATGATGCCTGGGACCGGCCTCTGACCCTGGGATCGAAGGAGGCGGTGTACGTGGAGGACAACTATTTTGAACAGATTCATATGGACGATCCAACCAGAGTTCATCATATCGCTTCCAATAACGGTTCCCGGTATGTGTTCCGTTATAATCAGGTGAAGGACGGTCACATAAACGGAAGTATGGTGGATGCGCACGGGAACAAGTTTTACTGGCCACGGGGAAGCAGAAGTTACGAAGTGTATGAGAATCATTTCCAGATAGGTCATCGCTGGGCGGGGATGAATTTACGGGGTGGTGATGGAGTGGTGTTCAACAATGTGATGGAGGGAAGCCTGGTATCCCCTATTCATCTTCTGTATGAAGGTCGGGATGGTGCATGCAGCAACTACCCTTGCGTGGATCAGATTCGCCAGCTTCATATCTGGAACAACAGTTACAATGGTGATCCGTTGGAGGTCTACAACCGTCACCCTTCCACAGTTAAACTGAACCGGGATTACTTTCTGTACGAAAACGAGGATTACACCCCTTACACATACCCTCATCCTCTCACTAAGTCTTCTTCTCCGGTTACGGCCGTTGGTCCGCAGAACGGAGATGCTGCGAAGGGCGGGAATCTGATGCTTAAGGGAGCAATGAGCAAAGCCGGACAGGGAGTGAAACTCAGCTACAGTCTGCCTTCTGAGAGTTTGAGAAAGAGCAGTGTGGTGAGGTTCGACATCTACAGCACTCAGGGAAGGCTGGTTCGCACTCTGAGAAAGGAGCACAGAGTTGGCGGCAGTTATCATCTGATGTGGGATGGCACCGGTCAGGACAGCAGGCTGGTGGCAAACGGTCTTTACAAGGTGGTGATGTCCGTGGGTGGCAGAAAAGCAGCGGATATGCTGACTTTCATGAGATAGAATCCGGCTACAGTTTCAGATTCTCAAGCGGGTGCACCTCTTCGGGAGGGCATCCGCTTTTTTCTTATGGCTACTTTATCTGATTTTCGTATCTTTGTGCAGTTCAGTTTTTTGAAGATTTTGTCAGCCGAACCAGAAACGGTTTTTATCTGATCTGTTTACGGATGTTTTTCCACATCTTTGGAGCCTCTTTTGCAGAAACATCTATCTGCTCGCTTCAGATCAATATCCCGTTTCTGTGAGGGGTGAATGGAACGGGGCCAAGGAGGTAGGGAATGGATGAGGGAAAGTTTCTGCACAGGCGTCAATACCTTTTGGGACCCGAATACGCTTCGGGGTTGCAGGATTGGAACCGTTTGTGTTTGGGGGAAGGAGTTATGCTCACGGTTCATCCGGATTTGAATGTGACCCGGGTGAATGAGGGCGACAGTGTGCTGGTGCTTCTGGGTTTCATTTTCGATCCTCTTCATCCGGAGAGGGACGATGGGCAGATACTGGAGTCGGTTCTTGGGGATAGCAGAAGGCCGGAGAGACTTTACGATGAGCTTGATGGTATGGGGGGAAGATATGTCCTGATTAGCCGGTACGGAAATTCCTGGCGCATACTCAATGATGCTGCAGGGTTCAGACAGGTGTTCTACCATGTGGATAAGCGAAAGAGGCTCTGGTGTGCCGGGGAGTTGTCGCTTTTGGTGGAGAACTGCGCTCTTGAGGTCGACCCTGAGCTTCGGCGTGAGTTTTTTTCCCTTCCGCTTTTCACTTCCACTCAGGAATTCTGGTATCCTGCCGGACTTACTATGTATCATGGGGCATACAGGCTTCAGCCCAATCATTATCTGGATATGAACACTTTCAGAATAGTCCGTTACTGGCCCCGCGGACCTATCCGCAGTTACAGTGTGGACACCAGCATCGAATATGTATGCAGTGTGCTCAAGGGGCTTATGGAATGTGCGGTGAACCGGTTTGATACCTCCCTGGCGGTAACGGCCGGGCTGGATACCAGAATCGTTCTGGCCGCCTGCAGGGATATCCGCGAGCGGCTGCACTATTTCACTCATACTCATCCGCTTCTTGCTCAGAACGGCGAAGATATCACCATACCCGCTTCCATTCTCAACAGTTTCGGTCTGGTGCACAATCTGGTTCCGGAGATGCAGCTTGGGGATGATAGGGAGTTTTCATCTGTGATGGACCGCAGCGTGGTGACATCCAGGAAATCCAAAGTGATCAATGCGTATACCATGTACCGTTATTTTCAGAAACTGGGCAGGGAGTATGTGGTCACCAACGGGGTGGGCGGAGAGATGACCCGCAACTTCTATTTCGTTCCACCGCTTCTGAAAATCAACGGCGAGCTTCTTTCCCGTCTGGCGGGGATGTGGGGCAGTGCGCTTGCCGGTGAGCTGTTCGGGAGGTGGCTTGAGGATGCTCGTTCCAGGGTGCACACACGCGATCATCTGCTGGACCTGTTTTACTGGGAGCAGCGCACTGGAAGCTGGGCGGCACAGTCCTACAGCGAGTACGATATTGCTTTCGAGAGTTTTTCTCCTTTGAACTGCCGCAAGCTGGTGGAGGTTTCGATGGGGGTGAGGAGTTCGTACCGCAGTCCTCCGCGCTGTCGTTTTCACAGAGATCTGATTGCCCGTATGTGGCCGGAGCTGCTTTCCTGGGAGATCAATCCTTCCAGGAACAGGGTGAAAAAGGTTTTGGGGGGGGTGAAGCGTTCGGCATTGCATTCGGCGGTTAAAACCGTGAAATATTTCCCTATACCATTTTTTTCCTCATCGGGGAAATAACTCCGATGTGGAGCGACTGTTTGGTATGTGTATTGCCTTTCTATAAACCAGAGGGTCTAATGCGTTTCAATAAGGGGGAGACACCACATGCTATTCGGTGTTGTGGGATTGACTTTCCGGACAGCTCCCATAGAGGTCCGGGAGAAACTGTCGTTTAAGGACAGCGACATATCCAGTGCTCTTCTGCTTCTTCAGGCCAAGGAGGAGGTGGCTGAGAGCATGATTGTGTCCACCTGCAACCGGGTGGAGATTTATGCGCTTATGAGGGAACCCCGGATTGCGGTTCTCAGGGATTTTATCCGTGATTTTCACAAGTTCAGCGGCGATCTCAGCAATCTGCTTTTCATGAAGAGCGGGGAGGAGGCGGTGAGGCATCTGTGCATGGTGGCCTCCGGGCTTGACTCCATGGTGCTCGGGGAGCCTCAGATTCTGGGGCAGGTGAAGGAGGCTTATGCCCGTTCGGTGAGAAGCGGTTCTGTCGATTATGTATTCGAGCATCTCATGTCGCAGGTTTTCAGTGTGGCCAAGAAGGTCAGAAGCAAAACGAAAATCGGCCAGAACAGTGTGTCGGTCAGTTATGCGGCGGTGAGGCTTGCCCAGAATCTTTTCAGCGATCTCAAGAGCCGCAGGGTGATGATTCTGGGAGCGGGTCAGATGGGGGAGAAGACGCTGAGGAACATGGTGAGTCTGGGGGTGAAGGATATACTGGTTGCAAACCGCACATTCTCCAAGGCTGTGGAGCTGGCCGAGAGGTTCCGCGGTACTCCGGTGATGCTTCATGAGATCCAGGAGTATCTTTCCTCTGTTGACATACTGATCAGTTCAGTGGGGACCGGTGATTTCCTGATCCGGGCAGACGGGCTTTCTGAGTTCATGAAAGAGAGGGTGGAGCGTCCTCTTTTTCTGGTGGATATCTCCGTACCCAGGAGTCTTGATCCGCGTATTGCCTCCATTGAGGGCTGTCATATCTACAATGTGGATGATCTCAAGGCGGTGTCTGAAAACAGTGCCAAAAACAGGCTGGTTGAGGCTCAGAGGGCAATGGATCTTATAGAGTCCAAGAAAATGGAGATTTTCCAGTACATACGCTCTCACGATATTATTCCCACCATGGTTTCCATACGGGCGAGGGCCGAGGAGATACGCATTAAGAATCTGGAGAAGGCCATGCCCGGTCTCAGATTATCCGAACCGGACAAACAGACAGTTGATTCTCTCACCAGATCCATAGTGAATAAAATTCTTCATGATTCAGAAACAAAGCTCAGAGAGTATTCAAGTGCTCTGAAGAAGATCTGAGCAAAAAGCGGATAGGAGGTTTGAATGTCCACGGCAACACCCGGTTTTTCCTTTGCAGGTTCTTGTCGTCACTTTTCACGGGCTGCGGAAATGATTCCCGGGGGGGTGAACAGTCCTGTGAGGGCTTTTCGCAGTGTGGGGGGGAATCCGGTTTTTCTCTCCAGGGCCAAGGGAAGCCGTTTCTGGGATGTGGATGGTAACGAGTTTGTTGATTTCTGTCAATCCTGGGGGCCGCTTATACTGGGGCATTCCGATGAGCGGGTTGTGGAGGCGGTCAGGCGTGCGGCGGGGAGGGGTTTGAGTTTCGGTACCTGTCATGCCGGTGAGGTGCAGATGGCGGAGATGATACTTTCCGCTCTCAAGGAGTTTGACTGCATGAGGCTTGTGAACTCGGGTACTGAAGCGGTTATGACCGCGCTGAGGCTGGCACGGGGGGTGACCGGCAGGGATCTGGTGCTCAAGTTCGGGGGCGGTTATCATGGTCACAGCGACAGTATGCTGGTAAAGGCCGGTTCAGGTCTGGCCACTGCGGGGGTGGCCGATTCCCGGGGAGTTCCCACCTCGGTGGCGGAAGGTACTCTGGTGGCCGGTCTTGATGATGAAGAGAGTGTGAAAAAGCTTTTCGACACATTCGCCTCCCGTATCGCGGCGGTGATAGTGGAGCCTCTTCCGGCCAATAACGGTCTTCTTGTGCAGCGCGGGGAATTTCTCCAGTTTCTCAGAAACATCACCCGCAAAAACGGCACTCTTCTCATTTTCGACGAGGTAATTTCCGGTTTCCGTCTTCATTTCGGCGGGTATTATCAGCTGGTGGAGATAGTTCCCGATCTGGTGACGCTGGGAAAGATCATAGGCGGAGGCATGCCGGTGGGGGCTGTGGTGGGTCCGGGAAAAACAATGAGAAATCTGGCACCGGAGGGCAATGTGTATCAGGCCGGCACACTCAGCGGAAACCCCGTCTCTCTGGCTGCGGGCATTGAAACGCTTCGTATTCTCTCCGACAGCAGAATCTATGAGCAGCTGGAAAATCTTGGCAGTGCCTTTGCTTCTATGCTTGAAGGCAGCGGCAGACATGATGTGCATGTGCAGAGGGCAGGTTCGATTGTATGGCCCTATCTGGACGGCACTGAACTGCCCCGCAGGCCCGAACATATTTCCGATTCGGCCATGGAGCGTTACAGAAAGCTTTTCTGGTCGGTTCTCAACAGGGGTTTGTATCTGCCTCCCTCTCCTTACGAAGTGCTTTTTCTGAGTGTCGCTCACTCGGAACAGGAGCTTAAACGCTTGGCTGATACTCTTTTGGAACAATTGCATACACAGCAAAAGCAACCTTTATCCGCAAAGGGTTCTGAAAAATGAGAAAGTACTTACGGTTCATCACCGGGCTTGACAGATATCTCAGAGGAAGGCTTGAGCCGCAGCAGGCGGTTTCAAGAGCACGCAGTCTTCTCGGGGAACGGATTGCCAGAAGAAGGGAGAATTTTCTCAATCTGATAAAACGCGGGGTGTTCCAGTATCCCCAAAGCCCGTATCTCAAGCTTCTGGAGCCAAAAAAGATAGGTTTTCCCGATATTGAGAAATGGGTGGAATCGGAGGGCATCGAACCGGTGCTCAAGCGGTTAGTGCACGAGGGTGTATACTTCACCGTTGATGAATTCAAGGGCAAAACCGAGGTGAAAAGAAACGGAGCCTCTTTCAGGTGTTGCGAAAATATGTTCGACAACCCCTTTCTTTCCACCGCCTACGAGGTCAGAAGCGGTGCAACCCGCAGTGCGGGTACTCGGGTGAGAATCGATTTTGATTATCTGGTGCAGCGTTCTCTTTACGATTCGTTTCTGCTTGATATGCATGAATCGCTCACTACTCCCATTGCCAACTGGTTTCCGCTGTTTCCGGGAGCCCCGGGCATAAACTCCTCTCTTCGATTCACTTATATGGGTAATCCTCCCCAAAGATGGTTTTCCCAGGTGGACAAAGCTCAGGTGAAGGTGAACTGGGAGAAGACCTGGGGAACGAATCTGATCTTCTGGATGAGCCGGCTGCACGGGGTTCGTCTGGCCAAGCCGGAATACGTGAATCTCAATCACGCTCACAAAATCGCCAAGTGGGCTTCATCCATGCTTGATTTCTTTCCCAACTGCGTCATCTACACATTTGCCACTTCCGCGGTAAGGGTGTGCATGGCGGCTCAGGAAAACGGTCTAAACATAAAAGGGGTGCGTTTTCTGGTGACGGGGGAGACGCTCACCCCCCAGAAGAGAAAAGAGATAGAGGCCTGCGGAGCCGTGGTGATTCCGGTATACGGGATCAGCGAAGCGGGGGTGATTGCCGCGGGGTGCAACAAGCACACCGGCTGCACATCCCGAACTGTACACAGTGATCATTGTCATCTGTATAAGGATACTACTGCGGTGATCACTCACAAGTACAGGGTACCTCATTACGACACCATGGTGGATTCCTTTCTTTTCTCCACGCTTCTCTATGAATCTCCCAAGCTGCTTCTCAATGTGGGTATGGGGGACTACGGCAGTGTGTATGACGAACCGTCCTCATGTGAATTCGGTAGGATGGGATTTGATACCCATATTTCAGGCATTATGAGTTATGAGAAGCTTACCGGAGAGGGGGTCACCTTTGTGGATACAGATTTCATTCACATCATAGAAAAGGAGCTGCCGGAGAAGTTCGGGGGGCACAGTGCGGATTATCAGCTGGTGGAGGAGGAGGACGAGAAGGGGTTCAGCCGTATGCGTCTTCTGGTGAGTCCGCGGCTGGGTTCAGTGGATGAGAATGCGATCGTGTCCTCTTTTATCGAGATGCTGAGGAATTCCGAAAGCAGCCCCGAGTCCTGGGCTCAGTCGGGATCGGTGATGTGGGATCAGGCCAGGGTATTGCGTATAAAACGGGATTATCCGGTTTCCACCCCCAGCGGTAAGATATTGCCCTTTCACCTGTTAGGCAGAACCCGTTCAACTGAAGTGGAAAATAAATCTTAGGAGAAAATCATGGGCTTTCCTGTTCACAGGCTCAGAAGGCTTCGCAGAAACGAGCAGATACGTTCACTGGTAAGAGAACACAGTCTGAAAGTGACAGATCTTATCTGTCCTCTCTTCGTGGTGCATGGGGAAAAGGTCAAAGAGGAGATACCGGCGCTGCCCGGGAACTACCATCTTTCTCTGGACAATCTTCTCCAGGAGGCCAGACAGGTTCGGGATCTGGGTATTCCGGCGGTGATTCTTTTCGGTATTCCGGAGAAAAAGGATGTGATGGCTTCGGAGGCCTACGATCCTGGGGGAATCGTGCAGCAGGGTATCCGTGCGCTTAAAAATGCGGTTCCGGAGCTGGTGGTGATAAGTGATGTGTGCATGTGCGAGTATACGGAGCATGGTCACTGCGGGATAATGGAGAATGGATACCTGAATAACGATGCTTCTCTGGAATTGATTTCCAAAATCACCCGTTCGCATGCGGAGGCGGGAGTGGACATGATGTCTCCTGCGGCGATGCTGGACGGGCAGATCAGAACCATGCGCTCGACACTGGATGAAAACGGGTTTTCCAATGTTGCCCTCATGGCCTACTCCGCCAAATTCGCTTCCAAACTCTACGATCCTTTCTTCAAGGAGGGAACCGCCTCGGCACTCAGTTTCGGGGACAAGAGGTCTCATCAGATGGATTACTCCAATGCTGAGGAAGCCTTAAGGGAGATCGCATTCGACATAGACGAGGGGGCGGATATCGTGATGGTCAAACCGGGAATGTTCTATCTGGATATCGTGTACAGGGCTAAGCAGGAGTTCAAGGTTCCGCTGGCAGTCTACAACGTGAGTGGTGAGTATGCCATGGTGAAGGCGGCCGCTCAGGTGGGTAAAGTGGATGAACGCGCGGTCCGCCATGAGATTCTCACCGGTTTCAAGAGAGCTGGTGCGGATATAATCATCTCGTACCATGCAAAGGAAATGGCCGAGGCGCTGAAATAGACAACTCACGTGTTTAAAGCAGGTTAGGATAGGAATACCATGGAAAAAATCAAGGTGCTTCACCTGTACAAATCTTTCAATGTGTATAACGGTCTTGTAGAAATTCTGACTATTATGGCTCAGAATATCGATCACAGCCGCTTTGAGCTGGGGGTTTGTGTATTCGAATATGATGGAAATGAGTTCGGTGAGAAGTTCAGGAGTCTGGGAGGGAAGATTTTTTCGCTGGATGTTCCCCAGAAGGTTCAGAACGAGCCCAAAAGTTTTTCCAGGCTGGTGAAGTTTCTCAAGGAATATCGGCCTCATGTGGTTCAGACACATGTGCTTAAAGCCAATCTTATGGGTTCAATGGCCGCCCGCATGGCTGGGGTTCCCGTGGTGATAGGCACCGAAATGACTTTGAAGGACACGGCTCCATCCAGAATCGCCAGGGCACGGGACCGTGTGATTCAGCCGCTTGCATCGGTGGCTTTGAAGAAGTGTGATGCATTCGTGGTCACATCGGAGTTCATCCGCAGAGAGTGGCAGAGTGCGCGGGGACCGAATTGCTTCGAGGTGGTGTATCCGCCCTTTAATCTGGAAAAGCACACAAGGGCTGTCAGGGTAAAAAAAAGTAAACCAAGCGGGATAAGCCGCATCGGATTCATCGGGAGGCTTTCTGATGAAAAATCCGTGGACAAGCTGCTTGAGGCGATGAAAAAGGTGGCTGAAGTCAGGCCTGAGGCGCAGCTTTTCATTGTGGGGACAGGGCCTCTGGAGGGAAGGCTTAAGGACTACTGCCGCAGGCTGGAACTTGAAGACAGAGTTCAGTTCGTCGGGTATGAATCCAATGTTTTTGAGGCACTTAGAGAGTTTGATCTGTTCGTGCTGTCATCCAGAACCGAGGGGTGTCCCATAGTGATTCTTGAGGCCATGGCGATGGGGCTTCCTGTGGTGGCGACCGATGTGGGGGGCAATCCGGAGCTGGTTGAGCAGGGAAAAACTGGGATTCTGGTTCCTCCAAACGATTCCTCCGAAATGGCTTCCGCTCTCATTGAGCTTCTATCCGATGGAAAGAAAGCGAGTTCTATGGGCAAAGCGGGCAAAAAACGGGCGTTTTCCACCTTTCATCCCGCGAAATTTTCTTCTTCACTTGAAAAACTTTATCTGGATCTTTACCGGAAAAGAACCGGAGCTTCAGTTACTTCAACGGAAAAATCGGGAGTTGTATGAAAAATGTGGTGATTATCGGAGGCGGGTTGGCAGGACTCGGGGCAGCCTGGAGGTTACAGCAGGAACGGGACAACGGGGCACCGGTCACGTACACGCTTTTTGAAAAGGAACCGAGAGCGGGGGGATTGTGCAGAACTGAGCGCGACGGGGATTTTTTTTACGACTATACCGGACATCTGCTTCATTTCAGAACCGAAACATTCAGAGAACTTGTTTTCTCGCTTATAGGAAGCAAGTTGGAGAAAAGAAACAGAAGTGCCTGGATCCATTCCAAAGACGTGTATACCAGATACCCCTTTCAGGCTAATCTGTTCGGTCTTCCGCCCGAGGTGGTCGCTGACTGCGTTTATGAATACAGCAAACAGTACTTCAGAGAAACTAAAGGTGAGGTGAAGACGTTTGAGGACTGGATCAGAGCCTACTTCGGAGACGGAATTGCCGCTCATTTCATGATTCCCTATAACCGCAAGCTCTACAAAAGGCATCCCAGGGAGCTTACCCCCGACTGTACCGGGCGCTTCGTGCCATCCTCCAATCTTAAACTTCTGCTTATGGGGGCGCTGTCTGATATGGGTGAGGGTCTTGGATACAACTCTCACTTTTTCTACCCGCGTCACGGCGGTATTGAAACGCTGGTCAGGAGTATAGCTGTAAAACTTGATGATTTGAATCTCAACGAGTCGGTGGTTTCCATTGATTCTGCCGGCAAGGTGATTACCACCTCCAGAGGAGAGCGGGTCCCCTATGATTTTCTCGTTTCCACTCAGCCGATTCCCGAGTTGGTGCAAAGCATCGATGAGGCCGAGCTCTCGTTGACAGAAGAGGTGAAGAAGCTCAAGCATGTCTCGGTGTTGAATATCAATCTGGGCGTAAGGGGTGATCTGGGCGATAAACACTGGGTTTATGTTCCCGAGGATGAGTTCATATTTCACCGGCTCGGGTTTCCACACAATTTCTCAGATTACATGGCGCCTGAAGACCACGGGTCGATCTATGTGGAGATTTCCTATGATCCTCAGGAAGGGATAGATGTTGAGTGGGCCAGGAAAAAAACTGTGGAAGATCTTATCAGAATGGGAATTTTAAGCAGTGAGGATCAGATTGTTTCCGAGAAGATAATGGATATTCCCTATGGCTATGTGATTTTCAATTCGGATCGTCGCAAAGCGCTGAAAAAGATAAACGGCATACTGGATGAGATGCGGATTTACTCTGCGGGCAGATTCGGTTCCTGGGAGTATTCATCCATGGAGGATGCCTTTTTTCTGGGAGCCGGAGCTGCCGAGGATATTTTCATCAGGCATATTCGTATGGCGGAACTCAATACGCGGATCAGGCTTGATCCCAATATGGAAAATTAGGTGTCCACATGAATCTGCGCACCT
Organism: Chitinispirillaceae bacterium; assembly: GCA_046546375.1. Lineage (GTDB taxonomy): Bacteria > Fibrobacterota > Chitinivibrionia > Chitinivibrionales > Chitinispirillaceae > JAEZKC01. The sequence continues at coordinate 3,425 of JBKGXV010000022.1, read as the reverse complement.
TCATCTCGGAACTGGAGAAGCACGATCTGCTCAGAAACATCTACAGGCAGGTCGACTGGCGGTTCGAGATCGGCAGTTTGAGCCGTGATTCATCAAGGGCGCTTCTGTTTCACCACATAAAGGACTATCCCGGACACTCTCTTCTCACGGGAGGTCTGGGAAGTCTTTCTCGGATCGCACTGGCTTTGGGGCTGCCTGCTGGAACCGCTTCCGGGAAGGTGGTCCGGACCATGAAAGAGAGGTTGAAAAAACCGCTTGATCCCATTTTCAGAAACAGCAGCAGTGCGCTTAGAGAGAACAGAATTACGGGCAGTGACGTCGATCTCTGCCGCTTTCCGGTTCCTCTGTGGAGCGAGGTGGACGGGGGCAGGTTTATCGGGACCTGGCATCTGAATGTCACCAAAGATCCCTTTTGCGCCAGGCGTAATGTCGGGGTGTACAGAATGCAGCTGCTTTCAGCCGACGAGGCATCGGTGAGTGTGTCGCCCCGCAGTCATCTGGCGATGCACATGAACAGAGCCGAGCAGCGGGGAAAGTCCCTTGAAATGGCGGTGTGTATCGGAGTCGATGAGCTGGCGGTGATTGCGGCGGGGGCGGCGTTTCCAGCCGGCGTGGATGAATATTCTATGGCGGGGGCTCTTGCCAGAAAGCCTTTGGGGCTTGTTTCCTGTGATACAGTGGACCTGGAGGTCCCTGCCGATTCGGAAATCGTGCTGGAGGGGGTTCTGGAAGCGGGCAGGAGGGTGAAGGATGGTCCCTATCTGGATTATGCGGGGATTGCAAGCAGCAATCCTTCAGCATATGTATTCAGGGTTCACAGTATCATGCATCGGAACAACCCTGTGTTTCGCGGAACATCTGTGGGGGTTGCGGGTGCGGAGGATCATCAGCTGCAGTCAGTACTTGCCCGTTTGGGACTGGTGGATTTCCACGGTTCCAGAGTCCGCCAGAAGATGCAGAATGTGTGTCTGAGAAGCCGCTTTTTCAGGCTTTTTCAGATGACCGGCAGGATAGGATCAGTTATTCACTCCTGAGGGGGTAGATTATGAGAAAATCGAAAATTATGGTTGTCGGTTTCATTTCACTGGTGATCGTAACAGCATCCGTTCCGCTTGTATACCGTAATGCATCGCGGGTGAGCACATATCAGAAGAACAGCTGGTCCATTGGAATCTACAAGGGGACCACACCGTTTGATCTCACAGATCCGCAGGATGTGAAAAACCCGGTGCTGACAGCTGATCAGGTTACCGATGTGAAGGCGGAGTTTGTGGCTGATCCCTTTATGGTGCAAAAGGATTCGGTCTGGTATATGTTTTTCGAAGTGCTCAATTCTCTTACCAATCAGGGAGATATCGCTCTGGCCGAAAGCAGGAACGCAAAAGAGTGGCAATACAGGAGAATTGTCCTTAATGAGCCGTTTCATCTGTCGTATCCTTTGGTATTTCATCACGAAGGTGATTACTATATGATTCCCGAAAGTGCCGAATCAGGGAAACTGATGCTTTACAGGGCAAATGCATTTCCCTACAACTGGGAAATGGTTCAGGTTCTGATTGAGGGAAAGTTTGGCGATCATGTTCTTTTCGAGCATGGCGGTTACTGGTGGATGATCGCCAATTCGGAACCCGGAAAGCATGGCACGACCCGACTTTTCTATGCCGACAGTATCAGGGGACCCTATGCGGAGCACCCCTCGAGTCCCATTGTGAGGGGTGATGGAAACAGGGCTCGTCCGGGTGGAAGGATTCCTCTGTACAGGGGCAGCCGATACTGGCTGGCTCAGGATTGCGAGCCCACGTACGGAAAAGAGCTCAATGCGTACAGAATCTTGAAACTGGACAGGGAAATCTATAAGGAGGAGGCGCTGGAGAGTAATCCTGTGCTGAAGGGCGGGGAGTACAGATGGACTCGCCGGGGGATGCATCATGTTGATGCTCATGAAACCGGCGAGGGGCAATGGCTGGCCTGTGTTGATGGCTACTACAGAAACTTTTTCCTCAAAATAGAGTATTGAGGGAGTTATGGATAAAAAGAGAATCGTGGTGGGGGTCACCGGGGCTTCGGGGGTGATCTATGCGGTGCGGCTGCTTGAGCTGCTTCGGTCGCAGGCCGAAACACATCTGGTGATGAGCGGGGCGGCGGTGCGGGTGCTCGGGCTGGAGATGAAGATGACTGTTGATGAGGTGACGTGGCTTGCTCATCACGTGCACGACAACAGAGATCTTGCCGCACCCATAGCGAGCGGTTCTTTCGAGGCTGACGGGATGGTGGTGGTGCCCTGTTCGATCAAGACGCTTTCGGCTGTTGCCAACTGTTACAGTGACACACTCATCAGCCGTGCTGCGGATGTGATGCTCAAGCAGAGGCGCAGGCTTGTGCTGTGTGTGAGGGAGACACCGTTTCACACGGGGCATCTGCGTCTGATGACTTCGGCGAGTGAATCGGGGGCGGTAATCTGTCCACCTGTTCCCGGCTTCTACAGTCATCCGGAGAGTGTGGATGATGTGGTGATTCAGTCGGTGTGCGGAGTGCTTGATCTGTTGGGTATAAGTGCAAGCTGCTACCGGAGATGGAACGGCTATTGCGGTTCTGTTGATATGTGTTCCGGTGTCAAGTTTTAGTCTGCCGGAGAAGTGCACTACAACAGCAACCGAGGTGTGGTATGAATCAGATGTTACAGAGACTGCTGCGCAAAGTGGCTTATTCGGCTCCGGGTGGAGGTTCGCTGCGTCCTGGTCTTCACAGGGCCAGGGGAGTCACGATAGGTAAGAATGTCTGGATAAGCCAGTATGTGTATATAGATGAGGTTCATCCCGAGGTGATTACTGTCGGGGATAATGTTACCATCGGCATGCGGACCAGCATTATTGCTCATCTGTACTGGGGTCCTCGCCGTCCCTCCAAAAATGCCGGACCGGTGCATATAGGCAGTGATGTGTTCATCGGTCCGCACTGTGTGATCATGCCCAACGTGAAGATCGGGGCGGGGTCGGTGATCCAGGCCGGCACGGTGGTGTCCAGGGACGTTCCTCCGGGAACGCTCTGGGGGCTTCCCAAGGCGGGCCCGCTTGCCAAGGTGTCGGTTCCGCTGACAAGCGAGCACGGGTTCAAGAGGTTTCTCATGGGGCTGAGGCCCGTGCTTAATGGTACGCGTTCCGAGGAGGAACATAGGGTGGTCTGAGGAATTTTGTGATTGGTTTGGTGGTTTTGTAAATTTTGCCATTCGGAGGAGAGCCGTGGCGGACATTGGCCTTTCAGGAGCTGGAGAAAACGAGCACCAGCCGCAGGACCGAGTGCGCCCGGAGATGCTCTCAGGGACAGCCCTATCACGATTGTGGCGGTGAGTTATCACGAACTCGCGCGCCACCTCGTCGTGGATTCGGGAGAGGACCTTCAGGGCAAAACCTTAGCTTCCGCATCCT
>JBKGXV010000021.1:0-42007 GCA_046546375.1 Chitinispirillaceae bacterium | reverse complement strand
TCTTTGTAGACGGTATCTATAGCTATACCGGCAGCAAGAAGGAGCAGTTTCTGAGTGCGCATTTTCATCAAACCGACACGTTCTTTTATCAGAAACTGATTGGATTCTGTCATATACTCAAAAACTCCTTCAGAGTTGAATCATATTCAGAATAAAATAGTATTCGGTATTTACGGTAAAGGATTATTCTTGTCAGAAGGGCCCGGACGGAGGGCTTTTCAAAAGAAAAAAATGTTGAAGTTAAGACAGGTTTTGACCGATAGTAATATTGAAGCACATTCAGATCCGGTCACCTTAGGAACATAGGAAACGGGAGATCCAGGGAGGGAATACGGGGTTCCAGGGAAGGAGCCTTGCTCCCCAGAAAGGCAGGTATGCCATGAATATCCAATCTGTTTCAACAGCTTATAAAGTGAGCTCATTTGCTTTTAGGGGAGAGAACCGTGGTAAAGCCGATAAGAGAAAAGCCGTTTCATTTGAGGAAAGAGTGGAAATTTCAGATGAACTGAAAAGTGTAAGGGAATTAGGCGAAAAGGTGGATATTATGCCTGAAGTGAGAGAGGATAAGATTCGTCAGGCAAGGGATAAGATATATTATCACGGATATCCGCTTGAATCCGATCTGGTTGAAGCTATAGAGAAACTGATAGAAAGAGGCATTACTTTATTCGGTGAATAAGCGCCTGTTTTACCACGGAGCTTTTTTTCTTGATTTTTCCTCAAAAAGAACTCATTTTAAGTGACTGCTTTTCCTTAATCTGCCGCCCGGGTGGTGGAATAGGTAGACACTGGGGACTTAAAATCCCTTGGCCTGAGAAAGGCCGTGCCGGTTCGATTCCGGCCTCGGGCATTCATACCACGGAATTTTCCAGATATCGCAGATAGCCGCAAGCTCGCGGAGTATTCAGAGCTTTGAGAGCATTTAGGGCATTCCGATATACCATGGAGCTGGAGCTGAGAAGGCAGGAACCGGCAGCATCCTCCAGATAAGTGCTTTGAATTTTTATCTGGGAGATCACCCACAGAGCTGATGCTTTCATGTATTCATTGGAATCAAGCATTTCAAGCAGGTCAGACTCCACTTCGGTGTATCCGAGACTGAAAAGTGCTTTCAGCACATTTGCCCTGATACGGTTATTTGGATCATGGCGCAGTCTGAGGAGAATGGGTACCATGCGTTTGTTCCCCAGCTTCTCAAGTGCTTCCACGGTATTGGCTTTGACCCGTTTATCCGGATCATTGAGAAGGGAGAGTACAATTTCCTGATCATGCGGTCCGACCATTTTGCCCAAAAGATTCACTGCGGTTGCTTTGATTTTGACATCTCTGTCCTGAACCAGCTTTGCCAACAGTTCTCTGGTTCTTGGATGGCGTCTGAGAATTCCCAGTACCTGAAGAGAAGTAAGCCTTCTTTTTTCGTCATCACAGAACAGGTCTTTGCTGATTTCGTCGATTATGCGCGGATCCAGAGACTGCAGAATCGATCCCAGCTTATGGCGCAACTCCGGTGTGAGCTGGTGAAAGTTGTTTATGAGATTCTCTTTTATGATGGCACAGGCTGTATCTGTCGCCGTTTTTCTGATCAGGGGGTTTTCAGAACTGATAAGAGCCATTATGGCGGAAAGATCCGAAACACTTCCGTGCTTAACCAGAAACCTGAGAGCGGAAATGACCTGATCTGGTTTTGAGGACTTCAGATACTCCAAAGCTTGTGCCTGTTCCATTACTGTTTTCCCTTCATTTCCGTAATGAGATCCCTCAGTTGGGCAGCTTTTTCGAAATCCAGATTTTTGGCAGCTTCAGCCATCTCCCGTTCCAGTTTTTCCAGTTTGTTTTTGCCCTTTTTCCGTGATGCGGGGGAGGCTTTCTTTCCGTATTTCCCTAAAGCCGGTTCAGCGGCTTTGAGAGTGGCGGGAGCTTCGGTTTCGTAAAACGAGAGTTTTTCATCTATGCGACGCTGAGTACTTCTGGGCACGATCCCGTGTTCTTCATTGAAGGCAAGCTGCTTGTTTCTTCTGCGGCCGCTTTCCTCCAGTGCCTGTGAAATGGAATCGGTTATGGTATCGGCATAGAGAATGATCCGGCCGTTTATGTTCCGGGCAGCCCGACCGGCGATCTGAACAATGGAGCGAACAGACCGCAGAAAACCTTCCTTGTCGGCATCCAGTATGGTAACCAGGGCGACCTCGGGCAGGTCAAGTCCCTCTCTGAGCAGGTTGATTCCTATCAGGATATCGAATTCACCCTTGCGCAGATCACGGAGAATGTTTGTTCTTTCAAGTGTATCGATTTCAGAATGCAGGTATCGTACCTTGAAATCCAGTTGCTCCAGATATTCTGTAAGATCCTCGGCCATTTTTTTGGTCAGGGTGGTTACCAGTGCCCGTTCGTTTTTCTGCACCACGGAGCGGAGCTGTTCGATCAGATCGTCCACCTGATTCATTGCGGGACGCACCTCAATGGGCGGATCGACAAGATGTGTGGGGCGGATCACCTGTTCCACCAGCAGACCTTCGCTTTTCTCCATTTCGTAGTCACCGGGGGTGGCTGATACGAAAACCACTGTTTTGATCAGCTCCTCGAATTCGTTGAATTTGAGCGGCCGGTTGTCCATGGCGCAGGGGAGGCGGAATCCGTGATCGACCAGAGTCTGCTTTCTTGCCCGGTCACCGTTGTACATTCCCCCGATCTGGGGCACGGTCACATGGGATTCATCTATGATGGTGAGGAAATTCTGCCTGAAAAAGTCGATCAGGGTATAGGGCCGGGTACCCGGTTTTCTGCCGTCCAGAATACGGGAGTAATTTTCGATTCCGTTCACATATCCCACCTCACGCAGCATCTCAAGGTCGTAACGGGTACGCTGTTCGAGTCTCTGTGCTTCGAGCAGTTTATGTTGGGAACGCAGGGTTTCAAGCTGCTGCTCGAGTTCGTTTTCTATTTTAAGCAGCGCTTCATCCATGGTGACATCCGTGGTCATGTAATGCTTTGCGGGAAAAAGAGTTATCTGCTCCAGCCGCTGCAGCACTTTACCCGTTACGGGACTGATCAGACTGAGACTTTCTATCTCGTCACCGAAGGTTTCAATGCGCAGCGCGTGCTCTTCGTATGCGGGCTGGATCTCTATCACATCGCCTTTAACTCTGAACATTCCCCGCTGCAGGGAGATATCGTTGCGCACATACTGCATTTCGGTAAGACCGAGCAGAAAAGAGCGTCGGTTTATGCTTTCTCCCACACTGATTTTTTTGGCGGATGCCTCATAGGCCTTGGGAGAGCCGATACCGTATATGCAGGAAACGCTGGCCACTATTATCACGTCTTTGCGCGAGAGCAGTGAACTGGTTGCCTTGAGCCGCAGCCGGTCAATATCCTCGTTGATAAGGGAGGACTTGGCTATGAAAGTATCGGTGGAAGGGATGTAGGCTTCAGGCTGATAGTAATCATAAAAGCTGACGAAATATTCAACCGCGTTTTCGGGAAAGAATTCTTTGAATTCCTGATAGAGCTGGGCTGCAAGGGTTTTGTTATGGGAGATGACCAGAGTGGGCATCTGCACTCTTTCGATCACATTGGCCATGGTGAAGGTTTTACCGGAGCCGGTCACACCCAGCAATACCTGGCTTGGTACACCACTCTGTACGCCCTCGGCAAGCTCCTCTATGGCCTGGGGCTGATCTCCTGCCGGACTGTATTTGCTGTGAAGTTTGAATTTCATAAGGATTAGAAGAAGAAAAAAACATGCCGGAGGAATTTCTCCGGCAGACTGGAGTTGGGGGATCAATTATTAATGATCATTCCCAGTGAAAAAACTGTCATGAACGCCAGCCAGAGATAGAGCAGAAGGCCGTTCAGGAATTGTTCCGATACGGACTGGTTATGCTGGTTCTGAGCTTTTTTGGCTTTCTTGTCTTTGATATGCTTGTAGATAGAGCGCATGGTCAGGAAAAACAGTACCGCTCCGGTTATTTTGATAAGTATTGCCGGCATGTCCATCTGAACAATCCCTTTGAAATTATGTGTTTTGAGGTGGCTGTTGTTCCACATCAACTTTATTGGCTCTGAGCCGTCTGTGAGCGATTTCGCTTCCGTTCCACAGGAGTACGAATTCGTAGTCTCCTTCTTCAGGCAGGGGGAGGCCGTTGATATTGCCCCCGATCTCCACAACAGCTCTTCTGTTTTCAGGGGTTGCCACATTCCAGGGCGGCATCTGCATGGAGAATTGACCGCCTTCTTTTCTGAAGAGCAGTTGAGCCTGACCTTCAGCAGCCACATCGGTCATGGCGATGTAAACCGCGCAATTTCCGTGCTTTGAAGGATAATTGGCACTGTTGATGGAACTGAAGGTTCCCGAAAGAATGCTTTTCCCCGTGTGAACGTCACGATAGTAGTAATCACAGATGATCATTGCCAGAACAATAGGTTTCATATAATTCCGTTTTCAGAGTATTAATATTGTAGAAGTTGTAAAATAATATGTGGGTTGCGCAAAGGTGAAAACGGCTTCAGAACAGCAGGCGGGTGGAAATATTATGTAAATTGTTTTTGCTGCTACTTCCTTAAATAGGGAACGTACCATTACGAATACCCGGTTCACGGAGGAATGAGTATTAACCTGGCAACCTTATCCTCCCGCATTTATTTTACTATTTTCAACACAACCAACAACTGCTTCAGAGAGGAAAAAATGGCCCTGAAAAAAGAGGAGATTACCCGCAAACTGCTTCATCTGTTTGCCCTGCTCATGCCTGCAGGAATTTTCTACCTTCCAAAAATGGATTTTTCCTATGCGTACCCTGTGGGAATTCTGACGTTTCTGCTGGGGGGATCCATTGTGGTGGAATCTCTCCGCTTCAGAGTTCCGGCAGTGCAGAAGCTTTTTTTCAGCTTCTTCGGTCACCTTCTCAGACAGGAGGAATCATCCAAAACAACCGGAAGCACCTATGTTATCGGCGCAGCACTTCTGTGTTCCGTTCTTTTCAGAAATCAGCTTCATATAGCTTTCATGGTTCTGTCACTTTTTATTCTGGGTGATGCCATTGCGGCCATAGTGGGGTTGAGTATGGGAAGAATCAAAATAGGAAAAAAGTCACTCGAGGGGAGTGCTGCCTGTTTTCTTCTCTGCATGGCTCTGATGTATGGAATTTTCCCATATATGCCCGGTATCCTGGAACCATGGGGCGGAAGAGTTCCATTCCTGATGGCTCTTGCAGCCTCGCTGTCCATCACGGTATTCGAACTTGTGCCACTTAAAATAACATCCGGATTCACCATCAACGACAACCTGGCAGTTCCGGTGATCACCGGAGGAATACTGGTGGGTATGGAGCACCTGCTGGGATTCTGAATCCTGAAATCTTCAGAAAAAATGATGAAGCCCCGGATTAATTTCGGGGCTTTTTTATGTCTGGTTACTGATTCAAATTTCAAAACTGATGGAGAGATCGTGAAAAGGGGAAAGGGTTTGTATATGCGTTAGTTTACATAATATGTATTATGCGACATGAAATACGGCCTGTATTGCACGATTCGGGCGCTTTGCTGTTTATATCCGTTTAAAACTTCTCTTTGATGCTGGATCCGAGTCTGTCCCGATCAGTATCAGGATGCACCGGTTGTATGGTTTGAGTTCCGATTCGCAGGTCAGTTGATCAGTGCGATCTGGATATCCATGACATTGGTATTGGTAGGACCGGTTCTGACCAGGCTGCCTGCAGCATTCAGAGCCGTATAGGAATTATGCTCGAGCAGATGTTTTCGAGGATCGATGTTTCTTTCCCTCAGATCCCGGATTGTGTAACTGTCCACCACAGCACCCGCCGCATCCGTGGGACCATCGCTTCCGTCTGTGCTGCAGCTGAGAAAGGTGATGTTCGGTGAGGCTTCGATCTGGAATGCCGCGGAGAGTGCAAGTTCCTGATTTCTCCCGCCTTGACCGTGAATTTCACCCAGAGTGACTGTGGTTTCTCCGCCAGCGATAATACAATATTTCTGTCCTGAAACTGATAACTCTTTGATTCTGCCGTGAATACGTGAGAACGCGTCTGAAGCTTCTCCGGTCAGGGGAGTTTCAATAAGAATGGGTTTATAGCCCACTTCCTCCGCTTTTCTCCTGCAGCTATCCAGGGCCGAACTGTTTGAGGCGGCTTTCACCTGTAAGACATTGTGAAAACAGATGTTATCCGCTTTCGGAGTCTCCCCTGCGCCTTTTTCCAACCCCTCTTGAAGGTAACGGGAAACTGAAACGGGAACAGCATTTTTCAGAGAGTATCTGTTGAGAATATCCGCCGCATCCTGGAATGTGGATTCATCCGGGGAAAATGGTCCCGAGGCGATAGTGCTGAAAGAATTATCAGGGACATCGGAAATGGCAACTGCCAGAACGTGGGCAGGGTAAGCCCATTGAGCAGCCTGGCCTCCTTTTATTCGTGAGAAATGCTTTCTCACGATATTCATCTCCCGGATATCGGCTCCGCTCCTGAGAAGAAGCTCTGAGAGGCTGACCAGATCCTCGAGCTGAATACCGGGAGCGGGAAGAGTCCATAATGAACTTCCGCCACCTGAAACCAGTGCGATGACCAGATCCGATTCCACCGCCGCCCCCAGCATTTTCACTGTTTCAGAAGCTGCATTCACACTCGTCTGGTCAGGCCAGGGGTGTCCGCCTTCGATAAGACGAATCTTTTCGAGTTCATTGTTTCCTCTGTAACCGTGTTTCACGGCCACCAGCCCGGAACTGATTTTCTCACCAAGGAGTATTTCTGTGAACTCGGCCATGACAGCGGCTGCTTTTCCGCATCCCACCACCTGCACCGAAGAGAACTGATCAACGTCATAGGATTGAACGATTTCGTTTCCGATTCTGACCTGCAGAAGATTGCCATCCAGGTTTAAGACTTTCTGCATGGCACTGAACGGTTCGGCCGCTTTCAATCCCGCATTGAATATCTCAAGTATTTCATCCCGTTTTCTCATTGATGCCTCTTCTGAAAATGGTTCAACAGGAAAAGAAGCAAATAAAAAACCTACAGGCTATCAGAACGGAACAGGGAAGTCAACTCCCCTACTATCCTTTCCATGCTCTTTTCACTGCAATCAATTTCGTGATGAGAGTATTTTCTGTACAGGGGGAGTCTTTCACTCAGCAGATCGGCAAGAGTCTCTCCCCTCTTCATAACGATTCCTCTGGTGAACATCATTGAACTGATTCGTTTTTTCAATTCCTGCAGAGGCACATTGAGAAACACAACCATGCTGATTTGAAGCAGATGCTCCATACTGCGGTAACGGTAAACAACACTTCCTCCGGTTGCGATCACATGGTTGTGAACATCAAGAGAGCAGATTGTGGTTGCTTCCAGATTCAGAAATGCTTCAAGTCCCGACTCACCGATGATTTTCTGTAATGGAGAGGAGTGTGTTTGTTGAATCAGCAGATCGGTATCAATGAAATTTGTGCAGAGAATTTTAGCCAGAATCACTCCCAGGGTACTTTTTCCCGCACCGGGCATACCTATAAGAGTGATGTTTTTCATCTCCAATCGCCCCTCCGGCATATACTGTTTATTTCAGGCGTGTTAAACCGTCTCATCTGACGTACTGGTTTCTGTTCTGCTTTTTTTTCTGAACAGAGTCGGGCTTATTTCAGTTCTTTCCTTGAATTCCCGGTTGAAATGATTGGGTGTGGCATATCCGAGTTTATAGGCAATTTCTGCCACATTGAGCTTGGTTTCCCTGAGGAGTCTTTTCCCTTCCTCTGTTCTCAGATCATGAATTAGAGGACGGAAGCCGCCTTGGTAGTTTTCCCGTATCAGACGGGAGAGTCTGGATTCGGACATCCCGAGTTGATCAGCAGCTTTTTTCAGATTCAGGTCCGGGCAGAGGTAATTCGATTCCAGAAACCGCATGACTCTGTTCCATTCGGAAGGTCCGGTCGCCACAGGTTTTGGTTGAAGCTCAAGTGTATTGTGCTGCTTCAGGAGTGTGGAGTGTTTTCTGAATCTGCGTAGTGCCAGCAGCAGGGTCAAAGCAGCGGCCAAAAGGATAACAGCGGTAAATGTCCAGGCGGAGACTGTTTTATCAGATCTAAGAGAAAATGCCAGACCGGAGATGATCAGGGTATCCGGATTGGAAATTCTGGAAGTATCGGAAATCGCCCACTCGACCATACAGATTGAATCCAGAAAGTGCCGGTTGTCTTCAGGAGGAACCTCGTAGCGTTGTCTCCACCATTCAGCTACTCTGAAATCGTTGAGGGGTACAGCTTTGCGTTCGGATTCCGTAGTAACAGTGATCGGTGTTTCCAGAACTCTGTAGCTGACCGGGTCGTCTTTTCGGGTAACTTCCGGGTCGAAAACAGCAAGCTGGAGGGTGAGTCGTCCGGAAGAGTTGGAATGTATATGCATTATTAATGAATCAGTTTTCGAAAGTTTTCCCTGCATCTTTTTTTCGGAGAGAACAGAGCGGACATCATAGCCGAGGCCGACATAGGGCCAGGTGGCACCGTCTTCCAATCTGAAAGCCCATCGGGCCTCCCCTTCTATCTGCAGTTTCAAAGTATGTGAATTCCCCCCTGTTCTCTGTCATCGAATGTGCTCCAGAGTGAATCGGCACCTTTGAAGGGAATCGGAATCTGGGCAGAAACCGTGAAGTACAGAAGGAACAAATAAATAAATGAATAATTTCTCATTGAATTGGCTAAAAAAAGTTATCTGTATGCAGCTGAATTCTTTTCTGAATAGATTTCAGATAAGTATATAACATTATATGGTAATATACAATGTGGGATTTCGGGCTATATTAAAAGAGAACGGCAAAAAAAATCAAATTAAAGGAGTTTGGTTATGAAAGGATTTACCGGAGTGCTGATGGCTGTATCGTTATTCGCTCTTCCCTGTTCATCTGCGATTCATATCAGATACAACCAGGCAGGATATCTCCCCCAGCGGCCCAAGTCATTGGTGCTGATTTCAGACAACGACCTTGAAGGCCAGACCTGGATAATCAGGGAAAATTCCACCGAGGTTCTTTCCGGAACCGTAGAATCGAGTATCGCGGGGGCCGGTGACCACACCAGCCATCCTTTTTACCATACGGTGGATTTTTCCGAGCTGAATTCCAATGGTGCATATCATTTCAGTATCGGTGATTCCGAGGTGGAGATCAACGTGTCCGATCATCCCTATTCGGTGTTCATTACAGATGCTCTTCGTCACCTGCGCACTGCCAGAAGCGGTTCGGATGAAGCCTTCAATCACGGGATATCACATCTGGGAGATTCTGCAGCCATAGTTAATGTGGTTGACGGGGAACCATCCGATGGGAACTGGAAAGAAGCGGTTCCCGCACAGACCGTTGATCTTCGTGGCGGGTGGTATGATGCCGGGGATTATATCAAGTTCACTCTGACTATTGCTACCACTGTGTATTATCTGCTTGAAGCCTATGAGGCTAATCCGCTTACCTTCACCCGGGTACTGTCCACAAGCGACCTTCCAGATGTCCTGGATGAAGCGAAGCACGGTTTGGATTATCTGATGAAAACATATCCAGGCGATGATCTGTTCGTCATTCAGGTCGGAAACGGACTGGACCATAATCAGGGTGAGAGGCTACCGGAGAATGATGCTTTAGAGGGAAAACGGCCGGCTTTGTGTGCGATAAGTCCCGTGCACATGGGAATTACCGCAGCGGCTCTGGCTAAGGGTGCACGGATTTTCGAAGCCGAAGGGAAAAGTGAAACATCCCGGCACTATCTAAAGAAAGCTCAGAGGATTCTGCAGAGAGCTCTTTCATCTGATGCTCTCGACGGCCCGGCATATGAAAAAGATGCCACGAATGATTTCTACAGAGACAACTCTCTGGAGGACAACATGTGCCTTGGAGCTTTCGAGCTGTACAAAGCAACTCGGAATTCAGAATACCTCGACCTGGCCAGATCGCTGGCTCCTTCTGCGGGAAACTGGCTAAGCTGGGGCACGTACAACTTCAGCTGCAACATCGGTCTAGAGACAATGCATGAAGATTCCAGAACTGCGGCACAGAATGACATGGATTATTTCACAGGAAACATGGATCCGGTATGGGGGATCCCTCTTGATTACACCTGGGCCTCACTTCTGTGCTGGAGTGCGGTTGGTGCTGCAGCAGGTGCCTGGAACAGACTTCATCCCAGCGCTGAAGCTTATGATCTGCACCTCAAAATGGTGGATCTGCTTTTCGGGCGAAACAACTGGGGAGTCTGTTTCATAGCCAGCAACCGTGTTTCTCATTCAGTGCGCAACATCTACAGTCAGATATACTCTCTCACCGGAGCTTTTCCGCACGGTGCGGTTGCGCTCGGTCCCGGTGACCGCGCAACCCACACGGCTATGGAGCAGTATTTCGGCACACCGCCTTCTAGTTCTCTTGATGAGTTTCACACCGAAAGCGCAGTTTTTTATGACTGGGAAAAGGATTTTATGACTTGTGAAACTGTCACCATGAGCCAGGCTTATGCTGTATGGCTTATGAGTCTTGCGGGAAACAGCACGGTCCAGGCTCCCGCGGACAGCAGCTTGCCGGAAGATACCGGATCAGAAATAACTGCAGACAGTATCTGGAAATTTCCTCTGGAGGAGATTTCCTGGTATGTTTATTCCGATGAGGATGAGGAAGGGAACAGTGTCGGGCAGTTCAAGGGTGATAATTCCGGTACGGTTGTGCTCGAACCCAAGGAGGGATTTGTTTATCCCTATGCCGGATTCGGCTTCATTTTCCCCTCTTCGCATAGCGATTTGAGTGCTTTTGAAGGGTTTGAAATTTTCGGACAGTTCGATGAGGGGATGACATTCAGAGTCGATCTGGCTATGTCAGACATTGCGGATTACGATTATCACGGCGAATCGATTCTGGGCAAGGGAGAGTCTTCATACCGTATCTCATTCAGCGATCTTGCTCAGCAGGGTTTCGGTGATGCCAAGGTCTTTGATCCTGCTCTTATGGACCAGTTCAATGTTAATTATTACAGCACATTGAAACCGGCGGAGGTCAGAATCGATTCCATAAAGTTTTTCGGTACGGAAACCACTTCACCTGTAAAACACGTTTTCAGAAAAAGGGTGCAAAGCAAGTGTTGGGAGAAAAGAGGACTGCGGTTTCTCTGGAAAGGTGAAAACTCGACAGGGCTGCGTTTGTGCAATGCATTGGGGCGCACTCTCTGGAGCGCTGATGTGAAGTCTGGAGAGAGAATACTTCTCCCCCGTTTCAGTGGATTGCAGATTCTTTTGACGGATCGCGGGGAATTTATCGACAGGTGGACTGCTTTCAGATGAAAATGCAATGATCTCTCTTATCAGCATGAAAGAAGCACGGGAAAAGAAAATTTCGTGCTTCTTTTGCAGTATGACTGCCATACCTGACGTTTTTTTCATTTGTGCAATAATCAAAAAGGTGTTTTGAAACGGCCGATTTCGGCCGTTTTTTGGAATTATATTTGCATGTCATAAACAATATTTGCATTGGAAAAGATTTTTTCTTCACTTTTTTAATTTTTTTCCTATGTGTTTCAATGTGGCAAATGATAATTTAACTTTCAGTTGTTCAACTAGGTCCAGTTGTCCCGGTATTAGACCTTGTTTATACATATAAGAAAGGAGACCGGAAATGGCCAGAATCAGCAAACAGGAGCTTGTCCGTTTACAGAAAAAATTCAAGACGGATGCCCGTATCGGCGAGGAGTTCGGAATCACCCGTCAGGCAGTTCATCAGCTCCGCAAAAAATACGGAATCGAGTCCCGTACCGCCAGAAATCCTGAGCGGAACCAGCAAATCGTGGCTATGCGCGACAAAGGATCCAGTGTTGAAGCGATTGCCAAGAAGTTCAAACTCTCCATTCCCCAGACCTACCGGATAATAAAGGAGAGTACTGCAGCCAAAAAGGGGGCAAAAAAGACTGCCAAGAAAACTGCTAAAAAGACCACCAAGAAAACCTCTAAGAAAACCGCCAAAAAAACCACCAAGAAGAAAAGAAGATAACACTAAGCCTGTCTTTTCGGTTTTTTCTCCGGAAAGGCAGGCTTTTTCAAGCCGCTAAACCTGGCAGTAGATCTTGATTGCTTTTTCAGGACAGTTTTCTGCAGCCATTTCGTATTCATGCTCAAGCCAGCCGGGAACGGTTTTATGTCGCGGGACCGCCTTTCCTCCATCATTCATGTCGAATGCATCCGGGCATATGCTTGCACACAACCCGCAACCGTTACAGCACTCATCCACAACTACTCTCATATACACCTGCTCCTTTGTTCAAACTGTTTTGTTTATTTTCTGAACTGAACTTCTGTTTCTCATCCATTCAACAGGATGAGGGCCTCTGAATTCCGTGCGATAATCTTCTCCGTACTTTCTGATATTCTCCCCTATCACCTTCATACTGGGCACAGCCCCCCCTCCGTTCACCTGTTTTTGATAAGAGCGATAACCGGAGTCCGGAAGCAGTTTCTCAAGTGGTAAGAATTGCTCTTCCTGGGCGGTGATTCCGATCTGTTCACTCAGAACAGCCCTGATATATTCCTTGTTTGAATCGAAGATGGTTAGTTTGGGAATCTGTGAGGGTATCAGTTTCTCAGGATCTTTGCCTTCCTTTTGCAGTAGAAAAGCTGATAATTTGACATGCTCGATTTCGTTATCCAACAGCTGGTTCCAGATGTTTTTCACACGGCTGTCGCTTTCACTTTCCAGACACGAGTAGTAGAGGTAGCATTCGTTATATTGATGCAGCAGAAGGTTTTCCAGTTCCGAAGGGTTCGTATCGGCTATGGAAACGTACTGGCTCAGGTGCTGTTCCTCCACCATGGCGATTTCCTGAAACAGTCCTCTTTCCAGAGAGGACGATACACGGTTCCCGGAGTTCATGTAAAAGTTCATGGTCTGCTGCTCCATGGCATCCATGGTGAGCAGATGGAGCTTGCTGAGGATCTGATCTGTACTGAAGGGAACGGTTCTTCTTACAGTATCGAAAGGAAAGAGGTGCTGGTCGCATGTGGGTCTTCCGGGCATGATTTCAGTCAGATCTCCCACGATTTTTTCTGCATTCTCCTGCTGTGTGAAACGATACAGATTTGCGATACGGTAGAGGTGATCCAGATCCTCCAAAAGTGAGAACTTCAGGGCGGATTTAACATAGGGATCCGGTTCGGTCCGGGCAAGCCATGCGGTGAGGTCCACTTCGGCCTGTTCGTATCCCAGAGCCAGTTCAATAACGGATTCCTCTGCAGGAATTAGCCAGTTCACCATTTTCTGCTGCAGCAGTTCGATTCTTCTCAGAAGGGCTGCTTTCTCCCTGATTTGGGGATCATCATTGCATCGGAGAAGCTGATAAGTCAGCTGAGCCTGTTGGGATTCCACACTGTTCATCAGCAGAATTCTGCAGCGGGTATAGGGATGAACCTCGTTTCTGCTGTAGGGTTTGGAATTGAGACCGTTCCAGTTTTTTATCTGCTTTTCCAGCGGAGTTCCTTTTTCCCTCAGAGGATTCATCCCCATATTCATCTCCTTTCAAACCAGTGGCTGCAGTTCACATTCCGGGTACAAGCTCCACTTTGACCCATCCGTTATGTCCGGCATCGAATTCCTTATAGGCGTTTATCACCGAAGAGATCGGCTCCACCTGCGAGATCACTTTTGTCGGATCCACTATTCCGCTCTCCACCATTCCCATGAGAGTGGGAATGTATTTGCGGTGATCGCAGTTACCCATTTTGATGGTCAGATTCTTGTTCATAGCTGTACCTATGGGAAACGAACTGACTTTCCGGGGGTAGACACCCACCACAGCCAGCGTACCCGCTTTGTCTATCGCCTCCACGGCCCAGCGCAGTACTTGAGAAGGAGCTTCTCCCGGATGCCAGTTTTCTCCCTGAGGTCTGGCATGAAGGGCAATTGTATCCCTTTCCTGTCTGAATTCCTGTTCGTGCTCGGCGCTTCTGTGAGCCGCGGGCCCCTGATGAGCCGCATGGGCATCCACACCCACCGCGTCTATCACCCTGTCCACCCCTATACCGCCGGTGAGCTCAAGAATCACCTCTACAGGATCTTCTTTATCAAAATCAATAACTTCCGCACCCAGATTGCGGGCCGCCTCAAGCCTGGCCGGGATCCGGTCCACTGCCAGAATCCGCCCGGCTTTGAAAAGATTGGCACTGGCTATGGAAAAGAGTCCCACAGGACCGCATCCGAACACTGCCACAGTGTCTCCGGGAGTAATTTCGGCCAGTTCGGCTCCGAAATAACCGGTGGGAAATATATCCGAAAGCATGAGCGCCTGATCGTCGGTGACCTGGTCGGGGATGCGCACCGGCCCTACATTGGCAAAAGGCACCAGGGCTTTTTCCGCCTGAAGTCCCTGAAAGGGTCCGGTGTCTTGAGGACCGCCGAAGAAAGCGGTTCCGGCCAGCTTGCCGTTGGGATTTGCGTTGTCACATTGGGAATAGTACCCTGCCCGGCAGTAGGAACAGTAGCCGCAGGCAATGGAGGATGGGATCACCACTCTGTCGCCGGGTTTGAGATTGCGCACCCCGGAACCCACAGCTTCCACGAATCCCACCCCCTCATGCCCCAGAACGGTTCCGCCCAGCATGGGTCCCATGCTTCCCCGGACCATATGCAGATCGGTTCCGCAGATGGCACTGGCGGTTATGCGCACTACGGCATCGGTGGGTTTCTGTATTTGAGGTTCGGGAATATCATCCAGGCGCACATCTCCCACATCATGGAAAACAACTGCTTTCATATTACTGCTCCTTTTTTTTTCAGCCACTGCACTGTTTTGGGAAAAGAAAGCGGGAAACAACCTAACCGGTCATGCTCAGAAATTACCTGCAAATCGGATGCCTCGGGAAGGCATCTGGGGTATCTGCAGATATCGGGCATATAAGTTGCTTGTGCATAGGGGATGCCGATCAAAGTAAAGATCAGGGGGTAAGGGTTGACCAGACATTCACCACAGAGTACGTTGAGGATCGGGATTAGCGGCTCGTATGGAGGGTTCAACCTGGGTGACGAGGCGATTCTTCAAAGCATAATATCCCAGATACGTTCTTTGCAGAAAGCGGAGATAACCGTTTTTTCCAGAGACCCCTTTGATACCTCCAGACGTCATCGGGTAGAACGGGTGGTGGCCGTAAGGAAACTGGGCAGAGAAGATGCCGAGGAGGAGGTGTCAAGGCTTGATCTTTTCATACTCGGAGGCGGGGGTATTCTTTATGATGCGGATGCCAAAACATATCTGAGAGAGCCGCTGCTGGCACAGGAGCTCGGAGTGCCGGTGATGGTTTACGCTATCAGTGCCGGCCCGCTTCATCTTCCGGTTATGCAGGATCTGGTAAAAGAGTGTCTCAACCGGGTTTCACTGATAACCGTCAGAGATTATCACTCCCGACGGGTGCTTGAGGACGCGGGAGTAAGGCAGCATATCGAGGTCACCGCAGATCCAGCCCTTCTGATCGAAGCGCAGCCTCTGGATGCGGATGTGTTCATACGGGAGGGGATAGATCTGGGCAGAAGACTGGTGGGGATATCTGTACGGGAGCCGGGAGTTGCGGCTCCGGACATAAACGAGGAGAAGTATCATCAGATTCTGGCTAACACGGCAGATTACATTATCGACCGTTTCAGTGCCGATGTGGTGTTCATTCCCATGGAGAGGAAAGTTTTCGATCTGCAGCATTCCCATGCCGTCATCTCCCTTATGCTGCGCCCGCAGAATGCCACCGTTCTCCAGGGAGATTACACTTCAGGACAACTGCTTTCCATCATATCCCGACTCAATTTCGCAGTGGGTATGAGACTTCATTTTCTGCTTTTCGCGGCCCTTCAGCAGGTTCCTTTTGTGGGTCTCCCCTATTCGCCCAAGGTGAATGGTTTTCTTGAGGAGCTTCACCTGGAAATGCCTCCCATTCATTTTGTGAATGCCGGACGGCTGCTCGCGCATATAGATCATGCCTGGGACAACAGGCTTTCGGTGCTTCAGAGAATAAAGAGATATCTGCCCGGATTGAAGGATCGTGCCATGAGAAACGGAGAGGGATTAGAAAGGTTGATGAAGAAAAGACTGTTGTAAAATAAACAGCGCTGTAACAAGATGAAAGGAAGTGTAGGTGCCGCCTCTTCCCCGCCCTGAGACATATGAATATGTTCTTCTCCCTGCCCGCAAAGCCGTGGTGGCGGATACCTGTGATGTTTTGGTCGTGGGTGGTGGACCAGCAGGTATGGGAGCTGCCATGGGTGCGGCTCAGGCCGGTGCCCGTGTGATACTGGCAGAACGGTACGGTTTTCTGGGCGGAAGCGCCACGGCCTCACTGGTAATGCCGCTTATGTCTTTTCACACCCAGCATGCTCATGATCAGATCCCCGGAGCGGTCACCATGTTTCCCACCGATCACGGTATCGGCAACCCGGTGATTGCGGGAGTGGTTCTTGAACTGATCGAACGGCTGGTGAAGGCCGGAGGGGCTCATCCCCCCACTTTTGATACCGGATATGTAGTGCCTTTTGATCATGAGGTGTTCAAACTGGTGGCAACGGAGATGCTTGATCAGGCGGGGGTTAATGTGCTCTACCACGTGTTTGCCAGCGGAACCATTCCCGACTCGCAGTTTCCCGCAGTGGTGTTTGAATCCAAATCGGGACCACTTATAATACGTGCCCGCACGATTGTGGACTGCACCGGAGATGGGGATGTGGCGGTGAGATCGGGAGCACATTATGATGTGGGCCGCCATCCGGACGGACTGGTGCAGCCCATGACTCTTTACTTCCGTTTGGCGGAGTTTGAGAAGATTGCATTTGAGAACTATGTGAAAGCTCATCCTGATCAGTGGCGCGGTGTGCATGGGCTTTGGGACCTGGTGCGCCAGGCGGGGCTTGACGGTGAACTGGATTTACCTCGGGAAGATGTGCTTATCTTCGGAACTCCCCATGAAAGAGAAATCAGTGTGAACAGCACCCGCGTGATCAGGGTTCTGGGAACCGACATCTGGGATCTTACCTATGCGGAATGGGAAAGCAGGCGGCAGATGAAGCACATAGAAAAGTTTTTCAAACGGTATGTGCCCGGCTTTGCAGATACGTATGTGATTCAGAGCGGGGCCCAGGTCGGAATACGGGAAACCAGAAGAATCAAAGGTGATTACTGTCTCTGTGCGCAGGATGTGCTGGAAGCCAGGAAGTTCAGGGATGTTATCGCCAGAAGCACCTATCCTATGGATATTCACAATCCGGTGGGAAGAGGAACAGTTCTCAGACGGGTAAAGACGGGAGATGCTTACGATATCCCTCTTCGCTGCTGTATCCCCCGGGGATTGGAGAATATATTGGTGGCGGGACGGTGCATTTCCGGTACACATGAAGCGCACTCTTCATACAGAGTCATGCCTGTATCCATGGCTGTCGGTCAGGGGGCAGGTGTATGTGCCGGACTCGCCGCTCTGAACAGATGCAAAAGCCGGGATGTGAGCATAAGCGGGATTCATGCGGAACTGAAACGGCAGAATGTGGATCTGGGAAAATAACAAAGCTATCTGATTAAAAATCTTCCTGAGCTGACCATACCCCCATTCCGAATGCGATACAGATATACCCCCGGCTTGAATGTATGTGCCGGTTCAGACATCCCGGAGTGATTATGTTCCCATTCCACCTTCCCGTCAAGACGGGTGACCGATATCCGTTGATTCTCGGTAAAATGCCTGAAAGCTACTGTTCGGTTTCTTATGCGATACGGGGTCGATGACGGGACGATTTTTGTTGAATGCCTGGTACTGTGAGTGGAAGCTTCGGTAGTGATCTGGAGAAACAGGGGTGTTTCACTTATGACCGGCACAGACACGTGAGATTGTTCCGTTCCCGCATCGACAACTTCAAGCGAGCTGCATTGTCCGTCCAGCAGTCCATTTTCGGGCAGTACTTGATTACAGGATACCATTCCGGAAACATCGATTCTGAAATCATCCAGTTCGGTGCCATTGTCGATTATGCTCCGGGGATCTCGGCACCAGACCATGAGAACCAGATCCTGAGGTGTACGGGTGTAACGGTAAACGTAAACCTGGGGATCTCCTTGTGCGTGCATATCCGCTCCGGCGAAACGGTAGCTGCCGATTGTTCTGCGCATGGTTGTCATGAAGTAGAAACTTGTTTTGCGCTCGTAGTTGTGGGCTTCGTCTTTTACCAGACCGCTGCTGGAATACTGAGTTGTGCCGGTTGAATTGGGATCGTGATCGAAATATACAAAAGCTTTGTCAATCCCCTCTTTTTTCAGCAGGGCAAAGGAGCGCATGATATAGTTTGCCTGACTGAGTTCCGGAGCAAACTGATAGGAATGATCCGTTCCCCCACCGGTGTAGGTATCCCATCCGAACTCTGTGAACCAGATAGGCATTCCGGGGGCATTTTCGTTTCTCCATTCGATGATTTTGAAGATACTCGAATCACCCCGTTCATAAATTCCGTTTTCGGGACAGACGCCGAATGCTCCGGTCCAGGGTATGGAATCGGTGGTGTTCCAGTACTGATGAAAGTTGATGATGTCGAAGAGCTGGTCTGCATCTCTCCCGGATGCCGAAAGAGCAGTATCCAGATAACTTCCCTCGAATTTTTTCGATGGCGTCAACCCGGTACCGGCCATCCCCCCCATAACATGAACGGCTTCGGAGTCCCCCTGCTTAACTCCGGCAATGGGAAGAGCTTCGTTTGTTTGTACTCCGTATCCGTCATGGGCCGCATTGAGAAAAGCACCGTAATTCCGCGGATGCCAGTATTCACTTTCCCACCACTGATTGGGTTCGTTGGAATCTTCGAAATAGCGGCAGTAATCAAGTCCCTGAATATCATCCGACGTTTCAAGCAGCTCAGGAGAAATACTGCCGCTTGGACCGTAGCGCGCAGCCAGCTGGGCGAGATATTCAGCACTCTCCCGATAGTTGTTTTCCGTTTTCCCCTCACCATTATCATGGAAACTGTGAGGGTGACCATTTACCCATTCGGGAGGGGATATAACTGATATCAGAATATTGACGCTGTCCTGATCGAGTTTGCCGTAGTAGTTATCGAAATACTTCCATTTTCCTTCACCGCTGAAACTCCATTCGTAGGAATCATTTGTCTCCTCAAACCAGCCCCAGGGGTGATAGTTTCTCACCCATCTGAACGGTTTTGAAATATCATATTCATCATTGCTACCCAGATAGTGACTGAAATAGAGCTGGGCATGAACATTGACTCCCATGAAGTCATTCATGGTATTTTTATAATCAGTGAAGGCGAGAATATTCACTGAAACTGTGAGTATAAAGGTGAGTAAAGTCACAACAGTTTTCATTTTGCCACCATGCGGAAGTTTTTGCAATTCTCCGGCATCTGCTTTCAATATGACTTTTTCAGGATAAGAGTTCAACAATTATTACAAAAAAGGCTTTCCCGAAGGAAAGCCCGTAAAGTGAAAACGCCCTTTCTGCTTACGCAATGAAAAGCAGTTCTCTGTACTTGGGGAGGTGCCACAGGTGATCAGGCATTGCTCTTTCCAGAGCATCCACATGACTGCGGATATGATCCATATGCGGTTTGAGATCAGTGTAGAAAAACGCGGATTTTTCCTCAAGCTCCATGGGTTCGGCCTTGTCCAGCAGCACATCCAGCTCTTTTAAATTTTTGCGGATGTAGTAGATATTGGAGGTCAGATCTTCAAACAGTTCCTTTCTGTCCTCCAGAGCACCCTCCACCATTTTGATAGTGGTGTCATCTGAGAGATCCCGCATCAGTTCGAAACCGCCGGCGATATCACTCTGGTACTCATAGGCATTGGGCAGGATCTGGGTGTGAACCAGTTCCGAAAGCGTTCTGGCTTCGATGTCGAGTCTTTTCTCGTAGATATCAAGCCAGATATTATAACGAGCCATAAGCTCCACTTTGGAGAGCACTTTCTGGCGTTCGAAGACATCAATAGCTTTGGCGGTAGTGAAAGCTTTGAGTGCTTCAGGTGTGGATGCCACATTGGGAAGTCCGCGTTTTTCCGCTTCCTTGACCCATTCATCGGAATAGTTGTTACCTTCGAAAAGAATGGCTTTTGATTCCTTTATCGCCCCCGCAAGCACCCTCAGCACAGCAGAGCTGAAATCGTCGCCGGAGGATTCGGCTTTGATTCTTTCTGTAAGAAGCTGCATGGAATCGGCCACGACGGTATTCACCACTGCAATGGCTGTGGAGACGTTCATGGAGCTTCCCAGAGCGCGGAATTCGAATTTTGCACCTGTAAATGCGAAAGGAGACGTTCTGTTGCGGTCTGTGGTGTCCCGGATAAATTTGGGAAGCAGGCCGACTCCCAGATCAATGAAATCCTGTTTTTTGCCCTTTTCGATTTTACCGCTTTCGATCATGTCTATGATTTTTGACAGCTGCTCTCCCAGAAAGACGCTCATTATGGCGGGAGGAGCTTCATTGGCACCCAGGCGGTGTTCGTTGCCTGCGGAGGCCACGGAAGCTCTGAGAAGGTCGCTGTGGTGATAGACTGCATGGATTACCGATACCAGGACGGTCAGAAACAGAAGGTTTTCTTCGGGAGTGTCCCCGGGGTTTAGCAGATTGTTGCCCTTGTCGTCTGCAAGAGACCAGTTTAGATGCTTTCCGCTTCCGTTAACTCCTGCAAATGGTTTTTCATGAAGCAGGCACACCAGGTTGTGGCGCAGGGCAACTTTTTTCATGATATCCATAAGAAGCTGATTGTGATCCGCAGCGATGTTGGACCTTTCGAAAATCGGTGCGAATTCATACTGATGGGGGGCAACTTCGTTGTGACGGGTGGATACGGGAATACCCAGCTTGTAAGCTTCTATGGACACGTCATTCATGTAGTTGAGAACCCGCTCTTTTATGGAACCGAAATACTGGTCCTCAAGCTGCTGTCCTTTAGGTGAAGATGCTCCGCTGAGTGTGCGGCCGGTAAGCATCAGGTCGGAGCGTTTTTTGTAGTAGGACCGATCCACCAGAAAATACTCCTGTTCGGCTCCGCAGGTGGAATAGACCTGTTTTGTGTCCTTATGACCGAAAAGTTTGAGAAGTTCCGCTGCGGCACTGCTTATGGCGGCATCACTTCTCAGAAGCGGCAGTTTCTTATCGAGTGCTTCACCTGTATAGGAGATGAAAATTGTGGGAATGCAGAGAGTTTTTCCCAGTTCCACTTCGGTGATGAATGCAGGCGAGGAAGGATCCCATGCGGTATAGCCTCTGGCTTCGAAAGTGGCTCTGATGCCTCCTGAAGGGAATGAGGACGCATCCGGTTCACCCTGAATCAGTTTGTTTCCTGTGAATTTCTCCAAAACACAGTGAGGGTTTGCGATAGTTATGAAACTGTCATGTTTTTCAGCTGTGAGTCCGGTCATGGGCTGAAACCAGTGGGTATAGGCGGTTGCTCCCTGGGAAACGGCCCATTCTTTCATAGCCCGAGCGATTTCGTCTGCCTGAACCGTACTGATGACTTCACCCTCCTCCTGCCAAATTTTAAAGGCCTTGAAGGTTTTTTCGGAGATCATTTTCTGCATGGTCAGTTCGTTGAATGTGTTGACTCCATAATAGCTTGATACCGGAGAAGGAATATCGACCTTCTCGCATGTAACGGGTTCGATTACCTGTGTGATTTCGCTTCGGCTGCTCATAAAAACCTTTCTGAGAAAGAGTGGTACGCTAGCTGCCGTCAACTGCGTTTCTCCGCTGTTCTCCATTGAACCACGGACCTCCCGGCAGATTTCTGCGGGGGAATATACGCAAAGGGCGGGCCATACATGAAAAACCCTCAAAACAGGCCGTAAGTGCCGTTTTCAGCCTCGTTTTTCAATCAGGTCGGCACATAATTGTATCATTCTACAAATTTGTACCGCACAATTTTGTATCAGGGGGATGCAGAAAATCGCATTTCCGAGTTGTATAAAAACAGACTGATATGAATACCCGCTCATCGCCGGGGGAGAAACTGAATACAGTATGAAAAGACCGCGTTAGTATGTGTAACTCTGAAACGATATTAGAAATAAACTTATTTGAAGATACTTCTGAGTCCCTGTTTTACATCACCAAGAACCGAACCGGCCGCCCTTTTGTATACAGACCCGTCTATTTCAATCAGAGGGTGTTCAAAGGTACCGCTTATTCTGCATCTGAATTCCGTTTTACCCTCTTCTGTTTTCTCCAGAGAAACCTTTACCAGTCTCTTGAGTTTTTTTGAAAAGTTTTTACTGAAAACACCATTCATTTTCAGATTCATTCTCCCATCGGGTCGGATCCAGCCCTGCGCGCTGAAATCCATTTTATCACCATACCCTCTGAAGTTTTTGAAACGGAGTCGACCGTTCGAAATGGTGCAGAGCGATTCTACTTTTCTGAAGTACAGATTCTGAAGCTTGGTTGATACGAAATTCACCGTTGCTGTTTTCTGTATCGGCAGATCGGATGCTTCTACATTCTTCATATCAAATTCCCCTTTGCCTTTCAGTGAATCGACATGGATGTCACTTCTCTCGATATCGGCTTTTAAATCGAGTGTTCCTTTAAGGCTTCCCAGCGAAAAGTCCGTCTGGCTGCAGAACCTTTCGAGCTCAAGACCTTTCACCTCGATAATGGAAGGGATCAGATCCGAGGAGTCCAGATCCAGTCCGGTATCCACTTTCAGTTTACCGTTGAACAGATCACCTTTTCCGTTTCGGACTGCGACCAGATCTTCATCAACCGACAATTCAGCTCTGAATTTTCTCACAACGGCTAATGAGGGTAAAAACGCTTCAGCAAAGCCTACATCACCTTTAAGCCCGTCACCACCCCTCTTCAGTTCCAGAGATGTTTTGCGGACGTAAAAGGTTCTTTGCTGATCTTCAAAAATATCAACACTTCCCCCTCTGACAGAAACACTTTTGCAGGGTTTTATTTTTTTCATGATTCGGGTTGATCTTTTAATCACATCCAGAGGATTGTTGATCATTTCGCCAAACAGGTCTTTTTCTGTGACTGATTCATCACCCGAGAAAGCAAAATGTAAAGCCGCAAAGGCCAGATTGCAGGAGATCTCGAATTTGTCCGCGGAAATACGATATTTTTCTGCACCCTCAAAATTTTCAACCAGATCCACTCCGGAAATGCATATTCCCTGCCACAGCCGTACTGAAATCCTCTCGATTCTTATCGAATCTGCTCCCGCATCTCTGATCATTCTGCTGGCCTTTTCCTCCAGAAATGTGACACGAAAAGGAATAAAGCCCATCAGAGTCAGAATACTTGCAGAAAGCAGCAGAACAGTTACTTTTCTTTCAAATTTCATTTTGATGATTTTCCGTTTACAATATTCACTCCTGATTCATACTGAGTATAATTTATTCATAGGGCATGAAGGTAGGAAAATCCCGAACAGGAAAGAAAAGAGGGCTAAGTGCGTTTCAGGGAGTTTCTCCCAGATTGTCGGCAGGATTGGCACCACGGTCTCCCATGTTTTTTCCGGGACCGCCAGTGGTGTCTTCAGCTGTTTGGTATTCCATTTCAGCGTTGATTATCCCTCCCAGCAGAATGACAAAACTGGTAAGCAGAAACCAGAACAGAAGAATCACCACAGCTGCTACAGAACCGTAGGTTTCGTTATAACTTGCGAAGTTGGCCACATACAGCGAAAACAGCCAGGAACCCAGTATCCACAATACCGTGGCGATAAAAGCTCCCCAGTTCACCCATTCCCATCGGGCTTGTTTTCTGCTGGGACCGAACTTGTAGATTGTACTCAAGGTAAAGAAAAGAAGTATTATGAGCAGAAGCCATCGGGCGGAACCCAGAAGAGTTGAAATCCGCACGGGAAGACCAAGCGCTCCTATTATGATGGGAAAGGCCACAATCATAGCCATACTGATGATAACAATTATAATCAGAAAGAGGGTAAAAGGTAGAGAGATTGCATTCTCTTTGATGAAACCTCTCTGATTGGGCTGATCGAATGCCACATTGAGACCTCTGAAGAGCGCTTTGGTCCCCGCATTGGCACTCCACAGTCCCAGCAGGATACTAAACACCAGTCCCCAGCTCAGAGCACCGGCAGATTGGGAAACGATCGTACTGAGCTGGGCCTGAATCAGTTCCCTGGCCTGGGGCGGGAGAAATTCGGCCAGAACCGTAAGCTGCTGCTGAACCTGTTCGGGGCTGATAATGAGACCATAAATGGATATCAGGGCTGCAATGGCGGGAAAAAGAGCCAGGAATGCAAAAAAGGCCACTCCTGCGGCTATTATGTTGATATTTTTCTGTCCCAGTTTGTTTTTGACTCGGATCAGAATATCTCTCCAGCCCGATTTCCCGAGTTGTCCAGGCTTTCCGGCACGACGTCCCCGTTCGTTTTCGACATTGCTCATAAAATCTCCTTTATTTGATCAACAAGTCGAGCAATTGCCGGACCACTGAAGACGAAAAAAGCCGGTTTCCGCACACAGCAGAAACCGGCTGAAAGTATGAAATTTTTGTGCCGCTATTTCTTTTTACCCAGATTCAGCACCTGTGACCGGGGAGAATCTTTTGAGAAATCAACCACCAGCTTCCGACTCTTTTTACCCTCTTTGAGGATCAGGTCATATTTACCGTAAAAACCTCTGAAATTCACCTCCCCCGTTTCGTTTGCCGGAAGCGTATTCTTGGTTGTCCAAACATCGTGAATAAGCGAGTACACCGAATCGGCAGCAGGTTTGGGGTTGAATTTTTCATCATAAATACCCGCTCCCGGACGCCAGTGTCCGCCATCCCAGAACCCCCACATGTAGAATCCATCTATCGCCGGGTGGGAAAAAGCAGTTCTCATCATTTTGGCATAATCCTCCGCCATCTCCTGAGATGACATCCCCATAGCTTTGATGTCCATATCGAATTCGGTCACTTTGATCGGAAGGTCAAGTTCGGCCATGTAGTTAAGCTTCGAGGCGATTTCACAGGGATCTATGCGGCTGCTGAAATGAGACTGAACGCCGAGACCATGAACCGGAACCTCCCTTTGGAGCATCCCCTTCACAAGATCTCTGTACTGCTTGGCGTCCCCTCCCGAAATAATGGAATATTCATTGATGAAGAGCTTTGCTTGTGGATCGGCACGGTGAGCCCAGATAAAAGCGGAATCAAGAATTCCCCATCCGAGACGAGTGAAAATGGAATTTTCATGAACCGGCTCATTCCATACGTCATATTCCGGAATCTGCCCCTTGTAACGGGAAACATCCCGTGTAATCCGTTCTTTTATTGCTTCTTTCAGAAAATCATCATCACCCCGCCTTGCCCAATGCTTATTGTAACCATAATTTTCAGTTCCCCATATCAGCGCATGTCCACGGATAGGAAAATCGTTCTTTTTACTCCACTTCAGATATCTCTTCAGTTCATCCACATTGGGCTTGCCCTTCACTTTTTCGTATTCTTCCCACTTGAAGGCGTTTTCGAAAACTCCGCAATTGAAGTGTTTGAGGGCAAGTTTTTTGTACTTGGGATCATCCCCTTTGAACATGGCAAGACAGGTCCCCCATTCGAAATCGTGGCGCGCAAGAGAAACCTCGACCGTTCCTGAATACGGCTTTCCATCCTTGTCCGAAATCTCAAGAGTGAAGTCTCCTTTTCTGATCTGATCAATGCGCTCATCGGCTTTTTCATACCAATCGGAAGCGACTTCTTTGATATCCAGTTTCCCGATTTCTGTAAAGGTTACATCGTCAATGAAGTAGTCTCCTTTCTGGTGAGCGCACTGAAAGGCCATCTGAATATCGGAAGAGGTTACCGGTGAGGTGAATATCATTTCGTACTGCTTCCACTGCGGAGTCACTTTTGATTTTTTCCCGCTGTAGTAGGTCCATGGTGGAGATCCTTTGACGAAAACAACTTCCAGGTTTCCGGCATTGTTTTCTCCCCGTGCCCAGTAGCTGAGTCTGTAAATGAAATTTTTCTTAACCGGAAAATTTTTCTTCTGAAGCTGCACATGCCAGTTTTCTTCGGCCACGTTTTTTATGGTGATATGAGCACATTTCTCCCCGCTTTTGGGGTTTTTATCCGAAAGGCTGAAATCACCCAGTCTTTTTTTGAAGGGCCAGAAATTCCACGAACTCTGAACTTTTTCGAAAGTGCCTGTAAAAAGAGTTTCGCTAGATGTATTACTGGAAGAATCGGATTGGGCTTTTACACCTGTAAAAATAACGGTTGTAAGGACAATGGACGAAAACAATAATAAAAAACGGTGATTCATCTGCTTCTCCTGGTTATGCGGAGCTGTTTTGGACAAAGATCAATAAATATATGGAATAAATACATCCGTAGCAGTGCATATTACAAGTTCTCAATTCGGCTCTTCATTTTATTCAGAACAGGCATGTAACATGGAATGCACCCATCAGGAGAGTATAATTTTCCGAGGAGCCCGGAAGTTCGTCATAGCTTTTTTCATACCTTCCTTTGCAGGAAAGGGTGTATTTGGAGTTGATTGTATAGCGGATTTCAGATTCTCCCCCATATGCAACAGTAAGCACCGGATCTTCCCAGGAATTCTGGTCGGTACAGAATTCTTTATCCCTTCTGCGACTGTAATCACCGGCAATGCTCATTGAGAGTCTTCGGGGTAGAACAGTGTAGGTGAACCGGTTGCGGAGTCTGTAATCAAGTCCCCGCAGAGAATCGCGTTTGGTTTCTTTGGTAGCCACCCGGAAACTGAATCTGTTGCGGAAAAGAGATCTGTATCTCATTTTTAAGGATCCGCTCAGCTGATGCTGAATTCCGTCCTCGAGGTTGTTCTGCAGAGAATCGGGGTGATCGGCAAGGTCGTTATCGTGAAGTATCTGGTAGCGAAGAGAGTATGAGGTGCCGTTTTTGAATGTCTGCCTCCCCTCCATACTCAACAGATTCTGCATATCCAGAGCAGTGTAGGCCGAATCGTAATACAGGCCTTCCACAGCCACTCTTTCTGTTTTATCTGAAGTACTCAGCTGGGTTATGTAGTCCAAACTCAGCTCCGGAAGATACTCGCCAATTTTGCAGACTGCTGAAATGTGGGCTGAATTCCTTGTCTCAGGGTTTTGAGTCATCAGCACCTTTTCATACTCGTATTCTGCAGAGGCATCAATTTTCTTTATGAGAACTTTTTCAGCCCCCAGAGTTATTCTGCGCTTGTCGTTTTCCAGATAAGGATTGCCTGCAGAAAAGAACCTGTCAGCTATTTCCATAACCGTAAATTGGAGTTTGAGATCTTTATGAAAACCCTTTACTCCTCCCAATACTGCGGAATGAGAACGGAAGTCTTTACGGTTAAGCAGACTGAGAACCTTGGGAACAGCTTCCTCTATTTCCGGATTATACCATGCGGTATTTTCCCATTCGTCTTTTGGAATGGTATCGTGATTACCAAGATCGAGTTCGGCAAACAGCTCCATTGCACCTCCGAACAGCATTATGCCGCCTTCAAAGAGACCAGTTTGAGCCTGAAGCGGTTCCGGAGCTCCCTTGTCGTTTATGGGTGAACCGAACAGGGGCTTGTAGATTTGATCCCGGGAGATGATTCCCCGTGCGGAAAAGTGGGAATTTCCGTTTGGCCGGATCAGACCGGAAAGTACATAGGTTATCTGCTGACGGACAGACATACCGGAATCCACTACTTCATTGTAGATGTCCAGGTGGCGGTCTCCGACATCCTGTGCCATTTCCGTTTCACCCGCGGCGAGTCTAACTTCCACCAGGCCGTCTCCGGATTCCTTCTCCCAGAAGTCTCCGGTAAAACGAATTCCGGTCATCTGGCGACCAGCCATGGATATTTCAGATCCGCTTTCATAAAAATCACCGAAAACCAGTGCTTTATCATCATAATCCATGGAGAGGTTGAACAGGTTTTTGCGGATATAATTGTTCTGACGCATCCACTGACTTCCATGCATATCCATAAGAAGATTGATATCCGTTTTCCCTCTTTTACCGCTTGCGAAGAGCTGGATTTCGGGTTTGAGTCCTGCATAAAACCGGTCACTCTGCTCTCCCGGATATCTCTTCTGATATATCAGGGTATCCTTATAGACCACAGTTGAATCTGCTCTGGATGAATCATCTGAAACAGGAACAGTTGTGTAGGTTACGTTTCTGTTTTTTATAGGATGTTTATAAGAGCGGGGGCGGTGATAGGAAAAACCAGCGGTGACATTTCCGATAAAACTTGTGGCGTTTTTTTTTGAGTCGGACTGGTCCAGCATCGATGACTGATTAGAAACGGGAGAAAAAATGGATGTAACAATTGTAGAATCGGAGGAAAAAAGATTGTGAATTTTCTCTTTAGACGCTTTTTTGAAATTGTCGGCGTTTTTGCGGGCTTGTTTCCGAATGGTGAGTGGAAGGTCAGCTGCACTGAAAATCCCATAGCGGTTTTTTCTGATTTTCACCTTTTCCATAGAAATTCCTGCTCCGGATGGTACAACAAAACCATATTCATTGTGACTTATGGAGGAGGAATCAATAGAAATATCTGATCTGTCGGACAGCAGCACGGCAGTTGCGTTATCCCGCAATAGGATGTTTTGCGCTTTCAGAACAGCATTCTGCTGAACAAAAAGGGCTATATGATGACCGTTTCGGACAACACTGTTAAAAAGCGTGACTTCTGAGGATCTGATGCTGAGTCCATGATTATTCCGTTCGAAAATACATCCTTTGACCGATACGGAACTGTTTTCCACTTTCAAACCGCTTTCTGCATGCCTGATAATACTGTTTCTGAAAAGAGAAACGGATCTTGACCTTATATGAATACTGTTCCAGTCTCCACCGGAAGGGTTTTGGGAGCTGGAGATGAATTTGACCGGTTCTTTTCTTGTACCCAATGCTCTCAACTCACCATATACCGTGATCTTTGCCCCGGGCGATATATATACAGTGCAGCCCGGACCGAACTCGAGAAGTTTCCCTGCTGGAACTGCAACGTTTCCTTTTATGAGAACTGGGGATTCTTCTTTTGAGTACACGCCATGATAGATACCAGGCATTACTTCAGTGGTATATACAGTTGCTGGGGATTCTGTTTCTGTTGTCCCTGCGGTGCTATTTCTGCTCTCAACCGTATCGTTTTTCAGAGCATTTGAATTTTCTGCAGACAAAGAAATGTGCGTGCACCAGATAATAAACAGAAAAAGTACTCTGCATTTTCCGAAAACGCGATTCACATTCATGATTTTCCCCAAAGTAGTCACCTGATGTGAACAGTGAATGTACGTGTTTTGATGATATCGTTTATATCCCGGACCTGAACGGTTATTTTGTTTGGACGTTTTCTGTCCAGAACGATTTCACAATCGACATCAATCGAAGTAAGACTTTTTCTGGATATTTTTTTACCTGTGGATGTATTGATTACCACAACCTCTCTTATCAGATCGGGATTGTCTTCGGGAAGCTTCTCAATAGATAATTCAACCGTGAGTCTGGGCTTGAAATCAAGATCAGGAGCTGACGGAGGTATGTGAATCACTTTGTCCCCGGGAGGATTTCTAAGCACTAAGTGCCATGCGGAAGATTCCAGATATGCAACTCTGCGCTTGAGGCGAGGTGTTTGGTTACCGAATTTGTCTTCGGCATAAACTGTATATGAATGAATCCCCTCCTGAAGCTCTAGATAAAAGGGAGAATTCGCCGGACCGCGTTCACTTTCGCTCAGTCCGTTTTTTTCGCTATGAAAAATGATTTCCTCATCCGGTGTGCGGTCAATAACAGTGAAAGCCAACCGCCTCTGTCTTGACACTTCAGGAAGCATCCCCTGCATGACAGGTTTGTACATGTCTGCGGGACGCTTGTAGTTGACAGTACGTATTTCCCTTTGATTGGTTTTGCCGTGATTAACTTCAAACTCGAGTCGTACCTCTCCCTCTTCATCCGGAATTGCATGCACCGCGGAAAAACTACCGTCAGAATTCACCGGAATCCGTTTTCCGTTTAAAAAAAGTTCCGCACCCGAAGGGCGAAGTATTCCCTTAAGCGGAATGTTGGTGGAGTAGAAAGTCTGATCTTCAGCAGGCGCTTGGAGAACGAAACGGAACTGGGGTTTATAGATCACCCGACGCATCAGTTTTTCAGACTCCCCGCTTTCGCTGCGCATCTCTATTTCCAACTGTTTTTCCCCCTCTTCGTCCGGCAGAGGAATTTCTCCACTGAAGGTGCCATCTTCAGCAATATTCATTTCAATACCCGCAACGGTTACAGACGCTCTTTTGTGCGCTTTTCCGGTAATTTTGACCAAGGGTTCAGATAGCACTTGTCCCTCAACAGGAGAGATGACACTCAATTCCTTTTCTGTTTGAGAAATCGTGATTTGTCTGAATTCGGTTTTCTGAACGGAAGCGTAGTCTGCCAGAACCTTCACCCTGTAATTTCCTTTTTGGGTAGGTGCATCCAGTACAGCTTTGAATACCCCGTCAGCCTGCACTCGAACAGCTTTACCATTAACGATCACCTTTGCTTTGGAAGGATAGACTTTCCCTGTTACGTTTACCTTCTGCCCTGGAGAAAAGCTGCTGTTGTCACGAGGTGAAAACAGTTCAAGTCCAATTTCTGCCGGTTCTGAAGAAAGGGTATCTTCTTGTGAAGTTCCGACTTCAGAGCTGTCCTGCTCCAGTTCATCATCGGGTTCAACTGACACACTGTCTGCCTCGCCAGAGAGGCTATCCTGCTGTTCTGTACTGTCCGGGACAGATAAGGAATCGGTTTGTGCTTCAGTCGAAGAACTATTCTGCATAGAATCTTCAGGTATAACCATAACCTCTACATCTTTTTGCCCTTTCTCCACCACGGTCATCTGCTGATCGCTGAGTTCGACACCTTTGTCCGAACCCAGAGGGGCGACCCAGACCTTACCCTCAAGGACTCTCACTACAGTTCTGCTGCTGGTGACATTAAGATCCAGCACCGTTCCCCTGATCGCAGCTGTGGCGGTGGGAGTTTCGAAAGTAAAATCGGATTTGGTATTGATCAGTTTTTTAACATTGGCCGTCACCGACCCGTTGAGTACTTTGAGCTTTGTATTCTGGACTTTTCCCCTGTTTTGGAGAGTTTCGAGTTCCATGGTGGTATTTTCACCGATTCTGATAGTTGTTCCTTCGCTGGTTTCAAGCTCCGCTTTCGATTCCAAAAGGGTTCTGACCGCATCTTTTTCTCCCAGAGGCATTTCGAGTCGTGCGTTTCTCCAGCGGGTAGATCGAGCCCTCTGTATCTTTACCGTACCCACCATTGTTTTCACAGTGCAGTAACGTTTTTTCTGCTGTGCACAAAGGGCAACAATGCAGGTGAAGAGAACAAACAACGCTAATTTGTGCGAGAAATTCCTCAAAAGGGCCATTTCTCTACCTCCTGACGGACTTTTCACAGAAAAGGAAAGTGTACCTTGATGGATACGGAATCTATTTTATATGACCGGCTGACTGACCGCATACTTATTGTATCACCTTGAAAATGTAGAGTCAATCATTATTACTGTTGTAAACAAATGAAGGAGTGTATCTTACGATCGAGATAATTCATGACTACAAATCTTTGCCGAACCCTCAGAATATGATCGAACAGACGGCACGTGCTGTTTATGAGGGTGAAAATATTCCCACTAAACAACGCACTGTTCTCGTATTATGTTCGGATTATATCATTCGCAAGCTGAACCGCCAGTACAGGAAAAAAGACAAGGCTACGGATGTTCTTTCCTTTCCTTTCGGCGACCCGGATCTGCTTGGAGAAATCTACATATCCCTTCAGAGGGCCAAAATACAGTCAAAAAGATACGGGCTCACTTATGAACAGGAGATCAAGCGGCTTTTTGTACATGGACTGCTCCATCTGCTGGGACATGATCATCATAAAACAGCAGAACGGGAGACAATGGAGGCAAGAGAGCGAATATATCTGGATTAGGAATCAGTCTGGATATTATATATTTTATAATGTTTTGATTTTTCTGAACTCCAGTTTGACTCGTTCTGAAAAAACCTGCACTCCGGATATCCTGCCGGTTTCATGCAGTATGGATGAAGTTATGCTCCTGTCTGAGTTCAGTGTTTTTCAATCATTTCAAAGGAGGCTCTTTTTTGGAAGGTGACCCTGCTGGTTCCTTTTTCATCACAGGACTGGTTATCAGTTTTTTTCTCTCCTCATTTTTTTCGATCCTAAAAATCATTTTTTCCTCAGTTGAGAGAAGCAACATTGCCGCCGATGACGAGCACCTTCGTTACTATTCCTCAAAAATCGAGGATCTGCTCAAAAACAGGCAAATGGTAAGCGGAATCGCATCCGTTGGGAAAACGTTGAGTAATGTGGCATTTGCCATTCTTTCATTTGCCTATTACCGGATACTTTTTCCGGATGCATTGCTGATAGAAACCTGGACTGTACCGTTTCTCTTTTCTTTTATTATTCTGAGTCTTTTTGCTCACTACATCCCCAGAGCATTTGCTCTGAGGTTCTACAGAAGCTATACAGCTCCGGCCTATTACATATACAGGCTCCTGTCGTGGTTTTTCATACCCTTTGTTTCTCTTTTTGTTTCCATTCACAGAATGTTTCTGAAAATTCTGAAGTATGATGAAAAGCTTGCGTTTCTCTCCGATGAGGAAAAAGCCCGTATTACAACCGAGGATGAAGCGGAGGCGTTGGATGAAGATGAACGGGAGATGATCCGCAGCATTTTTGATTTGAGCGAGACCACTGTGGATGAGATCATGGTTCCCCGTATAGATATCAAGGGTGTTGATCTGAATTCCGATCTGAGGTCCGTGCTGAATATAATCCGCGATGAAGGTCATTCCCGGATTCCTGTGTATAAGGAGAATATAGACCAGATTGTGGGAATTCTGTATGCCAAAGACATTCTTTCATGGCTGTCTCAGAATACTTTTGAAGACTGGTACCTTCCCTCCCTGGTCAAGAACTGCCACTTTGTTCCCATGGGCAAGAAAATAAACGACTTGATGAAGGAGTTCAAACTCAAGCACCTGCATCTTTCCATTGTGGTGGATGAATACGGTGGAACTGCGGGAATGGTTACCATGGAGGACATTCTGGAAGAGATCGTAGGTGATATCCAGGATGAGTATGATGTTGAAGAGAAACCAGTGGTGCAGGTGGACAGCAACGTATACCTTATCGACCCCCATCTCGATATTCACGATCTGAACGAGGAGCTCGATGTCAATATAGAAACGGAAGAAGCTGATTACAACACGCTGGGAGGATTGATATATCATGAATATGGTGATATTCCTCAGGAGAACACCCAGTTTGAATACAGCGGACTTCGTTTGACTGTGGTCAAAATGGACAACCAGAGGATTGAGAAGGTGAAGGTTGAGGTGCTGCAGCGTCCTGAAGCTCACCGCTCGGAGCCTTTTTAGGAGGAGTTTGTTTTGATTATGTTCTTTTCCCCGGAGGTGTGCATGAATGCACCTCCGGGGAACACACAGCTCCACCTTTGTTCACCCGGGGCGTGAACTAACCTGCAGAACAAATCCCCCAAAATGCGTTACGGAAATATCAGAGTTTCATCTCCAGATAACTTTATTGATCAGATTGTCCTAAAAAGGGGCAAAAGCACGGACAAGAGGTCAACTAGTTTTAATAAGTCTCACTCCAAACATACCATCCATATTGTGCTCGAACGGAGTTATGCGCAGAAAACCATCGTTGTCTATGAATTTACCGGGTATCACTTCGGGTGACTGATCAACCCTGAATTGAGGATGCTCCTTCAGAAACCACTCGATTTGCTTCTCATTCTCCTCCGGCTCGAGCGAGCAGGTGGAATAGACAAGTATACCGTCTGGACCTATCAGATCTGCAGCGCTTGAGAGCAGTTTGCGCTGTACCTGCAGTATTTGTCCGATATCCTCCGGAGTACGGACCCACCGTCCGTCCGGGTGGCGGTTCAGTACACCGGTGCCGCTGCAGGGGGCATCAAGCAGAAGCTTGTCAAAATGGCCTGTGAAAGGCGGGTTGGCACCATCACAAACCAGAGAGTACACATTTCCCAGATTCATCAACTGAGTGGTTTGTACAACTTTCTGTAATCTGGCCAGTTTGAAATCACAGGCTACTACCGTTCCTGTATCCCCTGCAATTTCGGCCATCAGAGTAGTTTTCCCCCCCGGTGCAGAACAGATATCGAGAATATGATCACTTTTCTTTACATCCATAAGGGCCACAACCCAACCGGATGAAGGAGCCTGCACAGTGCAGTAGCCATGCTGGAGAAGTCGGATGTTTTCCGGATCGAGAGGCTTTTTCATTTTGTAGAACAGATTCAGGTAGCCTCCAGCCGGTTCACAGATTGTACGAACATCTGATTCAAACTGTTGGCGTGATATGTTGCGTATTCTGCGGCGTAGAAAAATTGATGGTCTCTGATTATTGAATGAAAGGATTTTTTTTGTTTTAGCCAGTCCGAAATTCTTCAGCCAGCGCTGTATCATCCACCTGGGATGAGAGAATTCAACTGAGAGTCGTTCGAGCAGATCTTTTTGAGAATCGGGCAGAGTGATTTTGTGTTTGTTTTTGATGATGTTTCTGAGAACCGCATTAACCACTCCTGAAGCACCGGCAGACTTTCGATTCTGTTTTGCCAGTTTGACTGATTCGTTTACTGCGGCATGGTCAGGAACTCTGTCCATGAATAGTATCTGGTAGACACCGATCTGGAGAATTCTCCTCAATGTGTCCAGTTTCTTTTCACCGGTCAGGAACTTGTTGATACAGTAGTCTATATAGGTTCTGTTCCTGACAATTCCGAATACCAGTTCAAATATAAAGCGTCTGTCACGGTGTTCGATTCTCTTATTGATAGCTCTGTCTGTAAGACGTTCGAGGTCTCCGGGATTTTTATCGAAATCGCTCAAAATATTGAGTACAATCCATCGAGTGTTCATCTAAGCAGTGTTCCTTCGGATAATTTTGTCCCAAGCAAAAAAGCACGTACCTCCATGGTCTTTCGTCCTTCCGGCTTGACTTTACTTACTCTGAGAAGTCCTTTCCCGCACTGCACATCGAAAAATTCCCTGCTGACTCTGCAAATGGATCCCGGAGAGGCATCATCGCAATCCTGATCCACGGGAGAAGCCCACTCAATACCAAGCCTTGAATCACCAAACAGTGCATAAGTACCCGGAAAAGGGCGGAAAGCTCTGATTTTATTGAAAATGCTCTGAGCATCAAGATTCCAGTCTATATGAGCTTCTTCTCTGCGGAGTTTGGGTGCTTTGGTTGCCTGGTGCGGATTTTGTTCCAGAGGCCGGATATCTTCTGATCCTATTCTGTTCAGTGTTTCGCCCAGCAGTTCTGCTCCCATATGGCAGAGTCTCTCATACAACAGAGGGGTTGTTTCAGACGGATCTATGGGAGTACTTTTCTGAGCAAGAATTTCACCGGTATCAATTCCCTCATCGATTCTGAATATGGTTATTCCGGTTTCCCTTTCCCCTGCCTCGATAGCTCTCTGGATCGGAGCTGCGCCTCTATACCGGGGTAGCAGTGAAGCATGGATATTCAAAGTTCCCAAACAAGGGATCGTGAATATTTCTCTGGGAAGAATACGGAAAGCTACTACGACAAACAGGTCGGCATTGAAGGATTTCAGCTGTGCTATGAAGTCGGGACTTTTCAGATTTTCAGGGGTGAGTACGGGGTGAAGGTTATGGTTTTGTGCGAATGTGCTGACAGGAGAATCGAAAAGCTTAAGGCCTCTCCCCTTTCGTCTTGGCGGAGTGCTTACAACGGCCGCAACTGTATGGTCTTTCATAATCTGTTCGAGTGCGGGTATACCAAACTCCGCAGAACCCATAAAAACTATTTTCATCCAAAACCTCATCAGGCGCTAGGAACTCAATCCCATTTTCAAGTGCGGTATAAAATACGATATGAGAAGAAGGTTTCCGTGATTTTTTGAGCAAATATTTAAATATGCCCCTGGGGCTTGGATTCGGCAAATTTCCTGCCGTTCAAATATAAAATGGTACAACAATTTGATTTATCGTCTTCCAGATGGTAATTTCCAACTTCTATACATTCCTTGAATACAGAAGAACATTGCAGCTTGGGAGGAATCATGCCTGTATCCTTCACACCAATCGAAAATCTTGATCTTTTCTGCCGTTCATGTGATAAAATCAGTCCGGCGCAACTGGACCGTGGTATTGCCGGAAGCGGAAAGACTGTAGATAGAAATTCGGTATTTGAATACTGTTGCTCAAAGTGCTACAAAACCACATGCTTTTCCGGTAACGACCTT
This sequence comes from Chitinispirillaceae bacterium, assembly GCA_046546375.1. GTDB lineage: Bacteria > Fibrobacterota > Chitinivibrionia > Chitinivibrionales > Chitinispirillaceae > JAEZKC01. The sequence goes on along the minus strand of JBKGXV010000021.1, from coordinate 5,700 downwards.
GTGGAAAAAGTGGATCCGCCCCCCAAAAAAGTGAAAGCACGTCCCTACTCCCCCAAAGAGCATTTTTTCGTCGGCGAAACCATTTACCACGGAAAGTTCGATGAGAAAGGATTGGTGGTGGGGAAGGATAACAGCTCCACCAGCAAAATACTGGTCCAGTTCAAAAAAGCAGGATTGATGAAACTGGTCCAGGATTTAGGTAAGTAATTGTAATTCAAAGACTTTTTCAAAATGAACCGGCTCATTTCTCTGCGTTATTGCCGACTGGTTGCCGAATATATGTGCAGCCGATAACTTTTTTTCATGAATTCAGAAGTGAATCAGGGTCGGTTGTAGGTGTTTTTCTCCCGGAAGTGCCGTCCGGCTCAGAAAGTCGTGGCAATTTCCGAACCGGCTGTTTCCCCGGAGGTGCATTGCTGATATTGCACAATGGCACCTCCGGGGAAATTTTATCGGTGCGTTTCTGAAAATTCAGACAGTGCCGGAATATACTCCACCGCCACAAGCCGTTGACTATTTATATGCATAATGAGATCATTTGAGATGATATCTGAAACAACTCATATTCGGGATTAAACCGTTCCTCTGTTGAATATCGGAGCACGTAGCCGTGAACACCTTCTCAGTTTTTGATTTCTTTTCACTTTTGTGCGGACTGGCACTTTTTCTCTACGGAATGCAGCAGGGAGAGAAGAATCTCAGATATCTGGGCGGTCATAATTTTAAAAAATTCCTCAAAACCATTTCCCATCACAGGCTGAGTGCCTATCTGGCAGGTTTTTCCACAACTGTACTCACTCAATCCTCATCAGCCACCACAGTGATGCTTGTCGGGTTGGCAAGTGCACGTCTTATGACTTTCGGGCAGTCACTGGGAATGATTTTGGGATCCGATCTGGGAACAACCTTGACAGTCCAGCTCTTTGCTTTCAAAGTACACGAAATTGCGCCACTTCTGATTGCAGTAGGTTTTTTCTCCTCTTTATCGGAAAAATCCGAGAAAATCTCCGATTACGGTAAACTTATTCTTTCCTTCGGTTTCATTTTCTTCGGCATGAATCTCATGGCCCAGGCTGTTACCCCCTTGAGGTCGATGCCGCTTTTCGAGCAGGCTTTACTGGTCAGTTTCAGAAATCCCTGGTGGGGTATAATTGCCGGATCCCTTTTCACCGCCATAATCCAGAGCAGTGCTGCCACACTGGCGATCACCATTGCTCTGGCTCAGTCCTTCGGGAACTCGCAGGGTTGGTCGCCGGGCGCAGCGGAACTGCTTCCCTTAGTATTGGGTGCGAATCTGGGGACGTGTGTAACTGCTTTTATTTCCACATTCCGTGCAGATGTGGAGGGTATAAGAGTCGCCTGGTCCCATTTCTTTTTCAAAGTTATCGGTGCGGTACTAATTATTCCCGTCATATGGATTTTAAAAGCCTATCCGGAGGTTCTCAAGGGTTCTGCAGCATTTCAGATCGCCTCACTCCACACAATATTCAACCTGTTCATTTCAGTTATTTTTCTTCCTGCACTTGGTCCATTCGAGAAATTCATTTTCAGCATCACCCGAAAAGCCAAAAGCAGCATAGAAAACAAATATCATGTTACCTACATACATGAAAATGTGGCCATGATACCCGTGCTGGCACTATCACAGGCAGTGAATGAGATATCGCGGATGGGACAGCGGGTAGCCAGAATGAACGACCTCAGCTGCGGACTTCTGGAAAAGTACGATTCTCGATTGAAAAAGCAGATTACAGAACAGGATAACGAGGTGGATTTTCTCCATGAAAAGATAGTCACTTTTCTTACCCGCATATCACATGAGAACCTCAGCGCGGAACAGGCTCAGAGGGACTATCAGCTCGTGATGGTGACTACCGATCTGGAGCATATCGGAGATATCATCTCAAAACAGCTTGTGGTGCTTGCAGAGAAGGTTGCTTTCAGTTCCACTCCCCTTTCCGAAGACGGAAAACGGGAGATAATCGGATTTTTCAAGAACACAGATCAGAGATTCAAGAATGTCATGGCCGCGTTCACTATGAATGATATTGGGATGGCTGACAGGATATTTTCGGAAAAGCGGGATGTTAAGCGGACATTTCAGGGATATGTTGACAGGCATATGGATCGCCTGTACAACAGACATCCGGAGTCGCTTCAGACCACATCCATACACGTTGATCTTCTGGAGGAGATTCAGCGGATCAATCATTTCAGTTTTCGGATAGCGGCCCATGTGCTCCGGATACACCGGGCTGAGTAGGCGACGCGGTTCCCCGGAGGTGCGCTTGTGATTGACAGATAGTGCATCTCCGGGGAGGGTTTTTCCCAAAACAGAAATGCTTTGTTCTCAAAACCGGGAATATCTGCTGCACTCGGGAACAAGGCAAAACTTTATCATCGACCCGGTATATAACCTGTAACCGCCATTCCTAGCCAAAAGCCGATACCCCGGAGATGCAGCAACGAAAAATCCTTAACGCACCTCTGGGGAGCCACTTCCAAAATATACTTGCATCAGGCTCACCCTTCATGCTATTTTGTTTCTATGCATAGAAACAAAACACAGCCCCCCGCCCCCCAACTTCTGCAGATCATCGCCCGAACCGATGACCAAAACCTGCTGCAGAAATTCTTCAGCGAAATCTTCACCGAAGCTGAACTCAAGGACCTGGCCCTGAGATGGGAGCTCATGAAAAAGCTCCGCGAAGGCATCCCTCAACGCCAGATCGCCTCAGAGCTGGGTATCAGTCTGTGCAAAATAACCAGAGGAGCAAAGATCCTCAAAGACCCCTCCTCTGCAACCAATAAACTTCTCTCTCAAACAACCACCTGATCTCTTTTCCGAAAGGTCTCGTCATGAGCATCAAAATCTATCTGGATGAATCTGAAATCCCCCGTCAATGGTACAACATCGCAGCCGATCTCCCTACCCCCATGCAGCCTCCTTTGGGACCGGACGGTAATCCGCTCACACCTGAAGCTCTTACTCCCGTTTTCCCGATGAATCTCATCGAACAGGAGGTGAGCACTGAGCGCTGGATCGATATACCGGAGGAAATCACAGAGATTCTCTACCGCTGGAGACCCTCACCGCTCAGACGTGCCACGTTTCTGGAGAAGGCTCTGGGAACACCGGCCAAGATCTATTACAAGGATGAAAGTGTATCTCCTGCCGGAAGTCACAAGCCCAACACTGCAGTTGCCCAGGCGTGGTACAACAAGCAGTTCGGAACCAAAACGCTTACCACCGAAACCGGTGCGGGCCAGTGGGGCAGCGCACTCTCTTTTGCCTGCTCCCTTCTTGATCTCAAGTGCAAAGTGTTCATGGTGAGAATCAGTTTCGACCAGAAGCCGTTCCGCAAAACCATGATGGAGACCTGGGGAGGGGAATGTGTGGCCAGCCCCAGTGACCAGACCGAAACCGGACGCAAGTATCTGGCAAAAGATCCCGACACTCCGGGAAGCCTGGGGATTGCAATAAGTGAAGCCGTGGAAGCCGCCGTGTCCGACCAGAGCGGCTCCACCAAATACTCTCTGGGAAGTGTGCTCAACCATGTGATGCTGCACCAGACAATTATCGGGCAGGAAGCAAAGAAGCAGCTTGCAAAGGCGGGAGTGAAAAAGCCGGATGTGGTTATCGGATGTGCAGGCGGCGGATCGAACTTCGCGGGAATGGCTTTTCCTTTCGTTAATGACAAGATACACGGGGAGAATATCGAAATCATTCCTGTTGAACCTACCTCCTGCCCTACTCTCACCCGCGGTATTTTCACTTACGATTTCGGTGATTCCGCAGGTCTCACTCCCCTGCTGCCGATGCACACACTGGGTCATAATTTCCTTCCGGCCCCTATTCATGCGGGCGGACTGCGTTATCACGGAATGTCGCCTCTGGTTTCTCAGGCAGTCGTGGAGGGACTTCTCTCCCCGCTTGCTCTGCCGCAGGTGGAATGCTACAACGCGGCCATTCAGTGGGCCCGTACAGAGGGAATGATCATCGCTCCAGAGTCAAGTCATGCGGTTGCGGCTACGATCAGAGAGGCTCTGAAAGCCAAAGAGGAAGGCAGGGAGAAGGTGATTCTGATGAATCTGAGCGGACACGGACATATGGATCTGCTGGGTTACCAGAAGTTTCTGGCAGGAGAGCTGACCGATCACGCTCTGCCTCAGGAGCATATCGATGCGGCCGAAAAGGAGCTTGACACTCTTCCCGATGCGGAGATGAACAAAAGCGGAAAGTGGTAAACTGTCAAAATTATAAAAGAACAGGGCGGAACTATTCTGCTCTGTTCTCTCCTGCCTTTTCAGACGAAATCCCACTCCGCTTCGACCGGTTTCCTCAAGTTTTTCCGAATGGTTTTTGATCAAATCCAGCAGAGGGTATCAGTTACAAAATTGACAGTATTCTGGTCAGAACTGTTACGCCGCTGTCATTTTTGAACAGTTCATGTCTGCTGTCAATCCTGGGTCTGTACCCGCTGAGAACAGAGATGCAAAAAGAAATGCACCAATATCAGCAGCATCAGCATTAGTGCCACGGTAAAGAAAAGGTTGTCTGCGGAAAGTAAAAGCTCAAGCATACTTCTTCACCTTTCAGCTGCGAGCTTTATACTGGGCCAGCCGCTCGGTGATTCTGTTTTTGCGGGCCAGATCCTCCAGTTCCGCCAGTTGTTTTTCATTGGCTGCATCCGAGGCCATCTGTGCTCTATCAAACACCCTTCCGAATGTTTCCTCCGCACGATTCAGAGTTTCATTCAGGACAGGGTTGGACTGGGAAGCTCGAGAACTCTCTTTTCCGGATTCTGCACGCACCTTCTTGAACTCATGGAATTCCTGAGAGAGCTCTCTCTTTTTAGCCCCCAGGGCCGCAGCGTAGTTCTCAAGTTCCTTCTGCTGTTTATCGTACTCAACGACACTCTTCTCCACTACCGGTATCTGAGCTTCCAGATCCAGCTGCTTTGAAACGGCGACCTCGGCCAGGTCCTCCCGGTTTTCCTTAAGCGCAATGGAGATTTTTTCATCCAGGCTTTCATGGTTTCTGTTAAGTTCTGTGAGTCGGGTGGAGGCCATATGCCTCTGGGCTATAACCTTCCCCAGTTCGCTTCTCACCTCATATGCAGCACTGTCGATCTCCCTGAGTGCCTCCTCCAGCACGATTTCAGGTGCAGCGTGCTCGATCATGCTCACAACTTTGTTTGCTCCGCCGGTAATTATTCGCCCAACGCGGGATGCCAGATTTTCTTTCATGGAAAATCTCCTTGGATGATATGTGGAAAGATGGAAAACAGTTTTCAGCAAGGATCTTGTTAGATAAGTTATAAACCAGCGAGTCCGGTCCTTGCCGGGTGAAACAATTTCAATATAAGAGATGTTGCGAAACAGGAGGTAGACTTTTTTCGTTAAGCTGATTTCATGTTTTTGGCTGGAAACCCACATTAATTCACTCAATGATAAAGGCTGAACCCTGAACGTCACCGATTTTTCTGCTTGCCGACTTTTGCACAAAAAGTTATATTCTTGTACCGATTGGGGTGTCGTCCAATGGCAGGACTCTGGATTCTGGTTCCAGCTATCGAGGTTCGAATCCTTGCACCCCAGCCATTTTGAAAATTCGGCGCTATCGTCTAGTGGACTAGGACGGGTGGTTCTCAGCCATCAAACCGGGGTTCGATTCCCCGTAGCGCTACCAAATACAAA
>JBKGXV010000020.1:0-42455 GCA_046546375.1 Chitinispirillaceae bacterium | reverse complement strand
GCAACCCTCCTGTGTCTCACAAATTATATTACTGTTACATTCATTATATATGGAAACCCACTTCTTAAGCGCGCTTTAACGGAGTTGCGGATCATGCTGATACGACTGTCTATACCCGCCTTACTGGTATGGCTTTTCTGTTTTTCCCCCCTCATGGCGGATCCCGAGCCCTATGCGCCCATTGCCAATCCGCTGCCGGATACTCTGGACCAGCTCTATCGGGACAGCGCCACGATACAGATCGGCAGAGTGCGGGTGAATCAGGCCGGCTACAGACCACAGGACAAAAAATATTTCTACTATGTGGGAGAAGAACAGAGTGAATTCTCAGTGATCGATGTGAACAGTGGAGAAACGGTGGCCACCGGTGATTTAGTTTCCAAGGGTACGGAAGTTTCCGGACAGATATCCATCCGCGCTTCGAACAATGCCCAGCATCACGAATCCGGAGATGAACGCTACACGATGGAAAGCCCTCTAGTTTCGGGGCCCCTTTTTGAGGGACAGATACCTGAATCAGTTGGTCCGGGCCAATACAGAATTCGTGTGGGAACGGAGGAATCGGGCCCGTTCTGGATTGACGAGAAGGTATACAGTTGGCTGAGAGATGCGGCGATCAAATTTCCCGGTGTTAACAGATGCGGTAATTCCGACTCCTGGTTTCATCCCCCCTGCCATCTGCAGGATGCCGTAACCGGTGGTTGGCACGACTGCGGTGACCACCTTAAAGAAAGCTGCACCCAGAGCTTTTTACATTCCATGTTAGGCTTAGCTGCAGCGGTGTTCAAAGAACGAGATATGGACCATTACGGTCCCAATCACAACAATACGATTATAACAGACGGTATACCTGATATTCTTTACGAAGCTAAATATGGTAGCGATTACCTATTACAATCATATGATAAAGCAAACGGCAATATTGAAAACCTAATCACTTCAATGGGAAATTTTGGGGCAGACGGAGATCATGGCTGGTGGGGAAGACCGGAATACCAGGATATGATGCCGCCAGAAAGAGGCGGTCCACCAAGACCTGCACGTGTGGAGATCGGTGTGAATGTTATAGCACCATTTGCTGCGGGGCTAGCATACACAGGGAAGCTTTATGAACCATTTGATTCTGAGTATGCGCGAAAGTGCTTATCTGTCGCAAAAGATTTATATTCATATGTGAAGAATAACCCTGAATTAACTTCAAGTTCTGAGGCATACCATGCTGGAGAAGAAGCACATGATAAGATCGCATTTGCTGCTGTAGCGCTTCTCTGGGCCACTGAAGACACCGGATACCTGAATGACTTGTGTTATGACACCACGATTCCCAATGTGATGACAACAAATACAGATCCGATTCTCTCATTCCAAGGCGGATGGTTTAAAGTCAACAGAGAACTTTTTGTTAAAGAGACTACCAATACATCCTGGGACACCTATTTTGTGCCCGCATTATGGAGTTTTTACAGGTTAATATTGAAAGATGAGCAGTTGTGCAATCGATTGAGTATCAACACAGAAGAGAGACTAAAGTTTATCGAACAGACAGCCTTCTCTCTGGCCAGAAGCCTTACTACATTTTCAGACGGCGATACGAGTATAAGTTTACCTCCAATTAATCTTCCATGGATGCAGATTCCTCTTACTCTGAAATATGGGAGTACTTGGTTTGAAATGAGCACTGAACAGGACTGGATGTGGAACCGCTATCAGATAAGTAACATATTCGATATGTATGCATACTCTGATATGGCTTTATGGTTACAAGGAATGCAGCTTCCAAACACACCAGCCACAACAGATTGGAAAGGCAAAGAAGTAAGAGAAATCATGATACGCCAAATGGATTACATGCTGGGAGTGAATCCATGGGATATATCCATGTTCATCGGAGTAGGACATAAAAATTTCAATCATATTCATCACAGAGCAGCAAATCCGGAAGGAAAGAATCTACCAGGAGGTTTCTATGGATACACACCCCCCGATGGTGCTTTGTACTCGGGCTGGCCGGCTTCAACCACCACCTTCGAAGACAAGTGGAAGGATCATTTTCACACCGAAACGGGAATAGATGCTTCCGCGATATCTATCATTACAATAATGGGACTGACTAAAGATGAGCCGATAACGGAACCTCCAACTGCCACTGTGCGTACCGTTTATGTTGGTTATGACCGGGCCATAATCGAAATACGGCAGAGCCGGTTTGGTAATACCACGATACAGTATGGCTCACAAACCCCGCCTTCACAAAATCACACCTGCGACAGCGCAGGTGTATTTCACCGTATAGTTCTGAACGGACTGCAGAACGGGACCACTTACTATTTCGATGCAGTGGTTTCAGACCTTTATGGAAACAGTGATACCATTAACGACAGAGGTGAATATTTCGAATTCACTACACTCCAGAACCCTCCCGGCGATGCCGAAATCACTAATGTCAAGGTCTGCAAGGTAACCAGCGATTCCGCGGAAATCTTCTGGTACACTCCCAACGGAGAATACAACAGCAGAGTTGTATTCGGAGAAACTCAACCTCCGGAAACTGTTCATGACGGGAATATATACGGACGACCTACCAACTTTCACTACGTGAAAATCGGTGATTTGAAAGAAAAAACCACATACTATTTCTATGTGGAATCAGATGGAATGAGAGATGATAATGAAGGTAAGTATTACACTTTCACCACTCCTGTTGAACACGTCGATTTCGATGTGAGAATCATACAATATGAATGGGGAGATAAGCCCACATTAGGAATGAATGTAATAAATCAGGATTCCAAAGCCTATGACTCTCTGGAAATGAGATTCTACATGCGGGGAACAGAAGAAGAAATGGCGGATATGGGAGCCAGAGTGGACATCGGGTTCAAATACAGATCAGACGGCTGGATCGACAGTGCATTCAAACAGACTGTTGATGATCTTCTGCAGGATCAGAAACCGATCAAGATTCCGGACACCTACGATCCCAGTAATGACACCTACGCCTGGTATTTTGCCATTCCCACCGGCAGCACGGTTATGGAATCCGGTGCTCGATTCAGGCTTGATGTGGTTCTTGTAAAAAGAAACCTTCCCTTCAATGATGATCTGCTTGATGAGCCCCCCACTCACATACCTGACCCTGAAACAGACTGGAGCTGGATGCCGCACTACAGGGCAGACGGGGATCCGGTAGATTATGGCGGCATACCTGAAAAACCGAAAACCGAGGTCGACCAATCATACTGGACAACCGAAATCAACCCGTACGTCACCGTATATCGTAAAAACGAATTCGTCTGGGGCTACTCTCCATCCACCTCTGAACAACAGACAAAAAAGAACAACTACGAGATGACCGCCCAGATCACCTCCCCTCTGCACAACCCCTCGGAGGAGTACATCTTCATGGAGCAGGTGGTTCCCTCCATCACAGTAAAGGGATGGGCCGAAATTTCCGAAGACGGGGTGATAAACGATATCTGGGTGAACGGCAAACGAATTAGGGATTTGAATTCAGTTGCCCAGTACGATTTCGAAAGTGACAGATACAACCTCACCATACCCGTGCCGGTCGAAAACGGCGGCAACAACGTGGACATCACCATTTTCGGAGGCCCGGAACTGAACTGCGAGGACTGCTTCGGCTGCGCATTCTCAAACCACAGCTTCTATGTGGAATTCCGGGGAGCTGAGGCTCACCCATCGCACCTGTCTTTGCGGGATCTTGACGACAACCCGCTTCAGGATACTGCCAGAATCGACACCACAGTATTCAATGTAGTGGTGGATGATATGAACGGCAACCTCGATTACAAAGCCAAAGACACGGTCACCGTTTCTGTTGTAAATCCTGTGTCCGGCGACAGTATCTACATCCCGCTTCTTGAAACGGGAGATTCGACCGGGATTTTCAAAAGCATCGACCCCGTCAGCATCGTGAGTCTGCCCCCCGACCAGAAAGGACCAAACCAGATCTCAATGAGCGGCGGGGATGTTGTCTGGATCACTTATGTGGACCAGTACGATCCCAGCGATATCTCCAAAGCATATCTGGCAACCAGGGCGGATTTTCCCATACCGGTACGATCGTGGTTCAAGGACACTGACGGAAACGGTTCCATTGACAGAGTCACTGTCCGCTATTCCACTATTATCAACACACCTCCGGATTCGCTGCATCTGGACATTCCGGGAGTGGAGGAACTCCGGGTGACAAAGGATCCCGATGATGAGATAACTACAGAACAAAACCTGGTTCACATTGACCTGAATCCGTCAGTGAACAGGATCACCGGATTCAGAACAGGTGATGAGGTGACCGCACGCACGTTTCTGCTTCATAACGGAAGTGTCAAGGAATCGGTAGTTCCGGTTGCCGACAGCGCCGGTCCTGCTCTTCTTGACAGAGCAGTTCTGTTCGAAAGGCTTTCGGGACAGTTCGACACGCTGCAGATTCTGCTTTCAGAGCCGGTCAGTGCACAAAAGGCTGTCAACCACTCCCTTTCCCTCAGAAGAAACGGCGAAGAAAGGACTCTGCCTGTTCTGACTGTACTGGATTCAAGCCTTATCAACAACTCGCTTACACTGCTTATACATCCCGATGACGATCCGATACTTCCGGGTGATTCGATTTTCATCAATCCGACCGGGCCCACTACCGACCGTTCAGGCAACGCAGCTCACCCGGAGAACATGCCCGTTCCGGTGATACTCAAAACATCCATTCCCAGAGTCATTTCCGGGCTTTACAGGGATGGAAACGGTGACGGTAAACTCGACCTGGTTGATATCACCTTCAACAAGGATATCGATATCAGCGGTCTGCAGCTGTCTTTTTCATGGGATAACGGTCCGGCAACGGCTGTGGAGTGGTCACGAATCGAAAAACTGGAAGAAAGAGAGAATACTGTTCGTGTCAATATTGAAGGAGTTCTGACCGGGAATTCCATTGTAACCGGAGGTTCCATGAGGCTCAGATGCACTCACAACAAGTTCCCCGGGGATACCATCTACGGTGAAATTGCGGACAGCGCCGCACCTGTAATTAAAAAAGCAGTGTTCGCTCCCTCGCTGGAGGAGGGTAAAGACACTCTGGTAATACACTTTTCCGAACAGGTGCCAATGGTTCCACTGGAAAACTCATTCCATTTTAAATACGGTGAAGACGGCACACTTTACAATATGGCATTAAGTGAAAACCTGACCGGTTCGGTTTCTCAATCTCAAACACTCATTGTTTCCTCCATAGAGGGAATCGAATTTCCCGGTAATTCGGATTCGGTTTGGATCAATACAGAAACTGAAATATTCGATATGAACGGAGTGATTCAGAATAACGAGAATAACCGCAGATGCAAACTGGATGTGAAACCGGTACCGTATACGATAGAAACTGTTGTAGCTCCCAACCCGTTCACCATAAACAAAGTTAATTCAGCCGGATTCAAGGGGACCAGAATCATTGTAAGGCCGGTATCCAAACTCCCGGTGACCTTCACACTGAGCGGTAGTGTTACGCTCTATGATGCATTGGGTAATATTGTTCGCGTACTGGAAAATCCCGAATCAAACGGATCGGATCTCACTTTCAACTGGGATGGATACAACCGTTACGGCAGACAGACAGGTTCGGGGACCTACTTGGCTGTAGTTGAGGTGAAGCGGGAATTTTCAGATGAAGAAAACGATGACACAATGACAGACAAGGTCAAAGTGAGAGTTTCAAGATAGTAATAATCCAATCTGTCCTAAAACTAAAACAGCGGTTCAGCAATGAACCGCTGTTTTCATTTGTTATTGACACCACAGATCTTACAAAGAGTAACCCGAAGGGATATTGGTGCCTTTTGGCACTACCATTATTCCGTCACGGATTACAATTCCGTCACGTTCGCCGTTACGGATATTTTCGGCATTCGTGAGGTGAACATCATCACCGATACGCACATCCTTATCGATAATGGCATTCTCTATCCGGCAGTTTTTCCCTATTCCCAGGCCCTGACCATCCTGTGCTTCAGTGTCATAGAAATCGGCCCCCATGAGAATAGTTCTGCTCAAGCGGGATCCGTTGCCTATAACTGACCGCACCCCGACAACACTGTCCGAAATGACCGCGTCATCTATCATGGACCCTTCACAAATAATAGAGGAGTCGATTGTTGAACCGGAGAATTTGGCTGCCGGCAGAAAACGGGCGTGAGTGAATATGGGTTTTTCCTGATCATAAAAGTTGAAGGGGGAATCTTTTCTGGTCAAAGCAATGTGGGCATCAAAAAAGGCTTTTATTGTACCGATATCCTCCCAGTAGCCCTCAAAAGGATAGGCAAACACGTTGCAGTTGCTGATAGCGGCTGGAATGATCTGTTTACCGAAATCATCATACTCATATTTATCCAGAATATCCAGAAGGACTTCTTTGTTGAAGAGATAAATACCCATGGAACCCACATGTGTTCTCTCCTCTTCGTTCTCTGTAGCCTTCACACGAAGATTTGCAGGCAGCTGGAAATCATTGACCGTAGCCTCATCTTTGGGCTTTTCCACAAAATCCAGAACACGGTAGTCAGAATCCATTTTCATTATTCCGAGTTCGCTTACCTGAGAACGAGACACAGGCACTACACTCAGAGTCAGATCAGCTTTGTTCTCGTAATGGAAATCAATGAATTTCCCAAAGTCCATTCTGTAGAGATGGTCACCGGAAAGGAGAAGAACCGTTTCCCCGGCCTGCTTGAAATTTTTGAGATTTTTCCGGACCGCATCGGCTGTTCCCTGATACCACCCCTTGTTGTCGGGGGTTTGAGATGCCGCCAGGATAGATACGAATCCTTTAGAGAAGTTATCCATTCTGTATGTCTGAAAAATGTGACGATGGAGTGATTCAGAGGCAAACTGGGTTAATATCTGGATACTTCTGATTCCGTGATGAAGACAATTGGAGATGGGGATATCGATGAGTCTGAATTTCCCACCAATCGGCACAGCCGGTTTTGAACGTGATTGGGTTAAAGGGTGAAGTCTGCGTCCCTGGCCGCCGGCAAGGATAATTGATGTCACACGGGGAGATGTCATAGTAGCCGTTCCTTTGATGTGGTTTGAAATTATGGACTAGTAGAGGGGCATATGGTGCACGGGCGAACCTGATCTCCCCCCCTCGAACAGTAATTTTATAATATAAGTAACAGAAAGTTCGAGGTCAAAGTGGTTCTCCCACACGGTCGGGCACTGCATGGGTTCATTGTGTGAAACACATTTTACGCAAAGATAAGCTTCTGGAAAAAAGAGCTCATACCCTTCGACTCAAAGATTCGTTCAGGACATGTTTCGACTCCCCCGCCGAGGCGGGAAAATAAAAGCGTATAGGAACTGACCTCTTCTTCTACTATCAATTCCGCGTCTTTTTCCGCTCTGCGCTTTCCGCGCCTCTGCGTGATATATCCGTTTCCTGTTCAGTATCCAATGTTACCCTCTCCCTTCTCAGACAGATTTCTCCTAGCCCAGTGCCTGGAGTCCCCCCACTTGTTCAATCCCACAACCCGATCAACAGAATGGATACGGTTCTGAAGACAGAAGCGGCACTGCTCAGCATTCTCATCAAGGCAGGGTTTGCCCTCATACAGAAGGTAGTTTTTTCGTACCTTCATGGGGGTAAGCTGAGGCATGATGACATTGGCCCCATGGGTGAGGCCCTGCTCCCGGCCGTCCTGTTTCATCGTCTGCAAAGCAGTGGTCGCTGCTATATTGACATCCTTGAGAGCCAGACGGGTGGCGGCAATCATCAGAAGAGACTTGCCAAAAATTTCCTCTCTGTTTTCATTAAAAAAATTTATATGGGAGTGCATGGGAGTGTTCGGGTGAACAATGTAGGGTCCCATTCCGATCATATCCACATCCATTTTGCGGAAAAAAAGAATATCATCAGCCAGATTCTCGACACTCTGACCCGGAAAACCGATCATTACTCCAGTTCCCACCTGATACCCGATTTTTTTAAGCTCCTTGAGACATTCGGTTCTGTTTTCAAGCTTCTGAGAGGGAGGATGAATTGCAGAAAACAGAGCCGGGTCGCTGGTTTCGATTCTCAGGAGGTACCGGTGCGCTCCCGCATCATACCACCTTTTGTATACTTGAGATTCCTGTTCTCCACAACAGAGAGTTATTCCCAGGCCCTTGGGCAGAGTTTCAGAAACCGTTACCGCCTTGATTTCCCTTACCGTACTCTCCACCAGATCAACGAATGTCCGGTCACGTCTTTCTCCCGACTGAAGCACCAAAGATCCATACCCCTGCCGGGCACACCATTGAGCGGCTGAAACCATCTCCTCTTTGGAAAGTGTATACCGCTCCACTTCATCATTGCTTTTTCTTATACCGCAATAGAGACAGTCACTTGCGCACACATTGGAGAATTCGATAAGCCCGCGGTAAAACACCTCGTTGCCGCAATTCTCCAGCAGAACTTTTTCTGCTTTACTTCTGACCTGCTCCATTTCTGCAGAATCAGAGCACCCGAGAATGTCTACCAGGTCATCCCGTTCCAAAACGTTTCTGTGCAAAACTTCAGTTATGGACATAGTTTTTCTCTAGTTCTTTCTGAACATGTTCTTTCTGCTCCGTACCCAACTGATCCCAACCGTAGATGATAAAGCCATTGTTTTCACCAACCTGTATTCTGTGAGGCGGACTGATCGGAATACCACCCCCGCCCCCCTCATTACTCCAGCGCCTGCCGATTATTCTGGCTTTAAGCACACGGATATCGTATGTCTGCTCCAACTCTCGGATATCATTCGCATCAAGCATACATTTCCCCTATTCTCCAAACCTGAACCCTGAACCTAAAAATACAGATCCCGCTCGCCATTGACCGTTCTGTTGTAATACTCCATGAAGGTATCCCATACTTTGGGCACTTTGGTTTTCACTTCCTCTATCTCCTTTTCAATCACCTTTTCCCCTATTTCTTTAGTTTCGGGACTGGCGAAATCATCCAGCCACTCTCTGTAGGTGATCACCGCGTTCAGTTTGCAGAATTTACCTTCCGCACCGGTACGGAGCAGATCCATAATACATTCCCCGGTTCTTCCACACCTGTATCCTGCTGTACAGAAAGAGGTGATGTGTCCCATTTGAGCCAGTTCCCTCACCACTTCATCAAGACCTCTCGTATCACCGAGAATGAACTGCTGCCTTTCTGACTCCTGGAGATCGGCTCTGTTGTATGCGCCAAGCCCGATTTTACTTGAAGCGTCTGTCTGAGTGACACCCAGGGGAATGAGAGACCTGCGCATTGCCGCGTTTTCCCGCGCGGTAAGAATCATTCCTGTATGAGGTACTGAAAGGCGAATTACCGTAACCACCTTTCTTATATCCTCATCGGAAACCCTGTATCTGCTGCTGTCTGCAAAGGGAGTATCCTGAGCGGGTTCCAGTCTGGGAAAAGAGATGGTATGAGGGCCGATACCGAACCTCTGCTCCAGTTCAACAGAGTGAGACACAAGACCCATCACCTCGAACCTCCAGTCGTAAAGCCCGAAAAGGGCTCCGAGGCCCACATCATCGATACCCGCCTCGAGGGCTCTGTGCATGGAGTAAAGCCTCCAGCGGTAATCACCCTTGAGAGTGCCTTCAGGATGAACATTGCGGTAGGTTTGATGATGATAGGTTTCCTGAAACACCTGATAGGTTCCTATGCCGATATCATTCAGCATGGCGAGTTCATCAATCTGCATGGGGGCAGCATTCACATTTACCCGTCTGATTGAAGCTGTCCCGCTTTTCACAGGAGCTTTGACGCTGTATATTGCCTCCATGGTTTTGGCCATATAATCGGCATCGGATTTCGGATGCTCCCCGTATACGATAATGAGTCTTTTGTGGCCGATTTTCCCGGCAAGCACTTCTGTTTCCTGTTTGACCTCCTCAGGGGTGAGGATTCCTCTCATCACCGAATGATTATCTTGTCTGAACCCGCAGTAAAGACAGTTATTGACACATACCGTACTGAGGTAAAGAGGTGCAAAGGTGACAATGCGATTATCATAAACTTTAGTCTTTATCTCTCCTGCCGCGGTCTCCATCTCTTTCCAGAGTTGGGGATCCTTCACATTGAGCAAAACGGCGGTTTCCTCCGGAGTCAAAGTCTCAACTGACTTTGACTTGGCAATGATATCCCTGACATGCGCTTTATCAGGATTCTCAGCATTTTCAAGCTGGGCTTCTATCCTGGCATCATCAATGAAATCCTTCCCGTCTGGACCCAGATACTTTTCAATCTGTTCGGGGCGTATTCTTTCTTTAACCCATGTGCCTGTTTCCATTCATTTCTCCTTTATTTAGAGATAAACATTTTTTCCGATTCAGTCAGCACTGCGATATGGTCTCTTCTTCACTGCAGAACGCATCATAAGCGGCCGGGAACGGTTTGAGAACACGCCTGATCACTCCCTGAAGACAGGAAATAGCCACTCCGTAGTTGGTAATCGGTACATTTCTCGCCGCAGCACTCCCGGAGCGGGCAAGCATCTCCCGCCGGGTCAGCATGCAGGCTCCGCAGTGTATCACAAGCGAATATTTTTCAAGATCGGAAGGGTAGTCCCTTCCACTGCATACATCAATTTTTAAATCAAGCCCGGTATACTGTCGTAGCCAGCGGGGGATTTTGACTCTTCCGATATCATCCTCCGCAGCATGATGACTGCAGGCTTCGGCTATGAGAATCCGATCTCCTTTTTTCAGTTTTTCCATGGCAGCGGCTCCCCTTGCGGCTTCAACCAGATCCCCTTTGAAACGGGCAAACAGAATGGAAAAAGTGGTGCACGCCACATCATCCGGTGTATCCGCAGTCATTTTGAGCACCACCTGGGAATCACATATCACAATATCGGGTTTTCTGCTGAGCATGGTCAGAGCGGCGGCATACTCACGCTCCTTCACCACCAAAACAGTTGCATCATTGTCAAGAGCATCACGTATGGTCTGCACCTGAGGCAGAATGAGGCGACCTTTGGGAGCCTGCAGATCAATAGGCACAATGAGAACTGCAAGCCCTCCCGAAGGAAGCAGATCACCCACCAGAGCGGGCGGCTGCAGAAACTCCTCGGGCACGCAACTGGCCAGCACATCACGGAATGTTCGTCTGACTGTTTCTGCCTGCGGAATGTCCACACAGGAGGAGGTCATCACATAAGAGGACTTTTTCCTCATCTGTTCGACAAAGCAGGAATCGGCCGGTTTCTCATCTGTTTTATTAATCACAATGATTACAGGTGCATTTCTCTTTACAGCCTCTTTGCGCAAAGTTTCCTCGTAATCACCCCACACTCCGTTTTCGGTAATGAGAACGAACACATCGGCACGGCTGAATACCGCTCCCGTTTTTTTCATTCTCTCGGAAGAAAGTTTGGACACATCATCGATTCCCGCAGTATCGAGAAATACCACTGGCCCCACAGGCAGAAATTCCATGACCTTTTCCACTACGTCGGTGGTTGTCCCGGGAAGGGAGGAAACGATAGAGATGTCCTGATTGGTAATCAGATTCAGAAAACTTGATTTCCCCACATTGGTCCGACCGAATATTCCTATCTGAAGTCTCATGGACTTAGGTGCGGTCTGCATTCAACACACTCCTTTTAGTGAATCCCAACGACATAATCTGAGAGGGTGACAGTGCCTGATTGACAATATCGGCTCCGAGCCTGGACACCAGATAATCAACAAATCCGCCGTCCCGACCGGAGTCGTACTGTTTTACAAGTTCCTGTGCTTTTTCATACCCGATAAACGGAAGAAAGGCAGTTACAGTGGTCGTTGCACGATTCACATTCGCTTCGCACACGTTCCTTTGCGCACTTATGTTTTCCACCTGTTTAAGCAGCATGCGGTCTGAAGTCTCAAGCAGTTTTAAAGACTCGAGGAGCGCCTCTGCAATGAGCGGAATGAATTCATTTATCTGCAGAGTACCTCTGGAGGCGCAGTCTGCAATTATGGAATGATTGGCCTGCACCTTTATTGAAGCACTGATTACAGCTTCCATGATGACCGGATTGACCTTGCCGGGCATTATGCTCGAACCGGCCTGAACATGAGGGAGACTAATTTCACCAATGAAATGAAGCTGACGCAAATCAGCGCAGATTTTACCAAGATTTGAAGCATGTGCGCTCAGAATTCCGGACACTTCCACGAATGCATCGGCACTGGCAGTCTGATCGAGGAGATTTTCACCCCTTGTCAGTCCATATCCGCACAGGCTTCTGAGCCGCTCGACAACCCGGAATATGTATGATCGCGGAGCGGTGAGTCCGGTGCCCACGGCAGTTCCGCCCAGATTGACAACTCTGAGCCGTTCCTCGCATTTGAAAGCTCGCCATCTGTCCCTGGCAACAGCTTCAGCCCAGGAGGAAAACTGAGCGCCGAGAGTTATGGGAACCGCACTCTGAAGTTCAGTTCGTCCGCAGATCACGATATCCCCGAATTCCTTTTCCTTGCTCTGAAAAGCACCCTGAAGTGCGGCTGCTGACTGACTTAGTTTTCTCACTTCCCCGATCGCGGCCATTTTAAGTGCCGTGGGGTACACATCGTTTGTGGACTGATGCAGGTTGACATGCTCAATCGGATGACAGAATCCGTATTGTCCTTTTTCCCTGCCCATCAGCTCCAGAGCCCTGTTTGCGATTACCTCGTTGACATTCATGTTGACCGAGGTTCCGGCTCCACCCTGAAGAGCGCTGACAGGAAACTGATCATCAAACCGCCCACCCAGAATATCTTCACAGGCTTTTACTATTTTCTCCCCGAGTTGGGAATTAAGAAATCCAAGCTCTGTATTGGTCTGACAGCATGAGATCTTCACCTGTACCAGAGCATGAATAATTTTCAAGTTCGCAGTCCCGGTTTCAAAAGGGAAATTATGCATTGCCCGTGCTGTATGCACTCCCCAGTAGGCTTTCTGCGGTATGGAATACTCCCCCAACAGGTCATGTTCCCTGCGCATTGTGCTCATACTATCTGCCTTTGCTCAGTGCGGATTTGACAGTTACTCCCGAGACAGACCCCAATTTGCCTGTAAGGCGACCCAAATCATCTGTGGAGGCATCGACTACCAGCGTGATCACACAGCAATTCTTTTTATTATAGGGAACGCCCGTTCTGGCAACGATCAGTTCTGCGCACTCTGAAAGAATACTGTTCACTTTCTGAGCGCATGCGTCTCTGTTTTCCACAATGATTCCCACAAAACCCAGTCTCTTATCCATAGATTGCTCCATTAAAAAACAAAAAGGTCCTGCACTGCGTTTTTTCAGCAGTGCAAGACCCCGTTTTTAATCAAAACCAGTTTTCATTCAACTCCCCCTTGGCTTCAGAGACTAACTCCTGACCTCAGGAAACATAGTTATGTGTCCGTGATGACACTGGAAACCTACCAGCGATACTCCGGACGCGGTGTGTAGCTTGTATGCAGAAGTTCATGGGATTTGTGTGACAGGGGACTTCCCAAAAACTCCGCATAAATCTTCTGAATCTGAGGATTATGATGTGAACAGCGTTTCTTTGCCATTATATCATCTGTATAAAGACCTGCAGCTCTTTCCTTGCGCTTCTGATCGTCAGCACCATAGGGCTGACCACCACCAGCTACACATCCACCGCGACAGGCCATAACCTCGATAAAATGATAGGGCAGATCCTTGCCTTCCGCATGAGCTGCTTTCACTTTTTCCAGTACGGCAGAAATGTTTGCCATACCATGGGCAACAGCAATTCTCACCTCGGTGCCGTCTATATCCACCCTGCCCTCCTTCACTCCCTCCAGACCTCTGGCCTCGGTGAAGTTGACATCCTCAAGGTCTTTTTTGGTGATCAGATTATAGGCAGTTCTCAAGGCAGCCTCCATCACACCACCCGTTGCACCGAATATAGTTCCTGCACCCGAATACTCACCAAGTACAGAATCCACTTCCTCATCCGGCAGGTTATTGAAATCGATACCGGCCGATTTGATCATGCGGCTGAGCTCTCTGGTGGTGAGAGATATGTCGATATCCTTCTGACCACTCGAAAACATCTCTTCGGAGCGGGATATCTCATATTTTTTGGCCGTGCAGGGCATAATGGAAACCATGAAAATCTTTTCAGGGTCGATTCCCATCTTCTCAGCATAATAGGTCTTGGATAGTGCACCGAGCATGGACTGAGGAGATTTGGCTGTGGAGAAGTGAGGTATCATTTCAGGATAGAACTTCTCTAGATAGTCCACCCATGCAGGGCAGCAGGTTGTAATCATGGGAATGGGAGCAGAACTCTTCGTAAGCCTCTCCACCAGCTCGCTTCCCTCTTCCATGATGGTAAGGTCGGCTGCGAAATTGGTATCGAAGACCGCTTTGAAACCAAGCTGTCTCAGTGCCGCATACAGTTTTCCTGTCTGCACACTGCCCGATGGCCATCCGAATGCTTCACCGATAGCTACACGGACTGCAGGTGCAATCTGCACAACAGGGTAGACGTCCGGTT
The DNA here is from genome assembly GCA_046546375.1 of Chitinispirillaceae bacterium. Lineage (GTDB taxonomy): Bacteria > Fibrobacterota > Chitinivibrionia > Chitinivibrionales > Chitinispirillaceae > JAEZKC01. The sequence goes on along the minus strand of JBKGXV010000020.1, from coordinate 27,941 downwards.
TACGCAGAGCATTCCAGACGATGTGTTCTTCAGATTTTTCGTAAATGGCGCCCACAGGGCAATGAGCCGAACACTGACCGCACTTGATACAGGGGCTGTCGTTGAGATTAACATCCGCAGCCGGAGCAATACGGGTGTTTTCCCCTCTGCTCAGAAATTCAAGTGCCCACACACCCTGCATCTCCTGACAGACCTTGGCACATCTTCCGCACAGAATACACTTCTCGGGGTTGAGTACCAGAGAGGGTGTGGTGGTGTCCTGGGGAAGATCCCTGAGTCGCTGAGGGAAAGACATCTCCCTTATACCGAATTCGGCTGCCAGGCGCTGGAGTTCACAGTTCTGATTTCTGGGACAAGCCAGACAGTCGTTGGGATGAGTGGAAAGTATCAGTTCGATAACAGTTTTGCGAACCTCAACGATTTCCGAATCATGTGTAATGATATTCATTCCCTCCGCAACCGATGTGGCACAGGCCCGAAGCATTTTGGGAGAGCCTTCCACCTTTACAACACAGATACCGCAGGCAGCCCATGGTTCAATGTCCCGGTGATAGCAGAGAGTGGGAATATTTACAGCAACCTTCCGGGCGGCTTCCAGAATGGAGGTACCTTCATCCACCTCGACAGGCCGTCCGTTTATTTTAAGATTAACTTTTTTCATCCGATTTACTCCTTGGAAATTTAGTTCTTGATCACGGCCTGGAATTTACATGCCTGCTCGCAGGCTCCGCACTTGATACACAGTTCCGAATCGATCGTATGCGGTTGGCGTTTGTCACCGGTAATGGCATCCACAGGACACTTTTTCGCACACAGGCCGCAGCCGATACACTTCTCCGGTTCGATAATGAAACTGAGAAGTCCGGTGCACTTCTTTGCTGGACATTTGCTGTCCTGTATGTGAGCCATGTACTCATCTTCGAAATACGTGAGTGTTGATATGACCGGGTTAGGAGCAGTCTGTCCCAGACCGCACAGTGATGCCCTGCGCATGGCCTGACTGATCAGGCGCATCTTGCGGATATCCTCCTCGGTGCCTTCACCCTTTGTGACTTTATCAAGAAGACTGTGGAGCTGGCGGCCTCCGATACGGCAGGGTGAACATTTACCGCAGGATTCATCAACCGTGAACTCCAGGTAGTATTTGGTCACATCCACCATACAGTCGTCTTCATCCATCACGATCATACCGCCGGAACCCATAATGGAGCCGAGTTTAGCCAGATTGTCGTAATCAATCGGAGTATCCAGGTAATCAGCAGTGATAACACCGCCGGAAGGACCTCCGGTCTGCACCGCCTTGAATTTCTTTCCTCCCGGTATTCCTCCTCCGATATCATAGATGATCTCCCGGAGAGTTGTTCCCATGGGAACCTCAATGAGACCGGAATTGTTTATTTTACCGGTAAGAGCGAATACTTTGGTTCCTTTTGAAGTTTCCGTTCCCACATTGGCGAACCAGTCTCCGCCTTTGGCGACAATGACCGGGATGTTGGCATAGGTCTCCACATTGTTGATGACGGTGGGTTTGCCCCAGAGTCCCTTTACGGCGGGAAACGGAGGACGGGGAATGGGCATTCCGCGTTTACCTTCCAGCGATGCGAGCAGGGCGGTTTCCTCACCACACACGAACGCTCCCGCACCGAGACGGACCTCGATGTCGAAATCGAAACCGCTGTCAAGGATATTTTTCCCCAGAAGTCCCATTTCACGGGCCTGTTTGATGGCGATCTCAAGACGGTTGATTGCCAGAGGATATTCAGCTCTGATGTAGATATAACCCTGATTTGCGCCTACCGTACGGCCGGCAATCGCCATGGCTTCCAGAACGGAGTGGGGATCACCTTCAAGAGTGGAGCGGTCCATGTACGCACCCGGATCACCCTCGTCGGCGTTGCAGACCACATATTTCTGATCACCTTCAGCATCCTTTGAAAAGATCCATTTTTTCCAGGTGGGGAAACCCGCTCCCCCTCTTCCGCGAAGTCCGGACTTCTTCAACTCGTCAATGACATCGTCGGGAGTGATCTCGAAGAGCACCTTTTCCAGGGCAAGATAACCGTCTCTGGCGATGTATTCGTTGATATCCTCCGGATTTATGAACCCGCAGTTGCGCAGAACGATTCTGAACTGCTTCTGGTAAAACTCGATATCATCGATTCTCGCTCTTTTCTTGCTCTGATCGTTGTTGTAAAGGAGCCGCTCTACTTTGCGTCCCTTGACAATATGCTCGGCCACAATCTCCTTTGCGTCCTCCGGTTTCACCTTCACATAAAAACTTTCATCCGGAAGGACTTTTACAATCGGTCCCTTTTCGCAGAAGCCGAAACAGCCGGTCTTCACCACCTGAGCCTCGGAGGCGATGTTGTTTTCCTCCAGCTCCTTCTTGATATTCTGATAGATCGCGTCGGCTTTACTGGACTCGCATCCGGTTCCACCGCACACCAATATGTAATTCTTATATTTCATCTGTCCCCCTGATTACTTGATAATGTCTGCCGCGGGTTTATCAAACACATGGTCATCGACTAGCTTTTTCTCGACAAGGTGCTCGTTGACTATCCGCCGGGCGACCTCAGCATTCACTTTGCCGTAAACTATCGCCGGCATTCCGGGAACAACCACCTCCACGGTGGGCTCCGCATGACACAATCCCATACAACCGGTCTGCGTCACCGACACATCATTGAGATTCTTCGCATCCACCTCATCCAAAAACGCATCAAAAGAGTCCTTGGCACCGGCAGCAATACCACAAGTACCCATACCGATGATAATCTGGGTTGTCTTGCCTTCCGAATCCCGGCGACTCAGTTCCTTTTTCTTCTCATCCCGGAGCTTTTTCAGATCCGCCAAAGTCAGTTTAGCCATTTTCACTATTCCCCTTTTGTAATAATTCTTTTTCCAGTGTTCGCAAGTATGTCCGGACCGCAATCAGCGACTGGGCATCTTCAAGATCACCCAAGGCCTCGATAAGCTCCGAACGCTGCACCGAGTAGGAATCTTTTCCATAAGCCCGGTGAATTTTCAGATCGTATCCCCCCTGCATTCCCATGCAGCACACCATTGCCGAAACCAGGTTTCCCAATGGCGGCGAATCAGGATTGCTCAGTTCAAACGAAAAGAAAAGTGATGTCCCGGTTCCTTTTTGAGAAGAGATGTCCCACCTGCCGCCGCATTGAGCCACACACTGGGCCAGAAAAGAAATCCCCAGCCCCACCTTGCGTTTCTCGTGCTTTCCCCCTCCGGTGAAGAAGGGATCACGGACCCTGGCAAGAGTCTCCTCATCCATTCCTGTACCATTATCCTTTATATATACCTTGATATGTTCGCTCTCTTGTGAAATTTCCACTTTGACCATACTGCTGCGGGCCTCGATGGAGTTCTGTACAAGGTCGACGATATAATCGGAAACGGTACGGTGCATAATGAATTGGACCTTACTTGTACTTCTGCAGAATTTCCGGAAGCTGTGCCGTGGTCACACTGCCATACACTTCGCCATCAATGGTCATGACAGGAGCAAGACCGCAACAGCCTACGCATCGAACGGCCTGAACAGAAAACAGACCATCATCGGTAGTGGCGTTCACTCCCACTCCAAGCTGCACTTCGAGTTCTTTGAGCAGGTCCTCCCCGCCCTTGAGATAGCATGCGGTTCCCATGCACACAGAGATGATGTGCTTTCCGGGCTTTTCGAGCTTGAAATAATGATAGAATGTCATTACTCCGTAGATATTGGCCAGAGGGACATCAAGCATTTTGGAAACGGTGAGAGCCACATCGCGGGGGATGTACCGATACTCTTCCTGCACTTTGTGCAGAATCATGATAAGATTTCCGGGCTTGTCCTTCCATTCTTTGATGAAGGCTTCAAGCTCTGGTGTTAGTTCCGTCAATACCGGCATGCTTTGGGGCATACGGCAACCTCCTGAATCTGGTGATGTGAAACTTTGTAAGAGCAATCCAGAAGACGGGTCGGACGCCTTTTTTGTGAAACTTGGTGCAAAAACGAAGCCAGTCCTTTCCGGTCTCCCTGAGAAAATAATTGATTATAATGTATAATAAAAGTGTTTTTCAAGGTTGCACCCGTTCGGGACATAAACTATTTATTTCATATTATGTTACAGTTGTAACAAAATTGTATCCCAGAGGCTTAAAAATTATGAATTTTGAAGATATAGTGCAGACCCTTGATGCTCGCATAATACACAGATCCTCCCAGTACGATTCCGTCACGGTCAAAAGTGTCGTTATTTCAGACCTGATGAGCGATGTACTGGTGATGGAGAAGCCCTCGCCGCTGATTGTCAGCTCCCTTTCCTCCGAGCAGACACTCCGCACTGCAAGCATGGTGGATGCACCGGGAGTGCTGATCGCACAGAACAAGCCTCTTCCGGAAGGAATCACCGAACTGGCACAGGAGCTGGACATCACGCTGCTGCATACATCGCTGCCAAAGTTCGAAACATGCGTGCTGCTTGGCAGACTGCTGGAGAAAAAAGAATAGTTTTTCGGGCATGATCGTTACGTTTGGAAAAAGAGATTCGTAATAGAGACACATGTGCGGATATTATCTGATGACGTCCGCAGTTTTCAACTGATTCTACCCGTTGTTATATTTACTGTATGAACACTACGGCACCACTGGATTCTTCCCGTTCCTCGCTTCTGGCTCTTGAGATCGTTTTCAAGCTCAAGGTGGGTGATGTAATGTCACGGAAGCTTATCACAGCTGCCAGAATAGACACGATGCGCCATGTGCAGATACTCATGAGGAAACATTACATCTCCGGAGTGCCCATAGCGGAAAACGGAAGGCTTTTCGGACTGGTAAGTGTGGACAACATTCTGAGAGCACTTGATTTCGGGTATATAGATGACACCGTGGAGGCTCACATGACCCGCAATCTGATTGTTCTGGAGGATGACATGCCTCTCTCTTTTGCCATCTCCTGGTTTGAACGCTACGGTTTCGGAAGGTTCCCGGTGCTGGACAGGGATGAGAAGCTGGTCGGCATAATTACTTCACGGGATATAATGTCCAAAATACTTACCGAACTGAACAAAGAGGTAAACCGGATAGAAAGCACGCAGTCTTCCCGCAGCAACTCTGTCGGGGAGCGGTATTTCAGGGAATTCAGTGTCAATAAGTTCGATTTCCAGAAAGGCGGGGTAGCGTCCAATGAATTCAGAAAGGCGCTGAAGAAAAGACAGCTGGATCCCAAAATAGTGCGCAGAGTGGCTATTTGCGCCTACGAACTGGAGATGAATTTGGTGGTGCACTCCCAAGGAGGAACCATCGCCTGCCACATAAACCAGGACAGAATCGAAATTGTGGCAAAAGACAACGGCCCCGGTATTCCCGATGTGGACAAGGCCATGACCGAGGGCTACAGCACCGCGACAGACTGGATCAGAAGTCTTGGATTCGGCGCCGGCATGGGGCTGCCGAATGTGAAAAGGTCCTCTGATTTTTTCGACATACGGTCACAGACCGGACTGGGAACAGTGGTAAGATCGACAGTACTGATAAAACCTTCGGCCGGGAAAGAATAACCCCGGCTGTTTTCAGAAAAGACCCAAAGGAGCAGAAAAAACAGATGAAGGCACATGAACTCGGAGCCGCACTCGGTCTTGAAGCCGTGCAGAAGTCAGGTGAGGAGAAGGTGGTTGTCACCGGATACACATCCGATCTTTTAAGCGATGTAATGGCCAATGCCGATGAAAACAGCGTGCTCATCACCATACAGGCCCATGTCAATACCATAGCTGTCGCGGCCCTCACGGGAGTCAGCGCAGTGATTCTCTGCAACAGCCGACCGGTTCCGGATGACATGACGGATGCAGCTGCAGAGGAAAGCATTCCTCTCTACAGATCAGAAGAAAACCAGTTCACCGTATCCCACAAGGTTCACGAATGCCTGAACAGAAAAGACTGACAAGTTACAGAGCGGATCTACATATCCACTCCTGTCTTTCTCCATGCGCATCACTGGATATGTCTCCACGGGCAATTGTGGAGACTGCAGTACAGAAGGGCTTCAACTGCCTTGCACTGACAGACCACAACAGCGCCGGAAACTGTAAGGTGATGCAGACGCTTTGCTCCGATCACGGTATTCTCTTTTTCCCTGGACTGGAAGTAACCACTTCAGAGGAAGCCCATATTGTCTGCCTTTTCGAAACGGTGGAGGCAGCAGACGAAGCGGACCAGTTCGTCTCCCGCACCCTTCCCCAAGTGAAACACGACCCGGAAAAACTGGGAGATCAGGTTCTGGTGAATGAATATGATGAAATAGAGGGTTTCATACCCGATTATCTTGCTCTTGCCTCCACAATCACCATCGACCAGCTTCGCAAAAAAGTTAAGGAACTGGGCGGGCTTTTCATTCCGGCTCATATCGACCGTCCCTGCTTCAGTGTCGTTTCCCAGCTTGGATTTCTCGAGGGCGAGTTTTCGGCAGTGGAAATATCACGGACAGGGGTAAAACGCGGGATGGATATGTCCATTGCCGGCTCATACCCCGCTGTCACCGCTTCAGATTCCCATTACCTGCACGAAATAGGAAGCGTGGGGATCGGATTTGATCTCAGCGAGGCTAAATTCGAACAATACTGTCACATACTTTCACAAAAGAAGATAACCATTATATCACAACCGCCGGCAGACAAGATCTGACCGGCACCAGTTAAACGGCTGTCAGGAGAAACCCATGCCCAACAAAAACTGCATTCTGCGCCTTTCCCGTTACAAAAACGCCCTCTACCGGTTCAAATCCATCGGTTTTGTAAAGATTTTTTCGGATTATCTGGCTGATGCGGTTGGAGTGACAAGCGCTCAGGTCCGGAAGGATTTCTCCCTTTTCGGCATTTCCGGCAACAAGCGCGGAGGCTACCAGATCGATGTTCTCATAGACAAGCTCAACAGCATACTGGGCAAAAACAAACTTCAGAAAGTCGTGCTGGTCGGGGCGGGCAACCTGGGGAGCGCTCTTGTGAAGTACAAGAATTTCGAAAACGAGGGCATTAAAGTTCTGGCAGCTTTCGACATCGACCCCTCCAAGCACAACAACAAACTTCACGTCCCCGTTCTTCCCATTGAGCAGCTTGAATGTTTTGTGAAGGAGAACGAGGTGAAACTGGGCATTATCAGTGTTCCCGAAGTGGCAGCGCAGAACACACTTGATATGATGGTGAATGCGGGTATCAAAGGGGTTCTCAATTTCGCACCCCTCCAGCTCAAGGCACCTTCAGACTGCGTGATAAACAATGTCAACCTGGAACTCGAACTCGAGAACCTGGTTTACTTCGTAAACACTTCGGAAACAGACAGAATCGTGTGATGTGCACTCGGGGTAACCGACCGGCCTCTCTGAAACTGAAAGAAGCCGGCCTGAATATTATTTCGAGGATTTCTTTTTGGCTACTTTTTTCTTGGCGGGAGCGGATGTTTTCTTTGCGGGGGCTCTCTTTTTAGCAGCAGTTTTGGCCGGTGCTGCTGAAGCGGCTTTGGTTTCCGGCTTCTCCGCAGCTTTCTTTTCCATTTTAGCCTCCGAAGCCGACTTCTTCTCAAGCTCCGCCATCACTTCCTTCTCCGCCTGATTCCAGTCCTGAATGTGATAACCATGCTCGCCATTGCGTTTGAGAAAGAGTTCATATGCTCTCTTCTCAATCATCTTTCTGACAGATTCCTCCATCAACTCCTCCTTTTTGAACAATTCATCTGATTTCAATCCGAACTATTTTTGGTTTGCAAATCTCGCGTTTAAAGTATAAATTATTGCAGTGTTGTCCATCAACTAAGTACGCATTTTTTAAAGAAAGTAAAAAACTCCCCTTTCAGCCTTCAAGGGTCATTTCAAACATTTAAGCGCTTTTTTCGGCGTTCTTTTCGAAAACCAGGCGGTCTACTCAGCAACCCTGCCCGAGTTGTATATTTTCCTGGTTACTTACTCTTCATCCCTTAAATATGAAATGACAGGGATACACTGTGCCGTCAAAAAAGAAAAAGCAAGTTGTATCAGACCAGCAAAAGTCATACCTCGAAAACGGACATGGTACATCAGAGCCGCTGTCTTTTGACCAGATTGTATCCCGCGCACTGTCATTCTGCGACAAACTCCCTCACTCCTGCGCTCCCTACAGAAGTCAGCTTTCCGAACTGGAGGACCGTCTCGCCAGAGGAAGGCTGCAGCTTGCCGTACTGGGCCAGTTCAACAGAGGTAAAAGCACCTTCATAAATGCCCTTCTGGGAATGAAAATCCTGCCCACATCCGTTCTCCCCCTCACTTCAGTCCCCACCATAATCGAATACGGACATGAAAACCGCTGCACCGTCAGGTTTCTCGACGGAACTGAGGATCATGTGGTAAAGGGATCCATAAAGGATATCGAGGCCACTTTGAGACTCTATGTGGCAGAGGAAAACAATCCCAAAAACCGTTTCCATGTAAGAGATGTGAGCATTACCTGTGAAAGTCCGCTGCTTATGAACGGTACGGTGCTTATCGACACCCCGGGATTCGGCTCCACACACCGGCACAACACCAAAACCACTCTCGATCTTCTGGTGGAATGCGATGCGGCTCTGTTTGTTCTGTCGACCGATCCCCCAATGACCCAGACAGAGATGGATTTTCTGAGTCAGGTAAAAGGGTATGTGCCGAAAATATTTTTCATCCTCAATAAAATCGATCTTCTTACAGATGACGAAGCCTCGCAGATCGACTCCTTCATAAAAAGACTGATGCACAATCAGCTCGGCTTGCCCTCCGATATTGACCTCTACCATACCTGTGCCCTGAAGGGAGAATCAGCTACCCCCCGTACTGCCGAAAATCCCGAGTGGGAGCGCAGCGGAATCGAACAGGTAAGAAAAGATGTGCTTGATTTCATGCTCAGAGAGAAATATTTCACTCTTTCAGAAGCTCTCGGTGACAAATTCAAAAATGCCATGAACGGGATCAGAAGCGAACTGGAAACGGCATTGAACACCAAACGGGAGCCCATAAAGAAAACCGAACAGAACCTCAAGGATATCACGGAACGGATTCAGGATCTCACTTTTGAAATGGAGCATGAACTGAAGGAAGCCGGGAGCAGTGAAAAGGATACCCGCACTCTTCTTGAGCAAAAGTTTGAAAGCAGCAGTGAAGAATTCGAATCACGAATCAATGCGAAGCTGGAAAACATTCTCCAGGAGGCCTATTTCCCGGCAGAGGCGGCAAGTATCGCATCCACTCTTCTTCCACGACTCATAGCCGATTACAGTTTGAAACTGGTCACGAGTTTACTTGAAACAAACAACGGAAAATTGCGCAAAGTTATTCTGAAACACTGCAGTGAATTTTCCGGCCAGATCCAAAAAGCTTCTCAAATGGCTTCTTCACAACTCCATGAACCTTCTGCCGAAGAACTCATCTCCGCATTGGAAATCCCGCTGTCCGAGCAGAAAACAGATTTCGATGAAGATAATTTTCCTATTCCCCAGCCGAAAATATCCGATTTGTTCAAATCGAAAACCAAGCGGCTTGATGCAGTCAGAGAGTTTTACCTCCCCCTGTGCAGGGAAAGAATCGGAAAACAACTGGAGTACGTTGAAAAGCAGGGCATCTTCCAGGTGAATGAATCCTGGAACAACCTCAAGAAGCGCATTTCCCAATCCCACATGTCGGTAATCGATTCTCTTAAGAACGTGCATGAAAGGGAAGAATATAATCTTGAAAAAAGGCGGGAAAAACTCGTTCCGGAAATCAGAGAATTGGAGGAACTGCTCAGGGAATGCACTGCAATAGAGAATCTTGCTGTGTAACATCGATGCTTGAACTGAAACGCGAACAGGTGCGGATGAAATATCCGCACCCCTATACAATCAGGAAACTATACTGTTGATTTCTGCAGTGATGGTTTCGATTTTCCGGGACACCTCCGCCTTGGCCTCATCCAGCTTCCTGCCTTTTTCAGATCTGCAGGAAGCATAGAATTTGATTTTGGGTTCTGTACCGGAAGGCCGGGCAGTAACGACACTCTCATCATCAAGGATAAACTGCAGCACATTCGATGAGGGCAGTTCGATATTCTTTTCAGTGATGCCGGCAGTGGGATCAAAGGTTGTCCCTTCACGGAAGTCCTTCACTTTCAGAACTTTCTGACCGGCAAACACAGCTGGAGGTGTTTTGCGCAGCTTCTCCATAAGCTCGTTCATTGTTTTAAGACCGCTTTCGCCTTTGAACGTTTTGGAAAGAAGCATTTCCTGGAAATACCCATGCTGTTTCCAGATTTCATTAAGCTGATCAAGAAGAGAGCGGCCCTGGGTTCTGTGATAAAGAGCCATTTCGGCTGTCATTGTTGCAGCGGAGACGGCATCCTTGTCTCTTGCCTCGGTGTTTACAAGATATCCATAACTCTCTTCCCCACCGAACACGTATGCCGGGCCGTTTTCCTGTGATTCGAACTCGCGGATCTTTTCTCCGATGTATTTGAACCCGGTCAGTGTATTGTAAACCTGCGCACCGTACTGCTGGGCAATGATGCATTGAAGATCGGTGGTTACTATTGTCTTGATGAATGCAGGATTTTCGGGAAGAGTTCCCATTTCCTTTCTGGAGCTGAAGATATAATCAGCCAGAAGCACCCCGAGCTGATTTCCGGTGATCAGCACATATTCACCGTTTTCATCCGGAGCCGCGATTCCGAGACGGTCGGCATCAGGATCGGTACCCATAACAAGGTCCGCCCCCACCTTTTTTGCCAGATCAAGCGAAAGTTTCATAGCTGAGGCTTCCTCGGGATTGGGATAATCCACTGTGGGGAAATTACCGTCGGGTTCTTTCTGTTCCTCAACAAATATCACTTCTATTCCCATATCTTCAAGAGCGGATTCCACAGGCACAGTACCTGTGCCGTGAAGCGGAGTGAACACCACCTTCAGATCCCTGCCCTTCTCTTTTATTAATTCAGGACGGATAGCCTGGTCCTTGACCATCTGAATGAAGGGTTCATCCACCTCTTTGTCGATCATCACAAGCTTGCCCTGATCAAGAGCACTCTTTTGCTCCATTACGGATATTTCATTGCTGACCGCACGCACTTCCTCGATAATGAGCCTGTCGTGGGGAGCCACCACCTGGGCACCATCATCCCAGTATACCTTGTAGCCGTTGTATTCAGGAGGATTGTGACTGGCAGTAACCACTATACCGGCTGTGGTTTTCAACTGACGTACTGCAAAGGACAGTTCGGGGGTGGGGCGCAGCGAGGTGAACAGATAGGTTTTAATCCCGTTGGCGCAGAGAACGAGCGCGGCCTGCATGGCGAAAAGATCGGAAAAGTTGCGGGAATCATAGGCAATCACCGCCGATGCATCTTCGGCCGGCACAGCCTTTTTCATGTAGTTTGCCAGTCCCTGAGTGGCCCTTCTCACGGTAAAGGGGTTCATGCGGTTGTAGCCGCCCCCGATAACTCCCCGGAGACCTCCGGTTCCGAAGGCGAGGTCGGTGAAAAAGCGGTCATTGAGCTCTGCCCAATCCTCTTTCTGAACCAGTTTCTCCACCTGCCCTCTGAAATGAGCATCCTGTTCAAGTCTGATATACTCCCGGGCTTTCTCCAATAGGGCCTGTGTTTCCATGATGCGAAAACTCCTTGCGACAAATTACCTTCTATCCGATATAAGAGCGAATAAAATACGTTCGGGAAAAGGAGTGTTCAAATTATGTTTGGAGGAGGCAAAACGCGACGATTTCAGGCTACCCCGAAGGTAAATCGATGATACAGCACAAAGTCACCTCCGCTGCAGCATATTAAACAAAAAATGGCGGTTGATGGAATCGTCTCTTACCAACCGCCGATCAAAAAAAGCGAACGTTGCGCTTCTATTCCGAGGGGATCAAAGGCTCCCGCTCAAGTTTCAGCCCCTGCTGTGAGGCCTTGTCGAAAGCCGCGGGGCTTCCCAGTACCGATACAGCCCAGTCCTTGGAATCGAGAATTTTTCTGGCCGACTCACCGAGACTTTTCGGTGTCGCACCCAGAACCGATTCCCTGAACTCCTGACGGTGCTGCTCTGTGAAACCGGAAAGAATATTCATAGTTTCACCCAGGCCCTGCCCGTGAGGACTTCTGGGTGAATCAATCCTCCCGATAGCTCCCACAATACTCTGATCGACCTTTTCTTCAGAAATGACAGAAGCTACCTCCTGGAGCCCTCCTTCAAAATGCTTCAGAGTCTGGTAAAGATTGGGATCACGGTAGGAACCGCAGGTGAAAACCGGGTGGGACACCGATACTCCGGCCATTCCGCCGTAAGCTCCACCTTCCACTCTTATTTTGTCCCACAGGTAACCCGTTGACAGGTTTCGGGAAAGAAGAAACATCTGTCCGTTTTCAACCGGATTGACCTCGGGAAGTTTCCAGGCCCTGGCCACGAAATTAACAGCTGAACTTATCTCTATTCCCCTGTAGTCGGCAGCTCCGGAGACAGGTGATGACAAATCGCCTGTCATGCGTGTCTTTTCAGGCACTTTTTCCATGAATGCCTCGAGGGTTCCGCTGAATTCGGAAGGATTGTCAGCAGTCAGAGACACTACACACGTGCCCCGGTTGATAATGAACTCGTGAAGTCTTTTGCAGGAGTCTATGATGAAATCATAATCCTCCTTTTTCACCCGGGCATCCAGGAATCTAAGCTGAGTCACTCCCCCGAGCATCTCATCCACCAGCCTCGATTTGGAAAGACGGGCCGCTGCGCTGGCCATGGCAAAGTGATGTCCGGCACTGATCACGGAAGAAACCAGCCCATTGCGCTCCTCAAGAAGAATGTCCCTTATCTGTTTGCGGTTGGACAGATCCGGATTGTGAAAAAGGTCACTGAATATGTCCAGCATCTCGCCAAAGCGGGTGGTCAAAGCCTTTCCGTGTACGAATGCCATAAAAAACAGCTCATCGGAAGTTCCCACTCTGGTTTTGCAGGTCACCGACGAATCGATTCCCCCGGTAGAGAGAGAAACGCGTTTTGCCATCTGTTCATAGGAGTACTTCCCCGCGCCGCAGCGGGTGAGAAGCTCCAGATAAATAGGAAGAAACATCACCAGATCGGTGGGAATACCCCTCAAGTCGAAACCTATGTCCAGATAAGCGATTCCGGAAGTGAATATGGGATGTTTGTAGAAGGGGACCTTGCCCAAAGCTCCCTTCTCCGCCGGAACTTTTTTCCCCTCCCGGGGAAGATCACTTTTGGTCAGTTTAGGCAGGGTGGCCAGCGCTTCGGCAGAGGAAGGGGTCTTCTGCTGCTCGATAAGGATCTGAGTCAGTTCATGATATCTTTTCCTGTCCTCTTGGGTAAAACCCTCCGTAAGTTTTTTTGCCTGATCGACAGTCTGCTTTTCCAGCTTGTCTCCCATTGCCGATGATGCCACGATAGTAGCGAGGAGTCTGTGTCTGTTATCCAGCAGTCTTTCACGTATAAAGCCTTCAAAGAATCCGCCCTCTTTCATTTTATCCTTTATATGTGCAAGGGGTGATTCGAACGCCAGAAGTGCCAGGGGATCACCCTCATGAATCCATGAACGGTAACAGCGGTCGGCCAGTTTGAGACCGTAGGGAAAGTGCCCGCCCGTGATTTCCCTGAGATGGAATTCCACCTGACGCAGGGCACCCTCCAGAAGCTCCTTATCCAGCCCATCTTTGACCTGTTTTTCCAGTGTACTCTGAATTATCCCGTTTATTTTCTCCGCATGCTCAGGCCTGGTCTTTCTCAACCCCGCCGCAAAGATACTCTGAACCAGTTCTCCGTCAAAACCGCTCATGTCATCCAGATCCTCCCCCAGCCCGGAATCGATCAAAGCCCTTTTCAGAGGTGAACTTTCCGTCCCCAGAAGGTAGTGAGAGAGGATACTGCCCGCAAATGTAGCCACCGGATCGGTACTGTCACCAAACACCCACATGGACAGCACGGTTGCAGTACCGTCATCCTCTTTGGGTGCAGGCGCCTCGATGGACATGGTCCGCGGTTCACTCCAGAGAGGCTGAGGCTTTATGGTTGAATCGATTTTCAGTGTCCCGAATTCGGACAGATAATTATCATTGAGAAAATTCAATGTCTTTTCGCTGGGAAGATTCCCGTACAGGAAAATATAGGAATTAGACGGATGGTAGAATTTTCTGTGAAAATCGCGGAACTGTTCGTAGGTGAGATCCGTGATATTTTCAGGATCCCCTCCGCTTTCATGATAATAGGTAGTGTCCGGAAAGAGTGCAGAAAGGGTTCGCCGGGCCACATGGCTTGAGAAATCGGAAAAAACGCCTTTCATTTCATTATAGACAATTCCCTTTATATCTGCAGGGTCGGATGGATTCTCCACATCATAATGCCATCCTTCCTGATAAAACGTGTTTTCGGTAAGCATGGGATTGAACACCGCATCACAGTAGACATCCACCAGATTGTAGTAATCCTTCTCCACCTGGGAGGAAACCGGATACACCGTTTTGTCCGGATAGGTGAGCGCGTTGAGAAACGTCTGAAGCGAACCCTTGAGAAGCTCCTGAAAGGGATCTTTCAGGGGGAATTTTTCGGAGCCGCACAGTACCGAATGCTCCAGTATGTGGGGAACGCCGGTGCTGTCGGACACGGGAGTTCTGAATGCGACGGAAAAAAGGTTGTTGGGGTCGTCATTGTAGAGATGGATGAGCCGGGCACCTGTTTTGAGGTGGGAAAACAGGTATGCGGTGGAGTGAAGTTCTGGAATCTGCTGAATGCGCTCCACCTGGAAACCGCCGATTTGCGCATCCGGTCTGATATCCTGTGCCGGGACTCTGTCCTTTGCCATATTCAATAACCCTTCTTTTCTGGTGCTGGAGTAGGAAGTTTTCGATTCTCACAATATAAAACATATCAGCGGTCAAAAAAGGGAAGACCGCACGAGAATGCCGGATAGTGTACTCATGCAGCCTGACCGGTCATGGGAGAGGGGGTGCAAAAATCCGGCCAATCAGGAAGAAGGAAAGAGGGATAGAGAATTCCCCGGAGGTGAAGTTCCGATACGGCACAGATTCACCTCCGGGGCGGCAAAAATCATCCGGGCTCTTACCCCCAAGCCTCAATCCCATCCAAAACGGCCGGTTTGTTGCTTCTCCATATCTGAAGAGGAGTCATAATGTCCATCCCGCTGCATTCAAAAAAAGGCGTTCTCATCCTGACGGTCACCACTCTGGTGAGCGGGCTGGGATTTCTGATGGCATCGGCGGTCACCATAGCCCTGCCCATCATCCAGAAAGCACTCGCTGCGGACATCACCAACATCCAGTGGATCGTCAATTCCTACGTGCTTGTGCTGGGCAGCCTGATTCTTCTGAGCGGAGCTTTGGGTGATCTGTTCTGTGCCAAACGGATTTTCACCATTGGAATAATTGCATTCACCGCCGGGTGTGCTCTCTGCGGAGTGTCCTGGAACACACTTTCGCTGATCGGTTTCCGGACGGTGCAGGGAGCCGGTGCCGCATTGATGGTTCCCGGAAGTCTCACAGTGATTAACCGTGTTTTTATGCAGCGGGAGCGTGGACGGGCGATAGGAATCTGGGCGGGAATTTCGGGAGGCATTGCAGCCCTGGGACCATTCATAGGTGGTGTGCTTGCCGACATCTCCTGGCGATGGGTGTTTCTGGCTCTGGTGCCCTTCGGTCTAATATCCATAATTATGGCTGTTCTTCTGATTCCTCACCTGCCGGGAAGAGAGGGTGCGCGCATAGACAGGCTCGGAGCTGTTCTCATCTTCGCTTCTCTGGGAGCTCTGTCCTACTCTTTCATCATGATTTCCGAGCGGGGATTAGATCCGGGTATACTTGTATGGGGCATTGGCGGCCTGATTGCAGTAAGTGCTTTTGTTGTGCAGAACAGAAAAACGGGCAATCCGCTGCTGCCGCCGGATATGTTCAGCCGCAATGTCATAATCGCCAACATCGCCACATTCCTTCTCTATTTCGCTTTTCAGGGAGTGTTTTTCCTTCTGGCGTTCCGGCTTCAGCAGCTGCACGGCTACAGCGCACTTGAGGCCGGACTGGCACTGATCCCTGCGATAGGCCTTATAGCACTTCTGACCGGTCCTTCAGGCGCCCTCACCGACAGGCGTGGGCCACGCTTTCAGATGAGCGCCGGACCGTTTCTGGTGACAGCCGCCATTGTGTGGTGGGTCATATTTCCGGAAGGCGACTACCCGATGGATATACTGCCCGGAGTGATACTTCTGGGTGCTGGAATGGTTCTCGTAATCCCACCCATTACAAAAACAGCACTGGATGTGGAAGAGGTCTACTCGGGAGCAGCTTCCGGCCTCAACAACGGCGCATCCAGAGTTGCAGGTCTTTTCGCAGTTGCCCTGGCTGGTTCAGTTCTTGCCCTGGTCTACACTGCTACGCTGCGTCAGAAACTTCAAATACACGACCTGTCCCAAAACACGGTCCGTCACGAATTATCCAACGCCGATCAGCTGCTCTCAGCCCCCCTTCCCGACACAAAAGAAGCGGAACTGATCATTCGCCTTCGACAGAATGCCTTCGAGCACGGATTTTTCTACTCTGCAATTCTTCTGGGAGTGGCATCGTTTTCGGCAGGACTGGTTTCTTTTTCCGGCCTGTCAAAACAGCCGGATTCATGATCTGCAGAAAAACAGGTTGATTGATGACCGGTGGTCTCAACCGAAGATCATCAATCAACACTTCAAGCTTTGATCAGGCGCTGATCTGCACCTTGCGCGGTTTGACCTCTTCGCGCCGGGGGACAGTGACCTGAAGCACACCGTTGTCAAGCTTTGCACTGATCTTGTCTTTGTCGAATTCATCACTGAGCGTGAAGGCACGGTAGTAGTTGCCGGTGTTGAATTCCTTATAGACGATTCCTTCGGGTTCACTGAAGGTGGTTTTCCCCCGAATCGACAGAACATTGTTCTCGTCTATTTCGATAGACACATCACCTTTGGCCACTCCGGGAAGATCAAGCGCCATCACCAGAGCTTCCTTTGTATCAAGAATGTCCACATCAGGCAAATAGGCGTTTCCTGCATCCACCAGCTGTTCCGGTGAAGCCTGACGCACTTCCTGCTTTTCTCTTTTGGCTACTTCATTATCCATACAAACCTCCTCCATTCAGTCTATGGTTATCTGTTTCGGTCTGGCTTCTTCGGCTTTGGGAAGCTTTATTGTAAGCACGCCGTTGTTAAACGTTGCTTCAACCGCGGAATCATTCACTTTGACCGGAATACGGATTTTTTTCTCGAAACGGCCCTGAGGGCGCTCAAGTCTCAGAGTCTCGACCTCTCCGGCGGAAACAACCGGTTTTCTGGCACCTGAAAGGGTAAGCACTCCGTTTTCCATGGTGATATTAACCTCCTCTTTGGGAACTCCGGGAAGTTCAGCCACGATCAGGAGATCCTCTTTGTTCTCATATGTGTTGATCATGGGAAACGAGGGCTCCCGGGTACCCGACGGTGATCTGCTGAAAAGCACATCCATATCACGCCGCATTCTTTCAAGCTCTTTCCAGGGATTGACTGTCCAGTACATAGACTCCTCCTTTTTAGTGTTGATCTATTGCTTTCATCCGGACCTCGCGTTTTCCGCCCGGAAGATTATGCAACTGAAATGCCAACTATCCAAAAGAGGGGTTTCATGCGCATCTTGCATACCCGTGGAATCTAAAAACAGAAAAAGTTGTTTCATTTAGAAACCACTGCGTTGCCTTCTGAAACAGACAGGCACGCATCTTGTATGTCAGATACCTCTTCAATAGCGTATATTCAGATCAAAGGAGGGATCGTATGAAGATCGCATTCGCAGGCACGGGCCTGATGGGCAGCAGAATGGCTTCCAGACTTCTTCAGGCGGGAAAGCCATTAACAGTCTACAACAAAACCGATTCCAAGACAGAACTTCTGGTATCTCAGGGTGCGAAGAAAGCTTCAAGCTTTTCTGAGCTGGCAGAAGATGCGGACATTCTTTTCACTATGCTATCCGACCCCCTGGCGGTGGAAACAAGTGCCATCGGCGAAGAGGGATTTCTTCCGGCGCTCAAGGAGGGAGCCTTCTGGATTGACTGCAGCACGGTTAATCCCTCGTTTTCACAAAAGATGGCAGCCGCTTCCGAAGAAATGGGGGTACGCTTTATGGATGCACCAGTAACCGGATCGACACTCGGAGCCCAGAACGGTGAACTGACCTTCTTTATCGGCGGAGCTCTCAATGATCTGGAGACGGTGAGACCGCTTCTGGAAATCATGGGAAAAAGATTCATTCACGCCGGAGCTGCAGGAATGGGATCCGCAATGAAGCTGATCAACAACCACCTGGGCGGAACCATCATGGCCGCATTCAGCGAAGCACTCGCGTTCGGGGAATCTATGGGTTTTTCCCGCAAAGTCCTTCTGGACACATTTCTGGACAGCACGGTAGCCCCGCCCTACCTTTCCACAAAGAGAGAGAAATTCGAGCAGGCAAAATTCGACGATACCGAGTTTCCTCTCGAGCTGATGAAGAAGGATCTTCACCTGGCAGGGATCACCGGATACGAACACAATGCGGCTCTCCCCATGGCATCCGCGGCCAAAGAGATCTATGCACTTGCGATCAAGGCGGGCCTGGGAACTGAAGACTACGCCGCAGTCTACAAACTTCTTTCGGGACTGAGTAAACGTGACTGAAACAAAAGCCCTGAGAATCGACCGGATATTGTCGAATCTGGGTTACTGTTCGCGCAGAGAGGCGAAACGTTTTCTGCGCGAATACGATGTGATGTGCGATGGCGACCGTGTAGCCGATCCGTCCTCCAAAGCGGATCCCCGGCGGCTTACCATCAATGGAGAGAAAATGGATCATCCCGGCGGTATTCTGATTGTGCTCAACAAGCCTCGAGGCTATGTGTGCTCTCATGACACATCCGAGGGTCGGCGGGTGTATGATCTTCTCCCCGGTCGCTGGCTTGACCGCAACCCGCGGGTTTCATCGGTGGGACGGCTGGACAAGGACACCACAGGAGTTCTGCTAGTAACCGACAACACCAAACTGATTCACACTCTCACCTCCCCCCGCCATCATGTGGCAAAAACCTATCTTGCAACAGTGGACAAGCCCTTGGATGAAGATGTGGCGAAGACGTTCGCATCCGGCAGTCTTTATCTGGAGGGGGAGAAGAATCCCTGCCGGCCCGCGGAATTGAGGATTGTTGAACCGACCCGTGCCGAGGTGACTCTTACCGAGGGCAGGTATCACCAGGTCAGGCGGATGTTTGCCGCCTGCGGCTTCAGGGTAACGGGGCTTCACCGGGTTTCTTTCGGGAGTTACGGGGTTGATGGTCTGGGTCCGGGAGAATAC
The DNA here is from genome assembly GCA_046546375.1 of Chitinispirillaceae bacterium. Classification (GTDB taxonomy): domain Bacteria; phylum Fibrobacterota; class Chitinivibrionia; order Chitinivibrionales; family Chitinispirillaceae; genus JAEZKC01. The sequence continues at coordinate 8,585 of JBKGXV010000020.1, read as the reverse complement.
CGGGATGTCTGCTGACGGCTGCTTTCCCGCCCCTGTCACTGATTCGGCACCAGATCATCCGGGGAAATTCCGCTTTTTTCAGGGCACAGGGTTTGCAAAAGATTCCTTATGAATACAGCACCGATTCAGAATCAAAACCGAACACGACAGGGAGCACACAAGTGAGCGGCACGAATGAAAACGAAGTGGTAGTAATCACCGGAGCATCGGCGGGGGTTGGCAGGGCGGTGGCCCGACTCTTTGGCGAAAGGAAAGCCAAAACTGCCCTTCTGGCGCGAGGGGAAGCAGGGCTTGAAGCCACCCGCAGAGATGTGGTCAGCAGAGGTGGCGAAGCTCTGGCTCTGAGCACGGATGTATCAGATCCCGCCCAGGTCGAACAAGCCGCCCAGACAGTTATGGAGAAATGGGGACGGATCGATATTTGGATCAACTGCGCCATGCTGACCATGTACTCCGAGTTCGAGAAAATAACACCGGAGGAGTTCCGACGCATAACCGAGGTGAATTATCTGGGATATGTATACGGCACCCAGGCTGCACTCAAACGGATGCTCAAGGTGAACAGCGGCACCATTGTACAGATCAGTTCATCGCTTGCATACCGGAGCATTCCGCTTCAGTCGGCCTACTGCGGCTCGAAGCATGCCATAAACGGATTCACCGATTCGGTCAGATGCGAACTTCTGCACGAAGACAGCCGGGTATGGATTACCGCAGTCGAGCTCCCCGGGCTCAACACCCCCCAGTTCAGCTGGGCCAAAAGCTACATGCCCAAAAAACCTCAACCGGTCCCCCCCATTTACCAGCCGGAAGTGGCGGCGGAGGCTGTATACTGGGCAGCCCACCACCGCAGGCGGGAGGTAACCGTGGGTGGAATGTCGCTTGTGGCCATCTGGGCCAACAAGTTCATCCCCGGTTTTCTTGACTGGTACCTGGCAAAAAACGTCTATCAGGGCCAGCAGTACGACGGATCCATAGATCCTGACAGGCCCTCGAATCTGTGGGAAGCAGTGGATTCAAAGGAAGATTTCGGGGCTCACGGAGAATTTGATCAGCGGTCCAAGAAGGAAAGCCTTCAGTTTAAAATCAGCAAAATGCCGGGATATCCCTTCTACAGCGCGGCGCTGCTGACCATGGGAGCGTGGTGGCTGGGAAAGAAACTGATCAGGAGAAAGACTTAGTCAGTTCTTTGAAGAAGCGGGGGCATATTTCGCGCGCCGGCTTGCATGAACTTTCCCCGGAGATGAATCTGTGCTCTTTAAATCAATCACCTCCGAGGCAGTACCTCAGAAGTCAGCGCCGGGGAAGCGCTCCGTCCCCCCCGGCACTGACCCCAAATGCTCATGCCGCAATCACTTCTTGGGCGCCTCCTGATTGAGCCCCTTGCTGAAAAATCCGCCCTCGGCAAGCTTGGTGAACTTCTTGTCATCATCCCCCGCCTCATCAAGGGATGTCTGAAGCATCCTCTCCACATCTCTGTAGCCAAGCTCGTGAGCATAAGTGCGGGCGCATCCGTACCCCGCCATCTCATAATGATCAAGCCTCTGAGCCGCCGCTATGAATGCCGCATCCTTCACCACCGAATTCCCCTCCGAATTCATCAGCCTCTCGTTTTCCTCCATCATACCCCGTACCGGTTCGCTTACCCTTTCATAATGAGCCAGACCCAGTTTCTTGTGTATCTGCTCAAGACGGTTGAGCTGATTTTCCGTTTCCTCGTACTGATCATAAAAAGCTTTTCTCAGCTCCGCAGAATCGGCCTGTTCGCTCAGCTTGGGCAAAGTGTCATAGTACTGTTTTTCCGCGCTGTAGAGGTCGTGGAGCTGTTCCTCCAGCAGATCCTCAATCGTGTTCAGCTTCATAAGTCACCTCCTATTCCCAAAATCCCAACACACTCTGTGAGAGTGTGAATGATTTTCACCGATTCGTAATTTTCTTTTCATCCATTAATAATACGGTTTATAAGAAGCGATTTTTCACTTCTCCCAAAAGCAAATATTTATTTCACATGCTGTGGAATTCTGGGGAACAGTTTTGGAACGTATTACTTTTATATAATGCCACTGCAACGCAAAATACTTCTATCAATGCTGGTTCCGGCTCTCTTGATCTGCACAGTCGGAATTGTCGGAATAGTTTCCCTGCATCATCTTAAGCAGGCTTCAGGGAGGATTCTTTCATATAATTACCACACAATCGAAGAAACCCGGATAATGGAACAGAATCTCAGGCTGGTCGAAAAGGCTATTATGGGAGAGAATTCAGGGGATGCAGACCTGTTTGACTCTCTAGTGGCGCATTTTGAACAGTCGCTGGTCCGATGTGAGCAGAACATTACCGAAAAGGGTGAAAAAATCATTCTTCAAGCCATCCGCAGCCGTTGGAAACAGCTCAAAACATACCCGTGGCCGGGAAACGTCAGGGAGCTTGCGCATGCTCTGGAGCGTGCGGTTCTTCTCACCAACGAAAACACTATCGGAAAGGAAGCATTTCCGCAGAGAATCTGCGATATCCTGAACCCTGCCAGTAAAGGCAGCAGTTTAAATCTTTCTCTGAGTCAAATTGAAGAGCAGCATATCCGAAGAGTTCTCTCTCTCAACTTGTCGGTCGAGGAGACCTCCCGGAAACTGGGCATCGACCCCTCCACACTCTGGCGCAAAAGAAAACGGTACGGCATCTGACCTGTCTGAAATCGTGCATATTGCAACATCCATTGCGTAATACAAGATTCCATAGCCCGATCTGTTTTGATAGGCAGAAAAAAATGCATACTCAGTATGCCTTCTATCCCGTTTTCCGCATACATTTACGCCAGAACCAGTTATGGCATACTATATGCATATATCCGCGCATCCTGTTAGAATATCCTTGCAAGTGTGTATGGGGATTTCATCAGCGGTTATTCCTTTGCAACTGTCTTCTGTGGAGCGAGAAAGATTCATGAAACTCTGGAGATTTAACCACCGAAAGAATTCGTGGACAGAAATGGGGGATTTGCTCTGTGTCCTCAGTACAATACTCGAAACCGGCTGGAAAGGTCCCCTTCTTGTTACTTCAGAACACCCTGAGAGTGAAAAGATGGACCTCTGCTCGGTTGTGCGGATCATAAAAAAACTGCAGCACGACACGGAGGTGATAATAGGTGTCACTTGCCCGACAGCTGAAATTGCAGATATTTTCAAACATGCAGGCGCGAATGAAATACGGGCAGTCAGTTTGAGATACACCTCTGCTTCCAAGGGGTTTATCAGAGGCGAATTAGCCGTGAAACTAAACGTGTGCCCCGCTCTGCAGCTCAAAAAGGAAGATCCGGCAGAACTGTCTGTGTGTGGAAAACGCAACGGGCGACTGATTCTAGTGATGCGCCATTACAGGGAGTGGTGTCTTTCAGATTTCCAGTCCTGTCCTTACTGGCTTGGAACATTCGATGAAAACTGAATCTCGCAATATCATACAATCCTATATTGCACGCATCAAACCGGAAGAGATCATTCTCCTCAGTTTCGCCGCGACAATCGTGCTTGGCACTATTCTCCTCTGGCTGCCTTTATCACATTTCGGCAACATAGGCTTTCTTGATGCCCTCTTCACCGCCACCTCCGCCGTATGTGTCACCGGGCTTATCGTCGTGGACACGGGAAGCGCCTTCACCGTCTTCGGACAGTGTATTATTCTTCTGCTTATTGAGATCGGGGGACTTGGTGTGATGACTTTCGCCGCACTGGCCTTCGACCTGCTCGGACGACGCCTCTCCTTAAGCGGTCAGGAAGCAATGACACGCGATCTGGTGTATGAGGAGATCTCTCATTCCTTTCTGGCCTATTTCCGCAGAATGGTCCAACTGGTGCTTGCGATCGAAGCTGCAGGTGCGGCAGCGCTCTTTGTCGGACTGCTTCAAGTGCATTCCATCGGGTATGCCGCCTTTTCCGCCGTATTCCACTCCGTTTCAGCTTTCTGCAACGCCGGATTCTCCCTTTATCCGGACAGTCTCATCGGTGTCAAGGACAACTTTCTTGCCATACACACCGTAGCTGCACTCATCATTATTGGAGGAATAGGCTATCCTGTTCTTTTCGATCTGGTGAACATAATAAGAACATACCGTGTTGAAAAGAAACCAATCTGGAATCGTCTCAGCGTACACAGCAGAATCGTTCTTCTGATGTCTTTTCTTCTGCTGACAGCCGGAACAGTCCTTCTAATGCTGACCAATCTCTCTCAGGGAAATCTCGATTTATCAACTGCATTCTTCCAGTCTGTAACTGCCCGGACTGCCGGATTCAATACTGTCGATATGAACAGACTGACACTCGCGGCACTGCTTGTCATAATGATTCTCATGTTCATCGGCGGTTCGCCCGGATCGGCGGCCGGGGGAGTCAAGACCACAACCGTTGCACTCTGGATAAAACAGCTCTGGAGCAGACTGAAGGGAAAAAACCAGGTTGTACTTCAGGACAGATACATTCCCGAGCCACTTGTGAGAAGAGCTTCAACCATAATCAGCATTTCTATTCTCTGGAATATCGCAGGCGTGTTCATTCTCTCAATAACCGAGAATGGCGGATCGAATATAATGCTGCAGGATCTGATATTCGAACAGATATCCGCATTCGCCACGGTGGGACTCTCTACGGGAATAACGGACAAACTCAGCCCCCTGGGCAAACTGTGGATTATAGCAAGCATGTATGTCGGAAGAACCGGACCGCTCACAAGCGTCCTTCTTCTATCATTGAGAAAGAAACCAGCTGACATCAAATTTCCAGAAGCAAAGGTAATGATCGGATGAACAAGGCAAAAAGACGTATATGCATAATAGGGCTGGGTTTTTTCGGATCTGGACTTGCCCGTTCTCTTGCGGCACATTCGGAGGTTCTGGTCATAGATCATGACATAAACCAGATCAACGCGATATCGGAACAGGTACAGAGAGCACTTTGTATTGATGCCCGGGATTTCCAGGCACTCTCCTCCGCAGTCACCGACAAGTTCGACGAGGCGGTGGTGAGCATTGGGGAAGAGCTCGAATCCAGCATCCTCTGCACACTGTATCTCAAAAGAATCGGTGTAAAGTCCATCAGGGCAAAAGCATCAAGCGAGGAGCATGCGGAGATTTTACGGTCAATCGGCGCTACACAGGTGGTGTTCCCTGAACTTGAAACCGCCGAGCGGCTTGCACAGAAAATACGCAACCCCAACCTGCTTGACTTCATCCCGATCACACAGGGATACCTTCTCATGGACGTGAAAGCTCCGGAGATGTTTCATAACCGGTCACTGGAAAGCCTTCACTTCAGAAACCGTTTCGGCGTATTTGTCATAGCTATCAAGAGGCCCGATGAAGAATTCATTTTTCTTCCGAACCCCGACTCCCCCATTTCACCGGAAGATGTGCTGGTGGTTGTAGGCCAGGAAAACGACATGTCGAAATTCCTTTCCGAAACCGGAAGCACACCCGCCACATGAACAAAGTGGTCTGGCGATAGACGGTACTGATGCTGCTTTCCAATTGCCGAAGAAAGCAGCATCCGATGTCGGAGTTCCTGCCGGACTCTTTTACGACCGGAGCCTCCCCCAGATCGCCTGAACAGCTTCATTTTTGAACCTTTTGCCCGATACTCTCTCCAACTTGCCCAAATCCACCCTCAGATAATTGAAATCCGCCCCCTTCTCACACCCCTCAAGCACTCCGATCCCGAACTGCCAGACAAACCAGTCCTGCTTATACTACGGCAGAGAACATCAGTGTTACAAGCTGATTTGATCCCCGTATTCAAGCGAATCGATTTCCAAAACAGTTTCCAGCACTTTACCAAACCTGATTACCCTACCTTCAGGGCATTCAAACCATTTCATTGAAAAATAATACTAATTCTATACTAGTGCCCCTCTACCCTCAATTTCAAATCCAGAAGGAGAAACAAAATGGCTCTGAGGTTCATAACCCTTTTCCTGATTCTTATTACCGCAACAAATCTTCATGCCCAGGAACTGGTCACCAATCACGATTTTTCCTCCGGAGACGAGAGCTGGGAGGCACGTACCCCCGACGGATCGGTATCAGAGGTCAGCGGTGAATGGGGTGACGGCCTCTTCTTTGATCTCGCAAACGGCGGCGGCACCAACTCCTGGGATGTGCAGATGACTCAGGAAGGTATCAACCTACGTCCAGGCTACACCTACAAGATCACCTTCGGCGGAGTGGCTGAAAACGGAAACAAACAGATACTGGTCGGCATAGGAGAGAGCGGAGGTGCGTATACCTCATACATAGAGGCGGATGGTACACTGAGCGGCACATATCAGGAGTTCGAGGCCAGTTGGGAAAACGCCGATGTCACAGACAGCAATGCACGGTTATTTTTAAACGGCGGAGGAAGTGATGAAAGCTTCACTATCAGCCTTCTTTCAATAGTGGAAACAAAAACCCCCGGCTCCGGTCCCAATGACGAAGTTGTCCTGATAAATCAAGTGGGTTATTATTCCCAAGGACCGAAATTCGGAGTGGTGCGCAACGGAAGCGGCGGCACTTATGAATTGCGCAGTGAGGGAGCAGAGGCGTGGTCGGGTGAGACCGGAGAGGCACTGCCCTATGATCCTGCCGATGAAACAGCCCGGATTCTGGACTTCTCAGAAGTCGAGCAGCCCGGGACCTACACGTTTTACAAAGACGGAAACCCCGTTTCCAGAGAATTCAGCATTTCAGATACTCCTATGAAAGAGATCTCGAAAGCGGCACTGAGGGCATACTACTACCAAAGAGCCTCCATTGAGCTTACAGAAGAGTATGCGGGTAGCTACGCCCGTTCTGCCGGTCATCCCGACGATAATGTGATTGTCCATTCAAGTGCGGGATCAGGCACCATTTCAAGCCCCAAGGGGTGGTATGATGCGGGAGACTACGGTAAATACGTGGTGAATTCGGGAATCTCCACCTACACGCTTATGCTGCTTTACACTCATTTCCCCGACTACATGGGCTCTCTCTCCCTTGGCATTCCCGAAAGCGGCAACAGCATTCCCGATATTCTGGATGAGGCCAGATGGAATATCGACTGGATGCTCACCATGCAGGATGAGGACGGAGGGGTTTATCACAAACTGACTCCGCTTGACTTCGACGAAGACGTTATGCCGCACGAATGTACCTCCGAACGTTATGTGTACATGAAAACCACAGCGGCAACTCTCAATTTCGCAGCAGTCATGGCCAAAGCCGCCAGGGTTTATGCCGAGTATGATGAAACCTTCGCACAAAGCTGTCTTGATGCCGCAGAAGCTGCATTCGCATGGGCTCAACTGAACCCGGAAGTCTATTATGTCCAGCCCGACGAAGTCAATACCGGTGAATATAAGGATAGTTTGGTCACAGATGAATTCTTCTGGGCCGCCGCGGAACTCAAGGCTGCCACGGAAAATTCAGACTACGATTCCTACCTGCCCGCCGGCAAAGATCAGTTTCCACCCATGCCGGTTCCTGACTGGCAGTGGACCGGAGCCCTGGGCCTTCTCACCATTATGAGCGAAACGGAAAAGTTCGATTCCACCCTTTCAGACCTTTCACATGAGAGACTCATATCTCTTGCCGATACACTTGTCACAAATCAGGACTGCGGATACAAAGTCGCCATGACAGCCGATTATTTTGTGTGGGGAAGCAACAGCATGGCCGCCAATCAGGGAGTGATTCTGCTGCATGCATACTATCTTACTGGTGAAAAAGAGTATCTGGATGCGGCCGTTTCTCAGATTGACTATCTTCTGGGCCGCAACCCGCTCAATATCAGCTATGTGACAGGATTCGGCCAGAGATCTCCCCTCAATCCGCATCACCGCATCTTTCTGGCAGACGGCATAGCTGCTCCCATCCCCGGGTTCCTGGTCGGAGGTCCGCATACTGGAGGTCAGGACATTTTCGAATGGGGATGCACAGAAAATTATGTGGAACACGAAGCTACTTCTTTTATAGATGATTACTGCAGCTTCGCCACCAACGAAATCACCATCAACTGGAATGCTTCCTTCTCCTATCTTTCCAATGCTCTGGAGGCGGTCTTTTCAGGTGAAAAAGCCAGCGGGTTTCCCGAGCCGACCAATCCCATTCTTTACCGCAGCAGAAGAAATTCGGGAAGTTTCAGCGGCATTTCTGTATTTGAACTTGCCGGCGGATCAAAATTAAAACTGACATTCGATCTACCTCAGAACAGCTGCGACCGCTACGAAATATCCCTGTTTTCACTGACCGGAAGAAATGTTCTCAATGCTTCTGTTCCTGGAAATGAAAGCAGCTACACTATCAGCAGCGCAAAACTGGGTAAAGGAACTTTCATTCTCAGAGTATCCAACGGTATGAGAAAATTCAGTGAAAAAATCATGCTGAGGTAACCGACTCTCCAAGGGTTCCCTTCTTTCGCAGGGGAACTCTTGGCCGCATTTTTTTGCTTCAACCCTGACGAATACAAAATCCGGTAAAAATGAACCTGATCCGTGTGACAAAACTGGCAATAGGATTTGCGGGAATCATACTGTTCTACAGCACCATTCATGAACACGCTTATTATGTGCTGTTTGAAGACAGAATC
>JBKGXV010000019.1:0-43498 GCA_046546375.1 Chitinispirillaceae bacterium | reverse complement strand
CTGTTGCTGCTCCCCAGGCGAAATTCTCAGGAAATCCCATATTAAGTCACCTACTAATTTTTTTGAATAATGAAAAAAAGAGAAAGGTAATATAATGCTGATTTTAAATATCCGCCCCGAACCGAAATACAAGCGGTTAAACGAGTCTGTTAATCGTTACATTTTCAGATACAAAAATGGCCTGTCCGTGATTGGGACAGGCCTTGTAACAGAAAACGATTTGAACTGAGATTTATGCCTTACCGGCACTTCCCAGAACATTCTCGTTCTTGTCTTCCATCATCTTGACAAGCTCTTCCCTTGCAGGGCCGAGATACTTTCTGGGATCGAACTCAGCAGGCTTCTCAGCAAAAGTCTTTCTGACCATTGCAGTCATCACCAGTCTGCCGTCAGAGTCGATATTGATCTTGCAGACTGCGGATTTGGCAGCTTTTCTGAGCTGTTCTGACGGGATACCGACAGCAGCCTTGAGTGCTCCACCATTGTTGTTGATGATTTTCACGTATTCAGGCAGAACAGAGCTGGCACCGTGAAGCACAATCGGGAAACCGGGGATTCTGCGTTCGATCTCCTCGAGGATATCGAAACGGAGTGGAGGAGGAACCAGAACACCATTTTCATTCATTGTGCACTGTTCAGGCTTGAACTTGAAAGCACCGTGAGAAGTACCGATTGAAATTGCAAGTGAATCCACACCGGTTTTCTTCACAAAGTCCTCAACCTGATCAGGCTGGGTATAGATTGATTTGGCAGCAACCACGTCATCTTCGATACCAGCCAGAACTCCAAGTTCACCTTCCACAGTCACATCGTATTTATGAGCATATTCAACGACTTTGGAAGTGAGTTCGACATTCTCTTCGTATGAATGATGAGATCCGTCGATCATCACGGAGGAGAATCCGCTCTCGATACACTGCACGCAAAGGTCATAGGTATCACCATGATCCAGATGAAGTGCAATGGGCATATTGTGTCCGGCCTCGCGAGCCATCTGCACCGCACCCTGAGCCATGTAGCGCAGAAGTGTTGCATTGGCATACTTGCGGGCACCGCTTGAGACCTGCATGATGACAGGCGAGTTGGATTTTCCGCAGGCGGTTACAATTGACTGGATCTGTTCCATGTTGTTGAAGTTGTATGCCGGGATGGCATATCCGCCTTCAAAAGCTTTTTTGAACATTTCCTTTGTATTTACAAATCCCAGATCTTTGTAGCTGACTGCCATAGTTTAGTCCTTTCGGAGAAAATGCACTGATCAAAGAATTAGTTTGATTACTCTTTCTTTTCTGAAGCAGACTCTTGTGATGATCCCTCAGAAGCCTCTTTAGCCTTTCCCTTTTCAGGTGCTTTTTCAGCAGCTTTAGCCTCAGGCTCTTGGGAAGCTTCCGTGGCCTTTGGCTCCTGGGGAGTTTTCTGAGCTTCAGTTTCCGCAGGTTTGACAGCTTCAGGCTTTTTGGCCTTGCTCTTCTTTTTCTTTTTCCTAACTGCGTCCGGGCCACCTCTGCCGACCAGTTCGATAATGGACATAGCGGCATTATCGCCTTTGCGGTCACCTACTTTGATGATTCTGGTGTAACCACCTTCCCGTTCTTTGTAGCTGGGAGCGATATCCTCAAACAACTTCTTGAGAACAGTCTTGTTGTTAATTCTGCGTGCGGCAAGACGGATTGCATGAAGATCATTACCCTTTTTACCGTAGGTGATCAGGCGTTCAACCACTCCACGCACTTCCTTCGCTTTTGCCAGCGTCGTTGTCACCCTTTCCTTATCAAGGATTGACACAGCCAGATTCGAAAGCATAGCTTTCCTGTGGCTTGTGGTTCTGTTGAGTTTCCGTCCGGATACTAAATGGCGCATGGCTTCAACCTTTTTCTAATTTCCTTTTGATACTGTTTACCTTATAGCTGCTTATCACACGAAGTGTCAGACGCTTTCCTGTTCCTGACCCATAATTTTGTCGACATCCATCCCGAAAGACAAACCGAGATTGCCCAGGACCTGATTGAGCTCTATAAGAGATTTTCTTCCGAAATTCTTGTATTTGAGCATATCAGATTCCTGATTTCTGACAAGGTCCGCCAGAGTATGGATGTTTGCGGCCCGAAGACAGTTGTTGGAGCGTACCGAAAGCTCCAGCTCATCCACTCTCATCTTCAATAGCTGTCTGAGCTTCTCCGTTTTCTCATCCCTGACTGTCTCTTCAACCGGCTCGAATTCACCTTCAATATTGATGAATTTTTCCAGATGATCGTACAGCAGTTTTGCACCATACCCGATGGCATCCTCCACAGTCAGACTTCCATCTGTCCAAATATCGAAGAGGATTTTGTCCAGATCCGTACGCTGTCCCACACGGGTATTTTCAACCACGTAGTTGGCTTTTGTAACGGGTGAGAAAAGGGCATCAATGGGAATGGTTCCGACCGGATCATCCTCGCGTTTGTTCATTTCCGCAGGAACATAGCCTCTTCCATCAGAAACTCTCATTTCCACCTTGAGCTTGGCATCCGAATTAATGGTGGCGATATGAAGATCTGGATTGAGTATCTCCACATCCGGATTCTTCTCGATATCCGATGCCTTCACCTCACCTTCTCCACTCACCTCCAGACGAAGAGTGGCATCCTCATCGGAAAGAAGTTTCAGGCGAAGCTGTTTGATATTCAGAATGATGTCGGTTACATCCTCCACCACACCTTCCAGGGTGGAATACTCATGGGATGCACCTTCAATGCGCACTGAAACAACAGCAGCGCCCTGCAGAGATGAAAGCATGATCCTGCGTAAGGAGTTTCCAATAGTATGTCCCCAACCTCTTTCAAGGGGTTCCACAATGACCCGTGCATGATTAGGGATGTTCTCAGGATTTTCCAACTGGATGCCCTTGGGCATCAACAAGCTTTTCCATTTCATCTTGTTTCAAGTCTCCCTTTTATCTGGAGTACAATTCGACAACAAGCTGTTCCTGTACATTCACCGGTATGGATGCACGGTCCGGTATGCGCACAACCTGCCCTGTAAGTTTCACCTTGTCTATAGTCAACCAATCCGGAGTATCCCTCATCGCTTTAAGCGAGGAATGGATCAGGTCAAGATTGTTACTCTTCTCCTTCACCTGGATAGTATCCCCCTCCTTGAGACGACAAGAGGGAACATTCATTTTTTTCCCATTCACCGAAAAGTGATTATGCAGCACCAACTGCCGAGCGCTGCTTCTGGAAGGAGCGAACCCCAGGCGATATACGATATTGTCAAGGCGCATCTCGAGAAACTGAAGCAGACTCTCACCGGTCACACCGGGTGCATTGGAAGCCTCTTCGAAATAGAGGCTGAACTGCTTTTCCAGAACACCATAAATTCTGCGGATCTTCTGCTTCTCTCTGAGCTGCGCGTTATACTCGGTCGCGGCACGCCTTCTCCTGGAAACACGCATGCCGGGAGGAAACGGCCTACGCTCGACAGCACATTTCTCAGAATTGCACCGCTCCCCTTTGAGCATTAATTTGGTTCCTTCCCTGCGGCATTGTCTGCACCGCGGGCCATGATAAACTGCCATTGTGTTCTCCTCTATTCGAACGACTTATCGATTCGTGCCATAAGACAAAGCAACCGCAATATGAATCAGCGGCTGCAAGCAACTGCAGAAAAACAGATCATACTCTACGCTTTTTGGGCGGACGACAACCATTGTGCGGAACAGCGGTGAAATCCCTTATAGCTGTAACCTTCAAACCAGCTGCAGCCAGGGAACGGATAGTGCTTTCACGGCCGTTACCCGCCCCGCGCAAATGCACTTCAACTTTCCGTACACCGGCATCGTAAGCAATTTTACCAACCACTTCAGCAGCGATACCCGCAGCAAAAGGAGTGCTTTTGCGAGATCCCTTGAAGCCGGACTTTCCCGGTGTGTTCCAAGCCACCACATTACCCTTGGAATCGGTAATGTTGACTATGGTATTGTTAAAGGTGGCACGCACGTGAGCAACGCCTTCTGCCGGTGCCTTCTTTTTCAGTTTTTTGGATGCGCTTCCGGATGATTCCTTGTTCATCTCCGAATACCTCTCCCGTCTTGAAAATTAATTACCCTACTTGGTGGCCTTTTTCTTGTTTGCAATTGTCTTACGAGGTCCCTTGCGGGTACGACTGTTGGTACGCGTACGCTGACCGCGGCAGGGAAGTCCGCGTCTGTGACGCAATCCACGGTAACACCCCACATCCATCAGGCGCTTCACATTCATCCTGACAGCCGAACGAAGGGTTCCCTCCGTCTGATAATCCGAATCGATTATTCTGCGGATACGGTCCAGTTCTTCTTCGGAAAGATCCTTGACTTTTCTTTCCGCTTCGATTCCAGCTTTGGCAAGAATCTCCGCAGCAGATGTACGCCCGATACCGAATATATAGGTAAGCGCAATCACACCTTGCTTGTTGTTTGGGATATCGACCCCTGCTACACGAGCCACTATTGGTCCCCCTCTAAATATGTTACTGTGTTGTTTCTTCCTACTCTGAACAGCTTGGGGCTAAACATTGATTTAACCCTGACGCTGCTTGTGCTTGGGATTTTTGGAACAGATAACTCTGACCACCCCTCTGCGGCGAATCACCTTGCAGTCTTTGCACATAGGTTTGACTGAAGCCCGAACTTTCAATTTCTCAACTCCTTGTTCACTTATACCTGTAAACTATTCTGCCGCGGGTCAGGTCATATGGAGAAAGCTCAACCAGTACCTTGTCTCCAGGAAGTATGCGGATATAATTCATACGCATTTTTCCGGAAATGTGAGCCAGCATCTCATGCTTGTTCTCCAACTGCACCCTGAAAGTTGCATTCGGCAATGTTTCAGTAACAGTTCCCTCTACTTGTATGGAATCGTTTTTCGCCATAATTGTCCTTGTCTGAAATCAGACTCAATACCTTCTTCCGCGCAAACGACCTTTTTTCATGAATCCTTCATAATTACGCATCTGAAGATGCGACTCAAGCTGCTGAAGCGTGTCCAGTGCGACACCAACCACAATGAGTATACTCGTACCCCCGAAATAAAAATTCTGCCCCAGTCCCCGCATGATCATCAGCGGCAGTACCGCAATGATCGCCAGAAACACGGAACCGGGCAGCGTAATACGGGCCAGTACATTATCAAGGAACTCGGCAGTCTTTTTCCCGGGACGTATGCCGGGAATGAAACCACCCTGCCGTTTGAGATTATCCGCAATATCAATGGGATTGAATACTATTGCGGTGTAAAAATAGGTAAAGAATATAATTAATACCGCATAAATAAGAGAATAAAGAATGCTTCCCGGTTCAAAAAATCTGAACATTTCATCCAATGTTGCCGAATCAGGCATAAAATTCTTTATCATTCCGGGAAATGTCATAATGGAAGATGCAAAAATGATGGGAATCACACCTGCCATATTGAGCTTGAGCGGCAGCACGGTATTCTGACCTGCATACATTTTTGTTCCAACCACTTTTTTGGGAGTCTGAATAGGAATCCGTCTCATTGCCTGAGTCATGATTACAATGAAAACCGTCATAGCCAGAACAATAGCCAGAATAAGCAAAGCTATGAGCAGATGACTGGTATCGGCCATAACCTGCTGAACCTGAGCGTAAACCCCTCCCGGCAGTTGAGCAACAATACCGATGAATATAATCAGAGATATACCGTTGCCCAGACCTCTGCTGGTTATCTGTTCTCCAAGCCACATGGTAAGCACCGTTCCGGTTGTAAGCGAGACGGCAGTGGTGAACATGAAGAGAAATCCCTGCATTTGGGGTAGAACGGCCGAAATACCACCCTGTTGAACATTGGAAATGAATATGCCGATTCCGACAGCCTGGACCAGTCCGATAATCACCGTCCCGTAACGGGTATACTGGGTGATTTTCTTTCTCCCCTCAGCACCCTCACGCTGCAGCTTGTGAAAATAGGGAAAGACCGTCCCCATCAGCTGAATTATAATAGAGGAGGTGATGTAGGGCATGATACCCAGAGCGAAAACGGTAAACCTTCTGAAACTTCCACCCACAAACATGTCGTAAAGCCCGAAAAGGCCGCCCTGATTATCTGCGAAAAATTCCCTGAGCACCTCAGCATTCACTCCAGGAGTGGGTACATGACCCCCTATCCTGTAGATGAAAATGACTAGAAGGGTGAAGAATATCCGTTTTCTCAGGTCCGGAATTCTGAAAATATTCTGGAAAGTTTCAAGCACGTCAGATTACCTCTGCTTTCCCATTTGCTTTTTCGATTTTTGCCTTGGCTGTTTTGGAAAATGCGTTCACTTTGAAATTCAAAGCTTTGCTGATTTCACCGTTACCCAGAATCTTCACAGGTTTATCGGCTTCGTGAATCAATCCAAGTTCGCGCAGGACTTCGGCATTTATTTCATTACCACTGATTTCAGCAGACTCCAGATCACCAACATTCACGATCTGGTATTCAACTTTAAACGGGCTGTGGAAACCGAATTTGGGCACCCTTCTTGTAAGAGGGATCTGTCCGCCCTCAAAGTAGAATTTGGTATAAGCGCCGCTTCTGGCCTTGTCACCATTATTTCCGTGACCGGCAGTCGTTCCCTGACCAGTTGCACATCCACGTCCCAGCCTCTTGCCTGTTCTGCGTGCGCCGGGTGCTGCTTTTAGAGTATTCAGTTTAAGCATTGTATTCTCCGTTTAAGCTTCTTCTACCTTGACCAGATGTTTCACTTTCTCAACCATGCCGCGAATAACCGGATTGTCATCATGCACCGCGGACCTGTGCATCTTGCGGATCCCCAAAGCTTTCATGGTGGCTTTCTGATTTTCAAGCCTGCCGATTGTGCTTCTGACCTGGGTTATTTTGATCTTCTTACTCATCGTGAACTCCACTGTCAAGCCGCGACCTGGCGCAGCGATTTGATCTGTTCCTTGTTTTTCAACTGTTTAAGTCCATCAAGAGTGGCCTTGACCACATTGTGAGCATTAGTGGTTCCAAGACATTTGGTGAGAATGTTGCGCACACCAGCAAGTTCAAGCACCGCACGTGCAGGTCCTCCGGCGATCACCCCCGTACCTGGAGCAGCCGGCTTGAGCAGAACTTTACCCGCTCCGAAATGCCCCAGAACCTCATGAGGAACTGTTCCGTCCACCAAGCTGACCTTGACCAAATTCTTTTTGGCACTCTCAACTGCCTTGCGGATAGCTTCCGTCACATCATTGGCCTTACCCATGCCGATTCCGATGGTACCGTTGCCATCCCCCACTGCAACAAGCGCGTTGAAACCGAATCTGCGTCCGCCCTTAACAACTTTAGCAACCCGGTTCACACCCACAAGTCTGTCTGTCAACTGCGGCTCTCCGCCGCCCGCAATCATTTCTTCATTATTCAAAGGAACAACCCCTTTCCTTCATTCTCAAAATACAAGGCCTTTGCTACGTGCAGCCTCAGCCAAAGCCTTAACCCGGCCATGGTAGAGATACCCTTTTCTGTCAAACACAACCGATGTAACACCTTTTTGAACCGCCATTTCGGCAATCATTTCACCAACCAACTTTGACGCATCGGTTTTGGTCAGCTTGTCCTTCTCACCGGTCTTTTCGGTAAAACTTTTCCCGAGACTCCCGGCATAGGCAATTGTTTTTCCACTGACATCATCCACCAGTTGTGCATAAATATGATTGATGCTTCGTCTCACACAAAAACGGGGACGCTGGGCAGTACCGTAAAGGCTCCTGCGTACCCGTACCGCACGACGTGCTCTTTCAATACTTCTCCGCTTTGCGCTGTTCATTTTCTCAACACTCCCTTAGTGCTCATCATTTACCCGCGGCCTTACCGGCTTTTCTAGTCACCTGTTCGCCAAGATATCTGATACCCTTGCCTTTATAGGGTTCCGGCGGACGAATTCTGCGAATGTCTGCAGCAGCCTGGCCGACCTTTTCTTTATCAATACCTTCCACAACTATCTTGGTAGGCCCGTCTGTCTTAAACTCAATACCCGGGCGGGCTTTGAAAAGAACAGTGTCGGACAAACCTGCGGAAATATTGAGATCCTTACCCTTGAGCTCGGCTTTGTAACCTACACCCAAAACCTCAAGCTCCTTTTTATATCCGCTGCTCACACCCACTACCATATTGTTGATAAGAACACGGAAGAGTCCCCACAACGCCTTGGTATTATCCGTTTCCTTTGCAGGGGTCACCTCAACGACATCTTCCTTGACTTCAACATTGAGTTCACTGGGGAATTCCCGGCTCAAAGTCCCCTTGCTACCCTTGACCTCTATCCGTTGTCCGTCAATTTTGATCTGGACACCACTGGGAATCTTCACCGGTAATTTTCCTATGCGAGACAAGTCTCAACTCCTCTTTATAATTGTGTTCACACTACTTACCAAACGAAAACTACCATACCAGACCGACTACCTCACCGCCGGCATTCATTTTGCGACACTCGCTGTCGGTCATAACCCCTTTCGACGTACTCACGATGGCTATCCCCATCCCGTTAAGGACTTTGGGCAGATTTGCAGCCTTCGAATAAGTTTTGCGCCCCGGAGTGGAAACTCTCTTGAGCCCCTGGATAGCATTGCGCATATCACTGTCATACTTGAGCAGAATTTTTATGGTACCCTGCTCGCCGTCATCGACGAAAGCGTATTTACTGATGAAATGGTTCTCAAACAGAATACGCGCGACTTCCTTTTTAAGCTTGTTGGAAGGAATATCCACCGTGCGTTTCTTAGCCTGAGCTGCATTTCTGATTCTGTTGAACATATCGGCAATCTGATCTGATAACATCCCTTGAACCCCTTATACTATTTTGATGTTTCCTCTACCAGCTGGATTTCACCACTCCGGGAATCTGACCACGCAGTGCCATTTCACGGAAACAAAGTCTGCAGAGACCGAAGTCACGGATGTAAGCCCGTGGCCGACCACAACGCCTGCACCTGGAATAAGCACGGGTAGGAAACTTTGGTTTTTTTCTGTTTTTCTCTATTAGAGCCTTACGTGCCACTTCAATACCCCTTTACATTTATTTACGGAACGGCATTCCCAGTTCTTCAAGCAGTCCACGGCCCTCCTCGTTTGTCTTGGCCGTAGTGGCGATACAGATATCCATACCGGAAATTTTCGAGACTTTATCACGATCGATTTCCAGAAAAACTATCTGCTCTTTAATACCCATGGTATAGTTTCCATGCCCATCGAAAGATTTCCTCGGCAAACCCCTGAAATCCCTGATACGGGGAATGGTAATCGCCACCAAACGATCGAAAAATTCCCACATGCGCTGTCCCCTGAGAGTGACCTTTGCACCGATAGGCATGTTTTCACGAAGCTTGAAGTTTGAAATGGCCTTTTTGGCCCTGGTAACTACCGGCTTCTGACCGCTGATCTGCTTGAGACAGGATACCGCCTCATCAATGAGCTTGGCGTCGGATACGGCATCACCCACACCCATATTGATCACAATCTTCTCAAGGCAGGGCACTTCATTTGCATTCTTGTAGCCGAACCTTTTGAAGAGCGCAGGCACGACTGCCTTCCTGTACTTTTCTCTCATCCTGGGCTTCTGATTTGTTCCCGTACTCACTCTATCGACTCCTTAGCCTTTTTTGAGAATCTAACCCGTTCGCCATTGTCCAGAATTTGCACTCCCAGCCGAGTAGGTTTGCCCGTTTTGGGGCACTTGAGCATCAGATTGGACATATGGATAGAAGCCTCCTTCTCCATTATGCCACCCTGCTGATTCTTTGGACTGGGCTTGGTGTGGCGTTTTACGATATTAATACCTTCCACAACAGCTCTGTTTGTTTCCGGAATCACCTTGAGAATCCTACCGGTCTTCCCCCTGTATTCTCCGGAAATCACCTGAACCATATCGTTTTTGCGTAAACCTAACGACATATGTCTTTCTCCCTGTACCTTATAGTACTTCTGGTGCCAGCGACACGATGCGCATGAATTTCTTCTCCCGCAGCTCCCTAGCCACAGGCCCGAAAATTCGAGTACCCTTGGGTTCACCCGCATCGTTGATAATAACCGCGGCATTATCGCTGAAGCGAATATATGTTCCGTCCCTTCGGCCGTACTCTTTTGCAGTTCTTACCACAACTGCCCTGGCCACGGTTCCTTTCTTTACTGCTCCATTGGGAATGGCATCTTTGACAGTAACGATAACAACATCTCCCACGCGAGCATATCGCCGACGTGTGCCGCCCAGAATCCTGATGCACTGCACCTTCTTAGCCCCGGAATTGTCGGCCACGTTCAGTTTTGTCTCCACCTGTATCATATTTCCCTCAACTTGCTGATTTCAGTGCGTCTGTCAAAAACGGCAGAGTGACAGTAGTTTATTTCGCACGTTCAATGACTTCACCAACTCGCCAACACTTCGTCTTGGAAAGAGGACGGGTTTCCACTATGCGGACTCTGTCGCCAGTTTTACAACCATTATCCTCATCGTGAGCAATATAGCGTTTCTTGAGTCGTATGGTACGTCCGTAGATAGGATGAACAACCTGACGTATAACACTCACTACGATACTTTTGTCCATCTTATCACTGACCACTACGCCGACACGTTCTTTTCTGTAATTTCTTTCAGCCATTCTTTCCTCGTGCTAAGGATTAAGCCTTTTCAGTTGTGCTTTTCTCTTTAAGGACCGTTTTAGTTCTGGCTAGTTGTCGCCGAACAAAACGGAGCTGCAGCGGATTGCTGAGCTGACCCATTTTGGCCTGAAACCTGAGATTGAACAGTTCCTCTTCCAGACTATCGATTTTTTCAGTAATTTCCTCGGCGGATAGCTCTCGTATTTCTGTTGCCTTCATGACTGCACACCCTGTGTTTCTAATTCCACAAACTTCACCTGAATAGGAAGCTTCTGAGCTGCCAGCCGCATAGCCTCCTTGGCGATGTCGGTTTTTACCCCGGACATTTCAAACATCATGGTTCCGGGTCTGACTACAGTTACCCAACTTTCCGGAGAACCCTTTCCCTTACCCATTCGGGACTCTGCCGGATGTTTGGTGAGGGGCTTGTCCGGGAACACACGAATCCAGATTTTTCCACCACGCTTGATAAAACGGGTCATGGCAATACGGGCAGCCTCAATCTGACGATTGTTGATCCATCCGGGCTGGAGCGCCTGAAGGCCGTATTCCCCAAAGGAAATCTTATTGCCACGGGTGGCCGCGCCACGCATTCTGCCCCGCTGAGTTTTTCTCCATTTTACTTTTTTTGGTGACAGCATTATGCATTTCCTCCTAGGCTCGTGCACCTTCAGCGGCTTTTGAAGCCGGTTTTTCTGCGCGGGTAATAACTTCACCCTTGCAGATCCATACCTTGATACCAATACAGCCGTACGTTGTATGAGCAGTGGAAGTGGCGTAATCAATATCGGCACGAAGTGTATGCAGCGGAATCCGCCCTTCCTTGTATGTTTCCGTACGGGCTATTTCAGCTCCGTTAAGACGTCCCGAAATCATGACCTTGATTCCCTCGGCACCCATGCGCATTGCAGTCGAGATAGCCTTTTTAGTCGCTTTCTTGTAGGAAACTCTCTTCTCCACCTGACGGGCAATGTTGTCGGCAACCAACTGAGAATCCATCTCGGGTTTCTTCACTTCCCTGATATTGATCTGAATCTCTTTCTGAGTGAGATGCTGCAGCTCGCCTTTGAGCCTTTCAACTTCCTCGCCCTTTTTCCCAATAACGATTCCGGGACGCGAAGTGTGAATAGCCACCGTAACCCGCTTGGCTGTACGTTCTATTTCAAGAGCACTGATACCGCCGTGCTCAAGGCGCTTCTTGAGATAATTTCTTATGAGAATATCTTCGTAAAGATAATCAGCGAAACGTTCTTTGGCATACCAGTTGGAAAACCAGGATCTGGTTATTCCCAACCGCAGACCTACCGGATTCGTTTTCTGACCCACATCTCCTCCTGTTAATTAGAAACGGTGACGGTTATATGGCACATGCGCTTAAGAATCTGAGACGCACGGCCCTGCGCCCGGGGACGGTACCGCTTCATAACCGGCCCTTCATCAACCCTGATCTCCCTGATCCGCAGACCGTCAACCTCTATAGCTGCATCGGCATGCTTGTTCTGAAGATTGGCCACCGCCGATTTGATCAGCTTGGCGACATCACCCGCCACATTCTTCTTTATCCCAAACTCAAGTAAATTGAGTGCCTCATTGACATTCCTGCCCCGAACTGCATCAGCAACCAGGCGAGCCTTTCTGGGCGCAGACCTCAAGTTTTTCAGTTTAGCCTTAGATTCCACGAAATCCTCCTCACAGCCTTATCTTCTGGCTGACTTGTCCGTTTTGCCGGCATGCCCGCGGTAATTACGAGTGGGTGAGAATTCGCCCAGCCGATGACCAACCATGTTCTCGGTGACAAACACCGGAACGAATTTGTTGCCGTTGTGAACAGCAAATGTCTGACCTACAAACTCGGGAAGAACAGTCGAGCGTCTCGACCACGTCTTGATCACCTTCTTCTGACCAGACCGGTTGGATTCATCAACTTTCTTTACCAAGTGGTCATCAATGAACGGACCTTTTTTTACAGAACGAGCCATATTCTATTCCTCTTACTTAGATCTGCGTCTTACGATATATTTACTGGAGGGCTTGCGCGATTTGCGCGTCTTCAGTCCATTTGCCTTCTGACCCCAGGGCGAAACAGGATGTCCGCCACCGGATGATTTACCTTCACCACCACCCATCGGATGATCAACTGGGTTCATGACAACACCGCGGACCGTGGGACGGAATCCCATATGGCGCCTGCGGCCGGCAGAACCCATAACCATATTAAGGTGCTCAGAATTGCTTACCTGCCCGATAGTGGCGACACATTCCTCCCGCACATTGCGGACTTCCGATGAGGGGAACTTTAGCTGAACCATTTTGTTCTCTTTAGCAACCACTTCCGCATAAGAGCCCGCACCGCGTGCGATCTGGCCGCCTTTTTTCTCCCTCAACTCTATATTGTGAACCTGCGTACCCAGAGGGATTCTCTTCAGAGCCATACTGTTGCCTTCGGCAATTTCAGCCTGATCCCCGGCCATGATCTTCTGGCCGACTTTCATATTGACCGTGGCCAGTATGTATCTGCGCTCACCATCAAGGTACTTCACAAGAGCGATGAACGCGGAACGGTTGGGATCATACTCGATGGTCTCCACAATTCCGGGAACATTGATCTTATCGCGCTTGAAATCGATAACGCGGATAAAACGCTTGTGGCCCCCACCTCTGTGACGAACGGTTATCACTCCACGGTTGTTCCGGCCGCTTATCTTGGACTTTTTGACCAGAAGCGGCTTGTATGGTTTATCTGTCGTGACCTGTTCGAAAGTATTGGTCGACTTGTATCTCTGTGTCGGGGTCACAGGTCTGTACTGTTTGATTGGCATAAGAACTAACTCCGCGCTTCAGTTGAATTCCCGAACTCAAACTTCGCCGAACTGGGCGATGTTCTGTCCCTCTCTGATCTTCACAATGGCCTTTTTCCAATTCGGTCTGTAGCCACTGTGGCGACCCATACGTTTTTTCTTGCCCTTGACCACAATAGTGTTCACGGCTTCCACATCAACCCCGAAAAGTTTCTGGACAGCTTCCTTCACCTGGTCCTTAGTGGCTCCCCGGGCAACTTCAAACACATATTTGTTCTGCTCCGTACGCAGAATCGTGTTTTTCTCCGTAATGGAGGGATAGCGAATGATCGAATGATATTTGCTCACTGTGCCACCGCCTCTTCGACTTTACTTAAAAGGGTTTCTCCACCGAAAATCACATTTTCGGAACTGACCACATCCAATGCATTTACCTCGGAAGCAACCTTGATATCAAGGTCTTTAATGTTGCGGCCCGACAAATATAAATTTTTGCTACCGTCTCCATCAACAACCAAAAGATTCTTTTTTCCGTTCACTTTGAGACCTTCAAGCATCTCGGCAACAGTTTTGGTCTTGGGAGCATCACAGGTGATTGAATCGACCACCATGACATTTTCGGTACTGGCTCTGGAGGACAAGGCCGAAACAAGAGCCACTTTTTTGAGCTTGCGGGGAATCACCGTATAATAGCTGCGCGGTTCAGGCCCGAATGCCTTTCCTCCGCGAACCCAGATAGGTGAAGTATTCGATCCTGCACGAGCCCGACCGGTACCCTTCTGACGCCAGGGTTTCTTACCCCCGCCGCTTACTTCCGAACGCCCCTTTGTTTTGGCCGTACCTTGGCGCCGGTTGGCCTGATAAGAAGTGATTACCTGATGCAGGACGTGTTCATTCACTTCCGCAGCAAAAACGGCATCCGGCAACTCTACATCACCCTTTACCGTCCCATTCTGTTGATACAATTTAGCCTTCATGAATTTGTCATCCTGGAAGAAGCTACAGCTTACTGGTTATTAAACTTGCTCAAATACACAATACCCGATCTGTGTCCCGGCACGGAGCCTTTCACGTAAATCAGACCGGCTTCCTTGTCCACTCCGATCACCTCCAGTTTCCTGGTGGTAACCTGAGTGGCTCCCATATGACCCGACATTCTCAGGCCGGGCATCACACGTGCGGGATAAGAACAGGCACCGATGGAACCCCGCTCACGCACATTGGTATTTCCGTGTGTTTCACGTCCCCGCTCGAAACCGTACCTTTTGATTGTTCCCGCATGACCGCGTCCCTTGGAAACACCGGTCACATTGAGGAATTTCTCATTCTCCAGCGTCTCGACACCCACCTTCTGTCCGGGCCTGACCTCTTCTTCGCTGTCAAGTCCGAACTCCTTCACGACTTTGGTGGGAGCGGAACCGAGCTTCTGGAAATGTCCCACCAGCGGTTTGTTCAGCCGCTTCTGGAATACCTCCTGGAAACCGAGCTGAACCGCACTGTATCCGTCTTTTTCGGTTGTCTTGACCTGATGGACCACATTGTCACCGGCCTGAATAACCGTCACGGCAACCGCCCGCCCCGAATCATCGAAGATCCGTGTCATTCCGATTTTTTTTCCGATCAAACCCTGCATATCACACCTGTTTTCTTTTCTGAATAAATGTACAGTAACCCGGAAACACCGGCCGCCCTATTCAGTTTTAAACTTTAATCTCCACATCCACACCTGCAGGCAGATCCAGCTTCATGAGTGAATCAACGGTCTGCGGAGTGGACTCCAGTATATCAATGAGTCTCTTGTGAACTCTGGTCTCGAACTGCTCACGGGACTTTTTGTTCACATGAGGTGAACGCAGAACCGTGTAGACTGACTTTTCAGTCGGCAAGGGGATCGGTCCCGAAATACGAGCTCCGGTTCCTTTGGCCGTCCGGACTATATCCGATGTGGACTTGTCCAGAATATTGTGGTCGAAAGATTTAAGCCTAATGCGAATCTTTTCACCTGGCATGTAAAGCTGCTCCTTTTTCTATTCTTCTAAACCTTTATATCCGCTCTCTTTTGCCCGCGCCTGCGAATCTCACCTCCCGATTCTGCGCAGAATTTCTTCCTGAACGGCCTTTACCGTAACCTCATATCTATCAAGCTGCATGGAATAAACAGCACGACCCTGACTAAGCGATCGTAAGGCAGTTGCGTATCCGAACATTTCCGACAAAGGAGCTTGCGCGTCCACGACCTGAACATCTTTGCGGGGATTGATACCCAGGACTCTGCCTCTGCGGCCGTTGAGATCGTTAATCACAGACCCCATGTAATCAGAAGGAACCACCACCTCGACACTCATCACCGGCTCCAGAAGTGCCGGGGAAGCTTTTTCGCAGGCTTCTCTGAATGCCATACTGGCGGCGATTTTGAAACCCATTTCTGTGGAATCGTCCTCCCGGTACTGCGCACTGACAAAAGTGGCTCTGATACCGGCAAGAGGGTACCCGGAGAGGATACCACCACTGGAGGATTCGATGATCCCCTGTTTCACTGCATCTATGAAAGCGGCCGGGACCGCTTCCTCCGTAACCTTGTTATCGAATTCTATGCCAAGCGAGGGTTCAATGGGCTCAAGCTTAAGCTCAACCTGCCCGTGATGACTCCTACCCCCCACCAACTGGGAAAACTCGTGCCCGCGACTGACCTCCGCAGTAATCGTCTCCTTATAGGAAACCTGCGGCTTGCCGACATGCACACCCACACTAAACTCCCTTACCAGCCTGTCCACCAGCACATCCAGGTGAAGCTCTCCCATTCCGGAAATCAGCCTCTGCCCTGTTTCACTGTCCACCCGAACTCTGCAGGTGGGGTCCTCCTCCACAAGCCTGTCAAGAGCCTGGGACAACTTGTCCTCATCGGCAGTACTCTTGGGCTCTATTGAACGGGATAGAACCGAATCGGGAAAAATCATTCTTTCAAAGATCACCGGAGAGTCGATGTCACAAATAGTATCTCCGGTAGTAGTATTCTTCAGACCGACAACCGCCACAATATCGCCGGCTTCCATCGACTGCTCCGCACGCCGCTTGTTCGAATGCATGCGGAAAATTCTGGTCGCCTTCTCTTTGGCTTTCGTTCTGGGATTGAAAAGCACATTTTTCAGTGCTGCTTTTCCTGAATACACACGGGCATAAGCCAAGCTCCCCACATGCGTATCGGAGGCAATTTTGAATACAAGAGCCGAAAAAGGCTGCTTGATCTGGGGAGATCTTTCGACAAGCTCCCCGCTTTCCGGATCTACTCCGGACACCGCTCCCCTGTCCACAGGAGAAGGCAGGTAAGCAACAATCGCATCCAACAACTGCTGAATCCCTTTGTTCTTGAAGGACGATCCGCAAAGCACCGGGCACAACCTGCTGCTCAGCACACCGCTTCTGATCGCAGATCTGATCAGAGCAGGATCAACACTTTCCCCTTCAAGCATTCTATGCATGAGGTCATCACTGAAATCACATACCGCCTCAAGCATCTCCTCCCTGCGCAGACGGGCATCTTCCTCCAGCTGCGAGGGAATGTCACTTTCTATCACCTGGGCACCAAGCGTCTGTTCATCATAACGGTACGCTTTCATGGTGACCAGATCAATCACACCTTCAAACTGATCTTCCTTACCCAAAGGCATCTGGACCGCTACGGTTTTCACGGTGGTGAACTTGTGCCTCATCATTTCGATACAGTTTTCGAAATCGGCACCCACCCGGTCCATTTTGTTCACATAGGCGATCCGGGGAACGTGATATTTGTCAGCCTGTCTCCAGACAGTTTCCGACTGAGGTTCTACGCCTCCCACAGAATCGAATACGGCAACTGCGCCATCCAGAACTCTCAAAGAACGTTCCACCTCTATGGTGAAATCCACATGTCCGGGCGTATCGATTATATTGATACGATACTCTTTCCACTGACATGTTGTGGCCGCGGAGGTTATGGTTATCCCCCGCTCCCTTTCCTGTATCATCCAGTCCATGACCGCGTTGCCGTCATGAACCTCACCCATTCTGTGAAGGATTCCCGTGTAAAAGAGAATCCTCTCAGTAGTGGTGGTCTTCCCTGCATCAATGTGAGCCATGATGCCGATATTTCTCACTTCCGGCAAATCAAATTTTTCAGTGCTCATGAATAACCTGTCAATTGCTTCAATTTTCCGGTTTGATATCTGCGCCCCTCATACCATAGACAGGGGCACGGCTCACAAATGATTCAAAGAACAGCTACGCGATTCAGTAACGGAAGTGAGCGAACGCCTTGTTCGCTTCCGCCATCTTGTGCGTATCGACCTTTTTTCTTACAGCTCCGCCTTCGTTTTTGGAGGCCTGCATGAACTCGTTGGCGAGTTTTTCGGCCATACTCTTTTCCGAGCGGTTTTTCGCATAGGAAATGAGCCAACGAATCGCCAGTGATATACGCCTCTCGGGAGAAACCTCCACAGGAACCTGATAGTTGGCTCCCCCTATACGGCGGGATTTAACTTCAAGAACAGGCTTCACATTATCAACAGCCTTCTTGAACACAGTCAGACCGTCCTGACCTGACCGTTCCCCGATAATATCAAGCGCGCTGTAGAAAAGATTTTCAGCCAGACGCTTCTTGCCCCCACGAGTCACATTGTTAACAAACTGGGTGACAAGAATATTCTTGTACTTCGGGTCAGCCACAATTTCGCGTTTTTCAGCTTTCCTTCTTCTCGACATACCCCATCCCTATTTCTTTGGCCGCTTGACACCGTACTTTGAACGGCTACGTTTACGATCCTGTACGCCCTGAGTATCCAGCGCACCACGAATAATATGGTAACGCACACCCGGAACATCCTTCACTCGACCGCCCCTTATCAGCACAATCGAGTGCTCCTGAAGATTATGACCCTCACCAGGAATATATGCGTTCACCTCCATATGGTTGGTCAGACGCACACGAGCGACCTTCCGAAGAGCCGAATTGGGCTTCTTCGGAGTAGTCGTAAAGACTCTGGTGCACACACCGCGCCGCTGGGGGCAGCTGTGCAGGGCTGGCGACTTGCTCCTGTTTTCAAGAGAGAGACGCCCTTTACGAATAAGTTGACTTATAGTAGGCACTTTCTGTCCTCCACTGAATGATAGTCATCAAATATAATAAAGTGTTCAATTGAATTCAAACACAATATTAATATTTTTCAGAATTCCCCGCCGATTTCCACGAAGTCATCACTGCGGTCATGCTCCTCAACCTGCACCATCTCCGACTCAAGATCCTTCACCCGCAGTTTGCGGTACATCCGGGACCCCGTTCCCGCAGGAATGAGATTACCCATGATGAGGTTTTCCTTAAGCCCGTTGAGGTGATCAACCTTACCCTCCACTGCGGCTCTGGAGAGAACTTTGGTGGTCTCCTGGAAAGAGGCGGCACTGAGAAAGGACTCGGTTGTCAGAGAAGCTTTGGTGATTCCAAGCAGCATGGGCTTGAAAGTCGCCGGCTCCCCCCCTTCGGCAATAACCAGCTCGTTGGCCTCACGGAGTCTCTTTCTGTCCACATCATCACCTTCGAGATAATCAGTGTCTCCGGCTTTATCAACCCGCACCTTTCTGAGCATCTGAGAGACGATCACCTCGACATGCTTGTCGTTGATGGTCACACCCTGCAGACGATACACCGCCTGTATCTCATCAAGCATGTACTGCTGCACCGCGTTCTCTCCCAGAATTCTGAGAATGTCGTGAGGATCGATAGCACCTTCACTCAGACGGTCACCGGCTTTCACCCTGTCACCCTCATGCACTCTCAAGTGCTTTCCAAGCGGGACAAGATACTCTCTTCCATCACCCTGTTCGTCTCTGATAATGACCTTGCGGTTTCCACGCTCGTTGTCACCGAAGGAGACAAACCCGTCAATTTCCGAAACCACTGCCGCATCCTTGGGTCTGCGTGCCTCGAAAAGCTCGGCCACACGAGGCAGACCACCGGTAATATCACGGCTTTTGGCACTTTCACGCGGGATTTTGGCCAGTATGTCTCCGGCCTGCACCTCCTTGCCCTCCTTGACCTGCAGGAAGCAGCCGGAAGGTACTGCGATATTTGCGACCCTCGTTTCATCCTGATATACCTGAATGTGAGGATGGAACTTTCTTTCCCTGTGCTCGATCACCACCACGTTGGTGACTCCGGAGCGTTCATCATAGATCTCGCGTACCGTTTCCCCTTCAACCAGGTCGGAGAACTTGACAACACCGCCCTGGGGTGCCAGGATGACGTTGTTGTATGGGTCCCATGAGAAAAGCTCTTCTCCCTTGGCCACTTTGTCACCGTCTTTTCCGGAAACAAATGAACCGTAAGGGACGTTGTAACGGTACCGCTCACGTTCCTGATCATCAAGAAGAACCACCTCGCCGGCACGGTTCATCACCACCACGCCGTTTGAATGCTCCACGGTCTCCACATTCTCCAGTTTGATCCGCCCGTCAATCTTGGCGACTTCCTTTGACTGGGCAATGAGACGTGAGGCGGTTCCACCGATATGGAATGTACGGAGTGTAAGCTGAGTTCCAGGCTCCCCGATACTCTGAGCAGCCATAATCCCCACAGACTCTCCGGTATCCACAACTTTACCCGTAGCAAGATTCCTTCCATAACACTGCCGGCAGACACCGCTCAGAGAATCGCAGGTGAGGACTGATCTGATATTGACCGATTCAATACCGGAATCCTCGATCTTCTTTGCCATTTGCTCATCCACCAAAGTATTGACAGGACATATAAGATCCTCGGTAACCGGATCAAACACGTCTTCCTGGGTCACCCTCCCCACAATACGTGTGGAAAGCGATTCCATCACCTCGTCGCCCTCCTTGAGAGCTTCGATAATGATACCCTTGGAGGTCTGGCAGTCCTCTTCGTAAATAACCACATCCTGCACGACATCGACCAGACGGCGGGTAAGATAACCGGCATCGGCAGTTTTGAGAGCCGTGTCGGCAAGCCCCTTACGAGCACCGTGAGTTGAGATGAAGTACTCAAGAACAGTGAGCCCGTCCTTGAAGTTGGAGATAATCGGGTTTTCTATGATTTCACCGACCGCACCGGTAATTTTCTTCTGAGGCTTCTGCATGAGTCCGCGCATACCGGCCAGCTGTTTTATCTGGTCCTTGCTGCCTCTTGCCTGAGAGTCCATCATAATGTAAACCGGATTGAAACCGTCCTTGTCATTGGCCAGACGGTCATGCATCTTGTCGGCAATGGTACTGGTAGTGTGTGTCCACAAGTCGATGAGCTTGTTGTACCGCTCACCTTCTGTGATAATACCACGGTCATACTGTTTCCTGATACGGTTCACCTCGTTCATAGAACTGCTGATGATATCCTTTTTCTCTTCGGGAATAACCATATCGTCAGCCCCGAAAGTGATTCCGGCCCGGGTCGCGTACTCATAGCCAAGCCCCTTGATATCATCAAGAAAAGTACAGGTGGTCTTTGTACCGGTTGTCTTGTAGACTTCCTCGACCAGACGCTGGACTCTTTTCTTGTTCAGAAGCTCGTTTACATAAGGAACGCCTTCGGGTACAACAGTATTGAAAACCACTCTGCCGGGAGTCGTTTCTATATTTTTGCCGTCAAGTCTGAGTTTAATCTTGGCGTGAAGATCAAGCTGGTTGTCCGCAACTGCATGCAGAACTTCATCCACATTGCAGAAGGCACGTCCCTGTCCCCTGCGGTCAAGTCCCATTTTGGTCAGATAATAAATACCCAGCACGATATCCTGGGTGGGAGTCATGACCGGCTGTCCAGATGCGGGACTCAGCAGGTTGTTTGCACTGAGCATGAGGAATCGGCACTCAAGCTGGGACTCGAAGGATAAGGGCACATGAACCGCCATCTGGTCTCCGTCAAAGTCCGCATTGAAAGCGGAACATACCAGAGGATGAAGTCTGATGGCTTTACCTTCAACCAGAACCGGGAAAAATGCCTGTATACCCAGGCGGTGCAGGGTGGGAGCACGGTTGAGAAGCACCGGATGATCCTTGATCACCTCTTCGAGAATGTCCCATACCTCCGGACGCTCTTTCTCCACAAACTTCTTGGCACTCTTGACCGTCTGTACCATTCCCCTCTCTTCAAGCTTCTGAATGACAAAGGGCTTGAAGAGTTCCAGAGCCATCATTTTGGGAAGTCCGCACTGATGGAGCTTAAGCTCGGGGCCGACCACGATGACACTGCGTCCGGAATAGTCCACACGTTTACCCAGAAGGTTCTGACGGAAACGTCCCTGCTTACCCTTGAGAAGATCACTGAGGGATTTGAGAGGACGCTTGCCTTCACCTTTCACGGAGAAAGTGCGGCGGCCGTTGTCGAACAGTGTATCAACCGCTTCCTGAAGCATTCTCATCTCGTTTCGCAGAATCACATCCGGAGCCTTTATCTCTATGAGCTTCTTCAGACGGTTGTTACGGTTGATAACACGTCTATAAAGATCATTGAGATCGGAAGTGGCAAACCGTCCCCCTTCAAGCGGAACCAGAGGCCGCAGATCGGGAGGCAGAACCGGAAGCACTCTCAGAACCATGTTTTCCGGGTTGTTCTTTGAACGGTTGAACGCCTCGGCAACGCGCAGACGCTTGAGATGTTCCTGACGACGCTGCTCGGAAGATTCGAGTTTGATTTTCGAACGCAGGTCGATCACCAGTTCATCAAGATCCAGAGTCGCAAGCATTTCAAGAACGGCTTCACCACCCATTTTGGCGACAAACTGCTTGTCCTGCTCCTCCATTTCGAAATATTCATCCTCGCTCAGAAGCATTCCTCTGCGCAGATTGGTATCACCCGGATCGATAACCACATACGATTCGTAGTAGACGATACGTTCAAGCACAGTATTGGGCATTCCCAGAAGATAGCTGATATGTGAAGGAATGCTCTTGAGAAACCAGATATGAATGATGGGAACAGCCAGTTCGATATGCCCCATCCGCTCTCGTCTCACCTTGGAATGAGTGACCTCGACTCCACAGCGGTCACAGACCACACCACGGTAGCGGATTCTTTTGTACTTTCCGCAGTTACATTCCCAGTTGCGGACAGGACCGAAGATCTTTTCGCAGAAAAGACCGTCCCGTTCCGGTTTGAAAGAACGGTAGTTTATTGTCTCCGGCTTGGTAACCTCACCATAAGACCAGTTTCTGATTGTATCCGGAGAGGCAAGTTTGATCGACACTCCGGTAATTTCCTGTGCTTTTCTATCCAGTTGGCTAAAAAGCTCTGCCACGATAGTACCCCCTTAATGTTGGGCCGCAAAACATAATCAATAGTTCAGTTAAGCTTTGGATCCGGTTTCTTCATCCAGAAGAACATCGATATCCAGTGCAAGCGCCTTGATTTCCCTGACCAGAACCTTAAATGATTCGGGTATCCCGGCAGCCGGTGCGTTTTCTCCTTTCACTATGGATTCATAGATTTTGGAGCGTCCAGTCAGATCGTCACTTTTCACAGTAAGGATCTGCTGCAGTGTATAGGCGGCACCGTATGCTTCAAGAGCCCACACTTCCATTTCACCGAAACGCTGACCTCCGAACTGGGACTTACCACCCAGAGGCTGTTGAGTGACAAGAGAGTACGGACCGATGGAACGGGCGTGAATCTTGTCATCCACAAGGTGGCAAAGCTTCAACATGTAAATCGGTCCCACTGTCACTTCATGATCGAACGGTTCTCCCGTCCGTCCGTCGCGCAGCTGAATTTTTCCGTTCTCCGGAAGACCGGCTTCACCCAGCAGCTTGACCACGTCTTCATAACTTGCTCCGTCGAACACCGGTGTGGAAATCTTCATCCCCAGTTTTTCGGCAGCCCAGCCCATATGGGTTTCAAGAATCTGTCCCACATTCATTCGGGAGGGAACACCGAGAGGATTCAGAATGATATCCACCGGAGTACCATCAGGCAGAAACGGCAGCTCTTCAACAGGCAGTATTTTCGAAATCACACCCTTGTTACCGTGCCGTCCGGCCATTTTGTCACCGACGGAAAGTTTGCGCTTTTTGGCAATGTAGATTTTGACCAGCTGAAGCACACCCGGTTTGAGCTCGTCACCGCGCACCACTTTGTCTATTTCCTTATCGAGTTTGTCTTCCTTTTTGGTGATGAGGTCATTTGCCTTGTAAAGCACCTCTTCAGCAAGCCTGTTGTGCTCGATATCCTTGCACAGACCGTCCTTGAAGGTAATATTACTGAAATCAAGTCTGGCAAGCATCGCTTTCGTCCATTTTTTCCCTTCGGGAATAATGACTTCGCCGGTATGGAAGTTATTTATCTCGTTTGTAATCTGATCGGTAAGAAAGTGAGCCAGTCTGTCCAGTCTTACCTTTTCTATCTCGTTTATCTCCTTTGTGATTTCGGCCTTGAGCTCGTCGATTCGCATCTTGTCCTTTTTCTTGGACCGCTTGTCACGCTCCTTTCTGGAGTAAATGCGCGTATCGATGACCACACCCTTGAGCCCGGGAGGAGATTTGAGTGATGAATCGCGGACATCACCGGCCTTCTCTCCGAAAATGGCTCTCAACAGGCGTTCCTCCGGTGAAAGCTCGGTTTCTCCCTTGGGAGTGACCTTGCCCACCAGAATATCTCCGGCCTCCACTTCGGTTCCGACCCGTATAACCCCGTTTTCATCCAGGTTGCGCAGAGCCTCTTCACTTACATTCGGTATTTCCCGGGTAAGCTCTTCGGGTCCGCGCTTGGTGTCTCGCACCTCGGTTTCAAACACCTCTATATGAACGGAAGTGTAGATATCCTCAGCCACCAGTTTCTCTGAAATGATAATGGCATCCTCGAAATTGAACCCGCGCCACGGCATGAAAGCGACCGTCACATTCCTACCCAGAGCAAGTTCGCCCTGACTGGTAGCATGACCGTCCGCGAGCACATCTCCGGGCTCCACCTTCTGACCGGTTTTGACACACACTCTCTGATTAATGGTGGTGTCCTGATTGGAACGCTCGAACTTTACAAGTTCATACGTGTCGAATTCCGTAAGACCGAGCACATCATTTGTACTCTTGTCAGTCTTGCGCACCACGATTTTGGTAGCGTCGACCTTTTCCACAACCCCGGGGCTCTTAGAGATGATCATACACCCGGAATCGATTGCCGCCCTCTTCTCAAGACCCGTTCCCACAAACGGAGACTCGGTTCTCAGAAGAGGAACTGCCTGACGCTGCATATTGGAGCCCATCAGAGCACGGTTGGCATCATCATGCTCGAGAAACGGAATGAGCCCCGCTGCGATACTCACCAGCTGCATGGGCGAAATATCCATGTAGCTGATCTCCTTGGGCGGAACCACAGGGAAATCACCGCGGTAGCGGGCAAACACCATGTCTTCCTGAACCTTGCCATTTTCATCTGTAGGGGTATTGGCCTGTGCAATAATGTAGTTGTCTTCCTGATCAGCAGTCAGATACTCGATATTACCCGTCAGAACGCCGTCTTCAACCTTCTGGTAGGGAGTTTCAATGAAACCGAAACCGTTTACCCTCGCAAAAGTGCTCAGAGAGGCGATAAGTCCGATATTGGGTCCCTCCGGTGTCTCGATAGGGCAAAGACGTCCATAATGAGTATGGTGCACGTCCCGGACTTCAAAACCCGCCCGTTCGCGAGTAAGCCCGCCCGGACCAAGCGCACTCACACGACGCTTGTGAGTAAGCTCCGAAAGGGGATTTGTCTGATCAAGAAACTGCGACAGCTGACTTGAGCCGAAGAATGCCTGTACTACAGTTGAAACGGTGCGGGCATTGATGAGGTCCTGAGGGGTGATGTTTTCGGTATCACGCAGACTCAGACGCTCCTTGATGGTACGCACCATACGGGTAAGACCCACGGTAAACTGAGCGGCAAGCAGTTCTCCGACAGAACGAACACGGCGGTTACCGAGGTGGTCGATATCATCTATGAAGCCCACACCGGCATTCAAACCGATCATGTATTTGAAAGCGGCAACGAAATCATCCTTTGTCAGAGTTGTCACATCCTCCGGCGGGGCGACTCCGAGGCGCGTATTTATTCTATAACGTCCCACACTTCCCAGATCGTAACGTTTGTCATCGAAAAAGGAGCGCTGGACCAGATTTCTGGCGGTTTCAACATTTGGCGGATCACCCGGACGCATGGTTGCGTATATATGAAACAGAGCCTCTTCTTCGGATTTGGTCGGATCGGAGGCCAGCGTGTTGCGGATAATCATGTTCTCCGGACTGGGGACGTCCTTGAGGATCTCGATGGTATCCACATCATTTTCGATCAGCTTTTTGAACTTGTCATCTGTCAGAACCTCGTTGGCATCGATGAGGATCTCGCCTGTTTCCTCGTCGAACACGGGTTTGGCGCTGATTGAGCCGATAAGCTCCTCATGATTGTCCGGAGTGAGTTTTGCACGGGTTGTATCATAAAAAAGGGCGAGAATTTCCTCATCGGAGGAGAATCCGAGTGCGCGAAGCAGCACGGTGGCAGGCATCTTCTTGCGCCTGTCAATGTTCACGGTCAGAACATCATCCACATCGAGAAGCACTTCGACCCAGGAGCCGCGCTGGGGGATGATCCTTGCGGTCAGAAGCTTTTTGCCGTTGGGATGAACCACCTCGTCAAAAGTGATACCCGGAGAGCGGTGAAGCTGACTGACAATAACGCGTTCGGCCCCGTTTATAACGAAAGTGCCCCGTTCGGTCATAAGGGGGATTTCCCCGATGTAGACTTCGTTGGAGATTTTCTCCACGAATTTCTTTGTCTCCCCGTCCTGTTCATAGACAAGCAGAGACATATCGACTTTAAGCGGAGCGGCAAAGGTCATGCCCCTCTCTTTACATTCCTTCAAAGTGTATTTGGGAATCCCGAGTTTGTAACCATCGTACTCAAGAGAGTAGTAACCCTTGACATCATTTACCGGAAAAAGGCTCAGAAACGATCCGTGCAGACCCTGCTTTTTACGCAGACGCGGCGGTGTGTCTGGCTGGAGAAAAGACTCGTAGGACTTGGTCTGGATCTCCAGAAGATTGGGTAGCTCCGCACCCCGTTTAATCCGGGAATAGCTTTTTCTATCTGTCATTCGCGCATCCCCTCAGTTTTTGTAAAACCGTAACTGTCGGTATAATTACAATAAGACACAGAACACCCTGTGCTACAAGGTGTTCTGTGTCGTAAGAAATATGTAGAAATTGAGAAAAGAACCGTGATGATTGCAATAATCCCACTGTCCGGCAGGTTACTTAATGTCTACGTTTCCGCCGACTTCCTCGACTTTTTTCTTGATAGTCTCGGCTTCCTCTTTGGAGCATGCTTCCTTCACTGCCTTGGGAGCACTCTCGACGAGATCCTTGGCTTCCTTGAGACCCAGTCCGGTGATCTCGCGAACCACCTTGATGACCTGGATTTTCTTGGAGCCCGCAGCTGTGAGCACAGCATCGAACTCAGTTTTCTCTTCCTGAGCTTCCGCAGGAGCGCCACCGCCGGGTGCAGCAGCAACAGCAGCTACAGGAGCTGCGGCCTGGACATCAAATTTATCTTCGATAGTCTTGATGAGGTCTGACAATTCCAGAACTGTCATACCTCCGATTGCATCGACGATTTCTTCCTTGGTAAAGGTAGCCACGATAAACCTCCGTTTAGATGAAATTAATGTTAATTCGTGTCAGTTTCCCGATTATTGAGCCGCGCTTTTCTGTTCCTTGACCGCATCCAGTGTTCTGACAAATTTAGTGAGAACACCGTTGAGCGCACCGGCCAGATTGCCTACGGGCGCCTTCAAAGTCCCCAGAAGCTGTGCGAGAAGCACCTCTCTGCTGGGCAGATCGGCAAGTTTGGTTGCCTGTTCACTGCTGAACAGGGAACCATCCACATAAGCGGCTCTGATCTCGAGAAGGCCCTTGTGTCCCTTTTGGAAATCACGAATGATTTTCGCGGGAACAGTGCTGTCTTCTTTGGAGACAGCAACAGCGGTGGGCCCCTTGAAATGGGAGTTAAGATCGATTCCTATGCGTGAGCAGGCCTCTTTGGCCAGAGTATTTTTGACAACCATGAACTGGACACCGCTCTTTCGCAGATCGGAACGTAGTTTTGTGACTGATTCGACATTGATTTTGTCGTTGTCAGTGACATAAATTCCTTTCGCTTCGCGGAACTCCTGTTCCAGTCCATCAATAACTGCTGTTCTTTCAGCTCTTGTCGACATTTTTACAAATCCTCTGTTCTAACCAGTCCGCTGTTGGCGGCGGCACATCATTTCAGATCATTCACACTTATCTTCAAACCCTGTCCCATTGTACTGGTCAGAGTGATTTTTTTAATATACTGCCCCTTTGCAGCTGAAGGTTTTGCCTTCAGAACCGCATCCATGAACGCACGGGCGTTTTCAACCAGTTTTTCACTCTCGAAGGAAAGCATTCCCAGAGGTGCATGAATTATGGCACCCTTGTCCACCCGGAATTCCACCTTGCCTTTTTTGAGTTCACTAACTGCCTTGCCGACATCGGGAGTAACAGTGCCCACTTTTGGATTGGGCATCAGTCCCCTTGTACCAAGGATCTTTCCCAGTTTTCCAACAACTCGCATCATATCGGGTGTTGCCACAACGGCATCGAACTCAAGCCACCCGCCTCTGATCTTCTCCGCGATATCCTCGCCGCCGGTGTAATCAGCCCCGGCCTCTTTGGCCTCTGCCTCTTTGTCACCCTGGGCGAACACCAAGACTCTTACCTTCTTCCCCAACCCGTTGGGCAGGACCGCAGCCCCCCGCACAGCCTGATCACTTTTACGAGGGTCAACTCCCAGATTTACGGAGATCTCGACCGTTTCGTCGAATTTCACAAATGAATTTGACTTCAGGAACTCGAGAGCCTCGACGGCTCCGTACTCCTTGAATCTGTCCACCTTTTCGTACACGTCGCTGTATTTCTTACCGTGTTTCATTTATCTGCTCCACTCCTGTAACAAATCCTTGCGCAGGTGCTATTCTACGTTCACGCCCATACTGCGGGCAGTCCCCATAACAGTACCCATAGCCGCCTCAAGACTTGCGGCATTGAGATCGGGCATTTTGATTTCGGCAATTTTCTTCACCTGCTCCTTTGTAATGGCACCGATTTTCTCTTTATTCGGTACCCCCGACCCTTTGTTCTTGCCCAGTTCCTTGAGAATGAGAACTGATGCGGGAGGGGTTTTGGTGATAAAGGTGAAGGAACGATCCGAGTAAACAGTTATAACCACCGGAATTGTCATTCCCTGGGATTCTTTGGTCCTGGCGTTGAATGCCTTGCAGAACTCCATGATATTGACGCCCTGCTGACCAAGCGCCGGTCCCACCGGAGGAGCAGGAGTTGCCTGACCACCGGCTATTTGCAACTTGACCTGACCTACTACTTTCTTAGCCACTTTCCTAAACTCCTTCTATATTCAGCTGATTGGAGTTACGTGCATGAAATCGACCTCAACCGGAGTCGATCTGCCGAAGACACTCACCATCACTTTGATTTTGCCCTTTTCAGGATAGATCTCATCCACAACTCCATCGAAATCCTTAAAAGGACCTTCCTTTATTTTCACAGCATCACCGATTTCAAAGGGAACCTCCGAAACCTGCTGACGCGTGCTTTTCTCTGTCTGCCCCAGAATTCTTCTGACCTCCTCCTCCTTGAGAGGCTGAGGTTTCTTCCCGCCAACAAATCCAGTGACTCCGGCAGCATCCTGAACGGCATGCACAGCTTCCTTTGTCAGTTCCATTTCCACCAAGATATAGCTTGGAAAGAACTTGCGAGTAGTCTTAAGCTTTTTGCCGTTTTTCACCTGCACCACATCCTGTGTAGGCATAAGAACCTGCTTCAACTGCTCTCCCAGCTCACCCGATTCGATAAGTTCGTTGAGATAGTTGAAAACTTTTGTTTCCTGCCCGGAATATGTGTGCACGACATACCATCTAGCCGCCATCAAAACCTCTGATCGTTTTCGCTAATTTGTTCTCAGGAATAAGCCAATAGCAAACTGAAGTGCCTGGTCGCAAACCAGCACGTACAAAGAAACGATTACACTCAAAACGATTACCAGAACCGTGGCCCCGGTAACCTCATTTCTGGTAGGCCAGCTGACTTTGGCCA
Source organism: Chitinispirillaceae bacterium (assembly GCA_046546375.1). Lineage (GTDB taxonomy): Bacteria > Fibrobacterota > Chitinivibrionia > Chitinivibrionales > Chitinispirillaceae > JAEZKC01. Next base: position 13,941 of record JBKGXV010000019.1, on the reverse strand, counting down.
CCTCAGTGCGGACATCTTTTAAATACTGAATAAACTTCTGCATTTTTCTTCTACCAAGGATAACAGGCCTGGAGGGACTCGAACCCCCAACCAACGGTTTTGGAGACCGCTACTCTACCAATTGAGCTACAGACCTATTCTCCAGAAGAGATCAAGTGAAAGTACCCGTTGTTCACGTCACGAGCAAGATACCTGCAAACGTATTCTACCGTGTTTCCTTGTGAGCGGTTCTTTTACGCTCGAAAGGACAGTATTTCACAAATTCCACACGGCCCGAATGCTTGCGCTTGTTCTTGGTTGTCTCGTAATTGCGCTGCTTACAGGACGTACATTCCAGTGTTACTTTTTCTCTGGGCATACTAATTCGCTCTTTCTGACGTTTCGGTTGTTATTAGTGAAAACGTTACTCGATGATTTCGGTGACAACACCTGCACCAACAGTACGTCCGCCTTCACGAATTGCAAAACGAAGTTCCTTCTCCATGGCCACGGGTGCGATCAACTCGCCCTCGATCTGAGCATTGTCACCAGGCATGATCATTTCCACGCCTTCGGCAAGCTTGATGCTTCCGGTAACGTCTGTAGTACGGAAATAGAACTGTGGACGGTATCCGCTGAAGAACGGAGTATGACGGCCACCTTCTTCCTTAGAGAGCACAACCACCTCACCCTTGAACTTCTTGTGAGGAGTGATGGAACCGGGCTTGGCCAGAACCATACCGCGCTCGATATCTTTTTTATCAACACCGCGCAGAAGAGTTCCGATATTGTCACCCGCCTCCGCCTTGTCAAGCAGCTTGCGGAACATTTCAACACCGGTCACCACGGTTTTGCGAGAATCTTTGAGACCAACCAGTTCAACTTCGTCACCGACCTTGACCACACCACGCTCCACACGACCGGTAGCCACAGTACCACGACCGGTGATTGAGAACACGTCCTCAACGGACATGAGGAAAGGCTTGTCGGTATCACGCTGAGGAGTCGGCACATATTCATCGATAGCATCCATAAGATCGAGAATGCACTTGATTTTTTCAGGATCCTCAGGAGCGGTAAGAGCACCGATTGCACTACCACGGATGATGGGGATATCATCACCGGGGAATTCATAATTGCTGAGAAGCTCACGAACCTCGAGTTCGACCAGCTCAAGGAGCTCTGGATCGTCAACCACGTCGACCTTGTTGAGGAAAACAACGATGTAGGGCACACCGACCTGACGTGCGAGAAGAATGTGCTCGCGAGTCTGAGGCATAGGTCCGTCAGCGGCACTCACAACCAGAATCGCACCGTCCATCTGAGCAGCACCGGTGATCATGTTCTTGACATAATCGGCGTGTCCCGGACAGTCAACGTGAGCGTAGTGACGGTTCTCAGTGGAATATTCAACGTGCGAAGTGGCAATAGTCAGGATCTTTGTGTCATCACGGCGACCCTGAGACTCAGAAGCCTTGGCAACTTCATCGTAAGAGATGGGTTGTGCAAGTCCCCTAGCTGCCATAACGCGAGTAATAGCGGCAGTCAGAGTAGTCTTACCATGATCCACATGACCGATCGTACCTACGTTAACGTGTGGTTTGGAACGTTCAAATTTCTCCTTAGACATGGAAACCTCTCAGTACATGGTGGATGAATGTTATAATTAATAGTGATTTTAGCCGACTGCAAAAGTTCGCGACTCAGGCGACCTGAAAAGCCCACGACGGGACTCGAACCCGTGAACCTCATCCTTACCAAGGATGCGCTCTACCAACTGAGCTACATGGGCGTAATAAAAAAGCGGGCAATGAGATTCGAACTCACAACAGCCACCTTGGAAGGGTGGAGCTCTACCATTGAGCTATGCCCGCAAAAACAAGATTTAATGGGCAGGGGTGGTTTCGAACCACCGTAGGCGTAAGCCAATGGATTTACAGTCCATCCCCTTTAACCACTCGGGCACCTACCCAAAATTTCTTTTTATTCTGGAGCCGATGGAGGGACTCAAACCCCCGACCGTTCGATTACAAGTCGAATGCTCTATCAACTGAGCTACATCGGCTTACTGCCATTATAAAAGAGTTTTTCAAAAATAGTTTCTGAAAGAGTCACTGTCAAAACATATTTTATCTTTCAGAGACACAAAAATAATAAAAGCCACCGCTATTTGGTAACTTTATCCACAATTCCGTACTTCTTGGCCTCATCCGCGGACATGAAGAAGTCTCTGTCGGTATCCTCGGCGATTTTCTTAATGGACTGCCCTGTATGATCGGCAAGGATCTTGTTGAGATTCTCCCTTATGCGCAGCATCTCCTCGGCCTGAATCTGTATATCGCTTGCGGGACCGAACATATTGCCGGAAATCAGCGGCTGGTGGATAAGAACACGTGAATGCTCCCAGGCATACCTCTTGCCCTTCGCACCGGCGCACAGAAGTACCGCAGCCATGCTGGCAGCCTGCCCCATGACAACGGTGGACACATCGGCCTTGGCGGATTTCATGGCATCATAGATAGCCAGACCGGCAGAGATCACCCCTCCGGGACTGTTGATGTAGATGGTTATATCATCATTGCCCTGACCGTCATAGTAAAGGATTTTTTTAACAATCGATTCGGCGGAGTCATCATTGACCTCTCCCCAGAGAAAAATTTCCCTTCTCTTGAGAAACTGCTCCTCCATTTCCGAACCAAGCATGGCATTTTTCATATTCTTGAGAAATTCGTTGTCCCGGTCTTTGTTCATTGTTGGCGCTCCTTTTTCTTGAGAGTTGTGCACTGGGATCAGATTGCTTTTTTGAGAATCGATTCTGCTTTGGCCGGATCATCCACAACACACTCCGTTGTACCGTCCGGCAGGTCTTTCACGACAACTCCTGCATCACTGAACTGATCACGGATACGATCAGCCGTTTCAAAATTACGTTCCGAACGTGACTTCCTGCGCAGAAAAGCCTTCTGAACCAGACTGCTTTTCAGCTCCTGGGTATACTGTTTTCCGAATGTAAGTCTGATTCTAAACCCTTCTATTTCCTCTGTCACTTCCAGTTTCTTTTCCTTTTTGAGCAGATCAAGTCCCAGTACCCGATCAGCCCTGCTCGCAAATTCCAGCTTGTCGGCATCACTGAGACCGCCATCACGCAAACCCTCCCACAGCGCGGCAACCGCCCTGGGCATGTTGAGATCATCACACGCTGCAGCCATGAACGGCTCCAGTGCCCGATCCACCCTGCCCTGATCAGCATCGCCACTTTTCTGAAGCGCAGATACCGCTTTGCGCAGATTGACCAGACTGTGCTGCGCCGCCCGCACTCCATCCCAGGAAAAACTGAGCGGTGATCTGTAGTGAGCAGTAAAACAGAACATCCGGTAGGCCAGAGGTGAAATGCCCTGCTCCTTGAGAGAGGAAAGGGTTACAAAACTCCCTGCGGATTTGGCCATCTTGCCCTTGTCCAAAACCAGAAACTCACCGTGAAGCCAATATCTAGCAAAAAGCTTTCCTGTTGCCGCTTCCGCCTGAGCCACTTCGTTGGTGTGATGAACTCTGATATGGTCCACTCCCCCGCAGTGAATATCCAGAGGCTGAGGCAGATACGCCAAAGCCATGGCACTGCACTCGATATGCCAGCCCGGAAAACCCATTCCCCAGGGACTGTCCCATTCCATCTGACGCTTCTTGTCCTTGGGAGAGAATTTCCACAGAGCAAAATCGGTCACTGCCTTCTTTTCCCCCATATCCACCCGTTCACCTGCGCGGAGACTTGATGGATCCAGTCTGGCGAAATCGCAGTACCTGGGGAAACGGGTGGTATCAAAATAGATCCCGTCGCGGGTTGTGTAGGTGAATCCCTTCTCCTCGAGCTTTCTGACCATTTCGATCATCTGCGTGATGTGATCTGTCGCTTTGGGCCAGATATCAGGCTCGAGAATATTCAGCTCGGAAATGTTCTTCATGAATTCATCGGTATAGAACGCGGCAATATCCCAGACACTCTTTCCCTCCCGGGCCGCCCCCTTCTCCATTTTGTCCTCACCCGTATCGGCATCGGAAACCAGATGACCCACATCGGTGATGTTCACCACGTGTTTCACATCATACCCGCTGGCAAGCAGAACCCGCTTGAGCACATCCTCGAAAATGTAAGTGCGCAGATTACCTATGTGAGCATAGTTGTAAACCGTAGGCCCGCAGGCATACATTGCCACAGGATCATTGCCGGGTTCAAACAGCTCCTTTTTAGCCGAAACTGTATTGAAAACATAGAGATTTCTTTTCACTTAAAACTCCATCACCACAATGCCGGTTCCGGACACCACCTCACCGACTCTTACCGGACCGTACTCGGCAAGTTCAGAGGATTTCATGACTTCATCGGCACTTTCAGAAGAAACCACAAGCACCATTCCCATACCCATATTGAAGGTACGGTACATTTCTTCGTTCTCCACATTACCAGTTTTCTGAAGATAACGGAATATGGAAGGCGGACTCCATGAGGACGCCTTTATATGTGCGTTGCAGTTTGACGGAAGCACCCGGTCCACATTGTCCGGGAAACCGCCTCCGGTAATATGGGCACAGCCCTTGACAAGGCCTTTTTCCATAAGAGAAAGCGTCTTTATATATGATCTGTGCGGCTTGAGCAGTGCCTGCCCGAAGCTCTGACCGTCTTCAAACTCGTCGGAATAATTCCTCTTTCCCACTTCTTTTACAATTTTGCGGGCCAGGCTGTAGCCGTTTGTGTGAAGCCCGCTTGACTCCAGCCCGACAAGCACATCACCGGGTTTCACCCCCGCACCATCGACAACTTTGCCTTTATCAACAGCACCCACAATAGTGCCCACCAGATCGAACTCCCCGGATGCATATATATCGGGCATCTCCGCGGTTTCTCCTCCGATAAGCACACAGCCGTTAAGCCGGCATGCCCGCGCAAGTCCCTCCACAATCTGCTCAGCAGTTTTTGCAACCAGCTTGCCGATTCCTATGTAATCGAGAAAGAAAAGCGGTTTTGCTCCCATGACCAGTATGTCATTGACGCAGTGATTCACGATGTCCTCACCGACCGAATTGTAAACCCCGCATTCGAATGCGATTTTCACTTTGGTTCCCACACTGTCGGTGGAGGAGACCAGAGTAGGGGAAGGCATGCTCTTGAGAGAGGAGATATCGAACATCCCACCGAACTGGCCGAACTTTCCGGCAACGGATTCGTTGTAGGTGGAGGAGACCAACTCTCCGATACGCGTTTTTGCCTTGTTCCATGTGGAGATATCCACGCCTGCATCCGAATATCTAAGCGATTCAGCCATCTTTTCCCGTTTTCCGTTTACCGTTAAATCGTTTTGGTCGTCAAGAGAACCCATCCCTCACAGAGGGGTTCATTTTCACTGTGCGGCATCCCGTTTTACCTGCTTGCGGACCGCCTGGATTAAATCAGAACAAAATAGGTTAGGCGGCCCCCGGAGTCAATCAGCAAATACCGGACCACACAGAGACCTCCCATCCTCTTTTGCGGACCGAAACCGAACTCACTTCACCAGATCCAGAAAACGGGAGGGCCTGAAGGACATCACTCGACCATAAAAAGATTTCTCCCCCACAGTGACGAAGAAAAGAAACCTCTGAGCCCGGGTCACCCCCACGTAAAAAAGCCGCAGCTCCTCTTCGAAATCTCCCTCGCCCACCACTTTCGCCCTGGGCCTGGCCAGGCGTACCAAAAGGTCGGTCCAGGACTTCACCGGATTTTTCTTGGGCAGCTTGTAATGAGGAAACACCCCCTCCTCCAGATCGCAGAGAAACACTACCGGATACTCCAGCCCCTTGCTTGCATGAACCGTAAGCATCTGAGGAAGCAAAGCGGGATCGAGTCCGCTTTTTTTGTACTCGCCGGCAACCCACTCCCGGGAGTGATTTATGCGGAAAAGCATAGCCATGGAAGCGATATCGATCTTCTCCCTGCGCTGGATGAACCGAGCTTTTCCCAACACCCATTCCATCATCTGATCCTGTTTTCTGAACCGCATCAAAACCGGTTTTCTGCACCCTTTAGGCGGCGGATTCAGACCGCTTACCAGAGTTTTGCGGTATTCTTGGGGCTTGTCCAGCCAGAGACGGTTGGCACAATCAAGAATAACAGGGATGCTTCTGTAATTCATCTGCAACTTCACTATTTGTGAATCCTTGAATCTTGAACTGAAGTTTCTGATAGGCCTTATATCCGCACCTCTGAAGCCGTATATCGCCTGATCATCATCACCGACAGCATAAAGACTGGCACCCGATGAGAGCAGAATGTCAAGCATCTCTATCTGCATGGGATTGGTATCCTGGAACTCGTCGACCAGAATCGCATCGAAGCGTCTGCTGTATGCCTGAGCTATGCCGGTGTGTTTTCTGAACAGCTCCAGCGCACCTTTTATGAGATCGGAAAAATCCCAGAATCCGTTACCCTTTCTGGCCTGACTGGAGCGGCTTTCTATGGAGGAAAGAAGATTCAGTTCTGAGCCGGTAAATTTTTCTTTTACTTTTTCGGGGAACACGGTGAGCTGACTCAACGTACTGTCCAGCTCAGTCAGACTCATCATGAGGGCTTTCCGTTGTTCTGTGGTACTGCTCTGGGCCAACAGTTCGAGTCTCTGCCTGTTGGAAAGAAGCTTTACTTCACCCCTGAAACCTATTCTTCTGAAGTTGGTAACACCATGCATGTATTCACACAGTGCCCTGAGTGAAAAGGAGTGAAACGTGGTAACCAGTGGCGGAGCCGGACCGCCGCAACAGGCGGGGTCCAAAGAGGAGAGCCTGTGAGCCATTTCCGTGGCGGCTTTTCTGGAAAAGGTGAGTGCGCAGATTCTGCAGGGCTTTATTCCCAGGCGTATGAGATAAACAATTCTTCGGGTGAGAACGGCGGTTTTTCCGCATCCCGCTCCGGCCAGAACCAGAACCGCTCCGCTGTTTGGAACCGTAACTGCCCGATGCTGTTCCTCGTTGAGACCATCCAGGAGATCAGCGCAGTCACTTTTCATCAGCGGATTTCCCCAGCAGGTTTATGTCATTTGCGTTTGACTACCCCATAAAGAGGCCGTATGTCTCTGTCCCATTTGAGAAAACGATGTGCTTTGTTCTTTCCTGCCTCGTAATCCTTCTCGTATACAACACCCTTGGGTGAGAGTATGGTGATGTCTTTGCGTTCCTCATGATGGAGATTATTGAAGGTGAAACGCTCCCTGAACTGTCCGTCGGAGGAAAGCACCACCACTTCAGCCCAGTTTTCCAGATCGACCCGTATGAATACATTACCCGACTTGCTTTTTCCAAGAACACGGGCGCATACCACCACATCCCCGAACCCGTAATCAAGATTGGAAAGGGTTCCTTTTTCAATATGGTTAAGAGAAATACCGTACGGACACCAAGTCGTGGGCAGTTTGGCAATGGATTCCTGCATGGCTCCTATTTCGGGAGGCATTGTCTGAGGAACCCGGGAGAGCTTTTTTTTCAGTTTATTATCGGGAAGCCGGTGAACTTTCACATATAAACTGTCCCTTGCCAGATCCTTCTTATCCAGAAGCAACATTCCGTCTTCCTTATCTTTGTAAACCACCTCGGGAATAATTCCTTTGCGGGAAGCATTGCTGCAGTCCACTTTGACCGGTATGAAAGAAACTCTCCCCTCCTCGGCAAACTGATTTCCGAATACAGAAGCGCAGGCAACGGGCAGAAAACGGATGAAACTTCTTTTATATACATTTATTTCCTTCCATTCCCAGTTTATGGCACCGTAGTACATGTCTCCATAAGGATCCACGGAAGGCACGAACACATGAGTGCCAGCTTTTCTCACAGTGAACACGGTTTCAATTTTCCTCACTTCCTGAAGAACCGCATCAGTAATCTCCTGCTTCAGAAGTTCATTGCAGTAAAGAACGTTGCCGGCCTGATCACACAGGATAACAGTCTGATGATATTCATCCTTTTTGTTTCCCATTACATTGTAAATACCCAGATAATACCACCGTCCCTCACGTGAAAACACCCCCATGGGTTCAATCAGCTTCAGAGGCACATCGCAGTGACCGCCCGACTTGAGTCCCGGGAAGAAAGAGACGAATTCACCATCCTCTTCCACAATGAGCGGAGAGGTGAAAGAGTAGAACATGTCGGTGGTCCACCAGTTACGGCTGTCGTCATCAAGAGAAGTGAAACCGGCCAAATGAGGCTTGAGATACTCTGTACGGCCGACATCCTCACTTATGCTGTTGCGGGAGATGTTAAGCGGGCGGAATTTCTTGATTTCCTTGAACAGCTTCCTCTCATCACCTTTGAGCTTACGGAGTTTTCTCTTGAACAGCTTTTTGCGGAAAATCAGAGGGGGTTCGCCTTTTTTTTCGGAATCTCTATAATAGATGACGGAGGTACTGTCGAAAGGATATGCCAGAATAGTCAGAGGTTCGCCTTTTTGTGCGGCTTTGCGGTTATCCTTAATAAGAGAGTGCTTCTCAAGAAATTTGCCTTTGGTGTTGTAGAGAACATACCCGTGTTTGGAGTAAAAGAGGAGAGTATTCTCTGCCATAAGAACCGGTCCGGCCAGAGAAGATCGAAGATGATCATCCCATACGCAGTTATACAGACTGTTTGAATCATTGTTGAGATCGATTTTGAACAGCAGAGAGTCTTTAGAGTCCTGAAAACCCAAAGTGGCGCTTACCAGAGCCGTAATCAGCAGAAGAACCTTTTTCATCATAACCCGTTTTCTGAATCCCAACTAGCGAAAACCATTCACACTATTCTAATATAAATAGTGTTTTCTGGCAAGCGATGAAAAACTCTATTGGAAAATTTACCCCAAATCTATGGTTGCACAAACCTTTTGATTTATATTGTGCTACAGTCGTAATGTATAATTATAGACTCTGCAACATTTGAGAGCAGTCTGAAACCGCAGCTCCTGAAAAGGACGGAATGTATGGAAAAGTTTGTTCGCAAACCGGTAGGCAATTTCTTCATCAAAAAGTCACTCCAGCTTCGGCTGATCACCAAGGTGATACTGGCATCTCTTATTTCCACAGTTGTTTCGGCAGGAAGCCTGCTTCTTGTGTACTATCTCAGGTATGATACTGTTGTAGTCTATCAGTGGGATCAAATCAGTAATGAACTCAACCGGGAGCATATACTCCATCTGATCCTTCCGACCCTGATAATCAGCTCCATAGTGGGGATTCTGGTTGCACTGGGGATCGGTCTTTACGCATCCAGAAAATATGCAGTACCCGTCTACAAAATAGAGCAGTGGACATCCATGCTTTTAAAAGGGAAAATGACCGCACTTCTGAGATTCAGAGAACGTGAGGAGATGAAGGATCTTTCTGAAAAGTGCAACGAACTGGGCGAACAGCTTCGCTCGAAGCTTCTTCAGATTGAACAGAAGGTGGAACGGCTGAAGGAAAACAATCCAGAGAGCGAGGAACTGAAATCCATTTCCGAGGTTCTGAACACCATGGAGCTGAAAGAAAGCGCGACGGAGAAAAAGGAAAGCGTTTCGGCGTGAAATTCATACAACTAAGCCCCGGATAACAAAAGGCCCGGGGGAAAACCACCGGACCCTGCAGAATTTACAACCAGAGCAGAAAATCAGCTGAGCTGTTTTTCCTGCGAGGTGAATTTGTAAGCCTCACTTATAGCGGTGTTATTCTTCTCGATCAGAGCTGATACCTTGTCGAATTTACTTTTGAAGGATTCATCGAGAGCAGCTGTTGTTCCGGAAGTCACGATCTTTGCTTTTCCACTGAACCGCTCCTCGACAGCTGTCATGACCGCATCCAGATCAAGAAGCTCCACCAGGCCGCACAAGGCACCCAGCATGGTCATATTGGTGGCAAGCTCCGTTCCGGCATTTTCGAGAGCGAGTTTCGTGGCAGGAACATACAGCACTTTGGCATTAAGTTTTTCAAGTCCGGCGATTTCCTTTTCGGAGAGAATAGGAGAATCTGAGTTGATAATCACCAGACCGTTTTCCTTAAGACCGGCATAGAACGGCATGGTATAGGATTTACCCATTGTGATGACCTGGGGTGCGAAAATCATGATGAAATTGGGATAAAGAAGCTCACCTCTGTCGTAGATTGGCTCGTTTGCCATTCTCACATAGCTCTCTGCGGGAGCGAGCCTCTTTTCGGCTCCGAAGAAAGGATTAACCGCCGCATGCCTGCCGGTACTGACAACCGCAGTGCCGAGGATGTGAGCCGCAGTAACCACTCCCTGGCCACCCAGTCCGGCCATTCTTATATCAAGTTTGGAATTCATCATGCAGTCTCCTTTTTTTCACTCTGACTTTTCAAGTACGAAAGCGCTTCGTCAGTGATATACTCCTCGAAGGCATAGTAACTCTTCTCCGCCTCCCTGGCGATTCTGATTGTCTGATCAGGCGCAAATTTGAGATTAGTGGGACAGGGTGTATACACCTGAACATAGGTGGGACCTACTTCTCTTGCGATTAGAACTGCTTTGTTTATCGCCATGCCCAGTTTTTTGGAATTGGCGACTGTCACCTTCGCGGCATATGCACACCCTGAAGTTTTGGCCAGCTCGAAAACGGGAATCTTCGGAAATTTCTTTCCCGTGGGGGCCATGTTGTGCACTTTGCCTTCCAGAGTCATACCGCTTTCCTGACCGCCGGTATTGCCATACACCTCGTTATCAAGCATCACTGTGGTGATATTCTCTCTTCTGAACCAGGAGTGCAGTGTGTAATCCAGACCAATATCTGCCACACCTCCGTCACCAACCATAACCACTACATCCTTGTGCTTTTCGGGAAACCGGATCTTGAGCATTCTCTTGAGACCGGAAGCAACCGAGTTCTGATTTCCGAAAGCGGTATTGGAATAGTTAAGAGCAGTCTGGGACAGCGCGAAGAAAGAACAGCCGGGAGTCCCTATGACTATGGTATCCTCCGGAGAAGGCAGAGAAGCCAGACCGAGCCGTATACCCAGAGAGACACCGCAGCCGGCACAGTGCGGATGCGCCTCGGTAAGCTCCTTGAAAGTACCGAGATCATCAATGGTTTTCCTTCCATTGAAAGGACCGTTATTTACCAGGTCCTTGTATTCCTGCGGAAGCAGGTCTTCGAATTCTTTTACAGGAGTTATTATATTTTTCGACATTGTATCCTCGTTCAGTGTTTGGCGTTAAACCTTGAGTGTTTGTCCCGATTCAGCTGTTCACAGCTTCACCCGACAGCGCTTTTCTGATTTCATTTATTATTATGTCCTTGGGCATGGGCATTCCGCCGAACACTCTGGGGCCGGCTACAACCCTGCTGCTGTTGTCGATCGCAGCTTTCACTTCTCTTGCAAGCCAACCACCGGCGTTGAATTCGGGTACAACAATGAGCGATGCGCCTGCGGTCACTTCCTGAATCTCTTTTTCAGGGAAGGGACGTATCGATTTCACTTTTACCAAACCGACATCCATGCCCTCTTCCCGCATTGCCCTGATAGCTTCCCTGCTCTGGGAAACAGCGGTCCCGGATGCCACGATCAGAATGTCGGCATCAGCGTTTTCCGTTTCGATAAGCCCGCCCAGAAAATGTTTTATGTGCTTGCGGGCTCTCTGAGCCGCGGCAAGGACTTCCTGATGCCAGCTTGCGTTGGCGGCATAAGAGATGAAGTTGCTTTTGTTCAGAAGCGGATCACGAGTGATGCGCATCGGAGCACTTTCCATATCGAACGCGGGAACGGGTGCTTTTTTCGGATCGTAAGATTCAAGCTTCAGGTCTTCGGGGGGCAGCATTACCAGCTCGCGCGTATGCGTTACAAAGAATCCATCAGCAAACACACCCACCGGGAGATGCACTTCAGGCTGTTCGGCAACGGCATACCCTTTGACAATCATTTCGAAATAATCCTGAGCATTTTCAGCATGGAGCATGAGCATCCCGCTATCAAGCAGGAAGGCCATCTCGATATTTTCCGGCTGGATTGACGGAGGAAGCGCCACGCCTCTGCACATGAACGCACTCACGATCGGCTGGCGGGCCCCGGCCCATACAGGAAACATCTCCATCGCTCTGAGAGTTCCGGGTCCGCTGGTAGCGGTAAACACCCGTCCACCTCCCAAAGCCGCACCGTGAACAGCCGCCATCACTGCGAATTCGTTTTCGGCGCGGTAGTAATCCTTGAGATATCCGCTGGCATAAAGATCCCCTACCAGGTGAAGACTTTCGCTCTGAGGGGTGATGGGATAGGCGATCGCCATATCCACATTGGCCCTTTTAACCGCTTCTGCTACGGCTTCACTTCCCGTTATAAACGAACGCTCCCTGGGAGCTTCAAACATCTTATCTGCGTTTACTGCCTTTTGTTCTTTACTCATCATTATCTTTCCCGGACAAATCTTCTCATTTCAATTGCCGATTCAGAAAAATCCGAATCACTCTTCTTCTTTACTAATTGCCTTTTTAGGGCAGACCGATGCACAAAGGAGACACGCCTTGCAGCGCACGTTGTTTATGGAAACTTTCTTCCCCTCGCCTTTTATGATCACGCAGGGTTCAGGGCATACCCTGATACATACCCCGCAACCTGTACACTTGACTTCATCAACCTTTACAACCATCACATTCTCCTCGTTCTTTCACGAAAGCGGCATCAGACTCGAGCAGCTTTCAACTTTTCGACCTTTTCTATCAGAGCATCAACCTTTACTTCATTCACATCTCTCATGGAGACCATGGCATCCTCATGCCCGGCTTCAGCACACAGAGCAATCGTGTAGCATGAGGTTTCACCCCTGATGATTTTCAGCGCGACATTGGCATAATGGCAGTGAACTCCAACAAAGATGCACACATCTATATCATTATGCCAGATTGTCAGATTGGGATGATTGGGGTTGATTTCCAGTTCGGGGTTGATCTTGGGATATTTGGGGCGGTAATCGGGCATGGGAATCAGTTTGGCCCCCGATGCCTGCGCAAGCTTCTTCACCGCGGCAGCTTTGGGCGCCACCTTGTCGGACCATTGCCACAAAAGCAGCGGTCCGGGAAAGATTACCGGATTACTGGCTCCAAGCAGCTTTTCGGCTATCACATCAACAGCCTTGCCTTCCTGAACGATCTGCCCCTCGACAAGTGCATGCCCACTGTCAGGCAGCTCAACACCCCTCAGAGCTGCAGCGTCGGCAAGATAGCCCTCAGGACCCGCAACTACTCTGTATTCATCCTGGCTCATTTTGAAAACCTCCGTAAAAGTCTGCTGCAGCTTGACTCTGTTTTCAGCCGCCTGCCGCAGATGTGCTTTTCGACCTCTGCTCCCGCCAACAAGCGTTTCTAGCAATACGCTTCAGTACTGTGGTTCGAAAAGTGAACTGTTTTTTGGAACTGAGAAGACCGGAGCCTTATACCACAGACTGGAAAATATACTACCTTGAAATCAATTTCGCACAGACTTTTAGGGGCCGGTAAGGCTTTGAAATGCCGACTCGCGAGTCGGCACAGCCTCAACGCGGGGACGGACTAACTCCCAAGCCTCATCTCAGGGGACGGACTAACCTCACCAATGCACAAATAGAACACCCCGTGAGTAACTCCGCCCCGGATTCAGTAATACATCTCCGAAAAACCGTACCTGATTTCCTCTCATCCCCTTCTCAGAACAAAAAGCCTCCTTGTCCCCACCACCCCCTCTTTTGTAGTTTCAGTTTAACTCAACCTCTACTCGTACCGGACCTCAACTGCCCGAGGAATTATATGGATATACCCGAAAAGGCCCGGCTGGGATTGCCGGAAATGGATGAGCAGCACTATCATCTCTACCGCGTTTTCGACCTCCTGCCCAAGGAAAACACTGTACGGGACCGGGAAAAGATGGATTCCATTCTCAAAGAGATCGAGCGTTACCTGAATTTCCATTTAACCAGCGAGGAACACCTGATGCGAATGTACGATTTCCCCGGATT
>JBKGXV010000018.1:0-46382 GCA_046546375.1 Chitinispirillaceae bacterium | reverse complement strand
TTTCCGGGGCTTTTAGGAACGACTCTTGCATGGAAAAACCATGAAAGCTTTAATATATCTGCAGCTGGAGTGAATGCTGGGGTTCAAATAATTATTTTAAATAATTAGATGAATATTCTGTTACTCTCAAACAATAAATCGAACTCTGGAACCGTATTCTATGCAGCAACAAACAAGTGATGATCAACATCTGTTTGATCTTTGGCTTAATGGAGATCCGAGGGGATTCTCTCAACTGTACGACAAGTACAAAAACCGGGTATTCGGCTTTCTGGTACGGATGACCGGTGACAAGGAGATCGCCGAGGATCTGCTCCAGGAAACATTTCTTGCGGCTCTTCGTAACTCTGAGCAGTTCGACCGTTCAAGAAGTTTTCTGAGTTGGCTCTTTGGGATCGCTCACAAGCGCACCATCGACTTCTTCCGTCACGCGAAGGTGGAGACCGAGCACAAGGATGACACGGAAGGGTCAGTGGGGAGCAAAATGGAGGCTCCCGACCAGCAGTTGTCCAACACCGACCTTCGAGATCTGATAAACGAGGCGGTGGAGAAGCTGGATCCGCTGCAGCGTGAGGTGTTTTTGCTGAGGGAACTTGGCGGTGTTCCTTTCAAGGAGATAGCGAATATCATGAATTGTCCAATAAATACCGCGCTTGGGCGCATGCGTCTGGCGTTGAAGAACATTCGGAAGGAACTGAAGAAAAGGGGGGTCGATGGCGTGCAATAAGTTTGAAGAATCTGGTTTGTTGTATTGTTCCAATGAACTGGATGAGCACGATATCCGACGATACGAGGAGCATCTTGAGGAGTGTGAGGAGTGCAGGCTTGAGGTAGAGGCTTATAAACGGGAATCAACCTCGTTTTATGCCGCCGAAGTGTTGGGAGAAGCGCCCTCCAAAGCTGTGGACAGGGAAATTCTAAGAGTGTGTGCAAGTGCCAAAAAGCAGCATACATTCGGCCTTCTTCCCCTGTTTCTCAAAAAAACCACAGTCATGTCTCTTTTGTTTTTCGCTGTCGGGTTTGCCGCAATGGGGTACATAGTATTCAATATGGAAAGAGCCGAAGATCTTAAAGCATCTATCTCCACTTCAGATTCCAACACCACAATCGCAGCAGAAATGAAATCAGATTCCCCTTCGGTTGCCATGACCGAAAACGATTCTGCTCATTTTGACAGTCTGGGCGATACCTCCGAAGGCTTCGCCGATTCCAGAGGAGATATCAATGCTGATGGAGTGATTACGGTAGATCTTCAGGAATAACGTCCCCGCAGAACTCCCTTTATGATTGTTTCCGCTCCCTTCGGGAATGGCTCGTACCTCTACGAGCCACTTTTTTGTGCAAAAACGCGTTTCTCATTGTATTTTCCATAGTTATTTCTGATGCTTGAGCAAGCCAGGGAACTGAAAAGTGCATGCGGAATGTGAATTTTATCTTTTCATTGCTGCATCCACCAGTCTCCTGAGGCTGTCCTTTTCCGGTTTCTCAAGCGGAAATGTGTGCCAAAGGAGCTTTCATATCCATCCCGGTAGTGTTTCATGAACCGCTCCAAAATGATAACGAGACTCCTGCAGATCGCCCAGATCATCCTGGCTTTAATTCTTACAGGCATGATGATCAAAGCGATGAAGCTTTTATATGTGCTTTTGAGAGGAGAGGGTGCCCTTTGATTGTTTGCAGTCTTTTTAATCCGGCTATAGATGTTTCCTATAGAATGGAAACGTTCGAACCCGGAGTGACATATCTTGATCTGCCTTCTCTTGCTGTTCCTTCCGGAAAAGGACTCAATGTGGCGCGGGTTGCCCGTACTTTAGGCGAGGAGGTTGCGGTTTCGGCTCTCATTCCGGAAAACGACCAGCTCCGCTTCAGCACGTTTCTTGAAGAACAGGGCATTAAACCTCTTTTCTTTGAAGTTCCGGGTAGCACCAGAATAAATATCACATTATCAGAGCTTCAGAATGACTGTGTCACTCATCTCAACGGCACATCCCCCTCTCTTTCCTTGCGGATTCAGGAAGAGTTTCTGCAGTTTCTGGAACTGCAGATGGAGCAGGGGAGCACCTGGTGTTTTTCCGGAAGCATACCCGCCGGCTTTGATGGAGATGTCTACTCCAGAACCATCTCTCTTTGTCACCAAAAGGGTATCGGCACCCTTCTTGATGCAAGGGGGAATGCTCTGAAGCTGGGGGCGAGAACAAAACCGCTTATGATCAAACCCAACATTTCGGAGCTGGAGCAGTTTTTCGATGAGCAGATCAGAGGCGTTCATCATATCGCCCTCAAGGGAAAACGGCTTATCGATATGGGAATATCCTATGCGTTTATTTCCCTGGGTTGTGATGGAATGATAGCTATTCATGAAAATGACTGCCTTCTCTGTTCCCCACCGGAGGTGAAGGCATTGGATACAGTGGGATGCGGTGATGCGTTGGTTGCCGGCATTCTGGTGGCACAAAAAAGAAAATTCTCTTTCTCCGAAATCTGTCGTATGGCCGTGGCATGCGGAACATCAAAGTGCATGCATCAGGGGCCCGGCGTGGTGACCCGTGATGAGGTGTGGCGGCTAATGGAGGATGTCCGTATAACTGCAATCTGAAATGGAAAGGTAGTGGCGGTTTCATGGAAACAAAACGTATTCTCGTAACGGGCGGTGCCGGTTTTCTGGGCTCTCATCTCTGCGAGCGCCTCGTTGAGCAGGGGCATGATGTCATCTGTCTGGACAATTATTTCACCGGCCGCAAGAAAAATGTGGAACATCTGATGGACTGTCACAATTTCGAACTCATGCGGCACGACATAACATTCCCTATTTTCGTGGAAGTGGATCAGATCTACAATCTTGCCTGCCCTGCTTCTCCTGTGCATTATCAGTACAATGCAGTAAAAACCACCAAGACATCCGTGATGGGGGCGATAAACGTGCTGGGACTGGCAAAGCGGGTCAAGGCACGGGTTCTTCAGGCCTCGACCTCTGAGGTGTACGGTGATCCCATCGAGCACCCCCAGAAGGAGACCTACTGGGGTCATGTCAACCCTATCGGTCTGCGTTCCTGTTATGATGAGGGCAAGAGGGTTGCGGAAACTCTGTTTTTTGATTATCATCGTATGAACAATGTGGATATCAGGGTTATAAGGATTTTCAACACATATGGTCCGCGTATGCATCCAAACGATGGGCGGGTGGTGTCCAATTTCATAGTGCAGGCTCTGAAAGGAAATGATATCACCATCTACGGAGATGGTGCTCAGACCCGTTCATTCTGTTATGTTGATGATCTTATCAGCGGTATGATGAAACTCATGAACATGGAAAATATCATCGGACCCATCAATGTGGGCAACCCGGGAGAGTTCACTATAAAGGAACTTGCCGAGGAGGTGATCAGGCTCACGGGCAGCTCTTCCAAGATTATCTTCAAGCCGCTTCCTTCCGATGATCCCAAACAGCGTCAGCCGGATATAAGTCTTGCAAGGGAAAAGCTGGGATGGGAACCCACGGTGCCCCTGAGTGACGGTCTGAAGAACGCGGTGGACTATTTTAGAGAAAATCTGGATTGTTAATCGAGAAATTAAAAATTGGAACCTTCAAATTTCGGCCCGGAGGAAATGTGTCAACTTATTCACCTTCTGAAATAGAACCAAAATGGCAGGCCCGCTGGAGGGAAAACAAACTTCACAAAGCGAAATTCGATCCGTCCAAACCGAAATATTATGCATTGGACATGTTCCCTTATCCCTCCGGTTCCGGTCTTCATGTGGGACATTGCGAAGGATATACTGCAACAGATATCATCACCCGTATGAAAAGAATGCAGGGATACAATGTTCTGCATCCCATGGGATGGGACGCTTTCGGTTTGCCTGCCGAGAACTACGCCATAAAAACCGGCATTCACCCCAGAGTGACTACCGAAGAATCCATCGACAATTTCAGACGCCAGATCGACTCCATCGGTTTTGCCTACGACTGGGACAGAGAGGTGAACACCACCGATCCTGCATATTACAAATGGACCCAGTGGATTTTTCTCCAGCTCTATAAAAAAGGACTTGCCTACGAGGGGATCATGCCCATAAACTGGTGTCCCTCCTGCAAAACAGGGCTGGCCAACGAGGAAGTGGTCGGCGGTAAGTGCGACCGCTGCGGCAATGTGGTGGAACGCAAGGATCTGAGGCAGTGGATATTGAAGATCACCGCCTATGCGGACAGACTTCTGGAGGATTTGTCCGAAGTCGATTGGCCCGATTCCACACTGCTTATGCAGCGCAACTGGATCGGCCGTTCCGAAGGAGCGGAGGTGACGTTTTGTGTATCCGGAGGCAGAGCTGATAATGAAAAGATAACTGTTTTCACTACCAGGCCCGACACTCTTTTCGGTGCAACTTATATGGTGCTAGCACCCGAGCATCCTCTTGTGGAAAAGCTGACCACTGATGCGCAAAAAGAGAAGGTTGCCGATTATCAGGAGGCAGCTCGCAAAAAAAGCGACCTCGAACGCACAGAATTGTCCAAAGAGAAAAGCGGAGTCTTTACAGGAGGCTATGCGCGCAATCCGGTGAATGATGAGCTGGTGCCGGTATGGATTGCAGATTATGTTCTTGCAGGATACGGAACGGGTGCGATTATGGCTGTTCCTGCTCATGACGAGAGAGATTATGAATTCGCGGTCAAGTTCGATCTTCCCATAAAACAGGTGGTGCGTCCGGCTGACGGCAGCAGTGTCGAAGAGGGAAGCGCCTATACCGAAACAGGAGTGAATGTCAATTCGGGAATCCTTGACGGGCTGGCGACCGGGGAAGCCAAGAAAAAGATAATCTCCTGGCTTGAGGAAAGAGGCTGTGGCAAATCGGCGGTAAGCTACAGGCTCAGGGACTGGGTTTTCTCAAGACAGAGGTATTGGGGAGAACCTATACCCATCGTTCATTGCGAGAAGTGCGGTACTGTACCGGTACCAGAGGATCAGCTTCCGGTTGCACTTCCTGAAGTGGATCGTTATGAGCCTTCGGGCACAGGAGAGTCTCCTCTTGCCAATATAGAATCATGGGTGAAAACCTCCTGCCCTCGGTGCGCAGGTGCTGCGAAGCGGGAAACAAACACAATGCCTCAGTGGGCAGGTTCCTGCTGGTATTATCTGCGTTACCTCGATCCGGAAAACGACAAGGAACCCTGGTCAAAAGAGACGGAAAAGCAGTGGATGAATATCGATCTTTATATCGGAGGAGCGGAACATGCTGTTCTTCACCTCCTCTATGCCCGTTTCTGGCACAAGGTGCTTTACGATCTGGGGTATGTGTCCACAAAGGAGCCTTTCAAAAAACTGCGTCATCAGGGAACCGTGCTTGCAGCCACGTATCGCGATTCCGCAGGCAAGTATCATGAACTTTCGGAAGTGGAGTTTTCAGGAGATGATGCCCTGCTGCGCAAAACGGGTGAGAAGCTCACGGTGGAAATCGAGAAAATGGCCAAATCGAAGCTTAACGGAGTTAACCCGGATGATGTAGTGGCAAAATATGGTGCCGATGTTCTTCGTATTTATGAAATGTTCATGGGAGAGTTCGAGCTTCCCAAGCCCTGGGATCCCCGGGCTATAGAGGGATGCAACCGTTTTCTGCGCAAGCTTTGGCGTTTGGTGGAGGATGTATGCGAGAATGGTGGTGTAAAGGGAGATCCAAACTGCCGCATCAGACACAAAACCATCAAGAAAGTGAGTACCGATCTGGAATCCATGAAGTTCAACACCGCTGTGGCAGCCATGATGGAATACATAAACGAGCTGTTATCCAAGGGCGCCAGCAGAGAAGATATGGAGACATTTGTTAAACTGGTTGGCCCTTATGCTCCTCATCTGGGCGATGAACTCTGGGAAAAGCTCGGTGGGGATGGCTTTCTGGTTAACGCATCATGGCCTACCTGGGATGAATCCATGGTGAAGGAATCCGTATTGACCATAGTGGTACAGGTTAATGGAAAGCTCCGCGGTGAATTCCAAGCACCCCGGGAAGCCTCCAAAGAAGAGCTGGAAAAAACAGCGCTCGGACTTGAAAGGGTCAAGACTCATACCGAGGGTAAGACTGTCCGCAAGGTGATAGTGGTTCCCGGCAAACTGGTTAATGTGGTTGCCAACTGAAAGCCCCCCAAATCTCCCGAGGGGGGGAGATTTGAGAGAGGGCTCGTCGGTAGAACTGCAGCTTGAAAGTATGATGAAACCATGCAGTACCCCGGCCGTAAGGGAGGGGTTTCTTTTGAAAACTGAACGCTGAATATTGAATCGAACGTCACAATGAATGAACTGATCATAGCAACAGGAAATGAAGGAAAACTGAAGGAGTTCAGGGAGATGCTGTCCGGTGTTCCGCTCCGGATCACTTCTTTGAAGGATCATTGGCAGCCTGTCCCCCAGATAGAGGAAACAGGTTCAACCTTTTACGAGAATGCGAAGATCAAGGCCGATTGGGTGTTTGATCACAGCGGCAAGTGGGCCTTGGCGGATGATTCCGGGCTGGAAGTCGATGCTCTTGACGGACGTCCGGGAGTGAAGAGCGCCAGGTACTCGGGGGAAAACGCCACAGCGGAGAAAAACAATCAAAAACTGCTCTCAGAGCTCGCAGAGATTCCCTCACATCTCCGGACTGCCCGTTTCAGATGTGTTCTGGTGGCGCGGATCGGTCCACAGAAATACGTGAGTGCGCAAGGAGCTTGTGAAGGTCGGATAATAACCTCTCAGAGCGGCAGCGGCGGTTTCGGATACGATCCGCTTTTTGTACCGAAGGGCTACGAGTTTACTTTTGCCGAGCTCCCCCCTGAAGAAAAGAATGGTATCAGTCACAGAGCCGTTGCTCTCAAAGCTTTGAGCAGGGAACTGCATGGGATATTCAGCTGAAAACGAGAATGCAGAAAACATCCTTATAGTGGATGATAGTGAGGTCGCGCTTTCTCTGCTGGAGGATTTGCTGAGCAAGTCCGGGTACAGAATCTGGAAGGCAGCCAGTGGGGGGGAAGCGCTTGAAGTTCTGAGGAAAGCACCTGTGGATCTGGTGCTTCTTGACAGAGTTATGCCCGATATGGATGGAATGGCTGTCACCCGCATGATCAAGAACTCAAACAGCAATGAAGACTTTCTGCCTGTAGTCATGCTTACCGCACTGAGCAGCGAAGATGACAGGGTTGCAGGATTGTCCTATGCTGATGACTACATAACAAAACCGTTCAGCAACGATGAGCTTCTTGCGCGCCTGCGCTCCTTTCTGCGCATACGCCGGCTTCATAGAGAGTTGGTGAAGTCACAGAAAAGATACAAGTTTCTCTATGAACACTTTCCTCATCTGTTTGTAACTCTGGACAGCGACAGTCAGATTACCGAATGCAATCATTATTTCTGTTCCTGTACTGGCGTTTCCCGCAGCCAGGCTGTCGGAACGGCAATCATGGAATATGTCAGTGATGCAGACAAGAGACCCTTCCTGAAACATCTCTCCTCTCTGTCGCATCAGAAGGGCAGAATAGAGAGTTTTCGTCTACAGCTGTCAACTGCCCAGAATAGTATTGCCGATGTTGAAGTCAAAGCGATTTCTCTGGGTGAGGATCATGAAGGAGCATCGGTGATATTGTCGATGGAGGATGTGACAGAAAAACTTAGAATGGAGCAGGAGCGCAGAATCGCCCGCAATCAGCTTTACCGTTCGGCCCGTTTGGCTTCTATCGGTGTTCTCGCATCCGGAGTGGCACACGAGGTGAACAACCCTCTTACCGCCATTCTCGGTTTTTCCGGTGCTCTTATCGATAGGCTGCAGCATGATGAGGAAATAGACGTGGAGGAACTTTCACAGTACCTTCAGATAATTTCCGACGAAGCGCTTCGCTGCAGGAATATAGTGGAGAACCTTTCCCGCTTTGCCAGAGGGGGAGGCGAATGTGAAATCAAAGTGATCTGTCTGGCCGATTGCGTCCGTAACGCACTCAAACTCGTGCATTCCAGAGCCGTCCGTTCCGGTTTCACGTTTGAAACAGATGTGGATGATTCTTTGATGGTAAAGGCTGATCCTAACAAACTGGAACAGGCTCTCATAAACATCTTCACCAACTGTTTCGATTTCTGTTTGGGAGGTTGTGAAGTCAAGATCAGTGCAGTTGAGCCTAGGGGAGAGAGAAATATCGAGCTGAAAGTGACTGACGCAGGGCCGGGGATGACTTCTGAAGTTCTTTCAAAGGCTTTCGATCCTTTCTTCACTACTAAGGAAGTGGGAAGAGGTACTGGTATGGGGCTGGCGCTCTGTTACAGTATCATGGAGGAATGCAACGGTAAGATGGATATTTTCAGTGATCAGGAAAATGGTGGGACTTCCGTTCTGCTTGAAATTCCCAAAGCCGGGGGAGTGCTGGGATGAGCAAGGGAAGAATTCTGGTAGTGGATGATGAGGCGTCGCTGAGACTTCTTCTGAACAATGAACTCAGCAGGGCCGGATATCAGGTGGATTCTGTCAGTGATGGAGAATCCGCACTTCAGAAAATCAGAGAGGATCACTATCACGTGGTCCTTCTTGATATTGTAATGCCCCGTATGGACGGCCTTGAAGCGCTTCGGCTTATGAAAAAGGAAAGTGTCACTTCCGAAGTGATTATTCTCACAGGAAATGCCACACTTGAGAGTGCCATAGAGTGTATGAAACTGGGAGCGTTTGAGTATGTGCGCAAGCCCTATTCTTTAAGTGAGCTTCTTATTCATATAGAACGGGCCATAAAACATCAGCGTTCCATGATAGATCTGAAGATACTCAAAGATGAGCTCAGGCGCAGCGGTGTGGGAAGCACGCTTCTGGGCAGAAGCGAGGTGATGAAAGAGCTTCAGGGTATTCTGGCCCGCATCGCACCCACTCAGTCCACGGTTCTTATCATGGGCGAAAGCGGAACTGGAAAAGAGGTGGTTGCCCGGGCAATTCACTCCCAGAGTTTGCGCTGTGAAAAGCCCTTCGTGCCTGTCAACTGCGCATCGCTCTCCGAATCCCTTCTGGAAAGTGAGCTGTTCGGTCATGAAAAAGGCGCATTCACCGATGCAAAGGCTCAGAAAAGAGGACTTGCCGAAATAGCCGACGGGGGGACGCTTTTTCTGGATGAAATAGGGGAAATCCCCATGCACTTTCAGGCTAAACTGCTCCGTTTTCTGGAAACCGGTGAGATAAGACGCGTTGGCGGTACAAGGGATATCAGCCTTAATGTGAGGATAATCTGTGCCACCAACCAGCCTCTTGAAGAGCTGGTGGAGGAAAACAGGTTCAGAGCCGACCTCTTTTACAGACTCAATGTCCTGTCTGTCAATATTCCGCCTCTCAAGGACCGTGTGGATGATATCCCTTTGCTTGTGAGTTACTTCCTTTCACAGCAGGGGTTTCAGAAACAGTTCGACAAAAGTGCCATAGAGGTGCTCAAAAAGTACCACTGGAGGGGTAATGTCCGGGAACTTAAGAATGTAGTTGAACGGACATGCATTCTTTCTCGGGGAAAGACTGTCGGGGCTGATGATCTCTCCTTTCTCAAATCCCATTACAAATTCTCCTCTCACACCGATACCGCTCCCAAAGATGAACCGAATGACACCTCATCGGTGCAAAGAGAGGACAAATCCGGCAGAGTTCTGTCTCTTAAAGAAATGGAACGTAAACACATTATCCATGTGTTGGGGTTGGTCAAGGGGCATCGGTCAAAAGCGGCCAAGATACTGAAGATAAGTCCCAAAACGTTGTATCTCAAAATGAAGTCGTACAATATCGTTTCTGTTTACGAATAATCTCAATCCACACCCCATTTCTTCCTTAAGATCAGCTCTGCGGCAATGAATGACAGAATCAGAGCCAGAAGAAACCATGAACGCTGAATTCTGATGTTTTCCGTAATCGTATACTCTTCCATACTCCTCTGATCAAGAATCGAAAGAAGCTCATCCAAAGCGTTTTCCTCATTCAGATCAACCGGGCGGGCGAATTTCTGGAGAAATAAACTGTTCTGAACTTTGACGGAAAGCTCGTTTTGATCCGGCTGTACCGAAAAGCTGCTTTTTGATGAGAATCTGGAACCTTCCGTTTTAAGCTCCGATTCAATTTCATAAGAGCCTGCCGGAAGAGGTGAAAGTGTAACAGACTGGTTATTGAGTCCTTGAGGAGTATAAGTGTAACTGGTATCCATTACAACTGCGGTATCCTTCACGATCAGGGAAAGGCTCAGGGGTTCAAATACTGGAGTTGATGAAGGGAGAGCCATCATCATGCGCACAGAATCCGATTCGCAAGCGGGTTCAGGGGGATAGAGCAGATAAGTATCCGAGATGTTGTTGAGAAGAATGTCACGGGCTTTTGAGAGAAGAGTTTTTGAAAAAGCGAATGATTCGTTTTCGGCTCTGTTTACAGACATGGGCCAGAAGTCCCATTTCCAGATACCCTTAACAGAACAGAACAGCGAAGGTCTTCGGCGGTATTTACCTGAGAAAAGAACTGGTACGGTTCGACTCTGCTCATCACCACTGATAATGGAATTCAGCATAACTCTTTTATTGGATATGGATTTTTTCGGGCACGTTATGATAACTTCCGGTGGTGGAAGGGTTCTCAGATCAAAAGATTCATCCATCACACCCGTTGTTTTCTGGCGAATCACAGACTCCGCATTTTTTATCGGTTGCGAACTGCAGGGAAGGCATCCCAGAAAAACGGCTGTTCCGTGGGAGGGGAGATTTCCGAGAAGGCGTGCTGCTTTGTCGTCCCAGTCAAAAATGAACAGAAGGTCAGGTGATTTCTTTTTCACCTTGAAATCGTTTCTGCTGATGAGCGCTTGGGAGATGTATCTTTGATCAAGAGATGGGGTGGCTGAGTACATCGAATATGTCAGAAAATGAGGTATGGTCTGGTGAACGAAATGGGACTTTGTTGATATGCTGTCCAGTTGTGCTTCCAGTTCGTACAGTTTTCTTCCGGGACGTGTGTTTTTGATATTGAGGTCAGTGGAAACATTAAAATAACCCTTCTGCACCTCAAGAGTCTTTTTCTTCAGAACTGAACCGTTCCTTTTCAGTTCTATTTTCAAATTAACGGGTTTCTCACTGTAACCGTTTGCTGAAGTGGAAACGGTGACAACAGAATCGGATTGTGCTGTCTCGGGAGCGGAGTGGGAAATATTCACATGGGGTTTGGGCGTGGCTTCCGGAAGTTCGAGAAAATGAACGTTCTTCCCGGGGAAAACTTCCGAACTTCTTTTGGGATTGGACCAGTGGCCATCGCTTACCAGTATGAGATCACGGGAATGGCTGAATTCCTTCTGGGGGAGAAAGAACGGAAAACTGCTTTTGGCATCGTTGAACTTTGCGATGGAATCCGTAATTTCTCTCAGAGAATCTCCGAACTGCATGAAAGTCAAGCTGAAGCGGTTTTTGGAGCGTTTCTGAAAAGACGTGAGACTGTCAAGAAACGGGGTTATGGATGATTCGGGTGTGAAAAGCTGCATGCTCCGGGATGCATCAACGAGCACGGGAATGTTCTGGTTATCCGAATCAAGGCGTTCGAACATGAATTCCGGCTGTAAAAAGCAGAGCAGAAAGAGAAGAATCCAGCAGCTTCTGACAAGTATGAGTATAATCTTTTTGGGAGCGGTAAATGACAAACGGCTGTAGCGGTAAGCTGAAAAAAGAAGTCCCAGAGTCAGGAGTATGGAAACTGCAGTCGTTGTATTTACTACTGGCATGTCAGAAGACCTGTGGATTGATGATCTTTACCACGATTGGAAAGAATACTGTTTCTCTTCCAGTGACGATCATTCTGATTGGGGTGGTCTGTGGTGTAGTGAAGCCCTCTGCTTTCCTTGCGTTTGAGCGCAGATAAGATGATAAGCTTGGCCGTGGTGACAATGTTTCGGAGCTCCAGAAGCTGCGGTGTTATTCTGGTGCGTTTGTAAAAGCTTTTGATCTCTTTTTCCAGCAGTTTGATTCTTCTGAGTGCTCTGTTGAGCCGCAGATTGGAACGCACTATACCCACATAGTCCCACATGACACTTTGGATTTCCTGAAAATTGTGTGAAAGAAGAATCCACTCTTCGAAATCATGAGTGTCCTTGTCATCCCAGAGCGGGACCTCGCTTTGTGCAACCAGAGTGGTTTCGTTCAGTTTCTGAGATGAATCCACAACGGCTCTGTGCGAGAAGACAAGTGCCTCCAAAAGGGAATTGGATGCCAGTCTGTTCGCACCGTGTACTCCGGTGCAGGCCGTCTCTCCGCAGGCGTAGAGGTTTTTTATGCCGCTGTTGCCCCAGTAATCCACCAGAATACCCCCGCACATGTAATGGGCCGCCGGAACAACGGGTATGAGGTCCCGGGTGATGTCTATTCCGAATTTTTTGCATTGTTTGTAGATATTGGGAAAATGAGAGATGGTTGTCTCGGGATCTTTATGCCTGACGTCAAGGTAGACGCAGGGTGATCCGGATTTTTTCATCTCCTTGTCAATCGCTCTGGCCACTATGTCTCTGGGAGCAAGGGAGCCCATATGGTGGTATCTTTGCATGAATTCTTCTTCTGAAGAGTCAAGCAGTACGGCTCCGTAACCCCTGAGCGCCTCAGAGATGAGAAACGATTCCGCTCTCTCATGATAAAGCGTGGTGGGGTGAAACTGTATGAATTCCATGTTGGCAACCTGAGCCCCAGCCCTGAACGCCATGGCAACCCCGTCTCCGGTGGCAATAGCCGGATTGGTGGTATGCAGATACACTTTACCTGCTCCTCCCGTGGCAAGGCAGGTGATTTTCGCCCTCACGGAATAAACCTTCTTCTGGAGAGAATCGAAGATGTATGCTCCGAAACATTCGTACTGATTCGGGGCGGATTTCACGTGGTGTCCGGTAATGAGTTCAACTGCGCAATGATTTTCCAGAATGGTGACATTATCCAGTTCACGTAATTTGTTGAGCAGTGTTTTCTCCAGTTCTTTTCCGGTGAGATCTTTGGCGTGAACAATGCGGCTTACCGAGTGACCACCCTCTTTTCCCAAGTGAAGGCCATAGGAATTGTTGGAGTCCTCATCTTTTGAAAACTGTGCGCCGTAATCCAGAAGCTCCCGTATTCTCATGGGTCCCTCTTCGACCAGAATTCTAACCGCCTGCTCATCACATAACCCCGCACCTGCATTAAGGGTGTCCTCAATATGGCTTTCAAAGGAGTCGTCCGAATTGAGAACGCATGCAACGCCGCCCTGAGCATAATTGGTGTTGGATTCGCTGTCACTTTTTTTGGTGATAATTACCACAGAGCCGAAACGGGCTGCCTGGATTGCATAAGAGATGCCGGCAATGCCGCTTCCGATAACTAAAAAATCGCAGCTGAGATTCATGAGAGCTGTTCCTTAGACTGCATTGGGACCGGGTGTTTGTATTTGAGTCTGTTTTGCCATCTGGCCCAAATATCCGCCGTGATGTCTGAGTCCGTATTGTTGTTTGGTGATTTTTTTTCTTTCCATGAGAATAAGCGAAAGCGCATCCCCGATCGCCATCATTACCTGTGTGCTGGCAGTGGGGGTCAGACCAAGGCAGCAGGGTTCGCTTATTTCACCCATATTGATCACTACACTGCTCAGCTCCCGTATTGCCGAATCGGGATGACTGGTTATGCCTATAATATGGTCGATTCCGAAATGGTGGGCCAGTTCAAGCATTTCTATCACTTCTCTGGTTTTCCCGCTGGTGGAGAAGGCGAGTATCACATCTCCACAAGCCAGTATTCCCAGATCTCCATGGGCAGCTTCTCCCGGGTGCAGATAGGAGGCGGGAGATCCTGTGGAGCAGAGTGTCCCCGCGAATTTCACCGCGATATTTCCGGCTTTTCCCATTCCGGTGGTGATAATTTTTCCTTTGCAGGAAAAGAGGATATCCACCGCTTTTTCAAAATTCTCATCCAGAGGAATGCTTAAAAGTGCCTCTGCTTCCGCCTGGATTATCTCTTTGGCCCGAAGTAGTGTGGAATTCACGTCATTTATCCCCTCTTTTAGTTCGAAAACAGTTTGCGCTTATTTGGTTGAATATAAAATATATATCTGCTGATTATATACGATGAAGTGTGTTTATCTCAACTGAGAACTGTTACAGTACTAGATTATGCTTCTTTATATAGAATAATGTATCTTCTAGTGCTGCTGTGAATGGGGAGAAATTACCTTTTTTTCGGCATAATTCGGAATCATCAGACACTAAAAAAACATGTCCAGCGTAATGTTTACCCATACCTTTGCACCATTTCCGGATTTGCTGAGGATGGGAGTGTGTGGGTAAGCATTGCAAAGTGCTTGTAACCATAAGCAGATAAATGGCCAGAAAACCGAAAGAAGACGTTACAAAGAACTGGGAAAAGCGGCTGAAGGTCAGAAGAGCACGCAGACGGTTTGTGCTGGTGCTGATCTGTATTATTTTATGTGGTATTGTCATTTATAATAATCGGGACTGGTTTCTGGTCACTGATTCTACTGTCGACAGGATACAGGCTGGTTTACCCGAACAAAACGGTAGTGATACAGCTCAGCCGGTTGCTTCGCAACCCGTTTCCACGGCAGAATCGAAAGATGAAAAGAGGGAGCGTCAGGCCGGTTCGCTGGTTCTTTCCGATATAAAGTGTGAAATCGCAGACAGAGATGATCTGAGGATCATTCTCAATGTGGAGATATTTTTCAATAACGATGCTCTGTGCCAGGAGGCTCTTTTCAAGCGTGAGGATCTGAAAGTCATGGTGATGAATGTCATGCGGCACAAGGAATATGGTGCCATTCGGACCGATTCGTTAAGAGCCGAGCTTCTGGAGGCGCTCAACAAGGTGTTGGAGGCCGGAGACCTGCAGAAACTGGTAATCAGGGATTTCCTTGTAGAGTAGAGGACGAATTTTATGGAATTTATGAATATCCTCGGTAAGGTGTTCGGATCAAAGCAGGAGAAGGATATCCGCAAACTGCAGCCGATCCTGGATCGAGTCAACGGTTACAAAGAAACCATAGCAAAGCTGAGCGATGATCAGCTCAAGGCCAAAACTGGTGAGTTCAGAGAGCGTCTCGCCGAGGGTGAAACCCTTGATGATCTCCTGCCCGAAGCTTTTGCGGTGGTCAGAGAAGCAACACACCGCGTGCTGGGTGAGGGAAAGATGGTTAGCGATTCCTACACGGGAGAGCAAATCCCCTTCATGGCCCATTTCGATGTGCAGGTTATGGGTGCCATTGTGCTTCATCAGGGTAAGATCGCTGAGATGAAGACCGGTGAGGGAAAGACCCAGGTCGCCACCATGGCCGCTTATCTGAATGCATTGAGCGGCAAGGGCGTTCATGTGATCACCGTCAATGATTATCTGGCCCGTCGAGACAGTGAGTGGATGGGCAGAATTTTCAACTTTCTGGGTCTGACTGTGGGCTGTCTTGACATTACCGAGCCTCACAGTCCGGAGCGTAAAGCTGCCTACGATTGTGACATCACTTACGGAACAAATAATGAGTTCGGTTTTGATTATCTCCGGGACAATATGGCTTCTGCACCGGAGCAGTGTGTGCTCCGTGAACTCAATTTCGCCATCGTCGATGAGGTGGATAATATTCTTATTGACGAAGCGCGTACACCACTTATCATTTCCGGTCCGGTCACCAAGTCCAATCGTGAGTACGAGGAGCTCAAGCCCCGCGTTGTGAAACTGGTGAATGCGCAGAACGCTCTTATTCAGAAAGTCGTCTCCGAGGCCGAAGCTCTTCTGAAGGAGGAAGGAAAGGAATACGAAGCCGGTTTCAAACTTCTGATCGCTCAGCGTGGTGCCCCCAAAAACAAAAAGCTTCTCAAGCTGCTCAAGGAGCAGGGCGCTGCCAAGTACATGAAGGCGGTGGAGACAGATTATCTTCGCGAAAAGAAACTTCATGAAATCGATGAAGAGCTATTTTACACCATAGATGAGTCTGGTCACAGTGCCGAGCTCACTGAGAAGGGGCGTATTCATGTCGGTGGTGAAAACAGTGATTTCTTTGTCGTACCCGACCTCGCCGAACTTCTCGGAAAGATTGAAAAGGATGACTCTCTGAGCATTCAGGAAAAAGCTGAGCGCAAGGAGGAGGCTCACAGGAGTTATGCGGAGATCTCCGAGCGTATTCACAGCATCAGTCAGCTTCTCAGAGCTTTTTCTCTTTTTGAGCGGGATGTGAATTATGTTGTTCAGGATGGACAGATTCTTATCGTGGATGAGTTCACCGGTCGTATTCTCCACGGGCGCCGCTACAGCGAAGGGCTTCATCAGGCTCTTGAGGCCAAAGAGGGGGTAAAGGTCGCAGGTGAAAACCAGACTCTGGCAACGATCACTTTCCAGAATTTCTTCAAAATGTATAACAAACTCGCCGGCATGACCGGTACGGCCGTCACGGAAGCCGGAGAATTCCACGAGATCTACAAGCTGGATGTGGTAACCATTCCCACCAACCGTCCTCTGCAGAGGGCCGATTACGATGATGAGATCTACAAGACCTATCGGGAGAAGTACAATGCCATAGTTAATGATATTCAGAAGATGAATGAAATCGGGCGTCCCTGTCTGGTAGGTACCACATCCATTGAGAAATCGGAACTGCTCAGTAAGCTTCTCACCAGAGCGGGAGTCCAGCACGAAGTGCTCAATGCAAAACAGCATGCCAAGGAAGCGACCATTATAGCCCAGGCAGGACGCTTGGGTGCGGTGACGATCGCCACCAATATGGCCGGTCGAGGAACTGACATTGTTCTTGGCGGCAATTTCGAAGCTATGGCGAATAATGAACTTCTTAAAGAGGGAATCGAACCGGATACTCTGACTTCTGAGGAGAAGCGTCAGAAATATCCCAAGCTTTATGAGCAAACCCGTGAGGAGCATCAGAAAGTGCTCGAGCTGGGCGGGCTTCACATCATCGGAACCGAGCGTCACGAAAGCCGGCGTATCGACAATCAGCTCCGTGGGCGTGCCGGTCGTCAGGGAGACCCGGGCTCATCGAAGTTCTTCTTGTCAATTGATGACGATCTGATGCGTATCTTCGGGGCTGAAAGAATCCGCTCGGTCATGGACAGGCTGGGAACGCCCGAGGGAGAAGCCATAAGTCACAAATGGGTTTCCGGATCTATTGCGGGGGCTCAGAAGAGAGTTGAGGGGCGTAACTTCGATATCCGTAAACATCTGAAGGAATATGACGATGTCATGAATCTGCAGCGTCGGGAAATTTACGGTCTGCGCCAGCGGATCCTGCGTGGAGAAAGTCTCAAAGAAGAGATTCTGGATCAGATAGCCTCCACTCTCGAGCAGATTATCGAAAAGCATACTCCTGATCGGAGATATTCGGAGAACTGGAATTTTGAAGGAGTTTACGAAGAGATTCAGACACAATTCGGGGTTGTGTATCGTGTTCCCGAGGAGCAAATCGAATCAAAAACTCAGGATGCGCTCTTTGATGATATCTGGAAGCTCGTCAGGGAGAAATACGAGGAAAAGGAGCAGCGTTTCGGGACTTCCGTAATGCGTCAGTTCGAGCGCGGAGTATTTCTGATGGTGATCGATACCTTGTGGAAGGATCATCTCTTTGAAATGGACCATCTCAAGGGTGGAGTGCAGTTCAGGGCCTTCGGTCAGAAAAATCCTCTCTACGAGTATCAGCGTGAGGGACTGGCCATGTTCGGGGAGCTGCGCAGCACGATTGCGCGCGAAGTCTCCAGCTACATTTTCCGTCTGGAAAAAGTTGAACAGCAGGACCGTATGTCTCTGGGCAGCTCAAGATCGGTGCATGATTCGGTGGAATCCTATGCTCCGGCGGGTGCTCCGGAAATGGCACCATCCAGGCCGCGGACTCAACCTCAGTTGGTTACCAATCGCGGTGATGGGCAACGCAGGGCTCCTCAGCCGGTAAGAGTGGGGCCACAGGTGGGTAGAAACGATCCTTGTCCTTGCGGTAGCGGCAAGAAATATAAAAAGTGCTGCGGTTCAAAAGTATGAGCAGGGGGCTGTTTGTCACTTTCGAAGGAATAGACGGCTGCGGGAAAAGCACTCAGCTTTCCCGCGTTGCCGATATGCTCAGAGCTCAGGGGTATACCTGTACAGTGACTCGCGAACCGGGTGGAACTCCTATCAGCGAGCGGATAAGGGAGATACTGATTTCACCCAATTATTCGGAAATGTGTTCTCGAACTGAACTTTTTCTGTATTTGGCCGCTCGTGCTCAGCATGTTACTCAGAAGATTCTACCAGCCCTGCAACGCGGTGAAATAGTACTGTGTGACAGATTCCAGGAGGCTACTTTTGCCTATCAGGGGTATGGCAGGGGGCTAAAGCTGGATTTTTTGAAAAAGGTGAATGCGTTTGCAACTCAGGGGCATTCTCCTGATTGCACGTTCATTTTTGATATACCTGTTGAACTCAGCCGTGAACGGCTTTCCAGGATGGCAAAGGCCCAGGATAGGCTGGAGAGTGCAGGGGATGAATTTTTCAGCCGTATCAGAGAGGGGTATCGTGCAGCAGCACACGCCAATTCCAAAGATATGGTGCTTTTGGATGGAAGTCAAACGGTTGAGACTCTGACCAGGGATGTATGTGCCAGGATTTGTGAACTCATTGAGCATGAGAGAAACAAAAACGCTGCTTCGACATGAACTGAAAATGGAATTGATATTGCTACGTGATGTATTTTTCTTTTAAGATGCAAAAAAAGCGTTTCAGTTGTCCTACTATTGGGCTCGATTAAAATTACCCTAGATTCCTCAGGAGATATAATGGAAAAAACTTCGAATCAACCCGCGCGTAAGTTCTTCGGAAGAGCTCCTTTTGTGGGAATGGTGGTTCTCTTTGTTGTGATTACCGGTCTGGTGATGGATTCCACCAGAGCTGATGGTGACAATTTCTATGCTGAAATCCACCGTCTGGACAATGTGGTCACCAAGGTGCATCAGAATTATGTTGAGGATCTCAATTCCGAGGAGATGGTTGATAATGCCATCAAGGGTATGTTGGGGGAGCTGGATCCACATACTACCTATCTGGAAGAAAAGGCATCAGAGGAGTTGAGGATTCAGACCGATGGGAAGTTTGGTGGATTGGGTATTCAGATCTCCATCAGAGATGAAGTTCTTACAGTCATGACTCCGATTTCCGGAACTCCTGCCTCCAGAGCAGGAATTCAGTCCGGTGATCAGATCGTGAAAATAGAGGGAAAATCAACCGAGGGAATAACGGTTGATGATGCTGTGGAGAAACTTCGGGGTGAGCCGGGAACTAAGGTCAATATTACGGTGAGAAGAAAGGGCGCGCCCAAAACCATAGATTATGAAATAACTAGGGAAATTATTCGTCTCAAATCTGTCCCCTTCAGCGGAGTACTTGATAACGGTATAGGTTATATTAAGCTAACCCAGTTTTCAAAGGATGCTGGGGTGGAAGTGGAAAAAGCTCTGAATGAACTTCTCGAAAAAGATATAAAGGGACTGGTTTTCGACCTTCGTCACAATCCGGGCGGTCTACTGCCTCAGGCCATTGAGGTTGCTGAGAAGTTTCTTCCCCGCAAGTCTCTGGTGGTTTCGACCCGTGGGCGGGTAAGTGGACAGAACAAGGAGTTTTATTCCTCTTCAAGTCCGGTACTTCCTTCGGATATGCCTTTGGCGGTTTTGGTGGACTATGCATCTGCCAGCGCTTCGGAAATTGTGTCCGGTGCGGTTCAGGATTGGGACAGGGGACTTGTAGTAGGAGATACTACTTTTGGTAAAGGTTCCGTTCAGAGTGTGGTTCCTCTGGATGCGACTCACCTTCTGAAGCTCACTACCGCTTATTATTATACTCCTGCAGGTCGCTGCATCAACCGTCGGGAAAAATCAGATTCCACGAAAAATGGCGGGGAAAAGGATGAGGATTCGGAATCGCAAAATGATAATGAGACTTACCGTACTAACAATGGCCGGCTCGTGTGCGGAGGTGGGGGGATTGTTCCCGATACAATAGTGAAGCAGAAAATTCCGGATATGGCCATTCGGGCAATGTATGGGAAGGATGTGTTTTTTCAATTTGCCAATATGGAGTATGTCAGACTCAAAAAACGCAATGTTGAAATCGGAGAGAATTACAAGCTGGATGATGCCACGATGAAGGATTTCTACATGTTTCTGGATTCGATCGATTTCACTTACGAAAGTGAGGCTCAGGCTAAACTTGAGGAGTTCAAAAAGAAAAGTGGATTGGTGGAGGATACTTCCGGAACAGAAAAGAAAGATTCCTTTATGGAATCTCCCGAGCTGACTGATTCGGAAAAGAGTAAACTTGAAGCAGCAGCAGCCCAAATGGAATCTGTTCTAAATGCTGAAAGCAGGCGTTCTCTTAAAAAGAACAATGATGAAATCAAACGTCTTGTGCATAATGCGCTGTTGGTGAGAGCGTTGGGACAGGACCATGATGTGGTATACAAAATCAATATGAAAGATGATGAGCAGCTTGAGAAAGCTATAGAGCTGCTTAGTGACAAAGAGCTGTATTCTTCTTTGCTGAAGCCGAGAAAAAGGGGTCAGGATGAGAAGAAAGAGAAAAAGGAAGTTCAGAAAGAGAGCCGAAAGGATACTCAGGAAAATACGGATACGAAATGATTCACAAAAAGAGATGTCGGGTTCCTTATGGAGCCCGGCAGCTTCCGCGAAGATACCTCTTTCGAGAAGCCCCCGGTATTGACTGTCTCTTGAAATGTAATCTTGAATAAAAAAAAATGTTTACCATAAAAACTGTCAGGAGAGTGTATGATTAATAAAATGCGGCAGCTCGCTCCAATTATCATGCTTGTCATTATAGTTGCTTTTGTCGGAGGTACCATTTTCATGGATTGGGGGATGAATGTAACCGGTATGGCCAAGCGAAATGTGGCGGGCAAGGTGAAGGGAGAGGAGATTCCTCTTCAGCATTTCAATTATCTGGTGAATATGGAGCGCAAGAAGCTACAGGAGCAGGAAAAAGAGATCAGCCCTGAGCAGTACCGCAAAATTCCTCAGCAGGTATGGGATCAGGAAGTGAACAGAATTCTTCTTGAGGATATTGTAGAAGAGTTGAGGCTCGGGGCCACTGCCGAGGAGGTGTTTCAGTATCTTAAACGCAATCCCATACCGGGTCTGGATACCGCATCGGCATTTCAGACTGACGGTCAGTTCGATACCAGCAAATATGTGCAGTGGCTTAATACACCTGAGAACTATGACAGATATCCTTTTCTGAGAGAGGTTGAAAATCAGGTGAGTCAGCTTATGCTTCCCGGGCAGAAACTGGAAACGCTGCTGAAGGCGGGAGTATTCCCTTCCAAAGCAGAAATCGAGCATCAGTATCGTCAGAGAAATGAGAAGGCGTCATTTGAGTACTACAAAGTGGACAGCAAGCGCTTTCGGGATGAATCCGCCGAGATCTCTGATGAGATGGTTGAGAAATACTACAGGGAAAACAGGGACCGTTTTCGCAAAGACAAGCAGGTTGATCTGTATTTTGTGAAAATTCCCAAAGTGGCTACCGCAAGTGACAGCCAGTACTGTCTTCAGGAAATGACTGATCTCAAAAAGAAGATTGAATCCGGTGCTGCTGAGTTTGAAGTGGAAGCAGAGGTCATGAGTGATGATGAGGGCTCTGCGGGCAAAGGTGGCGATCTGGGATGGTTCGGAAAAGGAAAAATGAGTCCCAAGTTCGAGGAAGTGGCATTTTCTCTTGAAGAGGGTGAGATTTCTGATCCGGTTCAAACACCTTTCGGAATTCACATCATACAACTGGAGGATAAGAAGGAAACGGAAGATGGTGAAGTTCAGGTGAAGGCGCGTCATATTCTGCGTAAAATTGGGCCTACCAATGAAACACAGGACAACCTTGCATGGAAAGCTGATTCTCTGATGGAGGTTATGCTGGAAGAGGGTTTCAAAGAAGGGGCAAAGACAGATCCTTCCGTTACCGTTGATTCTACCGGTCTTTTCGAAAAGGGAGAGAATATTCCTAAAATCGGTTTTCTTTCCGGAGCTAACAATTTCGCATTCCGCGGCAGAGAAGACATCTCCGAACGACTGGAGAATGATGATGCGTTCTATCTGCTGAGTGTTAAGCGGAAAGTAGACAAAGGTGTTTCTCCGTTGGAAGTGGTTCGTCCTCGGATTGAGAATGCATTGAAGGATACTCTGGCTAAACAAGAGGCGAAAAAATATGTTGAGAAGATAGGTTCCAAGGTCAAGGGCGGAGCATCTTTGAGTGATATACAGGCTTGGGACAGCACGATTGTTGCAGGTGTGGCCGATTCGGTTTCCGCAATGGAGTATATACCTCAGGTGGGTTACGGATCCAGGGCTGCAGCGGTTGCACTGACGCTTTCGGAGGGGGAGATATCCGGAGTGATAGAGGACAAAGGCAGCTTTTTCGTGGTCCGGGTTACCGAGAAGCTTTCCGAAGAGGAGGTGGACTGGGAATCACCGGAGATAAAGCAGACGGTGGAGATGGTGAAGAGTCAGGCCCAGCAGCAGGCGTATGGAGAATGGTACCGTACGCTTCACAGCCGCGCTGAGATACAGAGTCACATAGACAGGTATTATATGGATTGATGAGAAGAGAGCCGGCTCTCCCGGGGGCCGTGGCTTGTGGCCCCGGAGGTGAATCACTGATTCTGAGCAGATTCACCTCCGGGGTATTTTTTTTGCAACAAGCCTCTCTTGTTACGGTTCCTGAATTTGTGCTGCCTACCTCGGTTCCCGATCCGCTGAAGGGATTGATGGAAGTGAAAAGAGTTCTGAAACCGTGCGGCAGGTTTTACGCAATAGAGCACGTGCGGCCCGGGGGAAGAACACTGGGTAATCTGTTCGACCGCATAGCTCCGGCGGTCGAGAGAAGGTCGGGGGTATGTATCAACCGCAACACAGTGGACAATATACGCAGGTCCGGTTTCACAATAGAGAAAGAGAGTGATCTATTCCTGGATATTTTCAAGTTGATCATTGCCAGACCATATTGAAACCGGACAACTTGTCATACTTCACTTCTCCTGATTCAGCTTACAGATCATAATATACTCTTCCCGGGATTCTTTGACAATTTCAAAGCCCGCTTTTTTATACATTGTGACTGCATAATTATCCTTCTGGACGGCCAGTGATGTCCGTTTATATCCATGTTTCCTCAGGAGCTTCAGCATGGCTTTCATCAATGCTGTTCCGATTCCTTTTCTGCGAAACTCTTTGAAAAGAGATATCGCGAATTCAGGAGTTTCATCGTCGATATTACCAAACCCCTTCACTTTACCCGACAGAATTCTGGTCCAGACAGCTCCTGCAATCATTCCATTAACAACCGCAAAAAGGCACAAATCCGATGTTTTTCCGAAGTCCTCGTAGTAAATGCTGACATCCGGTTGATTCAGGACTTTTCTGGGTATAGGATTCGTCTCGTCCTTCTGAAATATCGCCTCGTATGTGAATTCCTTCACTAGATCCGATTCTGTGGCTTTAATTGCTCTTATGTGATAATTCATGATCATGCACTCCTTTGATCAATTTCAGTAATATACATGTTGAAAGCCGGTCACTTTCGGAACAGTTCTTGCGGCCATCTTTTCTGGTTACGTCAGAAGGAGGTACTGTTTCCATGAATTCAGAACACCGGAACGAATATCCATATCACGAACACAAAAGCGGACAACAACAGCATCATCAGCACCACATAGTCCTTTTCAGGCGTCGTTTCTGGGTTTCTCTGATAATCACCATCCCTATTCTGGTTCTTTCGCCTCTTATCCAGTCTGTTCTGGGGATCAGGGAGGCTTTGAGGTTTCCCGGAGATCTTTTCGTTTTATGGGGGTTGTCATCCTCTGTTTATTTCTACGGGGGATGGCCGTTTCTCAAGGGGCTGGTCTCGGAACTTCGTTTGCGTCAACCGGGCATGATGACCCTTATCGGGCTGGCCATATCGGTAGCCTACCTCTACAGCAGTGCCGTGGTGTTCGGCGTGGAGGGGGAGGTGTTTTTCTGGGAGCTTGCCACCCTTATCGATGTGATGCTTCTGGGGCACTGGATCGAGATGAAAACCGTGGCGGGGGCCTCCCAGGCAGTGGAATCTCTGGTGAAGCTTTTACCCTCCCAGGCCCACAGAATCACTGACGGACAGATTGAAGATGTCGCTCTGCAGGAGGTGAAGTCCGGTGACAAGGTTCTGGTCAAGCCGGGGGAAAAAGTACCTGTGGACGGAAGAATAACAGAGGGGGATTCGTCGGTGAACGAGGCCATGGTGACGGGGGAGTCGCTCCCGGTGCACAAGAAAAAGGGTATGAAGGTGATAGGTGGATCTGTAAACGGGGAGGGTTCCCTTACTGTTGAAGTGGAGAAGACCGGTGAAGATTCCTTTCTGTCGCAGGTTATAAATCTGGTGAGGGAGTCACAGATGGCCCGATCCCGTACTCAGAACCTTGCCGACCGGGCTGCGGTCTGGCTTACTGGCATTGCTCTGGGCAGCGGTCTGATAACGATTCTGGTGTGGTATGTTCTTCTGGATACGCCTTTTGAATTCGCTTTGGAAAGAACTGTAACTGTGATGGTTATTGCCTGTCCTCATGCCCTGGGGCTTGCTATTCCGCTTGTGGTGGCTATGTCCACTGCGTTGTCCGCTTCGAACGGTCTCCTTATCAGGCAGCGATCCGCTTTTGAAAAGGCTCGAAACATTCAGGCGATCCTGTTCGACAAAACCGGCACGCTCACCCTGGGCAAATTCGGGGTGAGTGATGTGGTGTCTCTGAGTGAAGATATGGATAAGAATACACTCCTCACGTATGCAGCATCGGTCGAGGCGCATTCGGAACATCCCATAGCCCGAGGTATTGTGGAGTCAGCTGAAAGGAAGCTTGAGGTGGAAAAATTCAAATCCATCACAGGTAAAGGAGCTCAGGGTGTAGTGGATGATCACGAGGTGAAGGTGGTCAGCCCGGGGTATCTTAGAGAAAACAATATCAGTGCGGATATGAGCAGTATCGAACCGCTGCGTGAAAGCGGAAAGACCGTGGTGTTCGTGATTGTCGACGGAATGGTGAAGGGTGCGGTGGCCTTGTCGGATATCATCCGGCAGGAGTCAAAAGATGCTATCCGCAAGATCAGGGAGATGGGAATCAGGCCCATGATGATCACCGGTGATAATCGCAGGGTGGCAGACTGGGTTTCAAGGGAGATCGGACTTGAGGAGTACTTTGCGGAGGTGCTTCCTCAGGAGAAAGTGGACAAAGTCAAAGAGGTGCAGAAGCGGGGTCTGGTAACCGCCATGACCGGGGATGGAATAAATGACGCTCCCGCGCTTGCTCAGGCGGATGTGGGCATGGCGATCGGAGCTGGTACGGATGTTGCCGCTGAAACTGCTGATATAATTCTTGTCAGAAGTAATCCTGAAGATGTGGTGGCGGTAATCGGGCTTGCCAGGGCAACATACAGAAAAATGGTGCAGAACCTCTGGTATGCCACTGGATACAATGCGGTGGCCATTCCTCTGGCAGCAGGTGTTCTCTACAGTTACGGAATTATTCTCAGTCCTGCACTGGGGGCGGCGCTTATGTCTTTAAGTACAGTAGTCGTGGCAATCAATGCCCGTCTGCTCAGATTCAATGGAGGATAAGATGAAAAAGACGGCTCTTTTTCAGTTCGCTCTGCTGGCGGTAGTTGTGGGGACCTTTCTGTATGCCAACCAGTCAAGTGATGGGGGGCATTGTCCCATGTGCGGGCGCAGGTGGGATGGAAACAATATGTATGACATGCCTGTACCGGAAACGCTCCCCACTCCTCAGGGAGCATGGCTGGAGGATTTGAATGAGGTTCTGGCACTGGAGCGGCTTTCAAAGGACCAGTACATGAAGGATTCAAGAAAATTCAATATCCGCAGACCTTATGGGATGGTGATTCCCCAGGAGGAGAATCATATCGCCTGGATTACAGATCTTTACAATGCATTCGGTGTGGCGGTGCCTGATTCGGTTCCGCCTCTGAAGGAGACTTCGTCCGCTCAGGAAGCGTTGCAGGCTGCCATGACTCTTGAGCAGGATCTGGTGCCTATATACGAATCGCTCATACGCACGGCGGGAAACGAGCAGGTGGAGCAGGTGATTAACGAGATTCTTCTTCAGACGCGAATGCACTATACCATGTTCCAGCATGCGCTTTCCATGGAGTACTGAATATCATGCAAAAATTACTTCCTTCCACAAAAGAGGAGTTTGAATATGGATTGGGGACATATGAACTGGGGCTGGGGAGGTGGTTTTATGATACTTTTGTGGATAGTCATTATAGCGCTGGTGATTTTCCTCCTGGTGAGATATCTTCGGGGATATGCTCCCGGGGGTGGGCAGGAATCGGCGCTTGATGTGCTCAGGAAGCGGTATGCCAGGGGGGAGATATCCAAAGAGGAGTTCGAGGAGAAAAAGAAGGATCTGATGTGAAAATCTGGGAGCCATCATGAACATAACCACAATACCTCTGAGCCTTACCTCCGTTTATCTCATCCCCTGCAGAGAGGGGCTTCTGCAGGTGGATACCGGATACGAACATGACTACGTCCGGTATCGTCGATGTCTCAGGAATGCAGGAATCAGTCCGGATGATATCCGCTACATTTTCCTCACTCATCATCACGACGATCATGCCGGATTTCTTAATGAAATCACCAGGGATGCACAGGTCAGAATAGCTCACGGTACAGGACTGGGTCTGTATGCTTCAAAAAGAATAGTGCAAGCTCACGGAGGAACGATCTCCTTTCGGGACAGAGAAGGCGCAGGGACTGTGTTTGTGATCAGTCTTCCCGCGAATGAGCAGTAATTCAAACATCATATACAACGCTGATTCACAATTTATACTATGCATCTTATGTGGCGGATCGGGAAAAAAACAGTTAAATGTGCACCGGTTCGGTGAACATTATGTATATTATAAATGGAGGTTTTAGTTTTTCCGGCTCGAGACGTATTTTGATTCCTCAGAATGCATTGGGGAATGAACATGTGTCCAAAGTCGAATCATGTGTTGGTAAACTGAAAACCGAAAACGTATAAATCCAAGGAGCACCGAATGAATGTAGCGAAAAATATCACCGAACTGGTTGGAAACACCCCCATGGTGAGAATCAATAGACTCAATAAAGGTGGCAAGGCTCATATTATCGCCAAACTGGAGATGTTCAACCCCCTCTCCAGTGTGAAGGACAGAATCGCTCTGGCCATGATCGAGGACGCCGAACGAAGGGGTCTGATCGACCAGGACACTGTTATTGTGGAACCCACCAGCGGCAACACCGGTGTGGGACTGGCCTTTGTGGCTGCATCCAGGGGCTACCGCCTCATTCTTACCATGCCCGAGACCATGTCGGGGGAGAGACGCAAAATTCTCAAGGCACTGGGAGCCGAGCTGGTTCTCACGGAGGGTGCAAAGGGGATGAAGGGTGCAATTGACAAGGCTGAAGAGATTGCGGAAAACGAGCCCGGGGCTTTCATGCCTCAGCAGTTCACAAATCCGGCCAACCCAGCAAAGCACCGGGTCACCACCGCCGAGGAGATCTGGAGAGATACCGACGGCAGGGTGGATATCTTCGTATGCGGCGTGGGTACGGGGGGAACCATCACCGGAGTGTCTCAGGTGCTCAAGGAACGCAAGCCATCACTTAGGACTGTGGCAGTGGAACCTCAGAAGTCGGCAGTACTTTCCGGAAACACGCCGGGACCGCACAAGATTCAGGGTATCGGTGCAGGGTTCATTCCCAAGGTTCTCAACAGGGATGCGATAGATGAAGTGGTCAAGGTACATGATGAGGATGCGGGAGAAACCGCCCGTGAAATCGCCAAGCAGGAAGGCGTTCTGGTCGGTATATCTTCTGGTGCGGCAATGTGGGCGGCTCTTGAAATTGCCAAACGTCCGGAGAACGAAGGCAAACTGATCGCCGTGCTTCTGCCTGACACGGGGGAGAGATATCTGAGCACGTGGCTGTTTGAGGAAGAGTAAGTTGTAACCGAATAAGGATTACACTTCGACTTCGGCGGACCTACGCTCAGTGTGAGCGGATCGTAGTTTAGCCCTTTTAGGCATTTTGTGTGTTGTTCTGCTACGGAATCGGATGTGAGCTTGTTTTTGATCCGTTCGTGCTGCCTGTACTGATCCTGCTAAGCGGGAGTCGAAGCTTGTCCTGAGCGATTATTTGAGTCGAAGTATGTCCTGAGGAATCGAAGGGGGCATGAGCTCCGAATAGCTTTCATTCATTTCACCCCTCCCCGAGGTGAGGGGTCTCAATGTGAACGGAGCTAATTGAAAACTGAACCGAAGCGTAAACATTTGAGAGGTTGCGATGAAAAAGTACCGTTTTGAAACACTTGCTCTGCACGCCGGGCAGCCTGTTGACAGTACGCAGTCCAGGGGAGTACCCGTATACCGAACCACCTCCTATCTGTTCAAAAACACCGAACATGCGGCGAATCTTTTCGCACTCAGGGAGCTGGGGAATATATATACCCGGATCACGAATCCCACTCAGGAAATTCTGGAAGCACGGGTGACTGAGCTTGAGGGCGGAGCGGCATCGGTGGCGTTTGCATCAGGCACGTCAGCTATTTTCAACACTGTAGTCACTCTGGCTAAAGCGGGTGATGAGATCGTTTCCGCCTGTAATCTTTACGGCGGCACCTTCACCATGTTCGATTCCATTCTTGATCAGTTCGGAGTCACCACCAGATTTGTGAATCCGCAGGACCTGTCCGGCTTCAAAAACTCAATTACCGACAAAACCCGGGCTGTATACATAGAAACCATCGGCAATCCTGCTTTGGATTTCACCGATGTAGGTGCAGTTGCCGATATCGCTCACAAGAATGGCCTTCCGCTTATAGTGGATGGTACCTTCACCACACCCTATCTTCTCAGGTCCATTGAACACGGAGCGGATATCGTGATCAATTCACTTACCAAATGGATGGGCGGGCACGGGTCTGCCATAGGTGGTGTCGCAACCGATGCGGGTAGGTTCGACTGGGGTGCGGGACGTCATCCGCTCTTTACAGAGCCGGACAGCAATTATCATGGCCTGCGCTGGGCCAAGGATCTTCCGGAACCGCTTGCGCCCGTTGCGTTCGCCCTGCGTTTGAGAACTGTTCCTCTCCGGAACCTGGGTGCGTGCATTTCACCTGATAATGCCTGGATTCTGGAGCAGGGGATTGAAACTCTCCCTGTGCGCATGGCCAAGCACTGTGAGAATGCCCGAAAGGTGGCGCAATTTCTGAAAGCTCATGAAGCTGTTTGCTGGGTCCGTTACCCGGGACTGGAGGATGATCCTGCGTATCCGGTGGCCAGCAGGTATCTGAAAAAAGGTTTCGGTGGAATGGTAGTCTTCGGTCTCAAAGGGGGATATGATGCTGCAGTGAAGCTTATCGATTCGATCGAGCTTTTCTCCCATCTGGCCAATGTGGGTGACGGCAAAAGTCTTGTTCTTCATCCGGCCAGCACCAGTCACTCTCAGCTCACGGAAAAACAGCAGAGATCCGGCGGACTAACACCCGATCTTATAAGGTTGTCCATCGGTCTTGAGCATTCAGATGATCTGGTGGAAGCGCTTGGGGAGGCACTTGGAAAGTTATGAAAGAATGTGTTCAGAAATCTCGCCAATATTTGGACTGCACACATGTATTTCAAAACAGCAGTATTCCCTTGAAATGGCCCCAAAACGTGATTTCCGTTTTGGAATAATTTGTGAAATGAAACTGTATGCAGATACTTTTTTGAACCGCTGCCTAATAGCGGTTCAGTACAAAAGGAGGATAGTTATGAAACATTTCTTGATCGTGGTTGCACTTTTTACATAGTGATTTTCGCGGCGGCTTGCCAGAAGTCTGAGTCCCGATGGAAAGGCTGCGGGCGGAGTACATGCGCATCACGGAGCAGTGTCAGCCCGGAAAAAAAATGTAGGTGAGCATGCTGATATGCAAAGTGTAGAAGTATCTCAGCTTGATCCCCGGTTCAGAAAAGATTTGGATAAACTGTATAAAGCCTACCTTGAACTCGCCAACGCTCTTGCCACTGATTCTGAGAATGAAATCAAGGCATCTTTTGAATCTTTGGGAAATGTATTGGGAATAATAGTGGCTCCGTTTCACACGATATCACTTTACAGCAGGTATATAATGCCGTGCGCAGCAGCAATCGGGATGTCGGTGCGCGTACTGTCGAGATCAATCAGGTGGAGTACATGGTTCGCGGGCTTGGTTTCATCAAAGCTGTAGAAGATCTGGAAACAGCGGTAGTTGCGGTCCGCAACAATATTCCTGTTCGTAAATGGTGCCATCTAAATACTGGAGACTTGGTGGGGCAGCTGTTCTGACTGTTGCCGGTATTGTAACCGCATTTGTTTATGCCTGGTGGGCCGGGGCCATAA
This sequence comes from Chitinispirillaceae bacterium, assembly GCA_046546375.1. Taxonomy (GTDB): domain Bacteria; phylum Fibrobacterota; class Chitinivibrionia; order Chitinivibrionales; family Chitinispirillaceae; genus JAEZKC01. The sequence continues at coordinate 15,960 of JBKGXV010000018.1, read as the reverse complement.
TGGTTGCTTTCGGCGGGAAGATTCTTCTTGAGATGTTTTCGAGTGATAAATGGAAGAGATGGATAAGCAGGGATTCATTCGGGATGACAAAGGTGAGCTCATTCCCCATAAGAGGGGAAAACCTTTCGGTCAGTGGCGTAAGGAAATTCAAAGCATGAAGAAAAATCACCACCACCGTGGAGGGAAGAGAACGGTACGGAGTGCGTGTGAGATACCTCAGGGAGCTGAGGGATGATCCCGAATCCATGGGCCGAATACAAAAGGTTGGAAATCCATGCAGTTTTTATGAATATTTTGGCCGGATGAATGCTACAAATCCGGCCTTTTCCCAATAAAAGCGACAAATCCGTTCCATAAGCCGCTGCACGTTTATATATTTCTGTATTAACCTGATTTGAAAGGAGCTGTTTAAATGCTTAAAAAACTGTCTTTTATCTGCTGTTCTATGATAATAACTGCAGCCGCCTTCTCCGGTGCCGATGCCCAGTACTGGGAGAGCGATGATTCCACAAGCGATTCCAGCTATGATTACGATTTCGGTTCCGATACCGGTGATTCAGAAGATACCGGTAATACCGAAGATACCGGTAATTCAGAAGAATCGGACTCATCAGCAGATAGTTACGATACTGCATCTGATGAACCTTCCGAAGCTACAGCTTCCGACTACAGTTCCACAAGCACTGGATCGCACAAAATCTGTCCTGTCTGCATACATCCGATCACCAGGGACGACCTTTATGTGAATCATAACGGTACTCAGATCAATGTATGCAGCGGTGCCTGTATCCGCAGGGTGAAGAGAAGTCCTGGAAGGTTTATTGAAATTCTGAATGAGCTGGGTCAGTAAAACCGGAAATTCAAGTCAATATGTTAAAAAGCCTTGTCCTGTGTAGGGATAAGGCTTTTTTGCATGTATGCCGTTTCAGAATCGGTAATCTGTTCCGGTACGGTTTAAATTGATTTTAGAACTTTTTTCCATCTCCGTTGACGATACCTGTAGAACAGTTGTGCAAAAAACCATACAGGGAATGTGAGAATTCCGGCTTTGATCTCCACTTCATCAGTATAGCGTATCTTTCCCTTTCCAATACTTTGAAGCAGTATCAGATGTTTCCATTTTCTGGTAAGCAGGCCGTGTTCATTCGATATGATCATCTTTTTCCGGGGATCTAAAACTTCAAAGTTGATTGTATGGTGACCGAGCGGAATGATTCCAAGCAGAAACAGTCTGAATCGGTAGGTTCTGTCAGAGTGCCATTTTTCGGGAAGCGGCGAGTGATCTGAGGTTTTGAATATCAAAACAGGGAAAGTAATCCGCTTCAGAGATGTAATATTCTGCAGCTCATTCCACATGGTATCCGCATCTGAATTCAGTATAGAAGTGACTTTCGCTTTCATTTTTCTCCAGTCAGTTTTACGAGGTGGCGGGGTCTCGGTTCGGCTTGCTGATCTTTCGCAGAGACCGCGCAGGTCCGCTTTTTGCTGCTTTCTTTTCGGAACAGACATGCCTAAGCCTTTCATTCACCTCAAGCAAAGGAGCTCGGTCATGATCAGAAAATTCGCGATTCTGCTGCTGGCAACAAGCTTTCTTCTCGCCTCTTCCTTCGCTCAGCCGCCCGACACCTCCCGTATGCCTCAGAGAGGACCTCATATGCAGTGTCCACCGATGGGAGGAGGGCAGGGAATGGGTGCCTGTTCCATGCTTATGAGACCAAGAGTGTATCCTACCCAGGATGGAGGTTTTCTGGTGGTTATCGGAAATCGTCTGGTGAAATATGATCAGAACCTCTCCAGAAAACAGACCGCCACAATCGAGCTCAGTGAGGAGCAGATGCAGCAGATGCTGAATCAGATGAGGCAGATGATGGACATGTGCCGGGAAATGGTACAGGATACCATGCCCCAGGATACCTCCGGATAGTGAATGGCTGATTTTGGAAGAATATTCCAAAAGCATGCTCTTTAGGGTTTCTGAACAGGCCTCGTTCACCTTTCATCAGACGAATTTTCGAGGCTCTGGTCATGTTCACGTCTCCTGTTGAGGGTGAACCGTTCCCGTAAGATAATCATAGAAGCGTGATTTCGGATAAGACGGGAGTGTTCATGTTGTGCACGGAGTGCTCAGGAGATGGAATCTTGCTGAACATTGGCCCCTCTGTTGCATCAGGCTGACAGAGGGGGGCGAATTACATTTCTTTTTCAGGAGGTTGCATGGCTCAGGAGGAAAACGTGAAAACATTGGAGAGGGGAAGTATCTACTTTTTCTACCGCCCCAAAGTCGGAGCAAAGCATCCGGAAAGTGAATCCGAGATTCAGAGATTCTACATGGTGATGAGTCCCGATCAGCAGGAGCAGTACCGGATGGCTGTAGTGGGAAAAAAGGAGCTTCCAGAGCCGGAGGAATCGGGACACCAGAGGTACTGGGGTTATGTTACTTCGGTTAAGAGTTCCCCTGAGCAGATCAGAGACGAGCTGGGAGAGGAGAAGTACAGCACCAAAACCCGTGGTGAACGCACTGTGGAAATGGCTCGTCCTGCCGGTGAAGGTGTCTATAAAATTATACTTCACAAAGGACATACTCATCTGGCTTATGTGCTCGAGCTGCCCAAGAAACCCTCCCGGGTGCAGGAGGAGCTCAATATTGAAGATCAGGCCAGTTACGTGATCACGGTGAAAAACCCGGACAAACCTTCACCCAGAAGTATGGGAATCTCTTCCAGTCAGCAGGCGGAGTATCCCGCGGAGCTGATGGAGAAGTTCAGAGGCAGGCGGTTTTCACAGGTGGACCCTCCCGGATTCCTCGATTTCGAGGGTACCCAGTTTGTTCTGGTTGCAGCATCGGACAATATAAAAGAGGAACTGGGTGCTCAGATCAGAAGAGAAAATGAAGGAATTGAGACTGCGGATATCTACACCGATCTGAAAATGGATCGGGAAAAAAGACCCAGAAAACCTCTTTTCAGGGGTGAGTGGGAATGATTCTGAAAATGGCGGATCCGAAAAGGGACCGCCATTTCATACTTTTTGCTCCAGGGCTTCTGACTTTAGATAACAAAACGTTTCTGACTATAGATTCTGGCCTCGCGTGTTGATTCAACTGGAAGGGGAAAGAAGACAATGAAAGCGGTACAGATACATCAGTATGGTGGTCCGGAAGTTATTGAAGTCTCAGATGAGGTGCATATGCCCTCCATAACTGATTCGCAGGTTCTGGTGGAGGTGCATGCGGCAAGTCTGAACCCGGTAGATTGGAAATTCCGTCAGGGGAATATGAAGGGGGCGGTGAAAAGAGCGTTTCCTTTCACATTGGGAGGGGATTTCGCCGGTATAGTTGTCAATGTGGGCAGCGAGGTCACCGACCTCAAGCCGGGAGATCAGGTGTTTGGCAGTTCCTTTATAATGAACGGAGGGTCGGGGGCTTTGGCCGAGTTCACTGCCTGCAACAGAAAAAACATGCATCTCAAACCCGATGTTTACTTCTACGAAGCTGCGGCGCTTCCGCTTACAGGATCGAGTGCCGTTCAGGCTCTGACCGAACAGATTCAGCTCAAAGAGGGACAGAAAATTCTGATTCACGGAGGTGCCGGAGGGATCGGCAGCCTGGCGATTCAGCTGGCCAAGGCAATGGGAGCCAAGGTGGCTACAACTGTTTCCAAAAAAGAAAAGGATCTGGTAAAAGGCCTGGGAGCGGATAAAGTCATCAATTACAAAAAGCAGGAGTTTGATGAGGAGATCCAAGACTACGATGCCGTACTGGATACAGTGGGCGGGGAGACCTACAGGCGCTCCTTTCGGGTCCTGAAAGAGGGCGGTGTCATAAATTCGATGCTGGAAAGTCCTGATGAGAAGCTGGCCGAAGAGCATAAAGTCAATGCTCTTTATCAGCACACCGTTGTCAACCCCCAAAGACTCTCCCGTCTTTCTGAATACATCGGAGCCAAGGGAATAAAACCGGTTATCGACAGGGAATTCGAGCTTGATACCGCCAGAGAGGCTTTTGCATACCTTGAAACGCATCATTGCAGAGGAAAAGTGATTATCAAGACCTGAATAGTTTTCCGCTGGCCAGAGTGAAACGGCACGGTTCTGCGCAAAACCGTGCCGTTTGCATATCAGGAAAGAGACGGGGAGCTGGGTTCGGAAACATCCTTTATGATTTCCCCCGAGAGCTCTTTCTGGACATGAGTTGCCAGATCGCCAAGTGAGCAGACTCCCACCACCTTTCCGGTTCTGTCGTTCACCAGCAGTCTGCGCACCTTGTGCTCCTCCATAAGCTGTGCCGCCTGTTCCACTTGCGCATCATCGGAACAGGAAAGCACCCTGCTTGACATGATCTCCCGTACCGAAGTGTTTGCCGGATTGAGCTCCTCGGAAATGGCCCGCACCACAATGTCTCTGTCGGTGATGATTCCCACAATTGAGCCGTCTTCGTTTATGGGTATCGCACCCACATTGAGATCGCGCATCTTTCTGGCCGCATCCAGAAGTGTATAGTTTGATCCAAGTGTCTGCACGCTGGGTGTCATGACTTCCTTCACTTTCATGATGTATCCTTTCGCTTGAGGTTGAATATGTTTTTATTACAATCCGCTTCTGTAGGTGTCCGGCAGAGGTTCTCCCTCCTCCCAACCGGCATTTTTCTCGAGCGGCTGCACCGCATTGGTCTGGTCGAAATGAATTATGGTGTCGAACTGTTTGGGAAGCGAGGCGGTGAAGTAGTGACTCTGCCGCTCGGTCTGGGGCATGTAGATGACTCCTATTGCCCGTTGCATATGTTCACGTTCCAGAAAGGAAAGAGAGTCGTTGTCCCGAAGATTGAGAAAAAAGGAGCGCAGAGTACTTCTGTGGAACAGATTCTCGTAGCTTTCCACCATGGAGGGACGTATGTTTCTGCGCTCCACATCTCCCCCCCAGGAGGAAGCGGCAGAAACGGTTCCCGAGTGGGTAAAGAAACCGATCAGATACGCCCGCTCTCCATAGCGTTCTCTTACAAGCTGACCCACATTCTGCTCCCCGTAGCGGCTTACCTCTGTTCCCCTGGCATCTCCCAGGTGGGAATTATGGGCCCATACCACTATCTTGGGTTCTCTGTACTGACTGATATGCTCTGCCAGGGCCTCCAGGGTGTCCGCCATGTGTCTGTCTCTCATATTCCAGCTTGATACTCTGCCTGAGAACATGGTGCGGTAGTACTCCTCGGCATCCTGTGCGAGTCTGGCATTCTGCTCGGCATAGAACTGCTGCTCTTTGTGAGCGAATCCGTCACGTTTGACATACTCCATGCCTCTGGCTCTCAGTTCCTCAAGCTGTGCTGCGGCCTCCCTGCGGCAGTCGTCAGTGACATAGCTCATGGCCATTCCGTAGGTTTCCGCTTCGGGGCCGTACTGTTCAAAGCAGCTGTAGCGCTGACGCGCCTTCCGGGCCGCTTCGGGATCAACATCATCCAGATAGTCTATTACCTTGTCTATGGAGGCATAGAGACTGTAGAGGTCCAGTCCATAAAACCCGGCCATCTCCTCCTGATTCTTGTTCAGGTTGAAATTGCGCAGATACGTGATGAACTCCACCACTTCCGTATTGCGCCACATCCACCTGGGGAATCTTTTGAAGTCATTCAGGGATTTGAACGGATCAGGATCATCTCCCAGCCCCCTCACATAACGGTTTACACGGTAGGCATCGGGCCAGTCAGCCTCCACCGCCACTGCCGCAAACCCCTTCTCCTCCAGCAGCCGGGCGGTAATCCGTGCCCGGTCGCGGTAAAACTCGTGGGTTCCGTGAGTGGCCTCACCGATCAGCACAAAGCGCGAGTCGCCGACCGCATCCAGCAGTTGGTCGTAATCATCCGGCTGGTCGAGTATTTCGGTTGCGTTCCGGCGTATGATTGAAATGGGATCTTCATGTATACTCATGTCCTCTCCTTTTTGCGGCAGCTGAAAAAAACGGTATCCGGGTATATCAGAGCAAAATCCGTGCAGGAAACGCAGGCTGTGGCATGGAGCTTGCTTGTAGTTGTTTGAACGGAATATAGCGCTTAAAATACCGGGCAGACGGCATGTGTGGCTGCTGTTTCATTCTCAATCTGAAAAGATAAGAAGGAGTAAAGTGGGAAATGGAAGATGAAAACACCTTTGTAATCACCTACAGCGGTTATGAACCGGAAAACGAAACAGTTAGGGAGACGCTCACAACTCTGGGAAACGGCTACTTTGCAACCCGGGGGGCGCATGAGAGCTCCCGGGCCGGTGACAGTCATTACCCGGGAACCTATATGGCCGGAGGCTACAACCGGCTCAAGACCAAGGTCTCAGGAGAGGTGGTCGAGAACGAGGACCTTGTAAACTGGCCCAACTGGCTTCTTCTCACCTTCAGAATCGCAGACGGGGAGTGGTTCTCTCTTGATCAGGCAGATATTCTCGAATATGAACAGATTCTGGATATGGGCAGGGGAGTACTTGAGTGCGACATCAAGTTCAAAGATGATCACGATCGCATCACCCGCCTCAAAACAACCCGTTTCGTGCATATGAACGCTCCTCATACGGCAGGTATCCAATGGGTTCTCACCCCTCAGAACTGGTCGGGGCAGGTGACGGTGCACAGTGCCATTGACGGCACGGTCGAAAACAGCGGGGTGAAGCGCTACCGGGCGCTTAATTCCAATCACCTTGAGCCTCTGGGCACCGGGCAGGTCTCCGAGGACGGGATTTATCTCGAGGTGCAGACACGGCAGTCACATCTGCGCATGTCCCAGGCGGTAAGAACCAATGTGTTCGAAGGTGAGGATATAGTGCCCCATAAGCGGGAAACTGTATCCGATGAGGGGTACATTGCCCAGGAGCTTACCTTCGAGGTCAAGGAGTGTTATCCGGTAAGGGTGGAAAAGATCGCCTCCATATACACCATAAAGGATGTGGCCATAAGTGAACCCGCGCTTGCCGCCTGTAAAACAGTGGAGAGGGTGGGAGACATTGAAGAACTTCTGAACACACATCACAAGGCCTGGAGACATCTGTGGGAACGTTTCGATGTGAAGGTGGGGGGCGATCCGCGCAGCCAGACTCTTGTCCATCTGCATATTTTCCATATACTCCAGACTGCCTCTCCCAACACTTATGAGCTGGATGTGGGTATTCCTCCCAGGGGACTTCACGGCGAGGCCTACCGGGGGCACATCCTCTGGGATGAGCTTTTCGTGTTCCCTTATCTCAATCTGCGAAACCCGCTTCTTACTCGTGAGTTTCTCCTTTACAGGTATCATCGCCTGGATGAGGCCAGACACATGGCCAGACAGGCCGGATACAGGGGAGCGATGTTTCCCTGGCAGAGCGGAAGCAGCGGTCGGGAAGAGAATCAGAGGATTCACCTCAATCCCGCTTCCGGGCGCTGGGTACCGGATGTGACTCATCTGCAGCGACATGTGAATGTGGCGATTGTCTACAACATATGGCAATACTTCCAGGTAACAGACGACAAGGACTTTTTCTATTATTTCGGTGCGGAAGTCATTTTCGAAATTGCCAAATTCTGGTCTTCCATCGCCCGTTACAATCCTCAACGGGAGCGGTTTGAAATTCACGGTGTGATAGGTCCCGATGAGTATCACACTGCCTATCCGGGTGCGCAGAAACCCGGTATCAACAATAATGCCTATACCAATTTCATGGCCGCCTGGGTAGTGCTCAGGGCTCTTGACACTTTGAATATCCTGGATGAGCATCGGGGCAGGGAGCTTTGTGAGGATCTGGAAATCGATGATGAGGAGCTTAATAGGTGGGAATGGATCAGCAACAGCATGTACATACCCTTTGTGGGCGATACAATAGAACAGTTCGAGGGATACGATAAACTGGAAGAGCTTGATTGGGACAAGTACCGGGAGAAATACGGTGAAAACATCCGGCTTGACAGAGTATTGGAAAGCGAAAACGATTCCGTTGACAGGTATAAAGCAAGCAAACAGGCTGACGTGCTTATGCTTTTTTATCTGTTTTCCGCCGATGAACTGACCGAAAGATTCAAACAGATGCGCTATTCCTTTGATCCGTCAAATATTCCCAGAATGATCCATTATTACAGACAGCGCACTTCTCACGGTTCCACTCTGAGTCGGCTGGTGTTTTCCTGGGTTCTGTCCCGGTCCGATCGGAACCGTTCCTGGAATGTGTTCACTCATGCACTGGTTTCCGATTTCGAGGATGTACAGGGGGGAACCACTTCAGAGGGAATTCACCTCGGTGCTATGGCCGGCACAGTGGATATGGTTCAGCGCTGTTATACCGGACTTGAGATACGCAACGATGTGCTCTATTTCACCCCCCAGCTTCCGGAGAGCATCTCTGAGATCCGCCAGCGGATCAGATACAGAAGTCACTGGATTTCCATCACTCTGGATCATGAAAAATTGAAAGTGTCTTTTGAAAAAGGCTGGGGTAATCCTGTCAAGCTTAATGTAGAGGGAGAAGAGTTTACTTTCAGGGAGAAGGAAACTAAAGAGTTCAAATTGTAAAAATAAACAGTGTCATTCTGTTCATCGGGTGTATAACTCTCTGATGAACGGAGAAGTAACGGATTTTAGAAGGGATTGTTTATGAGTAAAAAGCTCAGCAGAATCAAAGCGGTTTTACTTGATCTTGATGGAGTTGTCACCAGTACTGCGGCGCTTCATACCAAAGCCTGGAAGCGGATGTTCGATTCCTTTCTCCAGACGCATTCAGAAAAAACCGGAAAATCGTACACGCCCATGGATCCGGGTTTCGACTACAAGGAATACATTGATGGACGGCCCCGTTATGAAGGCGTCATGATTTTTCTTAAATCAAGAGGAATAAAGCTTCCCTATGGAGACAAGGATGATGAACCGGGTGCGGAGACTGTATGCGGAGTGGGAAATCTGAAAAACGAGATGTACCATTCCCTGCTGAGTGAAGAAGGCGTTCATGTGTTTGATGATGCAGTGGAGATGATTCACAAGTGGCGCAGCTCAGATCTGAAAGTTGCAGTGATAAGTGCCAGTAAAAACTGCCGCGAAGTGCTTCGTTACGCCAAGCTCACCCATCTGTTTGACACCATAGTGGACGGAACCGATGCCGAACGTAACAATCTCAAGGGAAAGCCCGAGCCGGACACATTCCTGTTCGCTGCAAAACTTCTGGGGGTAGAGCCTTCAGAGTCTATAGTGCTGGAGGATGCTGCCGCAGGTGTGGAGGCGGGAAGAAAAGGTGATTTCGCTCTGGTGGTTGGTGTTTCAAGAGACGGAAAGAGCAGTGAGCTTTTGCTCAAAAACGGCGCTGACATGGTGGTGGCACAGCTTACGGAGGTGCTTCCCGTCGGGCCTCAGCAGAAACGGAGTCTTGAGGAGATCCCTTCTGCACTGGAGAGGTTTGATGATCTGAGCTCAAAATTCGATGCTCATGAAATTATGGCACTTCTGGACTATGATGGAACTCTCACTCCCATTGTGGAGAGGCCTGAGCTCGCCATCATGTCCGAAGAAATGCGTAACTCGGTCGGTTCGCTTTCGGAAGTTACACGAGTAGCGGTCGTAAGCGGTCGTGACCTGCGTGATGTGAGAAATCTGGTCAATCTGGATAATCTTTACTATTCAGGAAGTCACGGTTTTGAAATCGTCACTCCGCAAAATACCTCAATGGAGCTTGACGAAGCCAAGGCACGGGTGGCTTCCATAGACGGGGTGGAAAAGGATTGTGAAGGCATTCTTTCCGGAATAGAGGGGGCTCTGGTGGAGCGCAAGAAATTCGCTCTCGCCATCCATTACCGTCAGGTTTCGGATGAGAATGTGGAACGGGTCAAAAAAGCTGTCCAGGAGATAGCTTCCGCTTACCCGGATCTGAAACTCACCTATGGTAAAAAAGTGATCGAATTCAGGCCTGATCTGCCCTGGGACAAGGGAAAGGCGGTGGAATGGATTATGACCAAACTGTTCCCTCAGGGAAATGCTCTGCCTCTTTTCATCGGTGATGACATAACCGACGAGGACGCATTCAGAGAGATAAAGGATTGGGGTATCAGTGTTCTGGTGGGTAATCATGGTGAACCCAGTTTTGCCGATTACAAGCTTGATTCCACCCGGGATGTAAAAAAGTTTCTGGAAATTTTAAAACGTCGTCTTCAGGACTGAAAATAAACAGTTGAGCTTAGAAAATTTGTTTTTTTCGAGGCTCAACTGTTGATCTGCTTAGACTGCTTTACCACTCATGATTACACTCGCCGATTTTTATCTGATGCACAGACTTGTTTCATCCTGATACGGGGTATATTTTCTAGGCTATTATGGAACTTCCGGTGATTGCTGGTCTGATCACTTGTCCGAATGTTCCGACCAATTCATTATCAGAAGCTGTAAAGCCTCTGATAATGGTTCATCATACTATTAAGGAGGCGCTTTGTAATGCATAAGACCTTGGCGTTGCTTGCAATCTGTTTTGTATCGGCCATTGCGGAAGGGGTACCTGAGCCGCTAAGTGACGGGGAGGGAACCAAAGCTTCCGGAGTGACTATCAGTGGAGTACCAGGGGCACAGTTCCGGATTCAGTCTGGTATGCGTACCCTGCAGGGGGATGACAGGCCATACGAGTTCACGTTTATTGACCAGGAATCCTCGTTTTTCGATGAGGATACTACCCGTATTGAAGGACTGGCCTTGGCAAAAGCCAAAGGCAGCTGGGGATTCGGACTGAATCTGGAAAGCAGTGTTCAGCGTAAACTTCATTTAGCGCTTGCATTTGACGGTCAGTTCGGTACGTTTTCAATGATGGGTATGGCTCTGGGACTTGGCTATAATCAGGCTGTTCTCAAGGACAAAATATGGCTTCAGGCCAAATCGGATATTGTTTTCGGGTGGTCGACTGTGGAAATGGGCAATGTTCCCGTGGATCACAAATATATAGAAATAAATGACAGATGGTTTTATGATAATGAGCTGGATATAGCCATGTCTTCATTTCATAATGTCGTGCGTCCGGAGATCAATCTTTATTTCCGGGTCTATAAAAAAGGACTTCTTATGCTGGGAGGGGGGTATCAGGTGCATCTTTCCTCATTGACTCCCAGTTTCAGTTTTACAGGAGATTCTTATGATAATATTGATGAAATCATTACAGAATCTCTCGAGATGGATTCAGAAAGTGTGGTATTTGAAATGGAGGGGGAGAGGACTGATGAAGTGAACATATCTCCTCAGGGTCTGGTTTTCAATCTGTCCTATGTATTTGAACTTTGAGAGGAATAGTAGAAAAATGAGAAAAGCGTTTCTTTGTACTGTTTCTGCATTGGTGATGATGAACGGGTGTTCTGTTATCAATTCTCTTCTTTCGGGAGGGGGAAGTGCGGATGTTACTTTGACGTATACTAAGTTTCCCGAAACTAGTTTCAACCATATCAGAAATGTTTCGGTTCTGCCTTTCAAGGAGGGGACTCTGGGTGCTACCTGGTCGCTTTGGGGTTACCTGGAGAAAAAGTATACGACTAATTCCTTGTCGCTTGTCATAGCAGATGATCTCTCCGGAAAATTATCCCGAAAAAATAAATTCAAGATCTTTGACAGAAGTATTGCCAAGAATGATTCTTCCATAGAAATGCTGATTACCGGAAATATTGATCATTATGATGTCAGCCGGGATGTGAAGAATAACTCCTATACTGATCGTGACGGAAATTACCATACCTCCTATCAGGCTGAATGTAAGGGCCGCCTGTCTGTCAGTTATCGGTTTGTGGACCCCCGCAGTGGAGAAGTCATGAAAACTGTGGATCTGGAAGAAACTTATTCCAGTTCAGCAAACGCGGGCAACAGAAATGAAGCACTTTCAAAAGTACCGGATAAAGGCAAAGTTCTCAAAACTCTTGTAAATGAAATCAATGAGGAATTCATATGTACCTTCGTTCCCACAAAGGTAAGTGCCAGTTATGCGCTTGCTACAATCAAGGGCGATGGTGACTTCAGAAAATCTCTTACGGCAGCAAAAAAAGGTGATTGGCAGGCAGCTGTCGATGTTTGGAACCGTTATGAAAAACAGAATGTCAAAGAAGCGTTTTACAATCTGATGCTTCATAAGAGATATGTCGAGAAGAATGTGAATGAGGCTGTGCAGTATGCAGAACTGGCTTTTGAAAAGACAGGAGATGGGGCATTCCAAAAATGGGCAGATAAGTTTGAAAATGAGCTGAGACTGGAAACTGCCTATAAATCTTCTCAACCTTCACAAACACACAAAGATCCTGTTTCCGATAATGGGAATGAAGCAGAACCGGTGAATGTATCTGTACCGGATTCGGATGCAGAATTGTTGGAATAACACTTCGTTTCGTTGTAAACAGAGTCGGTCGTGAAACATAAACGAATTCCTGCTCCGGTGTAATCAGATCGGAGCAGGATCTACACTCTGAAATTGCTCAACGATCCTCTCAGGCTTCTGACCCAATTCACCAGTCCATCAATGGTGGGAGGAAAGATTCCCTTTTGGTGTTCCACAAGACGGAAGGCGACAAAGCGGCTGATCTTTTTTGTCTGCCCGCGGGCATACACGCTTCTGACAAATTCCGTATAGATCTCCCGGTTTGAGCTCATGAATTCCCGCTACAAGGAAAACATGCTTTCCAGGTCGTGACGGGAGTAGACTCTGAAAGCCAGCTGAGTTTCCGATTCGATTATACCATCCACTTTGAGCATCTTTTCGGTTACCAGCTCAGAAAGAGCGTCTGAATCCTTCACCCTTATAATAACCGTGAGATCATAGCGGCCCGCCACGGAATAGGCCTCGCTCACACCCTCCATGGCAGCCAGCTTCGAAGCCACCTCGTTTACCTTATCCCGCTGTACTTTCATCATTACTATTGCTGTAATCACTGATGCCTCCCTGGTAGTAAATGTATCCACAGAGTAGTAAGATAATTGGCGGCCTCGGCTCCGGGAAAGTACCCAGCCGTTCAAACCTCTCGGAAGCTGGTACCGGGCTACTGTCCGGCATCTTCAAGCAGCCCCGAGAGTTCCTCCAACCGCTCACCTGCAGCAGCAAACCGTCCCTCCGCTGCCAGATTCCTCAACTCCTGAAGAAGCGCCCGTGCCCGCTCGACATCAATCGCCTCCTGCGGTGCTACTCCCGGCTCAGGTGCCTCCTCCGGAAGAGCTTCCACCTGCTGAGCCAAGGCTTCTATGGCACTATCGAACATCTCAGCCCACAGCACCCGCGCCTGATCGGCCACAATTACCCGCCTCACCTCCGGAAGCCGGGCATCCTGGGCCTGGACATAGAGCGGCTCGACATACATCATATGAAGAGTGTCACTGTAAAAGAGAGGTATCACCAGCAGATTCCCTCTGATCACCTCGGAACCCTGCTGACTCCAGAGTGTAATGGCCTGGGACATGATACTGTTCTGGTCTATGCGGGACTCGATCTGCCTGGGCCCGAACACCTGCTGCCCCTTGGGAATGGGATATACTGTCAGTTTGCCGTAATTGGGAACATCGCTTCGTCCCGCCATCCATCCGTTCATCACATTTCTGTTTCTGGGAGTGAAGGGATTTATCAGAGCGAATTCCACCGAATCGGAGCCCGGAAACTCCATCATGACATAGTAGGGAGTGACCAGCTGGAACTGCTCCCGGTACCTCTCGGTTGCAAATTCCCACAGATCCTCTCTCTGATAGAATGTTTCTGTGTTGACCATATGATAGGCGGTGTAGATCTCGCTCTGTATTGTGAAGTAGTCCGCAGGGTAGCGTATGTGCCGTTTGAGATTCTGAGACATTTGCTCGAAACTTCTGAACAGCCCCGGAAAAATCTTCTGGTAGCTGGAGATGATCACATCGGAGGTGTCGATCACATACGGTTCGACAGTTCCGTGGAAGGCATCGACCACTATTTTGACCGAATTTCGTATGTAGTTGTTGCCTGAAAACTGTGGCAGCAGTCCCTGGTATCTCTGGGAGTAAGGGTACATGCTGGAAGTAGTGTAGGCGTCAATAATCCATACTATACGCCCCTGATCGGTGATTACCGGGTAGGGATCTCTGTCCAGCTGCAGAAAGGGGAGAAGTGTCTGCGCACGCTCCACAATGTTGCGACGGAACATCACTCTGGATTCATCGGTGAAATACCCCGATATGAGAAGACGGTAATCATCAAACCTCAATGCGTAAAGAAATCTTCTCCAGAGCGAACCCATCCAGACTCCGCCCTCTCCGTCATAAAAATTGGTGACGATCTGATCACCCTGCGGATAGTCGAATTCCGATTCAGTGGTTTTCACATACACCTGATCGTTTGTAAGCTCCCCGTAGTAGATGCGGGGCTGGGTGATCTGAATGTTTTCCAGATCGCTTTCGGGAGGGATATTCTTTATAACCATATTGGGACCGCCGGTGGGGAGGATATCATTGGCGGGAACCATTACCGCCCCGAAACCGTGAGTGTACTTGAGCTTGAGACTCACCCAGTTTCTCGACCGCGGATCCAGATTCGTTTTGTCCAGTTCGCGCACCGAGACCATCATCTGGCGGTATTCGCCGTTTTGATGATAGCGGTCGATGTCCGCATCGTTGAATGCATAATAAAGCCTGATCTCCTGCTGCTGACGCAGATTTTCTACCAGAGCCCGCCAGTCCCAGAGACGCACATTGTCCAGAGTCGATTCGTTGTCCTCCACTACCGAAGTGGTGATCTCGTCGCCCACCGGATAAAGGCTTTCCTCCACCCGCTCCTGGCTGATATTGTAGCCCAGACGAGTGAATTCGATATTGTTCTGCAGAAAAGGCTTCTCCAGAGTGATTTCGTTGGGACTTACCGCAAGATTCTGCATCAGAAAAGGAACAAGCCACAGCCCCAGAGCCATTACACCCAGAATCGCTCCCGGCAGAATGAAACTTTTACCTGTGGGAGATCCTGTATGGGAAAGAAAAAACACCCGTTTCTGCAGAGAATGGGAGAAAATTCCCGCGAAAAACAGCACAGCCGCTATGAGAAACGCCCCGGCTACTGCATAGAACCCGTAGATGGTTACATGAAAGTCGGTATACCCCACACCGATCACGGCGGTGTCGTTTGAATACAGAAGATAAAACACCTGCAGAAGGAAATAACCTGCCAGTACAAGAGAGAAAAGTCCCGTGAGAAAGAGATAATGCCCCACCACTTTCCGGTTGCCCCTGAGCCAGTAGAGGTTTTCCTGCTGGGAATATTTGACTGCGATCACTGCGGTGACCACCGCATAGGATGCAAACAGCACCACTACCGCCCAGCCCACGATTGCCGAATAGATCGGAAGAGAAAAGAGGTAGAAAGATACCGACTGGTTGAATATGGGGTCCTCAACGGGTGACCGTACCTGATTTATTAAAAGAAGTATTTCGTTCCAGAGGTTTGCGGGCCAGAAACCGAGTATCAGGGCCGCGGCTATAATGGCGTAGATTCCGTAGCCGTTTTTTCTGTAACCCAGGCCTTTGCGGATCATCGCGTAGTTGATGTAGAGGAAAATGCCCGCGAATGCGGCTCCTCCCGCATAAAGAATCAGTCTCGACCACAGCACGGTGAGGAATCGCTTTGAGTAATCAAGCTGGGAGAACCAGTAGTAGTCAGTGAGAAACTGGAGCAGAAACCAGAAGGCGGTCAGAAGCACTATGCCCGCTCCCAGGATTATCCCACCCCGGTAGGCTCTTTTGATCTGATCTTTTCCGGGCTGCTCTTTTCCGAAGATGGCTTTTGTCAATGGGATGGCGGCCAGAACCAGAATGACAACGCTCAAGAGGAAGAAAAGCATGGGCATATCCTTTGCTGAAGGTGCAATCGTCCTGAAAACTGCAAAATCCGTGCCGGGAACGCCGGTATGCATACCGGCAGAATGTCGTCCGTGTGCATTACCGATGTGTGCCATAATCCCCGCGGACTGTGTCCTGCCGAAGCCGCCTTGCAGATCCCCGGGTTTTTCAGGATTTTT
>JBKGXV010000017.1:0-48294 GCA_046546375.1 Chitinispirillaceae bacterium | reverse complement strand
CAGATCCGGGTGATTTTCATACACGAATGGCACCGATATTGCGGTCAATCCTGTTCTGCAGCAGGATTGAATCAGACATAAGAGGGAAGGGTTATGAGTGCGAAACCGTCCTATTACTATCCTCTTAAGGAACCATACCGGCCGGGAACTGTTCACTGCGATATCTGTATTTACGGGGCAAGTGCGGCAGGAGTTACCGCCGCACTTCAGGCGGCACAATTGGGGTACAAAGTGGCGCTGCTTGAGTTCAGCAGATTCGTGGGGGGTATGACCACATCCGGACTGGGCGCCACCGATACCGGCAACAGACACGTGATAGGAGGACTGGCCAGAGAATTCTACCGGGATCTGGGTACATTCTACGGCACCGGCGAGCAGTGGTTTTTTGAGCCCCACGTGGCCTCAGAGGTGCTGCACAGCTGGCTCACACACGAAAACATCACCCTCTATCTGGAACACCGTCTGGCCAGAGTGGAAAAAAGCGGTCAGCAGATAACTGCTCTGGGGACTGAGGATGGGGTCATGTTCAGGGCCAAACAGTATATCGATGCCACCTACGAGGGGGATCTCATGGCCATGGCCGGGATTACTTATGTGGTGGGAAGAGAATCGAGCAGCGAATATGATGAGGAGTTCAATGGTGTGCACTTTGGGCATGATCATCATAATTTCCTGCGTTTCGTGGACCCTTTCAGAAAGCCGGGTGACCCCTTAAGCGGTTTAATATATGGTGTAAGTGATATGGCTCCTGGAGTTCAGGGGCAGGGTGACGGGCTTATTCAGGCCTACAATTTCAGGCTGTGTCTTACCAGGGATGAAGATATTCTGGTACCCTTTGAGAAACCCAGCGATTACGATCCGGAGAAATATGAACTGCTCAGGCGTTATATCAATGCGGGAGTTTTTGACCTTTTTGATCTCAATCGCCCTTTGCCCAACAACAAAGCAGATCATAACAGCTGGGGAGCAGTGAGTTCCGACTATATAGGTGGCAACTACGACTGGCCAAGCGGGGACTACAAAACAAGAGAGAAGATCTATCAGGATCATTTATCCTATCATGCCGGACTTCTCTATTTTCTGGCCAACGATAAGAGTGTGCCGGAGGGGGTGCGAAGGATCACATCGGAATGGGGACTGGCTGCAGATGAGTTCAGTCATACCGGTAATTGGCCTCCTCAGCTTTATATACGGGAGGCGCGCAGAATGGTTTCGGATTATGTGATTACAGAACACGACTGTCTGAGCCGCTTCAGGCCGGAGGATTCCGTCGGTCTGGCCTCCTATAAAATGGATTCACACAACTGCAAACGGGTGGTGAAGGCAGGCAGGGTGGTCAATGAGGGGAATGTGAAGATAGCGCCGCTTGAACCGCTTCGTATCCCTTACAGAGCAGTACGTCCCAGGCGTCAGGAGTGCACCAATCTTCTGGTCCCTGTCTGCGTTTCGGCAAGTCACATAGCTTATGGTTCCATCCGAATGGAACCGGTTTTCATGATTCTGGGGCAGTCCTGCGCACTTGCCGCACATCTGGCGATGAAAGGCGATGGTGTTGTCCAGAACATCTCCTACAGTGATCTTGAACAGGTACTCCTTTCAGAGGACCAGCTTCTGACCATTCCTTCCGGAAAAGATTAATGGATAAGGGAGAAGTGGAGAATATAAAACGTTTGTCTGTGTTTGCGATAGGTGGGGTGTAGTTTGTGGCAGGTCTGGTGGTTTTCAGGTTATTTCTGAATTTTCCGATGCAAAAGCCTGTTCAGATTAATGCTGGTTTTTCAAGAGATTATTTCCCTTTTAGTGAGGGCTGTGGTTCAGGGACCTCGATTGTCCATGGTTTTTCTGATCTGCTCATCCAGTGCTGACAGCAGTTTGTCTTCGGGAACTTTCAGAACCGGCTTTCCCTTTACAAATATAAGCCCTTCACCTTTGCCTCCGGCAATTCCTATATCGGCATCGCGGGCTTCTCCCGGCCCGTTCACCACACACCCCATGACCGCTATTTTCATCGGGTAATCAAACTCTGAAACCAGCTTTTCCACCTGCTGGGCAAGTGAGGACACATCGATCTGTGTTCTCCCGCAGGTGGGACAGGCTATAACAACCGGTCCTTTGAGAAGATCAAGCGATTTGAGGATCTCTTTGGCCACGAAAATCTCCTGAACCGGGTCTCCCGCAAGTGACACCCGGATGGTATCCCCGATCCCTTCGGCCAGAAGCGTTCCAAGCCCTACCGCGGACCTGATAGACCCGCTGCGCACAGTTCCCGATTCGGTTATTCCTATATGCTGGGGTACATCGGTATTTTGAGCTAAAGTCCTGCAGGCTTTGATCGTGGTGACGACATCGCTGGCCTTGATGGATACCACTATGTCTGTGAAATTCTCTTTTTCGAAGAGGGATATATAGTTGAGTGCGCTTTGGGCCAGTGCCTCGGCACAGGGACCACCGTACTTTCTGATCAGTTCTTTTTCCAGCGAACCTGAATTGACTCCTATGCGGATCGGAATGCCGGCTTTCCGGGCAGCTTCCATAACGGCTTTCACCCGTTCGTGACTGCCTATGTTTCCAGGGTTGATACGGATCTTGTCCGCTCCCGCCTTTATAGCTTCTATCGCCAGACGGTAATCAAAATGAATATCAGCCACCAGAGGGACATCTGTTCTGGAGCGTATCTTTCTGAACGCCTCTGCAGCTTTTTTGTCCGGAACTGCCAGCCTCACAATCCGGCATCCCACATGTTGAAGCTTCTTTATCTGCTCCAGTGTATCCTCCACATCGTGGGCACTGGTATTGGCCATGGACTGAATAACAACGGGATTACCGCCGCCTATAGCAACATCTCTGACTTTTACTGTACGTGTGATTTTGCGCTGTCCGTTCATTGATATTCCATTATACTGATAGTTATTTAAAACCTTTCCCCTACGGTCGGGGGAATACTTGTTTTTTGTGATTTGCAGTCCCCTCCGGGAACAATGGACCGTTCCGCTCCTCCTGAGCAGTCCGCGGTCGAAGGGTGAGCGGAGCGGTCCCGTTCATGCCTTTTGTAAAAACACCCGCTGAGCGGGAGAAGGGGGCTTGGATTCGGTGTCGGAAAATGTGCACACTTTTTCTACTGAAGTTCAAGAGTCACATCCGAACCGCTCAGACCGGTAACCGCCAGCTTGCTGCTGCCCACTTTGCAGCCGTCGGCTCTTGTTCCGAACCCGTTGGCGTTTCCCTTGTAGGTGAGATCGATCTGCAGAAGCTTGCTGCTTCCATTCCAGGACCGTTCACGTGCTTTGCTTACTCCTCCCAATGTCTGAAGGGCCGCAACAACCGCATTCTTTACTTTGAAAGTGCCCACATTTCTGATACTTATTTTAAGAGATACTCCGTTGTTGAGCTGATTGCTCCAGTCTTTCATTATGGCATCGATTAGTTTCCCGCAGGCTTTTTGGGAAGCTTTCTCCAGTGCCTGATTCCCGGCGGTCATCGGGTTGATATGTACCTTTGATGAACGGGCGTTTTCAGTGGCTATGATTCTGCCGTTTGTGCAGTTTACTGCTTTGAGCGTGACTTCTCCCTGTACGGAAGTCATACCGCCCAGATTGATATTCAAATTCTGGGCTTTGCGGCTGATTGCCGTTCCGGTGAGAATGACTTCCGCTCCGTACTGTGATCCGATAGAAGCCGCTTCGGCTGCATTTCCATCAAGAAGAGCCATTTTTGTTTTTGAGGCTTTGATATTTGCAGCTACACTGGGGTCCACAAGTTCGAATCCGTAGGGATCTTTGAGGTTCTTCATAACTGCCGTTTCCGCGGCCTGATTTGTGGGCTGGTGATTTCCCACGTTGTTTTCATCTATGATGACCATGACCTTGGGCTTGTCCATGGATTCAAGAAGAATCTGGAATGCTGCCAGATCTTCGCGCATGGAACTTTTGGACAGCCAGGCTTTGATCTTTATCTCCAGACCGCCTTCGGGAGTGCTTTTTTCTGAGATGACGTCGTATTTGCGGACGTTACCGATAGTTTTGGTAATGATCTGGTCTCGCTTAAGCATGAAATTTTCCACTTCGGTTTCGGAGAGAAGTATCGTTCCGATTCCCTTTTCCACCGCATCGCGTTTGGCTGCATTGAGCGCCTCGTTGCGGTTCATGCCGATACCGATTCCCTCGGCAGCAACCTGGTCTGAGCTCTGGCCGAAAGCCGTGCATAAAAAGAGCGTCAGGATGGCAAATACTGTCAGACGTGCATTCATAGCTCCTCCGGGGAAAAGCAAGGTGAAGATCCCTTTTCTAATATAGACAGTTTAAAATATACAAAGAGACATGCTTTTGTTTAAAAAAATGTTTCTGGACTGATATTGCTGAATTATAACTTACCGCGCGGGCTTTGTCAGTGATATGGATCACAAAGGGGCTTTCCCACCTTAACCAAAGCCCGGCACTTATATTGTGCCGAACTTGGGTAGGCTGTTCTACTTCAAAACAAACGTCTGAATCCGGGATGCAGTTCCAGTGTAAATGCTGTAAACATACATTCCCGGTGCCAGATGGCCGATTTTGAATGACAGTGAGTGTTCTCCTGCAGGAAAATGTCTGTCAACGGGAGAAATCATACTGCGGCCGCGCAGATCTGTCAGGGAAATCTGCACCGGACCTGGGGAAGGGGTATGAAATGAAACTGTCACCACACCCTTTGAAATTCTCAGATCAGAACGGGTGTTTTTAATTGAGCGTTCGGCAGGTTGTGAAGCATGAACCAGAAACCCGCTTTCGTATCTTAGCTGTGCGGGGTTTTCTCTGCTGGCGTTTCCCTCTGTACCCAGGAATGGCCATGTTGTCGTATCGAAAAAGTCCGGTCTGCTTTCAAGATAGTATGATGCCGGAATGTTTCTGTCAGAAATTGATTGATCCCAGACCTCTGACCCGTCGATATTTTCTCCGTGTCTGATTGTATGATCGGAGGTACCGTCATCATTCCAGGTAGTGGAGATATTTCCCACCAGATTCTGGAAATGCGAGTGGTCATAGAGATAAATTCCTTCACCTTCCACCACGTTTCTCAAAAAGGTGTTTCCGGGTCCCATTGGCCCCCAGTGATCACCGATGCCGATTTCCTGAACCACATTTCCTTCAAAAAGGTTCATCTGTCCCCAGTGTCCGTGAAGTGAAATGTCGGGAGGGACCCATCCCTGGTTAAGATCGGTTTCACCATCTCCCTGCACGGGGTTAATGGAATAGTTGTAGCCGAACACGCATCCTACAGCTCCGACATGAACCATCATGGCATGTCTGAGTGAATCGAAAACGTTGTTTTCACACAGCCCATCGGTGGAGTGATACCCGAATTCCACCCCGTAGCCGCTTCCGCCACCTCCGTATGAGAACGAGTGATGAAAGTAGCTGTCCCGGTATTCACAGCCCAGGGTGGTATTGTTGGTCACGTGTGATTTTCTGGTGTGATAGCTTTCAATATTTCTGATCCAGCAGTATGCGGCATTTTTGAACTGGAAGGTGCTGTTTCCGGTCTGCAGGCGTTCTATATAGAAGTTTTCGAAACCGACCCCGGTTACCAGTCCCTGGGGGCGGATCTGGGGATTGAGATCGGAGCGAACCTCATAGTGAAGAGGGTTGCGGAACGTGAGCTGATTGCCGTTTATTTCTGTTACTTCGAAAACCTGACCGGCTGCCCCTTCGGCCCAAGTCTGGTTCCAGTTGCTTTCAGTGTACATGAGTTCGGGGTCGTTGTCCTGCTTGATTTCCGCATACTCGCCCACTGTAAATGCACCGCCGTCATCCACTGTGACGTTTCGCGATCCTTTCTGATAATCTGATACTCCCTGCCATTCGCCCCGCTGATAGGTGATGACCTCGAAGCAGAGCCCTGTATGGTCATGAAGGAGTTTGGTCTTGTCAACACCTTTGCCTCTGAATATGATGTTGTTGTTCGAGACTGTGATTGTACTTGTGATAAGATAGGTGCCTTCGGGGATCGAAATCACACCTCCTGTTTCGGAGAGGGCGTCCACAGCGGAGATGAATGCCTCTCTGGAATCACTGTCTCCGGCGGGGTCCGCTCCGTGATCGACAACATCCTCCACGGGGCCGGTGACCTCGGGGATGCCCCCGGGGACTCCGGGCTTCCATTGTGTCCGTCTCGACTCGGGGATGATTTCCCCATAGCAGATTCCACTCAGGAGAAGAAGAGTGAAAAAGAAACTTCTGGTCATATTGCGCCACCTTCCGGGTTTTTCGGCCGCATTGCAGTATTCTTTTTGCCGGTACAGATCATTACTCCTATTTTAATATAAGATAAAAAGAAATAAAAGAAGGTGACTGCATTTTGATGCTGGTTTTTTTCTGGTGAATGTTTGGAATGAATATGCCGGTATTGCATGTGCGGATCAATTTATGGCGGATTAAGCAGCTTTGAGCATCACAACAATAATAATTGCTGCTGGTTGCGATTTTTTGTTACAAGGGTGCCAAATCCGCTACAAAGTGTGCCTCCGAAGCTACAAAGAGAGGGCAATCGGGTACAAAGAGTCGATTTTTCCCTGCACCGGGCAGAAAATCCGTTGGAACAAGCCGGAATAGCTAGTTTGAAGAGAGGGCAGCCTTTTTTCTGTGCTTTTTTAAAAAGAGTGTGATAATGGATGCAGCTATCAGAATCGAAAGCAGAGTTATAATTAATCCGTTTCTGAAAGCGCTGCTTTCATATCTGCAGGTTACCTCATGTTCTCCCGGGGGAACTGGAATCGCCCGCAGTGCATAGTTGGCTCTGTAAAGAGGCGTTTCTTTTCCGTTCACATAAGCTTTCCAGGCAGGGTAGTGAATCTCGCTCAGCACCAGAATGCCGCCGTTTTCAGAAGAGACTTTCATATCTATCCGGTTTGGAGAGTAGGATGTGATTCGGGCATCCCATGCACCCGGTTTCAGTGTGATGCCCTCCAGTTGCGGTTCCTGTTCCAGAATAACCGAGGACCGGTGATCAAATTCAGGTTTGTATAATAACGGAAGAATGGAATCCTCTCTCTTCTCAACCACATAAGAATCGGCCATCCATACTCTGGGGAGCTTGGTCGGATGCTGCACCACACTCATCCTGCCCTGCGTGTCCACATGAATCTTGTATTTGACATTCAGTATGTCGAACGTTTTGTCTCTTGAGTTTATCAGCTGACGCTTGAGTCGGAGCTGGTTGTATCCTTCAGTGAGAAATAAGTCATGTACGCTGCCCTGGTTTCTCAAGAGAAACATGTGTTTTCCACCGATTGCGTAGGAGCCGGGTTTGGAACTTCTTGAATTGATACGGAAGAATTCGTCTTCGCCCTGTGACTGAAACTGGGTAACCAGATTGTTCTTCGCAAACACGCGGGAAGGATCTTTATTGCCGTCTGAAGCATATCCCATACCGAAAACCGCCAGATCGATAAAGACGAGCACAACAGCGCCAATAGCTGATTGTTTTCCTGAAAGCAGCCCTCGGATTCTGAGAACAAGCAGTACTCCGGATGTGAGAAGGAAAAGAATGAACAGCCACAATGCTTTGGAAGCCTGGGGCAGGATTCTGGTTTGAACGAATTGCAGAGCTGCATCAGCTTTCGCGCCCATACCGGAGGAGATGAAATCGGCTATTGTCGAGTTGAACGCACCGGCAGAGAATAGTAATACCAGCAGAAGCGACAGAGCGCTTACAGCCCCGACGGCGATCTGGATTTTTTTCACCGACGGTTCCTTGAGTGTTTCTCTGTTTTCTAAAAGGAATTTTAACCCGAATCCGGCAAGAAGGGAAACAGAGAAGATAAAGTAGAATCCGAATCGGGCAGGAACCCGGAAACTGCTCAGCGCAGGAAGAAATTCAAACGCAAGCCGGTAGAGGAAAAATCCGTTCCCCATCGAAAGAAGAAGTGAGAGCAATCCCATGATTCCGAGAAATGCTACAAAGGAACCTCGCACAAAGAAAAGCGCTATGAAGGATAAAACCAGTGGGAGAATTCCGGCATAAACCGCAGTTTCCCAGTAATTATGCATTCCCGGCTGAACATCTTTTGAGGAGATGCCCCAATAGGTCTCACCCGGCTTTCCGAAAAAATTCGGAGCGGCCAGAGTGACAAGTCTGTAGGGACGTAGACTTCCTATGGTGGATTGTTCGTAGGATACCTCCGGACGGCTTGATTCCTCTGCCAGTTTGGCGGTTGGAAGAAGCTGCACGGAAGAGAGTCCGACGCTGAGAGCAACCATACCTGCAAACAGAGCCCCCTTCACAGCCTCGCTTTTCCAGGTATACTGTTTTTTCCTAAGACGATACCCGAAGAAAAAGAGATAAAAAGCTCCCAGCCAATAATACATATGCACCATAGTCTGAGGGTGTCCTGCAAACATGCACATAGCCAGAACACCTGCACTCAGGGTCATATACAGAAGGCTTGACCTGATGATCATCCGCCGGAAAAGAAGAACAACGAGCGGGAACCAGGCAACAGCATGAATCACATTCGAGTGGAAAATGTGTGTGGTGAGGTATGCTGAGAACATCAGGGTTACAGATGACAGCAATGCACCCGCGGTTCCGAGTTTAAGCTCCCTGCCCAGAAGGAACATGCATGCACCCGCAAAGAAAATATGCGCAACGATCTGGATTTGGAAAAGAGCGGGACTGAGCCATTGCGAACCGGAGAAAAGAGCCATGAGAAGGTTGAACGGATACAGTATCGCCGTCTGGATATCGGCAAAGAAGGGCATGCCTGAAAATACGTAGGGATTCCAGAATGGGAAAATGCCCTGCTTGAGAGCCTTGGAGGCAAAAAGTCTGTAAGGGAAGTTCTGCTCTACGAAATCGTTCCACAGAAATCCCTTGGCAGTCAGTAATGGCCAGTAATAGATGACAGTGAGGCCGAGCAAGAGTAAAGCTGAAAGGCAGAAAACGGTTCTCCTGCGCATTGGCTTCTTTACCGGCGCAGGCGCCGGTTGAGTTGAAGCACTGCTTTTACCGGTCTTCCTTTTTGATTTAGTCTTGCCCATATTGCCTCGCGTTGTCTGCAAAATCAGGAATCATTGGCTGACACTGTATCCTTCTGGGGTAGAACAGGCGCCTCCTCTTCAGGTGCGGTTGCACCTTTACTCCCTTTACCTTCCTTGAGATTTCTGTAGTGCTCTATAAGAACAGCGGCCTGTTTGTCCTCCGGATGCTGCTGTGCGTATCTTTTCATGACATGAAGAGCGCTGTCGTACATTCCGGATTCCTCGTAGTTTTTCGCCATGGAATAGTACACCGTGAAAGGATCGACTTCACTTGACTTCAAGCCATCCAGTGCCTTGTTGGCATCCTGCTTTTTTCCCTGTTTTTCAAGAGCCTGGGCAAGCATCTGTTTGTAACGCTGCTCTTTGGGGAAACGTTCAACTGCCTTTTGGGCATAGTTTTCGGCCTCTTTTGCCATATCGTTGGCAATGAGGATCTCGTGGCGTACATAACGTGGTCTCCAGTCGGTGGGAACCAGTTTTACGCATTCGTTCATTTTTGAGATCGCCATGTCAAGCATTTCCTTGAACTGGGCAGTTTTGGTTTTCAGCAGCTCAGCTTTGGTCGAATCCTCTTGGGCGATTTTTTCCAAAGCACCGATTTCCCGTTTCGCATCTATAAGCTGCTTGTCTAAAGTAAGACCAAGCTGTATATAGGTGTTGGCATAGTTGTACACCATTCTGCTTGAGGTGTTGTCAAAGGAATCCCGTCCGGTTTCAAGGCCTCTGAATTTGAATACATCATCCAGAAGATGAGCGGTTCTGTCCACATTGACTTTCTCATCCTCTTTTACTTTGTGGGGCATGACCCTCTGCGCAAGCCCCTCCAGTTTCACGTACGGTTCAAGACCCATTTTGGCGTTTTCCGGAACGGTGGATGCAAAGTAAAGCGGTTTTTTCCAGTTGTTCGTTTTGAAAATGTTGAGAACCATCTTGTCCTGCACCTTCAGTGCATTCATCTTCTGTCTTCCCGGTATAACCAGGTCAAGACCGGCCATTTTGACGTGGGCATCGCGTTCGTAAGGATTATGCTCAGGTCTCAGCAGATCGATTTGGCTCTCGGAGTAGGAGATGGGAACTTTGGGTTCCTGGTTTTTAAGCTGTTTTATGTACCAGGGGGTGTTC
Source organism: Chitinispirillaceae bacterium (assembly GCA_046546375.1). Classification (GTDB taxonomy): domain Bacteria; phylum Fibrobacterota; class Chitinivibrionia; order Chitinivibrionales; family Chitinispirillaceae; genus JAEZKC01. The sequence goes on along the minus strand of JBKGXV010000017.1, from coordinate 38,158 downwards.
ACAAGACTGAGATTGACCACTCTGACATCCTTGCGCACTCCGTATGCCTCCTGAAGAGCCCACAGAGGGAAGGTGTCGTTGTCTCCGTTGGTGAATATGATACCGTTTTTCGCCACCGACATCAAAAGATTGTGGGCATAGTCATAGGGCATATAATCTCCCTTACGGGAGCTGATGGCCCAGTTCTGTGTGAGCGGCAGAGCGGGGGAAACCGCAAACAGAATAACTGCCATGGGGGCAACTGCCGTTCTGAGAAATTTGTCTTTGTTGGTGAAAAGTACGTACATGAGAGCACTGGCTGCGATTCCCAGCCACATGCCCAGATACATGAACGCCGCCCCGAAAAAGTAATCCCTCACGCGGACCTCTCTGTGAACCGTCGGCATGGGGCCCGGTTTGCCGGCCTGGACCCATCTTTCGTAATCGAGCCGTTCCGGGCGGGTCCCGTCTGCAAAGTTCATGTACAGAACAAGCCCTATGGAAGTGAGCAGAAACAGAGAGATCAGATAAATCGCGCTCTTTTTGTTTCGCTTATAGAGAAAACCCCAGGCGAAGATCATCAGAGCTGTCGGTATGAGGTAGACCAGAAGTTTCGCCCACCCTGTGAGGAATCCATCCGCAAACAAACTTCTCTGGGTATCAAGATCGCTGAATCTGAAAAACTGGGTGATGTGGAAACCACCGTATCCCATATGGCCCTCGATACCGAACTGGTTTTTAAAAGTTCCCCGGCGCCAGAGCATTCTGGTAAACATGCTTTCCGAACCGTACTGTTTTCTCTGAAGGTAATCTCTGAACGCTTCCCAGGTTGCAGGATGATTCTGGTTGATAGCCGGTTCCAGATTCGAACGGATAGGGAGGTAGAGGTGAGAGGAAAATCCCACTATTGCAAAAAGTGCCAAAAAGAAGCAAAAACGCCATTTTTTCGCATTGGCTGTGTCTATAAAAGTCATGGCGAGAGTTACCAGTACTGTTGCGCTGCCCAGCCAGATGAAAAGAGGCATGTCAAGAATCACACTTCCGACAAGCCCTGCCGTGAGCCATAAACGCCAGTCTCTTAGTTTCTCTTTATCTTTTAGCATTACAAAAAGGAAAATGGGTGGGAGAACAATCATGGAATACATATGAATTGCAATCCCCAGAAAAGACACATAGGTCAGCACAATAAGCAGAATGTCCCGTTTTGGGTGTTTGCTCTGCGCCCACACAAGGGCAAGCCATGTGGGAATCACAACCGCAAGCATGGAGGGGTTGGCCTCACTCTGCTCCACGGCACTGAACCAGAAGGTCCTTCCGAAAACTGCAAAAAGGCCGGCCACGATTCCGCCGATATACACTGTCAGGCGTTTCCAGTTGGAATCCGGGGTACCGATCATACCTGTTATCACCCGTACTGCAATAAGGTAAATGAACATGGCGGTAAGGGCGCTTATGGTGACAATCAGAATGTTCATCCTGAAACCGATGTCTTCAAAAAAGGAGAAGCCCATGCTGGCCACTCTCAACATCATGATTAACAGCGGATTGCCGGGGGGATGTGCGATCCCCAGAGAATGGCCGGTAGCGGTGTATTCCGCACAATCCCAGAAGGCTACCGTGGGAGCTGCGGTGAGAATGAAGACAATGAATGACACTGCAAAGACAAACAGTGCACCGAGTTTGTTGAGTTTCGCGTGGAGTTGTTCCATGCAGCAATCTCTCCTTATTTTGAATTCGCTTTATTTGAAAGCTTTTTATGAATTGAATCAAGAATGCCGTTTACGAATTTGCCAGAATCCTCGGTTCCGAAGGTTTTGGCAATCTCCACGGCTTCATCTATTACTACTTTAAAAGGTACTCTGTCTGAAAAATAAAGAAGCTCGGCTGTGGCCATTCTGAGTACATTTCGGTCCACTGCCGCCATTCTGCGAAGCTCCCAGTTGGCGGCCTTTTCCGCCAGAGCCGCATCAATGGCTTCAGAGTGGTCAAAAGTGGCACGCACCAGATCCCTTGCATAGCGCTTGACCTCGGGGCTCAGCTGCTCCTCATCAGCAATTCTCTCCAGCATGATCTCCCAATGTTCATTGGTGCCTATTTCACATGCGTACATGGTGCTCAGGGCAAGCTCGCGGCTTCTGTGCCTGCTTTTTGCCAATTCATTTCCGGTTTGTCTGTTTTCGGACATTTCTATTCTGGTTATTTCGATTGGTGTTACAAAAAATTACAATTTTGTGAAAAGATCTGTCATTTCGAGTGCACTCAGGGCCGCATTCCAGCCTTTATTGCCGGCTTTTGTACCCGCCCGCTCGATGGCCTGTTCGATACTGTCGGTGGTGAGGACTCCGAAAATCACCGGAAGATCCTCATCAAGGCTCACCTTGGCAATCCCCTTTGATACTTCGGCTGCCACATAATCGAAATGGGGCGTGCCTCCCCTGATGACCGTACCCAAACAGATGACAGAGTCGAATTTTTTGGTGCGGGCCATGCGCTGGGCTGTGAGAGGAATTTCAAACGCCCCCGGAACCCAGGCAACAGTGATATCATCAGCATTCACCCCGTGACGCACAAGGCAGTCAACTGACCCCTCCAGAAGCTTGCGGGTGATCAGTTCGTTGAATCTTCCCGCCACAATACCATATTTCTTGCCTGCACCGCTCAGCAGTCCTTCTATCACGGCTGACATAAGTGACTCCCTTCAAAGAGATGACCCATTTTGTCTTTTTTTGTATTCAGATACTTCTCATTTTCCTTACAGGGGTTCACTTCAAGAGGTACCCGTTGCACCACTTCCAGCCCGTAGCCCTCAAGGCCCACTATTTTGCGGGGATTGTTGGTCATGAGTCTGATCTGGCGCACACCTAAATCGGCCAGAATCTGAGCACCGATTCCGTAATCTCTGAGATCGGGAGCGAATCCGAGATGCTCATTGGCTTCCACCGTATCCATCCCCTTGTCCTGAAGCGCATAGGCTTTCATCTTGTTCACAAGGCCGATTCCACGTCCCTCCTGCCGCAAATAGAGGACGCATCCGCCGTGTTCGGCGACTTCCGCCATTGCCGCATTGAGCTGTTCTCCGCAGTCGCACCTCATGGAACCCAGAAGGTCGCCGGTGAAGCATTCGGAGTGGACCCGCACCAGTGTCGGTTTCTCGGGGTCGATATCTCCGCTCTGCAGCACGATATGTACCCCACTGGATAACACTTCTTCATAAGCTAACATGGTGAAAGTGCCGTGCTGAGTGGGTATTCTGGATTCGGCTACACGCTTCACGAATTTTTCATGAGCAGTCCGGTAGCGGATAAGGTCCGCAACGGATATGATCTTCACATCATGCTCTTTGCTGATCTCCACAAGCTGGGGCATGCGGGCCATGGTGCCGTCATCGTTCATCACCTCGCAGATCACACCGGAAGGAGTCAGGCCGGCAAGTTTGGCCAGATCAACCGAAGCTTCGGTCTGACCGCTTCTCACAAGAACGCCGCCCTCCTTCGCCCTGATCGGAAACATGTGCCCGGGCATGATGAAATCGGATGGTTTGCTCTCGGGGTCAACCAGTTTGCGCACCGTTTCGGATCTGTCGGCAGCGCTGATACCGGTAGTAGTGTTTTCCCTGGCCTCCACCGAAACGGTGAAGGCAGTTTCGAACCGTGACGTATTGGAGGAGACCATCAGCGGAATATGCAGCTCATCAAGCCTCTTTCCCTCCATGGAGATGCAGATCAATCCCCTGCCGTACTTTGTCATGAAATTTATCTTTTCCGGAGTGCACGTTTCGGAGGCAAAGGCGAAATCACCCTCATTCTCCCGGTCCTCATCATCCACGATAATGACCATTTTACCGTTGCGGTAGTCCTTTATTACCTCTTCTATCTCTTTAAAGCTTTTCAAAATCCAAACCTTTCCATTTTTTCCAAAAGTCCCGCATCCCTGTCTGCGTTATCCTGATCGGGAGCGGACTTTTCTGTTTTCATCATTCTAAGCAGGTATCTGGCAAGCACATCGCATTCAAGATTCACCGCATCACCGGGTTTTTTCACCGAAATGGTGGTTTTACCTATGGTGTGAGGAATAAGCGATATGGAAACCGTTTCCTCCGTGGCTTCTGCGATGGTCAGGCTGACTCCATCGATGGCGACAGAACCTTTCTGTGCCATGAACGGTTGGAGCTCGGAAGGAACTCTGATGGTGCGTATGAGAGCCACACCTTCTTTATGATCTGACACTATCTGCCCTGTCCCATCCACATGCCCCAACACTATATGCCCATCAAATCTTCCGTTAGCCTGAAGAGCCCTTTCCAGGTTGACTCGACGTCCAACCTTTGGAGCTGAAAGGGTAGTGCGTCTCAGCGTCTCCTGAACCGCAGTGAAAAACAGATCTCTGCCACTGCACTTTTCCACCGTGAGGCAGGTTCCGTCAATCGACACCGAACCGCCAATTTCCACTATATACTCTTCGATGTCCGGTCTGATGCAGAGTTCAACACTTCTGCCGGAAGATTTCAGGCCGGTGATCGTGCCCATTGTTTCGATAAGTCCGGTAAACATGTCTCTTCCTTAATCCCCATTTTGTGCCTTCAGGGCCGGCTTTTTTCACTGACACTGCGAAAAAATCAGCCCGGGGAGTCAAACAAAATACTATGGGCCAATTGGGTGTATGCAATACGAAACGGTGAAAGGACTATTTTTAAGGATATAGGTTTAGGGGTTCACTGTTCAGTGTTCAGGGTTTTAGGAAGGATAAGGGCCTGTTTGGAGGGTTGGTAATTGATGTTGAAAATAATCATTCGGTTCAGCTGTTTTTTTCCACATACCCTGAAATCATTACATTGTTTCCCAGGATGGAGTGTTCTATCTCCTTCAGATTGAGGCAGTTTTCTATGTGCAGGCCTTCGGAAAAATGGAGTCCTTCCCGTCCTCGTCCCACGATTTTGTTGCCATAGAACAGAAGAACTTTATTCACAAGGTTGAATTCGAGAAAATAGCTGGCGAGCTTCTGGCCTCCCTCTATGAAAATGCTGGTAAGGCCTTCATCGTAAGCCATTCGAAGAAAAGTTTTCAGGTTTTCATACTTGTCGTCTGTCCCGGTATACCAGAATTCGATATTTTCTCTTTGAATAATCTCTTTCTGAGACCCGCCTCTGAGTACCATGATGCTTCGGGCTTCGTTTCTGTGCCGGAAAAAGTAGCTTTCCGGCGGTATGAAGGTATCAGGTGAAAAAACGACGCGGGCAGGGTAACATATCCTGGAAGTTCTGGCGGTGAGTCTGGGGTCGTCTATCTGAAGAGTGTTTTTGCCTACCCCGATAGCTGCGTGACAGCGTCTCATCTCATGAACGATTCCGCGTGATTCCTCTGAGGTGATCCATTTGGAATTTCCGTATGCATCTGCAATCCGCCCGTCCAGGGTCATGGCGAGTTTTAGGGTGATCCAAGCGCTTTTGCGGGTGACGGCCCAGAAGAAGTCTTCGTTTATGCGGGTGGCTTCTTTATGCATGAGGCCGCAGTGAACCTCAATACCCTCATTTTTGAGTTGGCGTACACCCTGGCCTTTCATCAGCGGGTTTGGATCTTCAACTGCCATGATCACTCTTTTGATTCCCGCTTTTATGATTTCACCGGTGCAGGGAGGGGTGCGTCCGAAGTGGGAGCAGGGTTCGAGAGTCACATACATTGTGGCGCCCCGAGCATTCTCTCCGGCTTTTCCGAGTGCCACTTTTTCCGCATGCGGTCCTCCGCAGACCTCTGTTGCGCCTTCGCCTGCAACGGTACCTTCGGGGGTAACCACCAAAGCTCCCACAGCAGGATTGGGGAACGTTTTGCCTTTTGCTGTCCAGGCCAGATCCAGCGCCTGCTGCATGAGGTGGATGTCCTGTTCGGTGTATTCTTCCATGCTGCTCCTACTATATGGTAATGATATAAAATACGCTCTGGTTGCAGAGGCTGCTTAGCCTAATTTGTATCCGATTAAATGGGCGTTTGGGTATAAATTGCAGAAAGATGAAACATTTGATAGTATGGGGGCAATTACTTTTATTATAGATAGCAGGGAATGAATTTTCAGTAAGCGAACCGTTTCACAGCTTTCAATATCCCTTGGTTACAAAAGGGAGCTTGATTTCAAAGAAACAGGAGGTCTGTCACATGAGAGTCGTGTTTCTGTTTTTATTCACACTGTATCTGTTCACCGGGTGTACGGATCCGGCCAGCAGTGGTGTTGGAAATACGCGTCATTCGATTCTGCCCGACACATCCCTCATGACCGGTGACAGTGTGACGTTTGGAATAACAGATATGGAAATCGGTTCCGCAAAGCATTTCATCTGGTCGGTTGGGGGTTCACCTGACAGGGATACAACACTGAAACCTGAAAAGACATTCTCATTTTTCGATGAAGGCTCCTATTCTGTTACTGTCGCATTGACCGACAGCATGGAAACTGTTTTGTTCAGGGATACCTGCACTGTCACGGTAAACCTCAGGAATCCCTTCGTTGTATGGCAGACACGCCTGGGCGGAAGCGAAAACGACCTTGCTTTTTCAGTACAGGAAACTGACGATGGCGGTTGCATTGTTGCCGCAAAAACCAATTCATGGGATGGGGATCTGGACGGCCCGAATATTCGAAAGTACGGTTCGGAAGGTGCCTGGATAATAAAGCTTGATTCCTTGGGGGAGATCTCCTGGCAGACCTGCCTTGGTGGGGGCGCTTTTAAGAATGCGGGATCGATCGATCAGGACGACTGGGGATATATCTACGCCGGTTACGAACGTGTGAACCTTTCAGGAGATCCACTTAATATTAGAGTAGTTAAACTGGACAGAAGCGGGCAGAAAATCTGGGAAAAATCCTACGGCGGTTCTGAGTTTGACTGCGCACTTTCCATGAAAACCACAGGTGACGGAGGGTGCATCATAGCGGGTTACACCTTGTCAAAAGATGGGGATGTTGATCGGGTGGACAGTACATATACGAAAAATGGCTGGATAATCAAGCTGGATCAGTCAGGGGAGATGACAGGTCAAGTATGTGTGAAGGGTCTGGGTGAAGCAACTGCGCAATCAGTCTGCCAAACCGCTGATGGTGGCTATGTGGTTTCAGGGACAACCGTATCAGGTTCCGGTGATGAGATTATCAAAGTACCGAATGCCTGGGTGGCGAAACTGAATCAGGATCTGGAAGCGGTATGGGTTAAATATTTTGGAGGTATGTCTGAGGAGTCCACAAAATCGGTGATCCAAACCAGTGATGACGGATTCCTTATCGCGGGGTATTCAGAAGACGCGATTCGGTCTCATGGAGACAGTGATGCATGGCTGTTCAAACTGGACGCATCAGGAAATGTTTTGTGGGAAAAGTACTTCGGGGGAAGTGATCACGATGAAGCGAATTCGGTTGTGGAATGTACGGGAGGAGGCTACATCGTTGCGGGACGGACAGCTTCGCAAGATGGAGATGTGAGCGGCAATCATGAGGGTGAGGGAGTAGCATGGGTGTTCAAGATCGATCCCTCGGGGGAGATCCAGTGGCAGAAGTGTCTTGAAGGGACCGATGGTGCTGAGGGTAATTCTGTACGGGAGGCGGACGGAGAGATTTTTATCAGCGGCTGGACTTGGAATTCCTACAGTGGACCGACCGGTCCCACCGGCGATTATGATGTGTGGGTGGCGAGATTGAGTCACTATGATGGATGAATGCAGTGTGGCTTCGGTATAGGATCCCGTGCCGGTATAACGTTGTATGATTACCTTATGAGCGGTGTTCGCTGTTGTTGCGGTTTAGCGGGAAATCCTTTTTCCGAAGGTGAGATGGTGAGGGGTCATAAAATCACCTCCAGGGCACCTTCGACCACATTGGCGACCCTCTTGGGCCTTAAGTATTTTTAAGCACATGAAAAACATAACTTCGCAGCAGGATTTATACATCAAGTTGGCTTCCGAGGGTGATCCCTCCGCTTTTCACTCCCTGTTCCACAAGCACTTCGAAAGTCAGTATACCTCATTGAGGGCTGAAGGGCAGGATCATTCCCGGGCATGTGAGGCGGTTTTCACCAAAGCCGCAGCGTTATACAGAAAATTCATCGGGAAAAATGTAACCGATGCCGAAGACTGGTTTTCTTCTCAGGAAAAAAACAGTGATGATTTCGAACTTCCGCCAAAGGAAGATTTTTCCTTTTCTCAGGATGAACTGGCCGCCTTTAGACACGAGCTTCAGCTGGTGCTTCAGCGTACCTACAGCTCTCTTCTGAGGAAGGGTTCCTCCAGAAATACAAACGGCAGACTGAAAAAAAGGAACTATTCAGGGATGATTGCCTGTTCAGCTGCAGCGGTTCTGCTGATATCAGCAGTTGCCGCGCTGTTCGTTTCAGACTTCACTCTGACACTTTCTTTGATGCGGGAAGGGAAGGAGTACCGGTTTTCCGTTCCGGGTGGTGTGGAGAAGAGAGTAAAGGAAAGTACTGTGCAGAAGGTGCCTGAGAAAAAAGAGAAAGCGGAGATTGAAAAGGCCGATACTACTGAAGAAAAAAAGGCGGCAGTCTCAAAACCCGCTCCTCAAAAAAAGAAATCCGTTCGAAATGTTTCACGGCGCCCTTCGGTTTCCAGTTCAAAACCAAAACCCAGACCTAAGAAAACTGCAGCTGCTCCGGTGAAACCAAAGCCGCGCAGGGTTTCCAAGCCGGAAGCGGTAAAGCAGCCCCCTTCTCCAAAAAAATCCCAACCGAAGCCCAAGCCGGAACCGAAATCCGAACCGGCAGCAGTGAACTCCGATTCTCAAGCTGTTTCTGAACCTGTAACAGAATCTTCAGCAGAACAGAAATCTGCAATGCCTGGGGCGAAATCCGATGAAAAAAAGGCTCCCGAGGCTTCATCCGTTTCTTCTCAATCTGAAGTTGGCGAAAAGAAGGAGTCTTCTGCTACGGATATTGATGATCTGCTTGATATGCCGGGTATGCGCAAAGCACCATCGGACAGTCAGTAGCGGGGCGGGTATTAATTACAGAATTGCGTTGTCAGTAAAATGAGCAATCCAGTTATCATTTCGGTCGGAGGCGGCAAAGGCGGTGTGGGAAAAAGCACCGTTACCGCAAACCTCGGTGCCGCGCTTGCCCGCAGGGGGCATTCGGTCGTGTGCATGGATGCGGACCTGGGCGGCGCTAATCTGCATACCTGTCTTGGGATCAGACGTCCGGAGGTGGGGCTTCAGGATTTTGTCTCCGGAAAATGCAGAGCACTTTCGGATGTGGCGGTTACTACCGTAGTTCCCGATATCCGGCTTATTTCGGGCGCCGGTGATTTTCTGGAACTGGCAAATCCCAATTTCGCTCAGAAACAAAAGATCATCGGCAGTATCCGAAAGCTGAATGCCGAGTTCATCCTGGTCGATCTCGGGGCAGGAAGCGGGAGTACGGTGACTGATTTTTTCGCGGCGTTTCCTTTCAGCATAATGGTGACCGACAGTCTTCCCACATCTTTGGAAAATGCCTACGGGTTTCTTAAAAACGGTACATTCAGAGGTCTGATTCGCCTCTTTCCCGGCAGAACCGATATTCACAAGACACTCAAATCATGTGCTGATCCAAAAAACAAAAGTGGCTCCAGTATAGATAATCTGCTTTCAACTCTGGTCGAGACGTATCCCCGCGAAGCAGAAAGGATGAGGGAATGGCTCGCTCAGCGCAGGTCGTTTCTGATAGTGAACATGGTGAGGGGACCCGGAGAAATCAGGGTAGGGGAGCGTTTTACTCAGATTGTGCACAAATACCTTTCTCTGCCTCAGAGGTATATCGGATATCTGGCATATACTCCGGAGATCAGGGATTCTCTCAGGGCTTTGAAGCCTGTTGTCCTGGATGGTAATCGACGGGTAAGAGAGAGTTTCGATGCTATCGGGAGAAATCTGATCGCGCTGACAAAGCCTGGAAATCAGGAGAATAAAACTCGGGATTCGTGAGTCACACTGACTCCAGAATACTGTGTGTGGTTTCATTTGTAATGCGCATAATTGTATTTTACTAGACCGTTTGTAGTGTAAACCCAAACAGAAAAGAATAATATGAAACTTCTGGTGATAGGTTCAGGAGGGCAGCTTGGTTCTGATTTCGTCAGAGAGGCGCGGTTACAGGGGCATGATACCGTCGCATTGGATTATCCTCAGATTGACATTGCCAGCTGGGAATCTGTAAACGAAACAGTGCGCAAGGAAGGTTTCGATGCGATCATAAACTGCGCTGCATTTACTGCTGTGGATTTGTGTGAAGAGAAGCAGCAGGAGGCGTTTGCGCTCAATAGCGCAGGTTGTGCCAATCTGGCGCGTGCCGCAGCCGAAACGAATGCTCTTTTGATTCATATCAGCACCGATTACGTTTTCAGCGGGGATCTGGACAGGCCCTATACCGAAGAGGATGCTCCGGGACCGAAATCGGTGTACGGCAAGTCCAAGCTGGAGGGAGAAGAGCAGATTGCCTCCATCTGGGAAAAACATATAATTTTCAGAATCGCCTGGCTTTACGGAATGAACGGAGGTAATTTTGTAAAGAGTATCCGCAGATTCGGCCGGAAAAGCAAAGAGGAGGGTAAACCGCTCAGAGTTGTGAACGATCAGATCGGAAGCCCCACCTGGACAGTGAGTATCTGCCGGCAGGTGCTTCATGTACTGGACAAGAATGTATACGGAGTCTTTCACTGCACCAGTGAAGGTCGATGCAGCTGGTTTGATTTTGCAGAAGAGATCATCACTGCTGCAGGAATCGAAGTCAAGGTGGAACCCTGCAAAACTGAAGAGTTCCCCCGTCCGGCTCCCCGTCCCGCAAACAGCGTTCTTGAGAATAAAAGGCTTAAAAGTCTGGGGCTGAATATCATGCCTGAATGGAAAAATGCGTTCAGGGAATTTCTTGCAGCAGAAAAAGAGTCAATGAATAAAGGAGAATACGAGTCGTGAAGAATATTCTGGTCACCGGCGGAGCCGGGTTTATCGGTTCCAATTTTGTACTCAGTCTGCTTCAGAGCAGAAGTGACGTATCTGTAGTGAACTTCGATCTTCTTACCTATGCGGGCAACCTCGATAATCTGCTTGAACTGAATGACAATTCCCGTTATTCCTTTGTAAAAGGAGATATCTGCGACAAAACCGCAGTGGAAAAGCTGTTCTCCGAAAATGATTTCGATGCGGTGGTGCACTTCGCCGCCGAAAGTCATGTTGACAAGAGTATTACCGGTCCTGCTCAGTTTGTGACGACGAATGTTCTGGGCACCCAGGTGCTGCTTCAGGCAGCCAGAGAGAAGTGGGGCAATGATTCCTCCAGACGTTTCGTGCATGTATCCACCGACGAGGTATACGGAACGCTTGGTGAAACGGGCTATTTCACTGAAACCACCCCCCTTGCTCCCAACAGTCCCTATTCGGCAAGCAAGGCGGGAAGCGACCTGCTGGCACGCTCCTATTACGAAACGTTCGGATTCCCCGCAGTCATTACCCGCTGTTCCAATAATTACGGCCCATTCCAGTACCCTGAAAAACTCATACCGCTCATGATCACCAATGCTCTGCAGGACAAGCAGCTTCCCGTGTATGGTGACGGGATGAATGTGCGCGACTGGCTCTATGTGTGTGATCACTGCAAGGCCGTGGAATCAGTGCTTTTTGAGGGTAAGCCGGGTGAAGTCTACAATATCGGGGGCAACAACGAAAAACACAATATCGACATAGTGAAAATCATCCTCTCCGAGCTGGGCAAACCGGAAAGCCTCATCACCTATGTCGAGGATCGTCTGGGGCATGACAGGCGGTATGCAATCGATGCCTCAAAGATCAAAAATGAACTGGGCTGGTCACCATCGGTGACATTCGAAGTGGGGATCAGGAAAACCATCGCCTGGTATCTCTCAAATAAGTGGTGGTGGGAGAAACTGATCAGAAAGAGCTGAGAACTGGTGTCGGGAATGTCTTTTGCAGTACATTCCCCCCATGAGTCTGCCCTTCTATTTCTTTGAGGTTTTTCTGCTCGGTCTCTGGCTTTTCAGCCCCCTTCTGGTACCGCTTCTGGTGCTGATGATCCTACTGGGACAGATTCTGGGCCGTTATGAACACTGGTCCAGGGCCGATGCGCTCTATTTCACCTTCATCACTTCCCTCACTATCGGCTACGGTGATCTCAGACCCCGTCAGAACAAATCCAAATTCCTGGCAGTGTGTATCGGGATACTCGGTCTGATTCTCAACGGGATCGTGGTGGCTGTTGCCCTGCAGGCCATCAACATGGCGTTTGCTGCAATGGATTCGCCTCCTATCTGAGAGAATTCGTCCCATTTTTCATATTCGTTTCCGTGTACATCCCCTTCGATGCCTGATCCGGTGCGACACTCCGCGTTGCATCCGCGCCACACAGGTGTTGCGCAGCTGCAACACACCGTAACCCTCAAGGAAAAACCGCTCTCCGTGCAACTCATCTTTTTTCAATGTCTTGTAGAGTATTCGGATTTCTGGCACGGCTTTTGAATTTTTCAGCGCTCAATTCAAAAAGGAGCCTGAATGAAAAAAGCACTGCTGATCCTCTGTTTCACATTCCTTGCCCAGGCAAATAGTGTGTGTCCGCCGGTGTCTCTGAGCGTGTCCCGAATCAATGCAATCAATATCGAACCCAATCTGGCAAAGTCGCTCAGAGAACATATCGAATCCTCTCTGCTTAGTTTCCCCGGAATCGTGGTGTATACGGAATCAATGCTCAACCGTTCCGTCTCCCGGCGCTTCACATCATCGGGTGACCGCAAAATTCTGAGCGGAACAGTAAGCCTGGTCGGTGATACTTACAATATAGTGATGAAAGTCACCGATCAGTCCAGAGGTACTCTGGAGTGTTCAGTCAGCCGCAAGCATCAGGGGCAGGTTGATGGGCTGTTCGCGGTTGTGGACACGGCACTTTACCTTATGTTTGACTCATACACTTCTGCTGACTGCGACACTCTGACCGCTGCGGATGAATCAGCAGAACCCGATTCCACTCAGATAAAAGAAAAGGAGGTGGGGAAGGAGACCGGGGGGGGTGTCGAACCGGGTTCGGCCGATCAGGAACAGAGCAGTTTTCTGGCTGAACAGATCGGATTGGGAGCTTTGGCGATCTTTGCAAGTTTTACTTTGATTTTTCTTTACTCTAAATAAACAAGTTCAACACAGGAGAAAGTAATGACATGTTTGATCAAAACAACAGCTGAAATCGGTATGATAGTGATTGCGTTTGTGACTTTTGCTGCTGATGCCGGACAGAAACAGAAAAGTGAAAACTTCCGCAGTCTGCGGCTTTCAGGTCCCAGAATGGGAATGTCCTATGCGATTCCCGACGGAGGTAAACTGCAGAAGCGGCTGGAGGAGCATGGTATGGGTCAGACCATTAGCCAGTTCGGGTGGCATTTTGAATGGATTGTCGAACCCGAGACAAAGGGGCCGGCATTCATTATTGAAGCAATACCTCTTTTCGGGGGAGTCGAGTATGGTTTGCTGATTCCCAGTGTTTCACTTCTGATGGGGATACGACTTCCCTCAGGGTTTGAATTCGGTATGGGCCCCATGGCGTATTTCAATGGTGATACAACTGTTCCGATCGGCTCATCACTGGTTATGGCCGTGGGAAAGAGTCTGGATTTCAACAGTGTGAATATACCTCTGAACCTGGCAGTCGCAACGAACCCCGAGGGAACCAGGGTATCCTTTGTGTTCGGGTATGCCCTTACCCGTAAATAACAGTGCGTTTCCGCTTCACTGTTCCGGTACAGGCACCGTTGGTGTCTGTACTTTTTCATTTCCGTGATCGGTACGAAAAGGGTTTTTCAGTTTCAGAATATATCTTTCTCTTGTGAGAAACTGTTTCCTAACCGATTTTAGATGTTCATGTGCGAAAGAGACAAAATACGGGAAATCATATGCATGCTGCTTTGTTATCAAAAGAAGATCTTATTCGTGAAAACAAACGTCTTAAAGAGAGAATAGACGACCTGAAAACTGCTCAGGCCGAAACTGGACAGGTCCGCAAAGAGCTCTGCAGAAGCGAAGCGTATTACCGCGCGCTGTTTGAGCACACGGGCACTGCCATGATGCTGGTGGAGGAAGACACAACTGTTTCCGTGTGGAACAGCAAGCTCGAAGAGGTAACGGGTTACAATGAGGCAGACGCGGAAAAAGGAAGAAAGTGGACTGAGTTTGTGGTTGAGGAGGATCTGCCCCGGCTTATGGAGTATCATGTGAAACGTCGTCAGGATCCGTTGTCTGTTCCCGGTGAGTATGAATTCAGGTTGAGGGATAAAAGTGGATGCATCAGAAACATTCTGATCAATGTGGCACTGATTCCGGGAACTGGTCAGACACTTGTTTCTCTGACGGATGTATCAGGTAGCAGAAAGACCCAGAAGGCTCTTCAGAAAAGTGAGCGCAAGTTCCGCGATCTGTATGAGAACGCAAACGATATCATTTACATACATGATCTGGGCGGTCATTTCATTTCTGTTAATTCCACGGGATTGAAGACATACGGGTATACTCTTGAAGAGGTGATGGATCTGACGGTCAGGGACCTGGTTGATCCGGATTATCATGAAATCGTCATGGCCCGTATAGAATCAAAACACCTTCAGAAGAATCGCACAGAGCCGTTTGTGGTGCTTACACGCAAGAAAAACGGAAGCCCCGTATGGGTGGAGATCAGCACTCGGCTGATTGCCGAAGAGGGAAAGCCGGTTGCTGTACAGGGTATCGCAAGGGATATAACAGAACGCCGCCTGATTCAGGAAGAACTGGTGGAAAGCGAGCGCCGTTTCCGGGAAACTGCAGATGTGCTGCCGGGGATTATCTGTGAGCTGGATCTCACGCTCACTTTCACCTATGTGAACAGAAAAGGGCTTGAGACATTCGGCTACACCAGAGATGAATTCGAGAAGGGTATTTCACTTTTTGAAGTGGTTCCTCCGCAGACAGTGGAAAAGATCCGTCAGGATATGACCAACGTTCTTTCAGGTGATTACGGTAATCCCGGAGAATATGAAATGAAAAGGAAAAACGGGTCAGATGTGCACATACTGAGCAATGCCGCTCCATTGGTAAAAAACAATGAAGTGTGCGGACTTCGTGCCTGTATCGTAGACATTACGGAACTCAAGAAGTCGCGTCAGCAGCTGAAATTCAGTGAACAGCGATTCCGGAATATATTCACATGCTCCCCCGCTGGAATCGCCTTGTTTACATCAACGGGTCAACTTGTGGACATGAACGAATCTTTCCGCACCGTTTTCGGTATCGGATCCTCCTTTTCCCAGAACAGTTTGTTTGACTTTCTGAATGCGGATCCGAATCTGTTTCGGCTTCCCGACGTGGATGAAACTGTTCACAAAGAAAGCTGTTTTACTTATGCCGGATTATCCGGTAAGAAGAAAATTTTTCTGGACTGGTACATAACCAAACTGGGCGGAAACGAAAATGAACAGACCGTCTTTCTGGCGCAGGTTCAGGATATAACCGAGCGGAAAAACAACGAACAGCTTAGACTCCGTAAAGCTCAGGAAAAAACTGAAGAGGCGAACCGTACAGTGGAACGCCTCAAAAAGGATATTCTTCAGACATCCCGTTTTCATAATATCCTGAGCAGAAGTCCGGAAATGAAACGTATCTTCAGTATGATCCCTGAGATAGCCCCGACTCCGGCAACCGTGCTCGTTACAGGGGAATCGGGAACAGGAAAAGAGCTTATCGCCCGGTCTCTTCACGAACTCAGCAACAGAAGACGCAAACCCTTCCTTGCCATAAACTGCAGTGCTCTGCCTGATAATCTTCTGGAATCGGAACTTTTCGGCTACAAGGCCGGCGCTTTTACAGACGCTAAAAAAGACAAGCCGGGGAAATTCGTTGCAGCCCAGGGGGGAACCGTTTTTCTGGATGAAATAGGGGATATTTCCGCCTCCATGCAGGCAAAGCTTCTCAGAGTGCTCCAGGAAAAGGAAATCGAACCGCTTGGCGCAGTGAAAAGTATTTCTGTGGATGTAAGGATTGTGGCCGCGACCAATCGAGATCTTGAAGCAATGGTGTCAAACGGGGAGTTCAGGGAGGATCTTTTCTACAGAATAAACGTGCTTCATATAAAGCTGCCGCCGCTTAGAGAGCGGAGGTGCGACATTCCTATCCTGGCAGAACATTTCATTGAATCATTCAACGTGCGTTATCGTAAAAACATCACCACCATTTCCGATGAGGTGCTGCAGATACTTCTTGCGCATGAATTCCGGGGGAATATCCGGGAGCTGGAAAATATCATAGAACATGCATTCATTTTCTGCAAAGGCGAAACAATCAGACCCGAACATCTTTCGATTCCGGGTACATCAAAAACAGCATCTGTATCAACTGCCCAAAGAAGCGAACTCACCGATTTCCGTCAACTGGAAAAACAACATATTATGGCGGTTTTGTCTGAAGTTAACGGCAACCGGACCCTTGCGGCAAAAAAACTGGGGGTCCACCGGGCAACTCTTTTCAGGAAAATGAAGGCCTTGGGGATCTGAATTCTGAATAGTTTACATCACTGAATCAGACATTCTTTGTCCAGAAAAGCATCGGCGGATCACAATTTCCATATCCTTTCTTTCTGTATAGGTTCTGGGCTCTGCGGTTGTCATTTCTTACCTCCAGGGTAATTCTACAGCAATTATTGTGCTTTGCGAACGTTTCGATCTCGTCCATAATCGTTTTCCCGATACCCTGCTTCCTGAAATGCGGATGAACAATGAGATCGTGAATGTTAATAAGTGATTTCACTGAAAATGTGGAAAACATATGAAAACAGACTGCCAGACCCACTGGCGTTAGTTCTGAAACTGCAAGGAAAATGCGGCAGTTAGGAAAAGTTCTCAATTCGTGAATAAGCTGTTTCTGCTGATTTTTTGAGAGATATTTGAGATTGCCTCCCATAGCATCCTGTCTATACATGTTAATGAGATTGCAGATAGCGCTGCAGTCATCAGAATCTGAAAGATCCGCAGTTTTAATTCTTACCCTTGTTTTTGTTCGTCTGCTTGGAATATTCATAGTATAGCTACATTTCCACAGTACTTCCGGATTTGATAATAATTGTTCTCTGGGCGACTTCCTGGATATCTGATGGGTCATGGGATACAAGAACGATACTGCACCCTGACTTTTTTTGGCGTTCAAGAAGCAGGGTTCTGAAAATACATCGGTTTTCAGAATCAAGAGCTGAAAACGGTTCGTCCAAGAGCATCAGTGGAGCATTTCTGACAATTGCCCTCAGAAATGCAACTCTTTGCTTTTGGCCGCCGGATAATTCATGAATTTTCCGCATTCCGAATCCCCCCAGACCCACTCTTTGCAGAAGGCGGTTGACGTAGTTTTCATCACATGCCCTGGAGCCACAGGATATGTTTTTGTTCACGGTCAAGTGAGGAAAAAGGGCATAGTTCTGAAAAGCAAATGCCAGATATCTTTTGAATGGAGGAACAAATCTTTTGGCCTCTGAATCATACCAGACAGATCCGTCAGATACAATAGTTCCATTATCAGGCTTTTCGAAACCGGCGATCATTCGAAGGAGAGTTGTTTTCCCCGAACCTGATTTGCCGGTAACTGCAACAATCTCACTGTCGGATAGTTTCATTTTCACATCAAGGAGAAAGGGATCTGTACCGTTTAGGACTTTTCTCAAGTTCAGTTCGACCATGTTCAGCTCCTGATCAGAGTTTTTTTCTGAAGGGCAGAAATCAGAATCATTAAAACAAAAGAGAAAACCAGCATGAGGGCCGCATACTTATGCGCACTGCTGTAGTTAAGCAGCTCAACTTCGTGATAAATCTGAACAGACAACACTCTGGTTATTCCCGGGATGCTTCCGCCTATCATGTACACAACTCCGAATTCGCCTGTTGTGTGAGCAAAGCTGATCGCTACACCGGCCAGAATACCTGAGATACTGTTTGGGAGGACTGTTTTGATCAATGTCAGAAATGGGCTGTAGCCTATGCTTGCCGAGGCTTCGATAAGTGACCGGGGAACGGATTGGAAGGCCCCCATAAGTGAGTTTATCATGAAGGGGAATCCGGAAATGAATGATGCCACAACCAAACCGCTGAATGTGAACAGTAAATTTATCCTGAATACCCTCTCAAGAAAGCTGCCCAGAGGACTGGAAGGATTCAGTGCCATAACGAGATAAAAACCCAGTACTGTGGGAGGCAGAATCAGGGGAAGGTTGAAAACTGCTTTGGCTATCATTTTTGTTTTACCTGAGCTGCAGACCATAATCCATGCCAGCGGAATGCACGTCAGAAGAAGGAGTACGGTGGTAATTGACGCTAGTTTCATGGTTAGCAGAATAGATTTGAATTCCATAAGGCCAAGATCACGATCTGCCGTTTTGCCGTACTGCCAGGTAACCATCAGATTGTAGCAAATTCTGGCTTTCCCGGGTGAAGACGAACTCATAAAAAGCTTCTGCTTGAGATCTGTCCCCTTGTTTTTTCACAATCACAATTCCATGTGGAATAGACTTTGATAATGAATCAGGAATAATCAGATAGTTACCGTTATTACCTCGGGGCTTAATCACTTTTGATAAAGATACAAACCCAACATCAGCCGCTCGATTCGCAACGTACTGTGTCGTCTGATTTACATTGCTTGCATATACCAGTTTATTTTTTACGGTGTCGTATATATTGCTGAGTTTGAGTACTTGTATCGCCTCGCTGCCGAATGGAGCCAGTTCGGGGGTTGGTACTGCAATACGTCGTATGTCTTTTGATTTGAGCATTGCCAGGTTCTCCAGTGCAACAGTACATCTTGTCCACAATACCAGAATACCTGAAGCAAACCTGCGAGGTGGATCAGTTGCCTTGCCTTTCGAATACAGGACAAGAGGGTGATTCATGTCAGCTGCCATGAAAACATCGTATGGACCGCCATTGAGTATCTGAACTGTCAGCTTTCCTGATGAACCTGTTACTATATTCACCCTTATGCCCGTTTTTTGCTGAAAAGCTTCGCCTATTCTCTGCACGGTTGCAGCGGTGCTGGCTGCCGCTGCAATGGTGATTTGCGGATCTGCCTTGAGAGTAAATGTAGAAAAAATGAACAGAATCAGTACTATTCTCTTTGGTGTAATTCTGACTTTCATAACGGCCTCTTTTCCGAAGAATGTTTTTTTCCGAACAGATTACCGATTTCTTTCGAAGAGAGTGAGTCTGACTTTTGTCTTGATATTTCCCGTACTCGTCCAACCAGATTGGAAACATTAATTTTGTCTGCCTTAATCCCGTTTTGAGTCAGCAGGGCTGATATTCCCGCTGTTCCACTATGGGAACCGGCGAAAAACTCGCGATTCTGACCGACTTTTTCAGGGCAGAAGGGCTCATATGTTCTCACGTCCCGTATGAGTCCATGGCAGTGTATACCCGACTCATGGCTGAACACGCCTTCTCCCACAACCGGTTTCTGGAATGGCATCACTTGTCTGATAATCTTGTAGGTTGATTTACAAATATGCTTCAGGTGCTGAGTGGAAATCCCTGTGCTGAAATTTCCTGCGATATAAAGGGCTGTGGATACTTCTTCAAGCGGTGCGTTTCCGGCTCTTTCGCCGATACCACAAAGAGTAACAGATGCACTTCGGGCTCCACTTTCAATAGCTGTTACAGTATTGGCGGTTGCCATTCCCAAATCGTTGTGAGCGTGAAACTCAAGGTCTGCATCGGGTATACAGAAAATAAGGTCTTCAATCATTGCTGCTGTTGCCAGAGGGGTGAGAATACCGACCGTATCAGCAATCCTGACCCGTTTAGCTTCTGCACTCACAGCTGCTGCGACGAATTTTTTCAGAAACACCCTATCGGCTCTTGAAGCATCCTGGGCACCTACCGAAACATGTATAAACCGTTTACAGGCATATTCCATCAGCTGTTGTAAATTGTTCAAAACATCTCGTTGAGTGACATTGATTACCGCCTGGTGAAGACCTGAGGTGGGAAAAGAGATGTGAACTGAATCACATCCGGAATTGAGAGCGGCATCGATATCTCTCTTCAGCATCCGGCACCACCCGATCAGATGAATCTGGGGAAACTTCTGTTTAAGATCCAACATGGAATTCTGTTCATCTTTTCCCATGGCCGGAACCCCCGCCTCCAGAACGGAAATTCCGCATGAACTCAACATTCCGACAATCCGCAGTTTGTCTTCCTGTGAAAACACAATGTGACTTCTTTGAGATCCATCTCGTAATGTGGTATCAATGAGTGTTATATTTCTATCCATAATTAACCAGTTATGTTATAAGGTAATCCTCTACTGTTTCATCATCCTCCAGGGCATCCAGTATTTCGTCGATTTTTGTCTCGCTGACCTCTCCATACCATATATTGTCCGGATATATGACCATTGCGGGACCTTTGTCGCAAACCTTGAGACATCCGGTCATCGAAATCATGATATCATCCATCCCTCTGTCGGAAAGTTCGGTTTGCAGATACTGAATAAGTGATGCCGCACCTTTTTTATGGCAAACCCCTTGTGGTGAACCCATTGCTCTGAAACTTCCGCATACGAGAATATGTCGGCCCGGTTTTTTCATACTGTACTCCTTAGGTTTGTGGTTGATTCACATACATCCCCCGCCGTTTCCTGTACAGGCAGTACCGCAGCCCATCGACAGGGGCTTGGGTGGTTTTTTAGCTTCTTTGTAAATATAGTCAAGACCGTCTTCAATCAAACCGCTCATGTGTAGAACTGAAAGGCCAGAACTTTCAAGCACTTTTCCGGGAGTTTCACCGATACCCGAAACCATCACCGCGCAACAGTCGGAAAAAATTTCGGCTAATTTATTCCACCTTTCTGTTCCCAGTCCCGCAGGCGGAGTTTTTCTTTCATCCAGTTTGTGGTATTCCCCGTCTTTTCCGCAAACAAACACCGAAAGCTTCACGGCTTCACCCAGATGCAAATTCACAAACAGTTCCTCTCTTGTCGCCACCGCCACCGCCGGTTTAAGAGCTGTAGGTCTGATTCTGGAATGTTCAAGGAGTAATCCGGAAACTTCTTTCGTTTGCTTTTCTCCAATCAGTCCCGCAGCATCAGCTCTGCATCTCCCGCAATGTTCCATTTGAGCAATGAACACCTCTGCTTTTTTGCGTATATCATTCATTCTTTGCAGTGAAGGTTCGCCTAAATGGGCGAAGTCCGATCCCTGAGCCGGATGGAGAGGTATCGCATTGAAAAAATCAGCTCCCCATGAAGCAACAGTTCGAGCCACCTCAACTGTGTGCATATCGTTGATACCTGGAAGAACAATGGAGTTTATTTTGACAATTATGTTGTTCTTTTTCAATTCTCTCAGACTGTTTTTCTGATTCTCAAGCAGTATTTCTGCAGCTTTGGTACCTCTCTGTACTTTTTTTCCGTGGCGGATCCAGGCGTAGATATCTTTTCCGATACCGGGATCTACTGCATTTATTGTAATAGTTACATGTGATATTTTCAGTCTGCTGAGCTCCTTTATACATGGAAGAAGATTCAAACCGTTTGTCGCAACACAAAGCAACATCTCCGGATAGCGTTTTCTTACTCGCTCCAGTACCTCCAGAGATGTTTCCGGCTGGGCAAAGGCATCCCCGGGTCCGGCTATACCGACCACTTTGATTCGTGAATCAGTATTCAGCATCCGGTCGAGATATTGCACGCTCTGAACCGGTGATAATAAAGCTGATGTGACTCCCGGACGGCTTTCGTTGGCACAATCAAATTTCCGGTTGCAGAACCTACACTGAACATTGCATCTGGAGGCAACTGGAAGATGCACTCTCCCATATATCAGACGAGAGTTTTTGTTGAAGCAGGGATGGTTCGCCAGATCCATAATTCACTCCATTTCTATTCACAAGTAACCGTATTGTAAATCTGAAGACTCTTGCGATGTGCTTAGAAGAGTATTGATTATTTCGTCAAAAAGCCTCTGTGTTCCACGGTATCCCACATGAAGCAGTCTCTGTCCTCCGAATCTGTCATGAATGGGAAAACCCACTCTGACAAGTGGTATATCTGCATTTTTGGCACTTTTGTAGGCCTTGCTGCTGCCGATTACGATGTCTGTGCCGCAATCACGGATCAGTGAGCCGAATTCATCGTAATCAGTTTCCTCGATTACAGTGACCGAGGAAGCGATTTCCGGGATGTGAGTATTTATTGAGTTTCTCAGCTTTCCTTTTTTGCAGGAAGATGCGCACAGTACCGGCACGATACCGGTTTCAGAGAGGAATTTGGCTATGGAGACAACCAGTTCCTCTTCTCCGATCAGAGCCGCCTTTTTACCGAAACAGTACTTGTGGGCATTTATGTAGGAGTCAACAAGCCTTCCTCGCTCTTTTGTTATTGTTTCCGGAACGTTCTTTCCACCCAGTTTCTGAAGTACAGCCATGAATTCATCCGTTGCATCCAATCCGATTGGGGTCATAAGCCGAATGGCAGGAACATGGCAACTGCCTTTGAGGAATTCCGATGCGGTTTCCGTTTTATCACGACAAACTGTGAATTCAAGAGTAGCGCAGGCCCTGCCCATATCCTTGATTGAGAGAACCGTGGTTCCACCTTTGGCAATATGATGATATTCGGTCCAGCTTTCTCCATCAAGCGTTTCGGAATAATCCGGAAGTAAGGTAAACTGAAACCCGAAAATTTGTATTAATTCTTTGAGGTGACGGTAATCCGCGGGTGAGAGCGGCCCGGGCAACAGATTGATACTGTTGGTGTGTTCTCCGGATGAGGCGAAGGTTGCCACGAGAGCCTTTACCGTTGAATTAAAACCGTCACTGTAGTTTGCACAATAGGAGGGAGTTGAAACATTGACGACAAAAGGTTTTTCATCTCCTTGCCTTGAAAGAAATCTGCGAACGGATGATTCTGTGTCTTCCCCGATCGTTTCGGTCAGACATGTTGTCGCCACGCCGATTACCCTGGGATGATATACGGATGTTATGTTTTCAAGAGCGCGTATCAGATTTTCATCCCCTCCGAAAATAGTTGCTTCCTCGCTTATGCTGGAGGAGGCGATATCGATGGGTTCTCTGTAGTGACTGATAAGGTATCTGCGGATATATGTTGCGCATCCCTGGGATCCGTGTAAAAGAGAGATTGCCTCCTGAACACCCTTGAATGCTATGGATGCTCCAAGAGGGGCGCATAATGTGCAGGTGTTGACAGCAGCAGAAGACGTTCTAATCCGAGTTTTCCCGTTCACTTCATCTCTCCTGATCGGGTTTGTTGGTATATTTTCCTTTTCTTGGATGGAATTTCCAGACGGGACTTTTGACAGTCGTGAAAACCTCCCGGCCGAAAGCTTTCATTCCTTCGAACCCCGCAAGAGGAATTTTTCTTTCATGGTTATGGTCACAAAATCCTATCCCGAGTTTGAAAGCAATAGGCCTTTCCTTAACACCTCCTATGAAAAGATCGACATTTTTTCCGACAAGGTAACCTGCCATTTCTGATGGATTGGAATCATCAAGAATCACCGTGTCCTCATCGCAAACATTTCTAAGCACATTATAGTCTTCCTTGTTTCCCGTTTGAGTACCGGCCATGACAACATTCATTCCCAGGTGTCGTAAAGCTTTGACCAGTGATATCGCTTTGAATGCACCACCTACATAAAGAGCTGCTCTACAGTCCTGCAGGGAACGGCGCCAAAGCTTTAGCTGAGGCATTATCCTGCTGACTTCTTCTTCTACCAGCTCACGAGTTCTGCGGTTGACCTCCTCGTTTTTGAAATGGTCGGCAACTTTATACAGAGCGTCTGCTGTATCTTCGATTCCGAAGTACGATACTCTCATGAAGGGGATTCCGTATCTATCTTTCATCATCTGAGCAAGGTGAATCATGGAACCGCTGCACTGGACGACATTGAGCATTGCGGAAGCGCTGTGGACAATTTTTTCAATTTTACCGTCTCCGGTCATCACCGACTGGACCTTTATTCCCATACGTTTATAGTAGTTTTCGATAATCCAGGTTTCGCCAGCAATGTTGAAGTCCCCGATTATATTGATACTGAGCGGAATTTTGCTCTCGGGTTTTCTGATCAGTCTGAAAAGAGCGCCGCAGGCCGCTGAATAACCGTCCTTCTTTGTACCTTTGAAACCTTCCGATTCCACAGGTATAACTGGAATTGCTTTGCTGGCACTGACCTTCTTGCAGACAGCTCCGACATCGTCACCGATAATGCCGGAAATGCAGGTCGAGTAGACAAAAGCGGCTGCGGGGCTGAACCGGTCTATCAGTTCATCTAATGCGCTCTTCAGTTTGTCTTCTCCTCCGTATATCACCTCCCTTTCTTTGAGATCTGTACTGAAACTCATGCGGTGCAGCTGCTCGCCACTCGACAGGGCTCCCCGGATATCCCACGTGTAAGCGGCACAGCCTGCAGGTCCATGAACCAGATGCAGCGCATCTGTAATCGGGTACAGCACCACCCGTGATCCGCAGAAAACACAAGCCCTCTGACTTACTGATCCGGCGGCACTGGGCTTTTCGCATTCCAGAACTTTCGGGGCGCCTGCTTCTGTAATCTGATTTATACGATCTCCGAGTATTGCTGTCACATTAGTCTCCATCTTTGATATGAAAGATTTCGGCTGGCGGTTCTACATTACCAGTTCAAAGGCTTCCTCGGGTGATTCCCTGTCCTTTTTATCAAGCAAAGCGTCAAGAATCCTTTCCGCAATTCTCATAGCACCTGCATAACCCACTGTCGGGAAATATATGTGCCCGACTCTGTCCAGTATCGGAAAACCGTACCTTACAAAAGGTATGTTTTCATCTCTGGCGATATATTTTCCGTAGGTATTGCCGATAATCAGGTCAACCGGTTCGTTTTTGATCCATTGGTGCATAAGATAGGTGTCTGCCGAACTGGCGATCTTGGCATCTTCTGCTGCCGGTCCAAGTGCCTCCCTCATCCTTTTGTCGAATTTTTTTCCGGGAGTACCGGATACCACATAGACCGGCTTCATTCCCAGTGTCACCAGAAATTCTCCCAGAGAGATCAGCTGATCGGGGTCACCGAACATTGCAACTCTTTTATTGTAGAAGTACTGATTCATGTCCGTGATGATATCAACAACTCTTCCTCTCTGATCCGATAAGGAATCAGGTACGGAAACCCCAACCGATTTTCTCAGCAGGTCAATAAACCTGTCAGTTGCCAGAAGACCTACAGGCAGGTCAATGATTTCGCAGGGGACTTTGCATTTGGCATCAAGAGCCCGAGCTGCAGCACCGGAAGCTGTCGGACCAAGAGCGATTGTCTGCTTGCTGTCTCCTGCACGGCGGATATCCTGCGGCGTTGCCCCGCCTTTGGGGTACATGGTATGATTCCCGGTCTGGGGAGCATCTAGGATGTCGGAAGTATCCGGAAACATGATGATATTTATTCCCAACTGGGAAGCCAGAGATTTTATTTCTCTCATATCGGAAGGCTCAACCCAGCCGGGAATGATATTTATGGTTCTTGTCTGTCTTCCAGTAGATTCGGAGAATGCTGTCACCATGGCCTTTACCATTGAAGAAAAGCCGGTTACATGAGAACCGGCATAGGAAGGGGTGCTTGCGTATATCACATGCTTTCCTTCAGGTATACGGCCGTCCTCTTTGGCTTTACCCACAATCTGGTTCACATCATCTCCGATAGTTTCCGAAAGGCACGTTGTGTGAATGGCAAGTACCCGGGGGTCATATATGGCGAATATATTGGTAATGGCTTCCAGCAAATTGGACTGGCCACCGAAAACCGCAGCACCTTCTGTAAAAGAACTTGTCGCTGCCATGACGGGTTCTTTGTAGTGACGGGTCAGGGTGCTTCTGTGATAGGCGCAGCAGCCCTGGGAACCATGACTGTGAGGCAGACACCCATGCAGTCCCAAAGCAGCATACATCGCCCCTATCGGTTGACAGGTTTTGGCCGGATTCACTACCAGAGCTTTGCGTTCCTTGATAGTCGAGTTGGTATGTCGGAGAAGCATTTTTCAATCCTTTCGGGTATGGTTAGCGGTTACTGACCAGGTGTGCATTCAACTGAGGGTTATTCTGCCAGGGCGCTTTCAAAAGTTTCCAAACGGATGTGTTGACCATCCGGTCGATCTCCCTGTAAAAATTGATCGCACCTCCAAAGCCGGCATAGGGACCACCGTAGTCATAGCTGTGAAGCTGTTTGCAGGGAATACCCATTTTCTGAATGACATATTTTTCCTTTATGCCCGCACAGAACACATCCGGCTTGTATTTCTCGATCATTTTGTCGGTTTCATAGTGACTTATATCATCAATGATGACCGAACCGGATTCCATATCCGGTATCATACCATCGTAATCCCTGAATGTGACTCCTTTGGCTGAAAGGCGTTCGACATCGGCCTCGCTTTTTCTTGGTTTATAAAGCTCAGGGTCCGGCTCAACCGTAAGCTCCTCGATGTTTCTGCTGTCCGCGTCAACCTTTATATCCGGAAGTACACTGCGTCCCTCATAGTCATCTCTATGAGCGAATTCGTACCCTGCGGCGACAACTTTCATCCCTATTTCTCTGAACAGCTCCTGGTAATGATGCGCCCTGGACCCACCGACGAAAAGCATCGCGGTTTTGTTTTCACATCTTTTCTTCACTTCCAGACGCACTTTCTCCACTTCTGCCATTTCCTTTTCGATCACTATTTCAGTATCAGCTATAAGCTTCTCGTCTTCAAAGTACATGGCCATTTTTCTAAGTGATTTGGCAGTAGCCCGAGCACCGATGAAATTCACTTTGAACCATGGTATCCCGTATTTCTTCTCCATCATATCGGCTACATAATTTATTGACCTGTGACACATAACCGCATTCAGATCCGCATGATGGGAACCTGCAAAACCGTCATATGATGAATTCCCGGAAAATGTGCTCATCAAGGTGAAACCGCATCTTTTGAATAGATCCTCGATCAAAAAGGCATCACCTCCGATGTTGTATTCACCCAGAAGGTTTATCTTGAAGTCACTTTCTTTTGAAGATTCATTCTGACCGATGACATGCTTGAACAGCTGATTGTTGGCAATGTGATGACCCGCAGACTGGGATACACCTTTATACCCTTCACAACTGAAAGCGAATATGTTTATTCCCAATTTCTTTTTCATCTCTCTGGCCACGGCATGCACATCATCACCTATAAGACCTACAGGGCAGGTGGAAAAGATGCCGATTGCTTTCGGATGAAAATTGTCGTAAGCTTCCTGTACCGCCTGTTTGAGCTTCTTTTCTCCTCCGAATATGATCTCCTCCTCATGCATGTCAGTGGAGAAGCAGTAGGTCATGAAGTTGTCATTTTCCGGACTTTCCGGTCTGGTCTGGTTTCGACGGGTGAGCCAGGAGTAGAATGCACATCCGATGGGACCGTGTGTAAGGTTGAGAATATCGCGGGTGGGGCCCAGCACTACACCTTTACAACCAGCATAGGTGCATCCGCGCTGAGTGATGATTCCCGGTATCGTACGCACATTGGCCTTGATTGTGTTCTCTTCCGGTGTTTCTGATTTCAGGGCGATCTGTTTTGATCTTTTTCTTGCCGTCTTGGTCGGATAGCTCTCAATGAGTTCCTGCCGGGCATCCTTGATCGGTTCGTTAATCTGTTCTGGCATTTTCACCTCTCCTTGTGCATCTCTGGGTTTATTCCACATCCAGAGTACGTTCACCCGTTTCTCCCGTTCTTATTCTGAAGGATTCCGTTACGGGCATAATGAAAATTTTTCCGTCACCTGCTTTACCGGTCTGATTGATTCTGGTTATGGTTTTCACCACAGGTTTTACCTTGCCATCTGGAACAATCATGGTCAGAAGCCTTTTGGGTATGAGCTTCTGCCCCTGTCCCAGCTGGCTTATGGCCTCCTCTATTCCGTTCTGCGCTCCTTTCAGGATACTGAAATCCACCTTTCCCTTGCCCCGTCCCTGAACCTTGCTTGCGGTAAAAGAGCCCATCCCGATTTCAGCCAAAGCCTCTCTGGTTTCATTCATCCGGTTCATCCTGATTATCGCCATTATTTCTTTCATTCTCCAAGCCTCCTTCAGGTTTCTTTTATACCGGAGGAGATGGTGTAGATTTCCTCCACTGCTGAAACGAATATTTTTCCGTCTCCGTAGTTGCCTTTGTCACCGGTTCTGGAGGCTTTCATGACGGTATCCACCACGAAATCCTTCTCTTTATCGGGCACAACGACAAGCAGAAGATCTTTGGGCAGCTCATCATAGGTGATGTCACCCACTTTGAGCCCTCTCTGTTTTCCTCTGCCGTAGACTGCGATTTTGGTGACAGCGGGATATCCTGCTTCCATGAGCGCTGCCATTACAGCATCACTGCGCTCGGGTCTGACAATCGATCTGATCATTACCATTTTCTAACCTCCGGGTTCAGTTGGCAATTCCGTGTTTTATCAACAGCTGTTCGAGTTCTGATGTGTCCATGGGCTTGGGGATGACGAACATTTCGTTTTCATCCACCGCTTTGGCCAGATTGCGATAATGATCAGCCTGGGCATGACTTGAGTCGAATTCAATAACCGTCTGACGATTGATTTCAGCTCTCTGGACCATGTTGTCTCTTGGAACAAAGTAGATCATCTGAGTTCCGAGCCTCTTGGCAAGTGCATCTATCATCTCGTACTCGTTGTCTACCTTGCGGCTGTTGCATATAAGACCACCCAGTCTGACACCTCCTGCTTCTGCAAATTTCACAATGCCCTTGCAGATATTGTTCGCAGCATACATGGCCATCATCTCGCCGGATACCACTATATAGATTTCCTGGGCTTTCCCTTCTCTGATGGGCATAGCGAAACCACCGCAGACCACATCACCCAGTACATCATAGAACACATAATCGAGACCGACCGAATCCGCATACGCTCCCAGTTGTTCGAGCATGTTGATGGAAGTGATGATTCCTCTTCCCGCACAGCCAACTCCCGGTTCAGGTCCGCCGGATTCCACACAGATAGTTCCCTCGAAGCCGACTTTTCTGATATCGTCAAGTTCAACATCCTCACCCTCTTCGCGAAGCGTCTGAAGAACACTTTTCTGTGCAAGTCCGCCAAGGAGAAGGCGGGTCGAGTCTGCCTTGGGATCACATCCCACCACCATGATTTTCTTGCCCAGCCCGACAAGGCCGGCCACAGTGTTCTGAGTGGTTGTCGATTTGCCGATACCACCTTTGCCATAAATTGCTACTTTACGCATCCAAAACCCCTTTTGATTTGATGATGTAAATTGTCACCCGATAAACAATGCAACACCCGTGCCATTTCCGCGCTATGCCGAAATTGCCTGTATACGTCACTCAAAGGCACTTCCTGTGCACAGGTAAGTCTGTTGCTGTGACAAAAATGTAAACCTGACGGAATCCCGGAAAGTCAGACGCTCCGATTCCGCGCAAAAGGCGGCCCTGACGACTCCTGTCTGCAGACGTTCACATTTTTGTAACAGATACGACAGGTTTTACAAAAGTGGAACAGGGGAAGGGGAGTCGAATGGAAATACGTCTTTATCATCCTGTTGAGAAGGGTTGCCGGACGAAATGAACGGATGTCAGCTGTGGTAATGTCGGGCCGACACCGGAAAAAACAGAGAAATGTGGTTGTGATCACCGTGTTTCGGTGGTAAGTTTCTGAGGGTCAATATTGAGCTTGCATATTTTGTAGCGAAGAATACGCTGTGTAATGCCAAGCTCCTTTGAGGTTGATTTGATGTTTCCGCCGCAGTGTTTCAGCGAGTCGATAATCATGTCCCGTTCCAAAGACATTACTCTCGATTTCAATTTCCCGGCTCTGTTAATCTCCTTCACGTCCGGCATCTGCAGTGTCGGGGGAAGATGGTAGGAATGGATGACATTCTCCGCAGCCAGCAGCACGGAATACTCAATGCAGTTCTCAAGTTCCCGTATGTTTCCAGGCCAGTGGTAATTCATTATGGCATTGATTGCATTGGTGGATATTCTTCTTATGCACTTTCCCATTTTTCTGGAAAATCTGTTCATGAAAAAGTTAGCCAGTGGTAATATGTCCTCTTTTCTTTCACGCAAGGAAGGCAGCATGATCGGAAAGACATTTATGCGGTAGAACAGGTCCTGTCTGAAAAGATTGCTGGAAACCATGCTCTCAAGATCCCTGTTTGTGGCTGCAATTATCCGCACATCAGCTCTGACAGTGGTACTGCTTCCAACTCTTTCATATTCCTTCTCCTGAAGTATTCTCAGAAGCTTTGCCTGCATCCGCGTAGAAATTTCACCGATTTCGTCAAGAAACAGTGTTCCTCCTTCCGCCGCTTCCACTCTTCCCGCTCTACTGCTGACCGCCCCGGTGAATGCCCCCTTTTCGTGGCCGAAAAGTTCACTTTCCAGCAGCTGTTCATTGAGAACCGCGCAATTGACTTTGATAAAGGGTTTATTGCGCCGGTCACAGGCGTAATGAATACCCGAGGCGACAAGCTCTTTTCCTGTGCCTGATTCTCCTCTTATCAGTACACTAGTTGTGCTCTTTGCCACATAATGCATTCTGATGTAGACATCCTTCATGAGTTTTGAGGAACCGATCATGTTCTCCGGCCTGAAGTCCTGCCCGAGTGCATTTCGCAGCATCAGATTCTCCCTCTCAAGGTCCATCCGTTCCTCAAGTGCACTTCTGCGCCTCTGGACATCACCCGCAATCAGACTGGAAACTATACCCAGTATCCGACCGTGATCTTTAAGGTAAGGTGATTCCGAAATCGGAAGATCAACCGAAAGAGTTCCCACCACTTCCGATCCAAGCTTTACCGGCACGCATATGAAACTCACATCCTCTGCGTTACTCTGTTTACGCTTATGGATACGGTCACGGAACTGAGGTTCCTGGGCTACATTTTCCACATATGAGATTTCACCCGTTTCGACCACTTTACCATTGATTCCTTCTCCCCATTTATAACTTATTTCCAGATTGCCGACTGTGTTTTCCTGATTCATTGCACCAACAAAAAGTTTGTCTCCTGAAGGAGAAAGGAGCATTATCGTACCTCTGATCATTCCCAGTTTTCTGTTGAGAATATCCAGTACATTCTGCAGCATTTCGCATTGACCATGGCGAATAGCCAGTATATCCGCTATCTGGGCAAGAGCATCGAGCTGTTTGTTTTTGATATCTATACAATACATTTTCCGGCCGTCATTCTTTTTCAAGTTTTGCCTCATAGCGCAACGTCTGTGCCATGCTCCAAAGACGTCAAATCAGGAGGGTTTTTGAAATTGAATGCTACATCTTTGTATTGAAGCCGTGTGGAGAGAGCACTTTTGTATCACATACGGGTTGCCTGCAGCAATTTTTTGAAAATACCCGGCGCTTGTATCTATTTTTCAGATCATGAACAGATCTTTCAAAACTGATTTATTTGTTTTTGCCACGGTTGTAATTCTCTGCATTTCAAGCGGCTGCTCACGATCCATGCTCAGAGCCACTCCGCTTGAAAGCCCCGATATCATACCTTCAAAAGAGAGAATGAAAAAGGCTTTGAGTGATGCGTTTTTCGATCCCTCGTTGTTTATCGGAGGGGCGGCATTGGCAGTTTTCGCCTTTTCGGATATGGATGAGAACATCGCGTCTTATATTTCAGACCGGAATCTTCTGTTCGGAACAGAAAAGAGAGCCGCTGAGGCCAGTGATTACCTGCGGGCAGCCTCCCTGGGGACTGCTGCTCTGCTTTACACTGTTAAGTATTTGCCGCTCCGGCAGAGGGATCAGCTCCCTTATAGCACAGATACTATGACTTCTGTCCCGGCGAAATATCAGGGACCCGCGGCAGGTGCGGAAACACTGCTTCTGTCCGGTTTGCTCACGGCGGGTACAACCGAACTGCTCAAACGAACAACAGGTCGGCTGCGGCCTGATTTTTCAGATTACCGTTCCTTTCCTTCGGGGCATACCTCAGTCACCGCATTCGCCAATAACTATTCTGCCAATACGCTGAGCAGCATGTCTCTTCCCCATCACTACCAGTATCTTGCTCAGGGGATTCTGTGCGCGGCTACATTCACTACGGCCTGGGCCAGAATCGAAGCCAGACGGCACTATCCTACCGATGTCGTGGCGGGCGCCATGCTTGCCACTTTTTTCGGAAATTTCGCCTACAAGGCATTTCTGGGACCCTACCAGCCGCTCGATACCCGCTTTGATATCAATGTGACCCCTGAGGGGTGCGATGTGAGACTGGCCTTTCAGCTCTGATTAGTATGTATTAGACTGTGGTCTTCGAAAAATTTCTCCATGGGCATTTTATTCACATGCCGTGATAAGTGCTTCTATGGGAGCTTTTGCCACACCTGACTGGTAACCGGAATGTTTGTGAATATACCGGGGAATGGTGACTGCAGGCAGGTGCCTCTTCAGAAGCGGACGGCAAATCAATGACTTGGACTGCCCCGGAGGTGATTTTCTGATACGGTACTGAATCACCTCCGGGGTGAAGGTCAAAAAAGGGACAGGCCGCTGTGAACTGTCCCTCCAATCTTTCTCTTCAAAGCAGGTTTCTATCCCTACTCTTTCTCTTTTCTCAACCTGAACAGAAGAGCCCCAAGCGGAGGAAACGATACCTGGATGGACTGGTCCTGATTGTGCCAGGGCTCATCCACCGTTGCAACACCTCCCGCGTTGCCTACCCCGCTTCCGCCGTATTCGGGGGCATCGCTGTTGAAGATCTCTTCCCAGAAACCGGCCAGGGGAACTCCGATCCTGTAATCGTGCCTGGGAGAGGGGGTGAAATTTAGAAGAACCAGAACACGGTCGTTGTCATCAGGACCCTTTCTCACAAAGCCCAGGATACTCTGCTCCCAGTCATTGCAGTCGATCCATTCAAATCCCTTGGGATCGAAATCGTAGTAATGAAGCGCGGAATTCTGTGAATAAATTCTGTTGAGATCGCTTACCATTTTCTGAATCCCGCTGTGCCGCTCCCACTGAGTCAGCTCCCAGTCAAGACCCTGCTCATGTTTCCATTCCACCCACTGAGCGAACTCTCCGCCCATGAATAAAAGTTTTTTCCCCGGATGGTTGAACTGGTAACTCAGAAGAAGCCTCAGATTCGCAAGCTTCTGCCAGTCGTCTCCCGGCATTTTGTTCACCAGAGAGTTCTTGCCGTGTACCACCTCATCGTGGGAAAGAGGTAGCACGTAGTTTTCGGTAAAGGCATAAAGCATGCTGAAGGTGAGCTCGCTGTGGTGATATTTGCGGTAGATCGGATCCTTGCTCATATAAAGCAGTGTGTCATGCATCCAGCCCATATTCCATTTCATACCGAAACCCAGACCGCCGACATAATTGGGACGGCTCACCATGGGCCAGGCAGTGGATTCCTCGGCTATAGTCTGCACATCGGGGAATTCCTTGTAGATCTCCTCGTTCATCCGTTTGAGAAACGAGATGGCCTCGAGGTTTTCTCTTCCCCCGAAATGGTTGGGAATCCATTCACCCTCTTTTCTGGAATAGTCCAGATACAGCATGGATGCCACCGCATCAACCCGAATCCCATCCACATGATATTTCTCCAGCCAGAAAATGGCACTGCTCAGCAGGAATGCCTGAACCTCATTGCGTCCGTAATTGAAAATGTAGCTTTTCCAATCGGGATGAAACCCTTTTTTGGGATCCGCATGTTCATAGAGATTGGTGCCGTCATAATAGACCAGACCGTGCTCATCACCCGGGAAATGGGACGGAACCCAGTCGAGAATTACACCTATATCGTTCTGGTGAAGATAGTCCACCAGGTACATGAAATCCTGCGGAGTTCCGAATCTGCTGGTGGGGGCGAAGTATCCGGTGGTCTGGTATCCCCACGAACCCCCGAATGGATGCTCCATCACAGGAAGAAACTCCACGTGAGTGAAACCCATCTTTTTGATGTATTTCGTCAGTTCGGGAGCCAGTTCACGGTAACTGAACCAGTCATCCTCCTTGGAACTCTTGCGCTTCCATGATCCCAGATGAATTTCATAGATGGAAATCGGAGCATTAAGACTGTTTTTTGTTTTGCGGGTTTCCATCCATTTGCTGTCTTTCCACTCGTAGTCCAGATCCCAAACGACAGGTGAAGTGGCCGGCGGTGTTTCCCAGTAGGTTGCAAATGGATCGCCCCGGTTGGCAGTGTAGGCACCGGTGTTGGAATCGATATGGAACTTGTAGAGAGTGCCTTCCTCCAATCCGGGAATGAATCCCTCCCAGATCCCGGAATTGTCCCACCGGGCATTGAGGGGGTGGCTTTCGGGATCCCAGGAATTGAAATCGCCTACCATCGAAACGGTCTTGGCGTTGGGTGCCCACACAGCAAAATAGGTTCCCTTCACCTTGTCCACTGTCATGACATGGGCCCCCAGCTTTTCAAAGAGCCTGAAATGGTTTCCTTCTCTGAACAGGTAGATGTCGTAATCGGTCAGCAGCGTCACCCCGCTCTGTACCTTTTCAACCTTGCGTGTCGTAAGTGGTTTCATCAACTACTCTCCCTTCAAGGAACATGGGGCCATCTCTGCCGGGAATCGAGGGTGAACCGGGCAGAGAAATTATATGTTTTTTGGAATAGAATCATCTTTTCGATTATTCCCGATGGAACTCTACTTTTACTACAACCGACGAAAACTGCTGGGATTCCCTTTCAATGGCGGGAAGAGAATGTATTTACCCCAGGTACCCGTATTTAAGCAAAAACCCTTCCAATACGTGTGGCCTGTATTAAATAATATAGTTCCGGAGCAGGGTGTGTGTGCATAAGTTTAGTTTATTTCTGATGAATCGGCAGAACGTGTGTGTGCCGGTGTTATATTTATGTGTTTGGGTATCAAAACAAGGTCAGAACTTCAACCGTTCGAGGTGGTTTTGGTGAAAGCAGTCTGGTTTTCCGCAGTTTCAGTAGTGTGCTTTTTATGGGCGTGCAGCAGTCCGGGCAACAGAGTGGATAAAGCTTTTACCGAGGAACGTTCGGGTAATTATGCAGAGGCATTTGAAATTTACGCTTCGGTGAGCAGAGACGTGACCCCTGCCATGAAACTTCCCAATACCCAGAAAGGCAAAGTCCTTCACCCCTCCGTCTGGATGAACGAAATCGAAAAGTATATAAAATGGGTCTCACAACCGGTTAAAGATCCCAGTACCGCCCTGCCTGCCGCTATGCTGGGACTTGAAAGGTGTGAGGGTGAGATAGAGTTTGAAAACACGTTTCGTAGCCGAAGAAACAATCAGCTCAAATCCTCTCAATTCAAAACATACTGGAACAAGGCGTTCACTGCGCCTCCTCCCGGAAGTGCTGACTGGGACGGTCTGCTCATAAAAGCTCGGGAAGAAAACTTCTCCATTTTCAGTGTGTCTTCTAAAAAAAACTACTTCTATGATTTCAGCATTATCAGTTCCTCCACTTCACGGCGAATTGATTTCTCCCTTTACCCTGAAAGTAAAAGGTTTATTCCCCTGCCCCCCGGAGAGTATATGCTTTTATGCAGAAGCAGCGTTGATTTCCAGAAAGGGCAGCGCTGGGAATCCGGTTTCTCCGTATATTCTTTTTCCGTTCCTGCCGAATCGAAACTCATTTCTCTTAAGGTACGTACCAGTATACCCCGGCAGAGTAATTGATTTCAAGGTGTGACAAGAAGGGAGAGTTTCGCTCTGGTGGTCAAAAACCGGGCTGCGTATCGGCGAAGCTCTCCCGGGGATCTGTATCAGATGACAAAAGAGATGAAAAAGGTGCTGCCGTCCCTGCGTATCAGCAGTAAAACCGCCTGACCCAGTTTGAGGTTTTTGGAGAAACTGATGAAATCCGTTTCGTCTTTAAGCGCTTTCACAGTGCCTTCCTGCGCATGCGCCTCCAGAATGATATCCCCAGGTATCAGCTCCGATCTTCCGTCCGAAAGGGAGGGGTGAATTTTCACCACCAGAACCCCTTCCACATCAGTAGTGATATTGTACCGGTTGCGGGCATCATCGGTGATTGTGGTCACCTCTATTCCGGTTCTGTTCTCTTTTTCTCCTGACTGGGGATAAGCCGATGGACTATTTTCCCCCTCTTCTTCCGGATCCGCTTCGGGAAGTTTTTCTCTGGTTCTTTCAGTTATGACCAGCGTTAGTTTCATGCGCTTTCCGTTTCGCATGATCTCCACCGGGACTTTTTTGCCCGGTGTGAGTGCCGCGACCACATTGCGCAGTTCATTGGAACTGAGAATCGGTTGATCGTTTATGGAAAGGATCACATCCCCTCTCTGGATTCCCGCTTTTTCTGCCGGCTGCCCCCTGAACACATCCGAAACCAGAACGCCTGCACTTCCGTGTTCGAGTCCCAACGCTTCCCGAGAGGTGGAGGAAAGATCCTGGATCGAGATTCCCATCCACCCCCGGGTGACCTTTCCCTCATAGATAAGCTCCTCCATGACCTGCCTGGCCATGTTTATGGGGATGGCGAACCCGATCCCTATGAAACCGCCGGTCTGGGAGTAGATAAGGGTGTTTATTCCAATAAGTTCTCCGTAGACATTCACCAGTGCGCCGCCGCTGTTTCCCGGGTTAATGGCCGCATCGGTCTGGATGAAATTCTGATACATCGTGAGATCGCCCACCTGCCTCCCCATCGCACTGACAATTCCCGCAGTCACCGTGGAGGTGAGGCTGAAGGGGTTTCCCACTGCGGCCACCCAGTCTCCGGGTTTGAGCGAATCGCTGTCGCCCAGATAGGCCACGGGAAGATCATCGGGGATATCGCCCACAATCTTGAGCACCGCCACATCGCTGAGAGAATCGATACCGGTGACCTCTGTTTTGAAGGTGCGGTCGTTGGACATGAGAATTTCGATTTCCGATGCACCCGCGATTACATGGTAGTTGGTGAGAATGTATCCCTCTTCTGAAACGATCACTCCCGAACCCAGCCCTTCGCTTCTCCGTTCCCGCTTCTCCATGGGCTGACCGCTGTCTTCGGATCTGCTGCGGGGGCCGAAAAAGAAATCCAGCCCGGGGTCCTCGTCGAACTGGCGGTAGAATGGGTTTTTGTGGAAAAGTACCGTATCGACTTTGGTGGGAATGACAGACACCACACACGGGACCACCCGTTCGGCAATACGGACAAAGATACTTCTGAACCGTTCGATGTCTTCCAGATTCTCCGTAAGGGGCTTCTGGGTGGCACCGAAGGTCACGCTTCCCCGCCTGGGGCGGGAATCCGAGTTCTGCTGGGCATAGGTGCAGCTGCTGTGTATGAGCGAAAGCGCAATGATGGCCAGCTGTAAAGGCGGAATTACCAGTTTTCTTTTCATAGCAAAGACTCCTCTTGTGATGCGGCCGCTTTGGGTGAAAAGCGTTTCTGACTGGTCTAGAGCTCAAAAGGCGTGCCAAAGGGGCGGTGGCACAACCGTTGCATTCCTTGTTCTGAGTAAAATGATTCCGACATGAAAGTTGCCCGATCGGAGGAAAACTATGAAATCCGTATTCGCAGTGTTTTCACAAATCGACAGAGCCAGAGAAGCGGTAGATGAACTGATTGATGACGGCTATAAGCAGGAACAGATGAACTCGGTGGTGCAGGAAGCGGTGGGAAAGTCGTTTCTTGATGTAAATCGACAGGAGCTCAAAGTCGAGATGACTGATGCGCTGGGAGGACGGCGCGTGAGAAATCTCGATGCCCTTTTCGGGGGCCAGCAGGGTGTTTTCACCCCGGATGCGGGTAGAGTCCTTGCGGCCGGACCCGCAGCCACCATCATGGCAAAAGCTTCCGCGGGAACCGATACCGCCGCCCAGGGACTTGAGGACGCTCTTAAAACATTCGCCGTCCCCGAAAACACCGCCCGCACCTATCAGAAGAAAATCTCCTCGGGAGGCATTCTCTTCTGGATGAGAGTGGATGATGAAAAGGTGTATGAAGCGGTTTCGGTAATAAAAAATCATCAGGGCAGCGATGTGCTGACACTGCAGTAAAAAGAGTCGAGACGCCATGCCATGGCGTCTCGACTCCCTTTTACTGCCCTATTCTCACTCCCGCGAAAATCCCGGGCCACACGTACCTGTCATCCGCGATACGTTGATCAGTCCCACCTGAAAACCTTCGACGTCGCGTGCCGCATTGATAACA
>JBKGXV010000016.1:0-51871 GCA_046546375.1 Chitinispirillaceae bacterium | reverse complement strand
TTCTGAAGTTCAGATATTACAACACGTCTTACGTTTTTGTATTTCCACCATTTCCGGAACATATCCCTGTCATAATCATAGCGGTTCATAGGAACAGGCAGAAAGTGAAACTGCACGCGGCCTTTCAGATCGGTTCTGTCAACCATCATCTGAATTCTTCTCATGTGATAGGGGCTGGAAACAAGCCCGACCTGAAGAGAAGCCGCCCCGCTCTGATGAATAAACTGAACACTGTCTGCTTCACTCCCTCTGGAGCGCCTGTAAGCCTCTCCGGACCGTACCCAGTAATCAAGCACTGCAACCTCGGAAAGTGTATTGCTGCAGGTATCGGTATGACTCACTCTTTTCATATTGTAACCATCTTTTCTCAACAGCCGGGTATATCCGAATTTATAATCACTCAGAAACCAGTGAGCCTCCAGGTGCTTTTTCATCAGTTCTTTTGAATACCTGACTCTGGCATTTTCCCCTCCGAATGTAAACACAACATCAAGGCGTTCAGGGAGGGGATCGGAAACCAGAAGCCAACTGCCAGCATTCAGAAGAAAAACGAAAAGCGAAACTGCAGCAACGAAGCAGCCTGCACCAGTTAATGTCAACAACTTTTTTTTGTTCATTTTCATTTTGAAATTCCACATATCATATCCAGCCCAGCAGTCTGTAGGTGATGATTCCGTAATACTCGTGAAGTGCTATTTTGGATTTGCAGAAAGACTTCGCATTGGGCAGCAAGGCATAGAGTTTACGATTCATTTTTTCCGATTCCAGATAATCAGTGGGAGCGGGATAAACATCGAAACCCAGTTTTTTAAAAACGGCAACTGATCTGGGCATATGATAGGCACTTGTTACAAGGTGAATGTCTTTTTTTATTCCGGCCTTGTCCATCAGTTTTTTCACATACAATGCATTTTCGCGGGTACTGCGGGAGTCAGGTTCCAGTAAGAAAGCATCTTTATCGATCTCAAAAAGCCCCTTCAGCAACCGGTATGTGGATACCGCTTCGGATTCTTTGATACCATCCATGAATTCGATCCTGCCGCCCGAAAGAACAAGATACTTCGAACCGCTCAGTCTGAACACTCTTGCGGCATGAAGTATCCGGTCGGCATTGCAGTTGGTCTCATCAAACATTCTGGGAGGCTTTTTGGGCTCCATACCTCCTCCAAGGAGTACAACGCCCGATACCGTTTTGAATTCTCCGGATGGAGGGTACTGCTTTTCCAGCCCCCGTATGAGTAAGTGAGAAACCGGAGGAAAGGAGAAAAAAAGCAGAGCGAATGCTGCTCCACCGAAAAAGATCATGGTAAGCTTCCGCTTTCGCATAAGGCTGAACAAAAAACCCAGCAGAAAGAAGGTAATGACTGCACCTAAAGGGTAAAAAGGCAGAACAAGTAATTTCGAAAGCACAAGAAGCATCAGGACAATCCGGCCAAAAGAAACAGATTCAGAATGTAAGTACGTTTTGCTGAAGTGAATAGTGAACGTGAGTTGAAAGATCGCTCATACAGATTTCAGCTCTCTTTTTGAGCGCCATAAACTGACCTGTATTCCTTTATTCTCTCCAACGTCTTATCATCAAGTACAACAGTTCCATCAATCTGCCTGTTATGCAGATACTCAACGATCTCATCCAATGTGACGATTGAAAAAGCTTTAAAACCGAACTCCTCTTTCAATTCATCCAGGGCACTCTTCTCCCTCCTGCCTTTTTCCATTCTGTCTACCGAAACGACCAATCCCACCACCTCTACCCCAAAGGTACGCTTTATCAGCGGAACAGACTCCCTCACAGAAGTTCCCGCAGTGGTCACATCCTCTATGATTACCACTTTGTCCCCGGAGGTGAATCGGCAGCCAATCATGGAGCCACCCTCTCCGTGATCCTTTAGCTCTTTGCGGTTGAAACAGAAGGAAACGTTTCGACCATACTGCTGCTGAAGTGCAACAGAGGTGGTTACTGCCAGAGGTATTCCCTTGTAAGCCGGACCAAAAAGGACATTAAAGGTGTCACCCAGCCTGTTTTTCAGTGCCTCTGCATAGTATTCGCCCAGTTTTTTAAGCTGTTCGCCGGTGCTGTAGTTTCCCGTATTGATGAAAAAGGGGGTGTTTCGTCCGCTTTTGGTGACAAATTCCCCGAAAGTAAGCACTTTGGAACGCACCATGAATTCAATAAACTCTTTTTTGTATTGCTCCATTCTTCCCTTCCGATGCTTTAATGAATTCTGATCAACTAACAAATTCTTAAACTGTTATCTCCAGCCCATCATAGGAAAAACTCATCCAAGGGTCAAGCTGCGCGGAATCTATCTGGTAGTGTATATCATGACTCATATGAATAAAATAGCACCTTCGAGGTGCCAGTCTGCGGGCCAACTCCATACTCTGAGGCAGAACAAGATGAGTCGAATGTTCTCTTTTGTCCCTTAAACAGTTCAGTATTAAACAGTCTAGCCCCTTTAACAGTTCCTCTTTTCCAGATTCAATGGATTTGAGATCCGGAATATAGGCGATATCATCTATCCTGTAACCGAAACAACCCGGCAAAGCCCCATGCTCTACCGGAACGGGAATAATCTCCATACCGGCAACACTGAAATGCGAATCCACTTCAACTGTATCGATCTTAGGTATTCCCCCGCCCTCGAATGTCCGAGGATCGAAAATATACAAAAATGTCCGCTTAACCTGCTCTATTGTCTGAGTTGATCCATAAAGCGGGAGCGGATTGAATTTTGTATACGAACGAATATCAGGTATCCCGCCGATATGATCAGCATGTGCGTGAGTCAGTAAAACGGCATCGATTTTCTTGATCCTCTGACGCAGCGCCTGCTGACGGAAATCAGCCGACACATCGACCAGCAGACATTTCCCATGCTTTTCCAGAAGTATTGAGCAACGGGTTCTTCTGTGAAGAGGGTTTTTCATCGATAAACGGCAGACATTCTTGGGGCAGTGTGCATATTCATCCATCATGCAATCGAGTGAAGGCACCCCGTGTGATGTCCCCGTGCCCAGAAAAGTAATATTCACGTTATCACACTCTATCCGTTTATCAGTTATCCTTTCAATGAAGTCCCCGGCATTTAGACGCTCTGTTCCACCATTTCCTGACGATACAGCACAACCTGGTTTCTGCCATGCTCTTTGGCATAATACAGGGCCTTATCAGCCGCATCAATGATTTCCTGCTGTGTCTTGCCGTGAAATGGAAACACCGCACAACCTATACTGACTGTGACGTGAAGATCGTTGTCTCCGCTTCTGACCACATGCTGCTCGATACACTGACGTATCCTCTGAGCTATTGCCACCGCTCCCTGATCCCCGCTCTCCGGTATCACAACAGCGAACTCCTCACCACCGTACCTGGCGGGAATGTCATTGCACCGGATGGAGGAACGGATACAACATGCAATCTCTCTGAGAACCAGATCCCCAACGGGATGCCCGTAGGTATCATTGAAAGATTTGAAGTGGTCGATATCCATAAGCAGCAGAGACAAGGGCCTGGTGTAGCGTCGTGCTCTCTCCAGTTCCCGCTTCATCACTTCCTGAAATGTGCGGTGATTATTCAATTCGGTAAGTCCGTCAGTGGTAGCCAGTCTTTCCATCTTCTGATAAAGACTTGACCTGGTCAATGCTACGGATGCGTTTTCAATGAGAGTGGTCAATATCTGCTCTGACTGCGGGGAGAACTGATTCGCCTCCGAGCTCTCCACCGAAAAAAGACCCAGACACTTTTTCTTGTCATCTCTTATTATGGGAAATATGATAAGAGATTTCAGGGTCGGATTCGGAGCTTCATCCGGCTTGAATCTGTAATACTTGTTTCCATACACCTGCATATCAGGTATGTTGATTACCTTGTGCTTCAGTAACGCAAATGAATAAAGCCCCGAATTCAGCGGAAACTCCATCCCCTCTTTGATATCGAACTTCGCCCCTGCAATCCGAGTAATTCTCCCTACCTTTTTCTTCTCATCGTAGGTGATTGAAATCAGACGATTACAGGCGATAATCTGAGGAAACATTTCAAACAGCACATTATACACATCTTCGAACTTCAAGGCAGTTGTGAAGCGATGGCTGGCTTCGTAGAAGATTTTGAATGTCTTGGCAGCCTGTTCTCTGATATTGCTCATGCGTATGTTGGTTATGAGCGCAGCAGCAATGGAGGCAAACCTCCTCATCAACTCCTTGTCCTGTTCCCGGAATGCATTCTTGTCCCTGCTGTCGATAACAAGTGCTCCCAGCATCTCATTATTCTCACTGGTAACAGGTACCGCCAGGATAGAATTGATAGACTCCCGCTGGGAATAATACATGAGTTCGGATACATACAGAGTGAGATCCCCGCTCATGAAGAGCCTGTTTTCGCTTGCCACTCTTCCCAACACCCCTTCACCATAGGGAATTTCAACTTTTTTGGCCAGATTGAAACTTTTGGAATGATAGCAGTTGAGTAAAAGCACATGTTTCTCAGGATCGTAAATAAAGGCAGCCGAGGTAAACGCCTTGAAATTCCGACTCATGAAATATACCATGGACCCGAGCTGCTCGTTTATGCCATCCTCTTTAGAAACAATGAAAGTATCGGTAGAGGACTGGTCGATACTGAACATTGATGTTTTTCTTTTGAAATCGGCAGTATTCCTATCAACCTCGGCAGCATTTCTCACCTTGGACATGGCCTCAACCAGCGCATTATTCCTGGTGACCTCCAAAGTCTCCTGCAGTTTTTTATCCGACAACAACTCTCTTTGCTTCAGAATCCCCCAGGGGATGAGACCTGTGGTAAACAGAGCGGCTCCGAAGGCAAGCTGTTCA
The DNA here is from genome assembly GCA_046546375.1 of Chitinispirillaceae bacterium. Taxonomy (GTDB): domain Bacteria; phylum Fibrobacterota; class Chitinivibrionia; order Chitinivibrionales; family Chitinispirillaceae; genus JAEZKC01. The sequence continues at coordinate 47,038 of JBKGXV010000016.1, read as the reverse complement.
AAAACAGCATTGGCTGCACTGAGAGGTGCATTCCACGCTTCGGTCTCCATAATCGCTTCGGCCGCGACAAGGGCCATTATGAAAAATGCGGTAGGAAGCCATACCGGTTCCTTGCGAACCAATGCAGAGAAGAATGTCACAACCAGAAACAGAACAGGGAAAAAGAACGCCTGAAAATCCGAAGGGATTTGGAACACATTTCCGGACAGCGCAATCAAAGACACCGTCAGCAGAAACAGATGCGTTCCGATCTTTTTCTTTGGACTGAAAAAAGAAACCAGCACAATCAAGCTGAGCGCCACAAGGGGTACAAGCCAGCTAAAAACCTGTGCCTTGGAAAATTCGCCCAGGGCCTGGTCCGCGAGTCCGGATACAGCCAATGCACCCAGGCCGAAAGCCAGAATATATTGACACGAAATTAAAAAGACTCGAAAGTTCATGTGATTTCCAAAGATACGGTGTTGCACCCGGATGCGAAATGGTGCTATTTTAATGGTTTCGACAAATCATTTTACCAAATCTTACATTGAAATGAATAAAAAATCAAAAAAAATCGGCAGTAAAAGAAGAGTACTGGTACGCGCATTGGGTCCGGAACGTTCTAAAATGATTTTCTCATGGGTTCTGCGCAAGAAATTAAAAAATAAAATTATGGAAATCCCCACCGAGCTGCACAAGTGCGCACACGTACTGATTATCCTGCCTCAGGACCGTTTTGAACTGGTATTTCAGCTCGAAAACCTTCTCTCCATTCTATCACTTTACAAAACAAGAAAAATCACCCTTCTGTGTCCCTCCCAGAATTCTTCATTCTTCAGAGGCCTGCAGGGAATCACTGTTCAGGAATACACTACCGAAGAGATGCAACTCTACAGCTTTCAGTGGAAAACTCTAATCAAGGAATTCGAGGGAGTTTTCGACATATGCATCAATCTCCAAAAAGAAGAAAACCTTGACCTTCTTTATCTGGTCGGCCTCTGCAAAATCCCCATACGGATAGGATACGGGCAAGCCGGTGATTATCCCTTTCACAACATTCGTCTGAAAAATTCACCAGATCCCAACTCCAATCTTTCAGAACGTAACAAGATCATTGCCAATTATCTGGGTGCTCCCGGAAAAAAAAGATTCGAATGGGGTGTTTCCAAAACAACGTCTGAAGAAGTCAGACAACTGCTTAAAGATTTGAAAATGGTGAAAGGCGCGTTTTTGACGGGAATAGACCTGAACAGCCTTGAGACGTACTGCGGGAAGGAATGGTGTGAAGACCTGATCTCAACACTGCAACAGCACGCTACGGGACAGTTCTACATTTTCGGCGGAATCGAAGGAAAGAACCCAGATATGGGCGATGATGCATTTTCTATCATGCCGCCTTTATCAGTACCCAGAACAGCAGCTCTTATCAAACAAACAGATCTGATTATCACGTCAAAATCGGTTCTGCTCGGTTTGGCCCAACTTTCATCTTGCCCTATCGCAGCAGTTTTAAACAATGAGGATTTCAGCAGATTCTGCAGAGAAAACAGCAGAATCACACAAATATCGTTTTCTCGGCATCAAAAGGATGAAGCTCTCACTCAAATCACTGAACTTTTTAAGCAGTTATCATCTTTGGCCAAAGTTAAAAAAGTTATGTCGCACCATAAACGTTAATGATATAATTTTTTAATTCTGGATCCATAGGGCTCGTTTCTCTGCGGACAGCCCTGAAACCGAACTATTTCCCGGGAACCAAACACATAATTGATTATGTTGGAAAACATCAAAACAATTCTATCCTTTAAACTCAAAGAACTCGAGTTCCGATTCCAGACCTGGAAAAGAGCGAGGGAGATTTCGCGTGCGTATGGAAACAGTCTGCAAGAATCCAAACCCCGCAAACCCCGCATCGGAAAGATCATCAAAATCTGCAGTATTTCTTCTTTTGCACTGCTTTTGGTAATCGGGCTAATCAAAGTGTTCTCATTTTTACCCTCTCTGGCAGCTCAACAACCACCTTCCGGAAGCCGCTCACATCAAAAAACGGAGCAAGTTGAGAACAAATCTGTTGATGATTCCACACCTCATGATCCATCAGCCAAACAGATTGAGGTTGCGCAGATATCCGACACGGCGCAACAAGTAAAAGAGGACACCGTCCCGGAGAAAGACACCAGCATTTCGGTCATTGATCACCTGCTAGCCGCCATGCCCCCCAATAGTGCTGCTGATTATATGATTTTGTCAAACAAAGCAACGAAGACAATGTATCTTCTGAAATCCGGAAAAGGCCGTTTTCGGATCATCAGTGCATATGCCATGGCCAGCGGTCAGCAGCAGGGCCGCAAACGCACTTTCGGGGATAAAAAGACTCCCGAAGGCATCTATTATATTGTAGGCCGTAAAGAAGAAAGCGAACTTTCTTCCATATACGGTCCCATTGCGTTTGTTTTGAACTATCCCAACCAGAAAGACAGGTCGGAAAAACGTACGGGTCAGGGTATCTGGATTCATGGTTCGGAGTATCCCGATTCACCCCCCGAGTATACCGCCGGCTGTCTTGCTCTTGCCAATTCCGATATTTTGGAGCTTGCGGAAACAATAGGATTCGGTTTTGCAGTTCCGGTGGTGATAATCAGCGGTACGGAAGGCAAGGCACATGCATCCGAAATTGATTTCCATCAGATGGAAACTCAAAGAAAGAAGATTTCCGATGAGTACCAGTCACAACAGAAGGTTTTAAAGCAGGTAGTCACGGACTGGAAAACCGCCTGGGAATCGGAAGATATAGAAACATACAGCACATTCTACGACACCTCCCGCTTCAGAGAGGGAAATCAGAGATGGGAGGCTTTCCGAGCTCGGAAAGTGCGCACCTTTTCCATTTACGACACGATAAATATAGAAATCAGCAAATTTGCTCTGACCTCACTTTCTGAATCAAGAGCGGTTGTCAAATTCCGCCAGGTCTACGCCACCAACCTCAACCGAATGGTGAACGGAAAACGGCTTGTATTCAGAAAAAGAAAAGATGCATGGAAAATAGTCAGGGAAGGAACATTTCCCCAAGAGGAGCTTCTTTTATGATTTTCTCATTTTCAAAGAAAAAAGAGATCAAGGATCCGCAGGAACTGGCAACACTACTTGAAACTCACCTCAATGAGATTCAGGAAATCATCAAATCCGCACGGACTGAAAAGGGGGAGCTCCATACACTTTTGGCTTCTGCCGAAAGCGAACGATCCAGACTGATCAACGACTCCCAGAACATAGGGGATCTCAAAGAGGAAATGAGTGAACTGCACCAGCAGTATAATCAGCTCAAAGACAGCGTGAATACAGCCGAAAACGCAACTCAGCAGCTTGATAATTTCGAAAGCGCTGCAGGCAAACTCGGAGAACGCATAGACAGAATAGAAAAAACTGTTTCCAGAATCACCGATCAGGAAGACTTCATTCAGAATCTGAGCTCGAAAATGGACACCATTCTGGAAAAACTGAACACCCCCGAAGGCAAAAAGCTTCAGGAAGGATTCGGTGCCATTGAAGAGGTGGAGAAAAGACAGAAAAATGCGTTTGAATCGATGACAAAACTTGAGCAGAAAATAAACTGCTGGGCAGAACAGTTTGACGCTGTGAAGACGAAAATGACTGAAACGGAGGCCAGCGCCGAAGCCATTCAGGGCAAAGTTTCGGATATGGAACACGATATGACCCGTTTCCGGGTTATGAAAGAGAAGCTTGACAGCCTCAACAGTCTTTCGGAATACGTCAAATCAAAAATCAAATCTCTGGAAGCGCAGCGCCTGGTGGTGGACAAAGCCAACGAAGAGTCCTTGATGCTCAATAAAATGATCTGGCGCATAGATATAGATCTCAAACAGCTGCAGACGAAGATATCCTCCATGGAGAAAACCGAGAAGAATATCAATCGAATAGAGGAGATGCTTGAACAGTCCCATGCCGCAATAAACGAAATCAGAGACTTCAAAGAAGCCATGAAGGAAATGACAGAGAAGATAGAGGAATCCAAGGCTCTAGACAGTCATTTCGAAAACAGGCTGGGAGAAATGCAGCGGCACAGCAAGCATATCGATTCAGTCAATGATAAAGTGCATGAAACACATACCATAGCCAAAAACACCGAAACCATCCTCAATACCCTCAACAAGCACCTTCCCATGGTGGAGGGCAGCCGCGCCCAGGTCATGGAATACGAGAAATCCCTGGACAAAATAAAACTGAAAATCGAGGAGGTCAGCAAGGAGTGGCAGGCTATTGATGATGTGAACCAGCGCATTTCAGCCATCGAATCGCAGGTCAACGAAGTAGATTCAAGACTGGATATCATGACCAAGAAGGAAAAAGATATTGAAAGCTTCGATACCAAACTGAATGATATCAGAATTCTCATCGACGACGTATGCAGCAAAGAGGAGATGCTTCACGGACACCGTAAAGAAATCGACAGCACCAATCAGAGAATTGATTCCTTCTTTGAAAATCTGGAGATGCTTGAAAACAGAATAAACGACTTCAAACAGCATGAAGATCAGATCGCCGCAGTGGGTGAGAAAATCGAAAGTCTCAAATCACTCTCCGACAATGCCGATGAAAAGATCAAAGCCACGGAAGAAAAAGCCGGGATTATCGATGAGGTGCAGAACAAAATAGAGAACCTCGGAGGCATGGTGAGTGAAGTTGACGACAGGATCAACACTCAGCTTCAGAGAAAATCCATGATCGAGAAAACGGAAAAAAGACTGGATCAGCTCAATTACCTGCTTGGTGATATAAACATGAAAATCCAGAGCCTCACCAAAGACCAGAAGAAAGTGGAAGAGGTGATCTCCCAGCTCTCGGCAATTTCCGTACAGTCACTTGAAGCCAAAAACATGATGGTCAGGCTGACAGAAGAGAAGCAGACTCTTCTGCAGGAGGAAAACCACATACGCGAAATGCGTAAAGAGTTGCAGGAATTGGTTGTGGATGCCAATAAGAAAATGGAAGACTTCCAATCCTACACTGAAGAGATCAGAGCATCTGTTGAGCAGAACCGTCAGGATTTCACCCAGATTGTGGACACGAGCAGAGGCCAAATCAAACAGATCGAGGGGCACCAGGAATCGATCAGCGATGCGGAGAAGGAGTTGAGCAGAGTTGAGAAGCTTCTGGATAATCTCAAAGGGGAAATGGAACAGATCAACCGCCGGACAAGCAAAATCGAGGCTATCGACAGCCGAATCGCCAATGTGGACACGGTGGTCTCCGATATGGAAATCAGAATCGATTCCATAGACAAGGGTCGAGACCTGGTCAACTCGACTCAAAAGAAAATCGACAGCCTTACAGATATTATCGACACCGCCTCCTCGCAGATCGAAACAATCAACAGCAAGGCACAGGAGATTCAAACCGTTGGCAGTCAGGTAGAGGATCTAACCAAAATGATGGATTCCGTCGAGCGCAGGATGAGAGAGCTGGCCCGCGAAAAACAACTCATAAAAGAAGCTGAAAATCGTATTAATAGTTTGAACATACTGCTGGAGGATATAAAAGCGGCAATTGCCAATCTTACTGCTGAAGAGCAACGTATCCAGGATGCTGTTGAAAAAACTTCCGAACTGCGGTTTCTGCTTGGGGAAGTGGAATCTAAACTTGCTCTTTTCAGACAGCAGAAAGAACAGCTTTCAGAATAACCAGAGTGGCGTTTGGTGAGGGAAAGGAGCAGATTCTCCCTCACCTGTCTTCCGGCACATAAAATCCAACGGGCTCTGATTTCCGGAACCGTTATCACCCCAATTTCCCCGCAGCCGGTGCGGGTTTTATTTTGAAAATATGAATATTACCCTTTTTCTCCCCACATCTTCGGTGGATGAAGCTGTCCAGCATTTCCTGGACAAGGTGGTTACCGTAAACCCCAAAGTGAGTACCGTTCTTATAGAGAAGGCATTCCGGTTTTCCTGGGATGCGCATAAAGATCAGGTGCGCAAGTCCGGTGAACCTTTTCTGGCTCACCCGGTTGCCGTCGCACTTATTCTGGCCGAGCAGAAACTCGATTCCGTCACCATTGCTGCAGGCCTCCTTCATGATGTTCTGGAAGACACCACGACTCCCCGGGAAAATCTGGTGGAACAGTTCGGCGAAGAAGTCACTGCTCTGGTGGACGGGGTGACCAAGATCTGTACCTTTCAGATGAAGTCCCGTCAGGAGCGGCAGGCGGAAACATATCGTAAAATGCTGCTTTCCATGGCAAAGGACCTTCGGGTAATCATCATTAAATTCGCCGACAGGCTGCATAATCTCCGCACCCTCAAATACCTCAAACCGGAGAGAATCAGAGCCATCGCCGCAGAAACATTGGACATCTACGCTCCGCTGGCTCACAGGCTGGGTATGGCCCGAATAAAATGGGAGCTTGAGGATTTGGCATTCAAGCATCTCTACCCTGAAGAATACAAGGACATCGTGGCCAAAGTGGTGGCAAGCAGAATCGAGCGTGAATCTGTTATAGATGCCTTCACCATGCCGCTCAGAGCAAAGCTGGATGAGGAGAACATCTCAGCCACCATTGCCGGAAGGCCCAAGCATTTCTACAGCATCTACCGCAAAATGGTACAGCGGAACAAACCCTTCGAGGAAATCTACGACCTTCTGGCAATCAGGATTATCGTGGACTCCATAAGAGACTGCTACCACGTTTTGGGAATGGTGCATTCTCTGTGGACTCCCATACAGGACCGATTCAAAGATTATATCAGCACCCCGAAATCCAACGGGTACCAGTCTATTCACACCACCATTTTCGGTGAACAGGGTCAGGTAGTCGAAATGCAGATCCGCACATGGGAGATGAACCAGACTGCAGAAGACGGTATCGCCGCCCACTGGCTCTATAAAAGTGGCGATCAGGTAAACGAGCTCAGCAAGGATGATAAAGCGCTCATCTGGCTCAAAAACCTGATCGAATGGCAGAAGGATCTTACAGATTCCACCGAATTCTATGAATTCTTCAAAATCGACCTCTTCCATGCGGAAATTTTCGTTTTCACTCCCAGAGGCGACCTCATCTCGCTTCCCAAAGGAGCCACAGTACTTGATTTTGCGTTTTCTGTACATACACACCTCGGCCTGCACTGCATAGGTGCCAAGATCGATGGTAAAATCGAACCCATCAACAAGACGCTTAAAAGCGGTCAGACTGTTGAAATACTTCACCTCAACTCCAAAACTCCCTCCATAGACTGGCTCAGGGAGGTTAAAACTCCAAAAGCCCGTAGCGCTATCCGCAGGTGGCTTAAAAACACGGGAAAACAGGAGAGTATGGATCTGGGTAAAAAAATTGTCCAGACATCCTATAAAAAGCTTCACACCAATTCATCACTGAATGATCACGTTCCGGGACTGCTGCAGTTTCTGGGCGTGGGAAATCTTGACAGGCTTTATGAGCTGGTAGGAAGCGGCGAACTGCCCATAAGCCGAGTGATGCAGTATTTCCAAGTTCGCAAAGTGAAAAAGAACGTCCCCTCGAACATGGTTTCAAGGCTGGTGGACACTTTTACCGGGCGCACCCAGGGAGTACTGGTCGGAGGCAATGATAATCTTATGGTGCGATTTGCAAAATGCTGCAATCCCATTCCGGGCGATTCCATAGTGGGATTCGTTACGCGAGGCAGAGGGATTTCCATTCATCGGGCCGACTGCTCCAATGTGGAATTGTTCTCCTCTGACGAGGAGCGCAAAATCGAAGTGAACTGGGATAATGGAGAGCAGAAGAAATATCAGGTATTTCTGGAAGTAATCGGATCGGACCGCCCCGGTCTTCTTCATGAAATAAGTCAGGTGTTTTCCGATTTCGGAGCAAATGTGACTGAAGGTTCCATAAAAGCCCTGAACCAGCAGGCACGCTGCAAGTTCCAGATCGAGATCAGAAACCGCAACCAGCTCAAACAGATATTCAGGCGGGTTCAAAGAATCAAAGGAATTGAAAACGTCACCCGTGTAAAAGATTATATTAACTACCCTCAAGACAATTCACCATAAGAGGACGGGTCAATTTTATGGTACTATTTCAAACTCCAAGCTGGATTATGATCAGTGGAACATTGTGCGGGCTACTCACAGGTGTGGGAATCGCATTTCTGCACAGAAGACGGTCAGCACCCTCCTCTCAGATTCGGGGGCAGTACAACACCAGCTTTGTCTTTTCAGGTAATCTCAAACAGACTACTCTTCTGGACGCCATTCAGTTTTTGGAAATCGGCAGAAGAGAAGGAGTGCTGCACATCTACTCCGGCAGAAGAAAAGGATACCTCACCTTCTGCAAGGGGCAGGTTGTGGATGGCTTCTACAGAAATGAGGTGGGACGGGAAGCTATCTTTGAGATGCTTTCATTGGAGGAGGGAGATTTTTATTTTGAACCCAAAACGGTAACTCAACCTAAACTAATATCTGAATCAATAATGGACATTGCATTTGAATGGGATGCACGAAGAATGGAGAATGAGTAATGACAGGTTCTCTCAAGATTTTTTCCGGTAATGCCAACCTACCATTAGCCAAATCCATCTGCAAGCACGCTGGTGTGGAACTAGGAAAAAGCGAAATCGTCAGATTCAGCAACGAAAACATCAAAGTGAAGATCTGCGACAGTGTCCGCGGACAGGATGTTTTCATCATCCAGCCCTCATGCACACCGGTGAATGAGGGGATTATGGAACTTCTTATCATGATTGATGCTGTCAAACACGCCAGCGCAGCACGCATCACCGCTGTAGTCCCCTATTTTCCCTATGTACGCTCGGACAAAAAGGATGAACCCAGGATCTCCATCACTGCACGCCTGATGGCAGATCTACTGGAAACCGCCGGTGCAGACCGTGTGATGACCATGAATCTGCACTCACCTCAGATCCAGGGTTTTTTCAGAGTACCGGTGGATCACCTCCTTGCAGGTAAGCTGCTTTGTGAATATTTCAACAACTGCAGCACCGAAAATTGTGTCGTAGTGGCCCCCGATGCAGGAAGTGCCAAGCGGGCCGGCGCATATGCAATCCGACTGGGACTGCCTCTGGCAATCCTGGATAAAAGACGCAGCGATGATTCTGAAAAACCCGCCATTCACAACGTGATCGGTAATGTGGAAGGCAAAAGAGCGATCATCTTTGACGATGAAATCGCCTCCGGAGGCTCTATTCTCGAAGTGGTGAAAGCACTTGAAGATTTGGGAGTCACAGAAATACAGGCCTGTTGTGTACATCCTGTTCTCTCCGGCAACGCAAAAGAAAAACTGCAGAACTCCTCTCTTTCAAAACTGGTAGTGACAGACACGGTGTACATCCCGGATGAAAAGAAATTTCCCAAACTGGAAATCATATCAGTTGCGGAGCTTTTCGCACGAGCGATCACCTATACTAATCGGGGCATATCCATCAGCGGGTTGTATAACGGGTATTAATGATAACGTTCACTGCCGGTCCATCCGAAGCCGGTTCACGTCTGGACCGGCTTCTTCGCAAGCGTCTGCCTCTGATGGGCCTCTCGGAAATCTACGGCCTGATTCGCCGTGGTCTGGTAAAGGTTAATGGAAAAAAAGTCAAACAGAACCATAGGCTCAACGAAGGAGAAGTTCTGGAAATCAGAGTAGACCGCTCTGAATTCCGGAACGAAGCCAAAGCGGACAATTCCCTTGCGAATCTCACCCGAACCGAATTCTTCAAAAAAAACTTCAACATTCTTTTCGAGGATTCGTCTCTGCTGGTATGCAACAAGCCTGCGGGTCTGGTAGTCCATTCAGGTACAGGACACGTCTCCCGAGACAATCTCGTTGATCTGGCAACCGCCTATGTTCTCTCAAAACACAAACATCCTTCAGAGCCGCAGATTCCGGTTCTCATGCACCGTTTGGACCGTGACACCTCCGGTGTGATACTTCTGGCCAAAAACAAAAAAATCGTGCGCCTGCTTCATGACGAAATGCGCAAAGGAACATTCATCAAGCAATATGTGGCGATTTGCCACAACCGACCTCCCCAATTCGAGAGTACTGTGACGCTCAATCTCAAAAGAACTGACCGTTGCTCGCGAGGTATGAAAATGAGTGTGGAAAAAAGCGGCAGAGAATCAAAAAGCACCTATCGTCTTGTGGAATATCAAAACGGTCTGTCCGAGATTGAAGTTTTTCTGCACACAGGAAAAACTCACCAGATCAGAGTTCATTTGGCTCATCTGAATGCACCTATACTGGGAGATCAGCGATATGGATCTGAAGAACTGGACCGGACGGTTTTATCAGCTATTTCTCTGCCGCGTCGACTTTACCTTCATGCCCATAAATTATCCTTCCCACATCCACTTACGAAGAAGACAACGAAGATAACAGCTCCACTTCCCCGGGAATTCAAAAAAGCATTTGAAAGACTCTAATCACGTAAACTTGGAATTGCCAATGCATTTTCCATGTTATATATATTATAATAGGCCTGAATCAGCCTTTATAAAAGACTACCGGATGTATAAAACAGGGTTATGACCACTATTCTCCCCAGTCTTGATCCCCATTCTAAGGAAACCGGCAAAGGTAGTTTCCGAATCAGAAATATGCTGTCCTCCATGAAGAGGACATTTTTGTCCGTAGGAACAATGATAGGCAAATACCGCATTATCGAGGAAATCGACCGTGGCGGTATGGCGGTAGTCTACAAAGCTCTCCAGCTCGATCTCGAACGAGAAGTGGCTCTCAAAGTGATGCCGGCCAACATCACTATCAATTACCGGTTTGTGGAACGGTTCCTCAGTGAAGCCCATGCAGTGGCGAAACTGAACCATCCCTACATAGTTAGAATCTATGAAGTTGCCGTAGAAAACGACATCTACTATCTGGCTATGGAGCACATCGCCGGAAAAAATCTCTACTACCATCTGCATGAGAACAAACCCAAACTGGTGGACGTTCTCGAGATAGTTTCCAAGCTGGCCGAAGCTCTCTCCTATGCCCACGGGCAGAGAATCATTCACAGGGACCTTAAGCTCAACAATGTGATCATGAAAGATCAGCTCACTCCCGTACTGATCGATTTTGGACTGGCTAAGGCCATGGAGGAGGCAGATGGAGGAATCACCAGAACCGGTGAAATCATGGGCTCTCCGGCATACATGGCCCCCGAAAGGCTTCAGGGAGGCCCAGTTGATCACAGAAGTGATATCTGTTCACTTGGCATAATGCTCTACGAGATGCTCACATTTAAAAATCCTTATCTGGATCAGCGCAATCTGCACCAGACCACTCTCAATGTGATGGAAGCCAATCCGATTCCTCCCAGAAAACTTGTCCCTTGGCTTCCTCCTGAAATTGAAGCTATCACGCTTAAAGCAATGGCCAAAGATCCTTCAATGCGCTATCAGACCATGAGGGATTTCAAGGATGATATTGCCCGTTACCAAAAAGGTGAATCAGTGTTGGCGAAACCGCCTTCAACCTGGTCTCTTATGCGACGTTTCGTAAGAAAACACTGGGCGCCTTTGGTAATCGGCTTTCTGGTACTGATTTTTTCAGGAATTTTCACCGCAAACATATACATTCAAAACCAAAAAGAGCAGTCGCACTGGCAGCTGGTCTACACAGATACCTCCGACACTTTTAAAGAGTGGCGTTTTTTCGGAAAATTGGGACCTGAACGTGACAGCTGGGAAGTCGAAAACGGAACACTCACTGCCCGCTCGAACGATTTCACCTATGCCAGGCTGGAAAAAAGATTCAACCGGGACATACTCATCAAACTGGAAATAAACGCAGCAAGACATGATCTGTTCAATTCCGGTATGTTCCTCTTCGGCGATAGCCCCGACAGCTCCTACCGTATCCACCTGAACAGAGATGGAAGGGGTGAGTGCGGAATAACGTTTCCTGGAAGCGATTTTCTTTTCCAGGATATCGAAACGGGGAAAATCCCCTGGAAAGAAGTCAACAACATAGTAATCGAAAGAATCGAAAACGCCCTGTCTCTGACTATAAACGGTGTTCAAGTCGCCAAAGTTTTCGACTTTTTCCCTCCACTGGGAAAGAAACACGAAAACATCGGTTTTTTTGTTAACGGCTGCAGTACATCTTTCAGCAATCTGCACATCTACCGTCGCGCCATACCCTTGGTTCCCAAACGGACCCTCATCGCAGACCGGTTCTGGGAGCGAGGTGATTACAGAGGTGCAATCGAGGAATACCAGGGGCTAATGATCGGCCAATCGGTTCGTGGTCTGCGAAAAGAGCTTCATGTGAAAACGGCGGACTGTCAGATAAGACTGGGTGAATATGAAAAAGCCATTCACACTCTTAAAAACAGCGAAAGTCTTGAGGGAAATGAAGCGCTGGACTCACGAGCGATGTTTCTTTCCGGATTTGCCCACTACGAGTTAAAGCAGTTTGCCAAATCCGACAGTTTCTTCACCAAAGTCGCTGAAAAATTCAACACCAACCCGGTTAACTATTCCATTATGGCCACCATGTTGACTCGATGTGCGAAAGGGATTCAAAAAGGCAATATCAAAGAAGCGCGGGGGGACATAAAGCACTTTGCATCACTCTATCCTCGTTTTTCCACTCAGTGGGGGGATCTGCATCTTCGGATTTTAAACCATCATTCCCAACAGGGCAACCTCAAAGAAGCCCTCAAAACGGCCAAAGAAATCTCCGAACTCTATTATCCCAACCACGAGGTACTGGCCCGCTCAAAAACCGCCCTGGGAAAGGCCTACCTGAGACGAGGAATGACAAAGAAAGCCACAGAAATGTTCAATCAATGTGTTCATACACATATCACTTCGGATAACATCTGGGAGGCGTGGCTATCCCTGGCTGAAATTTACGAATACAACTTCGCGTTTTCCCACGCACTGGCCCTTTATGATAAAATCAGAAATGAATGTCCGCCCACATCGGTTATCTCCTGGATGGCCACATTGAAGGCTGCTGAATTGGCGGTCAATGACTCAGTGCCCCTGGATTCGGTTCTACTCTTAAAAGGTATTATCGAATCCCCTCATCCTTTTCCTCTTCCCAGGCTTATAGCCCAATACTACTCAAACCAAATATCTGAAAAGGTGTTCAGGAAAAAATGGCGTTTTCTGTATCCTTCAGATCCAGGCTATCTTTATTACATCAGCCGCAAACACTCTCTGCAGAAAAACAAAAATGCAGCTTCGGTCTACCTAAGAAGACTGAAAGCCCGGCTTCCCTCCCACTCATGGCGCTATTTCCAAGCCATTAATATCCTGCACAACCTCAACAGGTGGAAACCGCTTTAAAACCTACCTCTGCAAAGTCTGAAGAACAAACAACACAAACAACACCAGAAGCAGAATAAATGATGCAATTCTGATCACTTTGAACCAGAATATCCCTTTCTTCTTTGATTTCTCTTCCGGAGGTGATTCCTGCCGATAAGGTGGTGGTATCTGATTTTCTGATTCCCGAGCCTTCTTTTTCTCCGAAGAGGAACCGCTGGAAAGAATCTCACGCAGATTCTCCTCAAACAGATCATCCTCCCGCTTACTTCCATTCTGATCAGTCATAATTCATTCCTTTTCTATCTGAATTCTCATTGCCGAATCCCTATATATCTTTTTTATATTCAAAAGCTTGACCATAAAACACTATTAGGTTATTTTAACTTTTCTATAACAGACCAATACACTCAAATGATAAAACTAGAAAAAGGATGCCGCCAGAAACAGGATCATCAAGAAAATACGTCGATCTTCATATCCATACTACATTTTCCGATGGCAGTTTTTCAGTCGAAGAAGTCATGGAGTGCGTTGCGGCGAAAGGGCTCAAGGCTGTTTCCATTACCGACCATGACTGCACGGATGCCTACCCTTCAGCAATGGAACTTGGAGCGGATATGGGTATTGAGGTAATTCCCGGGGTGGAGCTTTCCAGCGAAATCCAGGGAACAGATATTCATATCCTCGGCTATTATATAGATATCAACAACTCCGCCTTCATCAACAAGCTGCGTGAAATGAAGGAGGCTCGCTTTGTGCGTGCCCAGAAAATCGTCTCCAATCTCAACAACCAGGGCGTGGATCTACGTTTTGACACAGTGCTGAGCATAGCCGGAGTGGGAGCAATAGGAAGACCCCATATTGCGGCAGCTATGCTTAAAGAGGAGCTGGTCTACTCATTCAGAGAAGCTTTCGACAAATTTATAGGTTATGGCTCCCCTGCATATGTGGAAAAACTGAAGATGTCACCAAAAGAGGTGTTTGATCTGATAAAACAGGCTGGAGGTATTCCAGTTCTGGCTCACCCCGGAGTTACCAGAGTTGATGAAAGGATACCGGAGTTCATCCGTGACGGTTTGCTTGGAATAGAGGTGTACCACACAGAACATTCCACATCCGCTGAGCGTCATTACCTGCGGTTATGCAAGAAAAATCACCTGGCTTTTACCGGCGGATCAGATTTTCACAGTTCCAATCACAACAGATCTGAAATAGGTTGGCCTAAAGTCCCTTACAGTGCAGTAAAAGGACTTAAAGAAAAAGCATCCATAGTCACAGAGGAAAAATAGTACCATGAACGTGATCCCCGTGATACTTGCTGGCGGTATTGGCGAAAGATTCTGGCCTTTGAGCCGCAGTTCCATGCCCAAACAACTCCATGCTCTTACCGGAAAAGCGACCATGGCCGAGGAAACTCTGCTCAGAGTTAACCGATTCTGCTCTCCGGGAGTAAAACCTCTGTTCATCACCGGAGCAGCTATTGCTCAAAAGGCCAAAGAGATTCTGCCTGAAAAGGAAGTTGAGATCATTGTCGAACCTCAAGGAAAAAACACCGCCCCTGCAATTGCTCTGGCTGCAGCGCAGATTCAGAAAAGAGACGGTGACGGTGTGATGGTGATAGTTTCCGCAGATCACGCCATCAAACCCAAGAGTGCTTTTGCAGAAGCGGTCCGCTATGCAGTTTCACTGGCCCAGAAGAAAAATGAACTGATCATTTTCGGAATCAAACCATCACGTCCTGAAGTGGGTTATGGATATATAGAACTTGGTGAAGAACTTGAGGGCAGTAACGATATAACCGCTTTCAAAGTAAGACGTTTTGTGGAAAAACCGGATCATCAGAAAGCTGTCGAGTTCAAGGAATCCGGCAAGTATCTCTGGAACAGCGGCATGTTTGTCTGGAAAGCATCCTCGATACTGGAAGAGTTCGAAGAGCAGATGCCGGAGCTGTACGATCAGGTAATGAAGCTCTCAAGCAGGGATTTTTCCAAAGAAGCTATTGCCGAATTCTATTCCGAATGCTGCAAAGAGTCCATTGATTTCGGAATAATGGAAAACGCCAAAGCGGTGAATGTGGTATGTGGTAATTTCACTTGGGATGATATCGGATCCTGGGAATCGTTGAGCCGGATTCACGGTACCAATGAAGACGGTACAACTGTAACCGGACCGCTCGTTTTTGAATCCGATTGTCGGGACACTCTCATAGTAAACAAATCCGAACGTACGCTTGCAGCAATCGGGCTGAAGAATGTAGCAGTGGTTTCGGTTGATGATGCAGTTTTGGTAATCGAAAGATCCCGTCTGCCGGCGTTAAAAAAATATCTCTCCCAAATCAAAGACAGCCAAGACTTTCCCAAGGAACTTTTCTGAAACAGTACCGAGCCTGCTAATGTCTCCAAAATCATCAGTCATGTTCATCGCAGGGGATCCTTCGGGAGATCACCATGCGGCTTCCGTGATTGAGGAGCTTAGAAAAAGAGATGCTGATCTGAATTGTTGGGGTATTGGTGGACCGGATATGGCCTCCCAGGGATTTGATTCGGTTATGCCATTTGCCCCGTTCAACATAATGGGGTTTGTGGAAGTTGCACGTCACCTGCCCTTTTTTCTCAGTGCTAAAAACAACATCGTCAAAATGATGAAATCACGCAGACCAAATGCGGTGGTCTGTGTTGATTATCCCGGGTTCAACATGATGATTCTCCGTGAGGCTCGGAAGCTGAATATTCCTGTTGTTTGGTATATAGCGCCCATGGTCTGGGCTTGGAAACGCAAAAGAGCGAAAACTCTGGGAACTCTCGCTTCCCACATAGCAGTTATTTTCCCCTTTGAAGTACCCTATTTCAAATCGTTCAATGCACCTGTAAGTTATGTGGGTAATCCGATTACAGAATCTTTTCTCAAAGAGGGGCTCACCTGTTTTCCCAAGCGGAAGTTGCCAAAAAAAGAGATAGAACTGGCGATTGTTCCCGGCAGCAGACCTCAGGAAATCAAGCACATGCTCACTCCGATGCTCGAAACTGCCGTTATTCTCAAACAGGAATTCCCACAGCTTAAGGTCAGCATTTCGAAATTCTCCGGACTTGATGAGTCTCTTTTTGATCAGGTGAGTGAAAATGACGATTTCCAGTTTTTTTCCGGACCTCTTCGCGAGCTGCTCAAAACAAGCCATATTGCACTGGTTACCTCCGGAACCGCCTCTCTGGAAACAGCTCTTTTTGGAATCCCTCAGGTTATTGCTTATCGTACCTCTGCCCTCACCTATTCAATTTTCAAAAAACTGGTCAGAACACCTTTTATTGGTCTTCCCAATATCATAGCAGACTGCTGTGTAGCCTCCGAATGCATTCAAAACGATGTATCCCCGCAGATAATGGCCGCAAAGCTTCGATTCCTGCTTTCAGAGCCCAAATACTACAAAAAGGCAGTCGATGATTTGAGTACATTAAAGCAGCGTCTGGGCGACAGTAATCCCTCATACAATGTTGCGGAAATTATATATTCTTATTTAGGGAAGTAGAACCCTTCACCTGGGCCTTTCCACCAAGAAAATGATATCCAGGGCAGTAGGGCTGACGGGTATCGCTATTGCTATATTGAGTATAGGGAAGGCAGCACCGAAGATTCCAACTCTTTTGAAGAATAAACGCTTAAAAACCGGGTGAACCGTACGACTCATGAGTAGGCAGAAAATGGTAAAAGCACATATGTTCATTCTCTTCATCCTGTCTACCCTCTGCTATTCCCAAATACGGGACCAGCATACCATTGCCACTTTCAACCTGACCCTGCGCGATCTTCCTCAAAAGAGAAACTGTTACATAACATCCCCCGCTTCCCAACCTCTTGTTGAACTCCAAGCTCCGCCCTCTTTCATAAAACCGGGCGAGGTGGTAATGAGAAAAAAAATCGATGGAGAATACAGACTCTACCAGGGCACGCTGGATACAGCCGGATTCAACTGTTTTCCGCCCCTTTATGCCTTTGCCATACCTTCCTGGAGCAAATCGGGAGAACTTTTCTGGTACCGTTTCTACAACAGCAGATCCAAAGAATTCAATTTGGATGAAGAAACGGTCTATTTCGACAGCGAACGCATATATCTTCCTCGCCGTAAAGAGATTCACTATTTCAGAAAAAACCGATGGCACACTATCAGGGGTGAAAACCGTCCTCCACTGGGTGATTTATATGTAGAAAGCCAACCCGATGGTGCCGAAATCTATCTTTTCGGCGAAAATACCGGAAAAAAAACACCTGCGACTCTGAGAGGATTGGTTGCGGGCGACTACCAAATAGAACTTTTCCTGCCTCAACACAAGTTCCAGCGACGTAATATCACGGTACATCAGGACAGCTTCACACAGGTATCTTTTGAACTTTTTTCAGACTTCGATACACTGCACATTATGGGAGAAGACCAACACGGGACCCTGGTTCTTCCCTATCCTCCGCAAGGTACCCCCTATAAACTCAATGACTCCACTATCAGTTCATATAAAAAACTTCTGCTGGAAGGTGAATATCGTCTCAGGTGGAACGGCAACGGGTTATACCGTGATATTGATACCACTCTGTTTGTGCCAGCAGGGAAGATGGTTTATTTCAATACCCCATTTGAAAGGATGACAGGGAAGGTCAGATTTGTCCCAAAACCAAAAGATGCACTGATATGCTTTGAGGGGTATCCCTGTTTACCTGGCAAACATACAGTGGAGCTGCCCTGCGGTCTTTATTTCGCCAAAATCAGAAAACGCGGTTATGAAAGCGAAAATAGGAGATTTATTGTCAGCGCCGACAAAATCACTGTGATCGAATCCCAACTCATTCCCAATGCCGATTGGGATGGGGATGGATATGCCGATTCCATAGACCAATGCCCTGAAGTTTATGGACTGTATGACGGATGTCCCAAACAGCGCTTTGGAGATGCTGTAAAGATCAAAATGCGTGAAGTGGAGGAATACATTCATTCTGAACCATTCTCATTCACCATTGCGGGAATCGGAATGATAAGCCGCATACCTACCCGAAAGAGTTTCTATAACTTTCTCTCATCCTTTTCAGGAGGCCGAATGGGAGGGGTAAATAATTATAAAGGACTGACACTGGGCAACATGTACCAGGTTTCCTACAGAGGACTTCTGGCTCAGGTGGAGCTGGGACAATGGTCATCAGGACTCCGCTATCGCCGCCCCGATACACTGGTTCTGAATACACATAATGACAGATACTCTGTGTGGTACGATTCTCTTTTCGAGGTGGATCCGGCAATATTCTTTCCCAGCACCGCACTTTCATTCGGATTCAAATACCGGCTGCTCAATTATTCTTTAAGCTACAGTATCGGATATCAGTGGGAAGACATCATATTAGATCAGATTCAAAGGGAAAGCGACGGGAAATTCCACAGAATACAATTTGACAACGACTGGTGGTTCCACGAAATTGCTCTGGAGGCAGACCTTTTCACCGATACCAAAATTACACCTTCAGCTTATGTGAAGATCAAATTCCCCTTCGGATCTGTCAAACGGACCAGATGGCATGTCTTCCATGGGGGGATTCAGATACGATTCAGACCCTTTCTAAAAGAGGAGCTGTAGAATGATAAAAACCAATGTTCTGATAGCAACTTTAATTGCAGCTTTACTAGCCTCCTGTGCGGGTGGATTCGGAACAGACAGCGAAACAGCCAAGGAACTGGAGGATCCGATTTTCGGCTCGGACAGCACCGATTAAACGGCCTGTCTCCCCGTCTCCCCGTCTCCCCGTCTCCCCGTCTCCCCGTCTCCCCGTCTCCCTGTCCCTGTCCCTGTCCCTGTCCCTATCCCTGTGCTCTCTGTCTCTCTGTCTCTCTATCTCTCTGTCTCCCTGTCTCCCCGTCTCCCCGTCTCCCCGTCTCCCTTCCTATTCCCACGTGCACCATTTATTTTCGATAGGGAGCGAATTATGAAAAAAAATCTGCACTACCTCAAAGAAAAGAAATCACATAGCCGGCCAATCACTATGGCCACGGCCTACGATTATCCCACAGCACAGCTTGAGGAAGCAGCGGAACTGGACTGCATTCTGATCGGTGACAGCGTGGGGACCAATGTGTTAGGATATGCAAGTGAACGTGAAGTTACAATGCAGGACATGATTCACCATACTGCTGCAGTCGCCAGAGCGGTGAAAAACGCCTATATCATTGCAGACCTACCCTACAGATCAGCAGATAACTTCCCGGAAGCGGAAAGAAACGCTTCACTGCTGATACAAAGCGGTGCCGATTGTGTCAAAGTGGAAGGATGGGGTGAAAAGCAGGAAATCATTAAAGGACTACACCAGAAGGGATTTGCTGTCTGTGCTCACATCGGTTACAATCCCCAGCTTCACGACAAACCCCGTACCTTCGGAAAAGATGCAGGACAGGCTCTGGAGCTTATCCACTGCGCAGAATCTCTACAGAATGCAGGTGCGGATATTGTTGTTTTGGAAAAACTCCCCCAGGAAGTAGCTTCGTTGATAACCAAACATCTGACAATTCCCACTATCGGCATAGGAAGCGGCAACGGTTGTGATGGCCAAGTACTGGTGGTAAATGATATTCTGGGACTTTCACCAAGAAAATTCAAACATGTTCAGCAG
The DNA here is from genome assembly GCA_046546375.1 of Chitinispirillaceae bacterium. Classification (GTDB taxonomy): domain Bacteria; phylum Fibrobacterota; class Chitinivibrionia; order Chitinivibrionales; family Chitinispirillaceae; genus JAEZKC01. The sequence continues at coordinate 27,139 of JBKGXV010000016.1, read as the reverse complement.
TTTGCATCCCTCAAAGATATTGTAAAAGACGCTCTGAGCGGGTATGTTTCAGCAGTTGAAAGCAAAACATTCCCTTCAGAAGAAAACACCTGGTATCTGAACAAGGATGAATACAATCTACTGAAAAAGCGACTTGGAGAGTAAGCCGGAAAGAATCACTTCCGGCTTATTCTGTCTTCAATAATGCATTAAAGTTGCTGAATCATTGCAATATCTTTCACCCAGCGACCATCCTGATTGGTCCATTTATGCACCTGACGGGTCACTAAAGCACCTTTCCCCTTGTTTATCGGTCTTGAACGCACCTGAAGAGTGATTTTGTTTTCATCTACCTTATATTCCTCAATCTCCAGCTTATAGTGATTTTTTCCTAACGTTCTGTGGGCCCATGGTCCTTTATTCTGATCGGGATTTAGTACAGATCGACTCTCTTCGGCATTGGTGGCCTCCGAAAGCTGCTTTCTGATTTCCGCCTTGGAAGGTTTTGCACTATCCGGTTCAATTTTCCCTGCTTCCAATGAAGAAAGATAGTTATGGTTTGAATAGTAGGAAGCTATTTCGTCGGGAAGGGTTCTGTCTTTTTCGCTTTGCGACGCAACACCGTTAATAGCCAAGGGGCATAAAGCTATGAAAAACATAAGAAGGGCTTTGTACATCGAAATCCTTTCGCTAAACTATGTGAAATAACCAAAGCGTAAGGTGCACTGTTCACATTTCACTGATCTGAACGAAAAATACGATCAAAACAGGGTGAATATTGAGGTTAATGGTATCAAAACTGTTTAAAGCACTGCCCATTATTCGCAGGACTTGAAATAGACGGTACGAAAGGAAATATAACAAAAAATGCCCGGATAATTATATCCGAGCATGTATTGCTGTAGAAGTTCTAAAAGAGGTTATCTTTTGATCCATTCCTTGTGGATATCGGGAATATCATCAAGCAGCTGAATGGTATGCTTATTTGTGGGAGAAAGAGCTACATCATCAGGTGATCCAGCCTCCACTATTTTACCTTTATGCATAATGAAGAGTCTGTCACTCACATAGTAGGCCAAGCCTATGTCGTGAGTGATGAAGACTATTGTCATATTCAGCTCTCTTTTAATCTTCAACAGATACTCGAGTATATTGGCCCTCACACAGGCATCCACCATACTGGTGGGTTCATCGGCAATGAGCACCGAAGGCCTCAGGATGAAAATACGGGCAAGAAGCATACGCTGCATCTGACCGCCTGAGAGTTCAAACGGGTATTTCCCCTCGATTTCGGGCGGTTCGATATTAACGGCAAGCAGAGCCTGATCGACCCGGTCTTCCATTTCCTTGTCGGAGGGCTTGTTTTTGAAGATTCCAAAGGAATCCTTCAGCTGAGAACGAATGGTGAAGAATTGATTGAAACAGCTGAACGGATCCTGAAACACAGGCTGAACCTCACGCCAGTGGGCACGCTGATCCTCAATCACCTTTCCCCGGTAGTAGAATTCTCCGGAAGTTGGATTTACAAGCCCCAGCATTATCTTAGCCAGAACACTCTTTCCGCATCCGGACCCCCCCACCAAAGACACGACTTCCTGATCGTCTATTGAGAAGGTCACATCATCCACTGCCCGCACCAGCTTCTTACCATGACCGAAGGTGCAGACCACATTCTTGGCATCAAAAATTTTAGTTTCAGACGGCATAGTCACACCTTACCTGCCTTTCACCTACGATACGAATTTCCTGATTGTTTTTGCGGCAATCCTCGCGCGCGTACTTGCACCGTTCAGCAAAACGGCATCCGTGTATGGGTTTGGCCAGATTAGGCGGAGCCCCCTCAATTGCGGTCGGCTTTCTCTGTTTCTGACCGGGTTCGGCACTGAGCATAGCTCCCATGAGCGCTTGAGTGTATGGATGCTTGGGATCAAAGATGATCTGCTCAGTTGTACCGACCTCCACGAACTGACCCGCATACATGATGGCGATTCGGTCGGCCACATGACGAAGCAGAGGCAACTCATGAGTGATGAAGATCATACTGGAAAAGATGTCTTTTTCCAATAGATCAAATATCATTTTGATAACCGATTTCTGAGTTGTGACATCCAGCGCCGAAGTAGGCTCGTCGGCAATCACCATTTTAGGATTAAGCAATGTGGAAATAGCGATAACCGAGCGCTGACGCATTCCGGCAGTAATTTGTATCGGGTATGCATCAAGAATGCTCTGATCCATTCCGATAATACGGAAGCGTTCACGAAGCCGCTCGTAGATCTCTTTTCGGTTTTTAACATTCTGGTGACTTGCGATCATATCCGCGGCAAAATCTTTGATTTTGCGGGTGGGATTCAGAGAGTTAAACGCTCCCTGGGGAATCATGGATATCTTCTGTGCCAGAATATTTTTTCTGATATCTGCAGGGGACCTTTTCATCACAGATTCTCCCGCAACTCTCACATCACCGGAAGTCGGGTGAAGAGGAGGAATGAAAAGACCCATGCAGCCATTGACCAGAGTTGATTTTCCGCAACCCGACTCCCCTGCTATTCCCAGAACCTCTCCCTTTTTAAGATCGAACGAGACACCGTATACTGCGGGAACTTTGAGTCCGAATCTTGTAAGATAATGCAGATGAAGGTCTTCAACTTCGAATATCGGCTTACCGCCTTCTTTTTCAACAGAAACGGATTGTGGCTCGCTCTGAGTTTGCTCAAGAAGCATTGAAACCTCCTATTTACGCAGGCGCGGGTTGAACACGCCTTCCATAGACGTATTGATTATATACAGGGCGAACGCAATGATGGTAACCAGTATCATTGCAGGAATGAACGCCCACCAGGCTCCACCAGTCAATGCCTCGTTACGCATCGCCTGATTCAGTATAGTTCCAAGAGAAATAGTGTCAAATGGCCCTAGCCCGATCATGCTTATGGCCGACTCGGACAGAATGCCCGAAGCGGTCTGCATAATGAACACCATGAATACATATGAGGCAAGATAGGGCAGAATATGCTTAGTCACGATAGTGAATGTTCCCGCACCGTTGACCTTGGCCAGAGAAATATGATCTCGGGCCTTGAGACTGGATGCCTGAGCGCGAACGGCTCGGGCACTCCACGTCCAGGATGTGGCCCCAATCAGAATCGCTATAAGCGTAAGAGAACGCCCCTCCTTGAGACTTGTTGAAACCAGCACAAGCACAATGAACTGGGGTATCACAATGAACAGGTTGGTAACCATATTGATCATATCATCAATGATCCCTCCCTTGAAACCTGCATACACGCCCAGAAGTGTTCCGGTAATGGTGGCAAACATTCCCGCCAGCAGGCCCACATACAGTGAAGACTGCAGACCTCTGATCAGCAGAGACAACATATCCAATCCCAAATGATCTGTGCCCAGGATTGCTTTAGCCGAGGGTGCCATATAGGCAAAGCCCACCCGGTCATCAATATTCACCTCATAGAAGATGGGAAATATCAATCCAAGTATCAGAGTACCTATGAACATCACCATACCTGTGACAAAAACTGGTGATTTAAAAAGATTCAGGAACATTTTCATGGTTGTTAACTCCTCTGTCCTGCTTTAACTCGTGGATCAAGAAAACCAATCAGGATATCGATACTGAAATTAGCAGCCAGTACACAGACAGTGGTAAGAAGCGTACATCCCTGAATCAAAGGATAGTCATTTCCCTGAATGGCAGTCAGCACCGCCATTCCCAAGCCGGGATAGGAGAAAATCATCTCCGTGATGAGTGCTCCACCCACCATGATTCCAAGCTGCAGAGCCAGACCGGTAAGCTGAGGCAGCATGGCATTGCGGAACATATAAATGACAACCTTGCTTTCCTTCATACCAAGCCATTTTGCGTACTTGATGTAATCGGTACCCAGCTCATAGATGCACATGGAGCGCATCCCGATAGCCTGACCACCCGCAAGAATAAGAAAGATGGAGAAAAAGGGAAGAACATAATGGTATGCGATACTGGAGAAAAAATCCCAGCTGAAGCTGGACATCATTGACCCGGCATATCCGCCTATTGCGGGAAACAGAGGTATTTGAAGTGCAAAGATGTACACCAGTATCATCCCGAATGCGAAAAAGGGTACTGAGTTGAAGAGAAGTGCCATGGGAAATATGACTTTATCAAACACACCTCTTTTGTAGGCCGCCAGTGCTCCCAGCACATTTCCAATTATCCACCCGAAAACAATAGTGGGAATCTGCAGTGCCAGAGTCCAGGGAATAGCCGCACCGATTATTTCGTTGACTTTTTTGGGATATTTCAGAAAAGAAGTTCCCAAGTCACCCTGTGCAACCATTCCCACGTAACGGAAGAACTGAACAAACATGGAAGTTTTTACGGGTTTGCCGTCTTCGTCACGCATGACGTCCCCGTTTTCATTGACCTCCACCAAGCCGAACTCCTTGAGATATGCCTCCTCCTTCTCCCTGGCCGCCTCGGTATCCAGTCCGGCTCCGGCCTGAGCCATTATAATATCCACCGGATTGGCGGGTCCCAATCTGGGAAGAAAGAAGTTGAGAGTCACCGCAGCAAGGAATGTAACGAAATACCATCCGGCTCTGGTCAAGATATACTTTAATGTAGGATATCGCTTCAGCATGAATACTCCTATTTCTTCGCTGTAGATTTAATTTCCCAAAGTGCCTTCGTACCAACACCGAAACAAGGTATCTGAGGCGGTGTATAGGAATTTTCCTCATTGGGGAAATTTGTCCAGTTCTTGGTGCTGAATTCATAGAACTGTTCAGGCCTGTATACAAGAGGCAGTGTGACCTGATCCTTCATATAGATCACGTTCAAAGCACGATAGGCTTCAACCTGTTCTTCCTCTTCTGTAAGTGTGGGAATAACTCTAAGCAGACTGTCCACTTGAGGATTGTACCCTGGAGTCTCGGGCTGATTGTAACGGCCCTGGTTTTCATTCATCTTTTCACCGACGGGTTCCCAGTTTCTGGAAGACATGACTGATTCGAAACGGGCCCAGGGCTGAGACGGTGTGACATTTACAGAAGGTGAATGCATGAGCAGGTCCCATTTTCCGGTCGGCATATCGTTGAAGTACACGGATGCGTCCACCGGCCCCTCACGGACATCGATACCGGCTTCTCTCATGTTCTTGACAGCTATCTCAACCATGGCTTCCCAATCGGTCCAGCCGGCAGGATGCTTCACAAACAAAGTGGGCACTCTTTTTCCGTTGGCATCCTCCATGTGACTGAGCTTGCCCTTTTCGAAAACCGACGTGTAACCGGCCTTCTTCACAAGTTCCTTCGCCTTCTCGACATTGTACTCGATCCCGTGCTTTTCAACATCCTCCTTGGAGTAGAACTTCTTTTCAGTACCGAAAGGCAGAATAAGACCGGAGCGCAGATCGGGACTGTACTGGGAGAATGCCAGCTCCTTTACATCGGAATAATTGATGGCATGAGCCATTGCCCTGCGGAACGTGTTGTTATCAAGCGGCTCTTTGGTGGTGTTCACCATCAGCATGGTAAGAGCTGCCGGCACGTGATAAGGAGATTCAGAATACCAGGTATGCACATCCTGCTTTGTTTGTGTCCAGATTCTGGGAATGAACGTGGAGGAAATATCCAGATTTCCCTGCTGAAGGGAGATACTGAAGTGGTCGTTGCTTTTGTAGATGGGATGAATGACATACTGGGGTTTGGGGAGCTTGTCATTGTGAAGAACTTTACCCCAGTAGCCGTCACGGCGCTTCAGCACGATCTTCTCCCCTGAGTAAGCAAGAAGATTGTAGGGACCGCTGACAACGGGATCTTTATCCAGTTTGTCTTTCTGCGCGGCAGAAAAATTCCCGTCATTGCTTTCCAGCAATGCCTCTATGGAATGTTTGGGAATAATACGGACGGCCTGGAAAAAATCCAGAATCACCAGAGGGTTGTTTCTTTTCTTGTTAATGGTGAAATTGACCCGTTCGTGTTTCACACTGTCCACTTCCACCGTATCGACACTGATATCGGAAATATGATCCCAGACAAACCTGGTAGGTGCGGAAGGATACTCCTTGCCGATGCCGAAAGTGAAAACCACATCTTCAGCGGTAAGCGCTTTGCCGTCACTCCACTTCGCCCGGGGGTCCAGAACCGCGGAAATCACATCGGGTGTTTTTTCGTAGCTTTTGGCCAGAAGAGGCTCCATTTCACCGTTCAGAGAATTGAAGTTCATAAGCGGTTCATACATCAGATTGAAGTTACCACCAACCGGAAATGCCGGCCAGTCCACGAGAGGATTGAAAGAATTCGGCTCACCCCACTGGAAACCCGCCATATAGAGGGTCTTACTTCTGGGAAACCCGACTTCTTTGCCGGAACTGCTGCCTCCACAGGATACCATACCCAACAAGAAGGCGCTCACAATCAGAATTTTCAACTGCGATACCCTTTTCATGATTTCCTCTTCCTTTTCCCGGTTAAGGTTAGATAAACGTTTAAAATTGAGTTTTACCCGAAACAAAAATATAGTGCAAAAAATAACCAATGGGTTCAACCCCTGCAAACAGTTTCAGAGAAGCACCTTGGACAAACCATTCTACTGCTGCATTGAAATAACTGCAAGGAAGGCATGAACTAACAGGAATTCAGAAATTTGACAACTTCCAATCCGCAAGATTGCTCAAACCCATTTGAAACAATTCACACATTCTGAAATATATAATGTTCTGATCAGAAACAACAAGAAACTTACAAGTTATACTACAGCAATTTTATACCATTAAGCTGCACTTTAGAATTGTATAGGAAGATTAAATCCAAAAACACCCAGAAGGTGGAAATTCAGCCGTACCCGATGTTATGATGCGAAAGATGTCGACAAGGACGGTTTTATAAGGAATATAAGAACTGTTTATCTAATTCAGCAGATTTTCAGCGGCGTGTCTTTGGCACTGTACACAGTACCCCTTTCACAATGAAACAGATACCGAAACACCGTTTAAGCACTCTAAACAGGGGATTTAGGGACAAAGCGGGGCTGTTTCCGAATCAGATTACCGCAAAGTGATGCACTGAGGATAAACAGAAGTTATTGAATAGAGGAAAAAGTAAATGTGCGCACTATTTGACAATCATTTATATTAATTTTTCAGTATCAGACCTTTTTCCCATAAATGGGTACAACACCTCACAGTGCAGGTGATAATTTTTAAAGAGAATGTGAACAACTGCAGGCATAAAACAGTTTTGACCGTTGAACGGTCTTATTGTTTATGCTACTAAAGAATATCGTGATCCAATCAACTAATCCTTAAACGGTCATTGTAATGGAGGTCCGTTTGGCTATTTTCATTCAACGGTTAACCCGCGCAGTGGCTATCGCCCTGGCACTGAGTGTGGCTGTTCCTTACGCGGTTAAGGCACAGGTCACACCCGTAGTGGCCCAGATCGATAGCTTATCAAGTTCGGTGGATGCACTGGAATCCAAAGTTCTGTCCACTCTCATGTTCGGCGGCTCAAGCCCGGTGTCCTTTTCCGGGGAAGCACGTCTGAAGATGCAGTTTCACAACATGACGGTCTACCCGGAGTTCATGGCAAACGACCGCACCTATCTTCAGAGCGGATGGGAGGGCAATGAAAACCTGTTCCGGCTTGGAATGGTGGTCCGCCCGGGTAGAAACACGGTTCTGTGGTCCAAAATCGGACTGACACACGTGTTGACGGGTGATTATTTCTCCGAGCACGAGGTTCCCACCCGGCGGGACAAAAACAAAAACACCACCGCGATTCACGAGGATATGAACGCAGGTATCGCCATCCGCACCATACCGGCCTCTTTCTGGCTCAAGCTGGGAAACACCCACTGGACCGAGGCATCTCCTCTGACAGTCTGGAAATCTCAACCCAGGACGTTCGCATGGGAATATCTTCCCTTTGAAATCGAGCAACCTATTGCGCGGTATTATGAATACAATATTGCCAAGGGTGAGAAATCGGGGCGTGCGGCCTGGAACAAAAAGCCCTTCAACGGAATCAATTTGGAAAGTATCAGTCTTCCCTGGAATCTCTACACTAATTTCGTATACGGTACATTCGAACGATACGATAACTGCGAACGAGAGTTTCTCGATCTGTCTTCTAATGACCTCTCATACTCAGGAGACACCAAAAAGTTCAAAAGTCATGGCATAGGCGATTCCTACCGCAAAGTTCTGCATGGAAGAATAGCCAGAAACAAGACTTTCGGTGATGTGACCCTGGGACTCAACTATACGGGGATAGACTACTCCGATGATGTGCTCTATGCATCCTTTTCATCGGGAGAAAAAATGATAAAAAAGCAGTTCAGAGTGGGAAAAGAGCAGAATCTGATCCGGGATGAAGACAGCAATGTAGTCTCCCAGGGCAAGGTGTTCTACAAAGAGCCCAAAATTCTGTCTCTGGACATGAAAGGTCCCCTGAATGAACAGTTCTCGATTCATTCCGATGTGGGCTTCAGCCTGATGGACACTACATGGTGGACCACTGATTCCGACGGCGTTTTCACCACCAAGGAACAGAGAACAGCCGATCCTGCCGCAGCTTTTTATTCCAACATCAAATACAATGGTTTACTGCCAATGGAAGCTGATATCGCGGCTATCGGAAAGGGCTTTTATTCTCCATTTTCTTTCGCGGTGCCCATGGATGCCTTTTTCGCCTACGGCTCGAACATGGTCGGGGCTGGCAAGTTCATAGCACGAGGGGAAGGTTCTCCCTACACACAGAACATGGCAGGAATAAATCTCACTTTCATGCCCAAGTTCCCCGGCTACGGACACTGCAGAATCAAATATGGCCAGCACTTCCAGCTTGAAGAGGGGAAAGACATTCTTTTCTTCCCCTACAGGCTCAACGGCGCAGACATGTACACCTTTTTCCACAGTTCCTACAACCGCTGGGGCAACGGACCGATAGACTATTCCATGGATGGCACCCACAAAAAGCGCCTGGGAGATCAAAGTTACAGATATATCACTGGCGAAGACCCCATGGTGGGCCCGCAAGCCGGTGGGATGAGAAGTGATTTTCTCTCCATATACGAAGGGTTTGCAGCCTACGACACCAAAGAAGAGGCAATGGCCAATTACCTGAAAGGTTACTTTTCCAATTCGGAATCTTCCATTTTCGATTATATGAAAAGATCCTCCATTGTCGATGAAAGCTATGATTTGTTCCACTACTATGACACGACCGCGAGAGAATTGATCGCCGATACATTTCCCACCAACAGTTCCTGGGTTCCTGTGAATCAAAAGTTCACTTTCAACCTTGAGCTGGATGCAGCTTACGACATCGGGCCCTATCTGGGCTATGACAACGATCTCTTTTTCGGCGGTTATGCGGCCATAAACGGTGTATCACGTTCTTTCAAGCCTCTGAGCTTTTCAGATGAAGCCGATGATATGCTTCTGTGGTCATTTTATCTGAGACTGGAACCTGCTATTGCTTTAAGCAATAAATTCTATATTCTCGGACTCGTGGGTTACGAGACATGGAGGTCCCAGAAGTCATGGATGTTCCAGTATGATGATCCCGACGAGGAAAATCCCAATTACAGAAATATCAAACTCAGGCATTTCCAAAACGTTCCCATTCACTATTCAGATTTCGCAGTGGGAATCGGATTCGACTGGGATATTCTGGAACGCGTGGGTCTTCACACACGCGTGAAATGGATGAGTCACAAGGACAAGCATGTTGAAGACAACAATTTCCAGACGCCGGTTGCGTCCATGGAATTGAAAACCTGGTTCTGAACAAAGCGCAAACAAACTGAAACGTTATTAACAATAACAGGCAAGAAAGGCTCACTACTATGAAAAAGCTTTTCATTTTGGCTCTGACACTCAGCGTGAGTGCATGGGCTTCGAACGACTCTCTTGAAACCCGGGTAAGCGATCTGCAGGCCCAAATGGATAACGTACTGTCCAAAGCCGGCATACACTTCAACGGGGAATTCCGCGGTCAGTATCTCAACTCCGAGGTTTCCGGAGGACTGGTGGAGGACACTCTGAGAAAGAGCGAAAGTGCGGAATTCACCAGTATTGATTTCGACATCGTGGCACGTCCCAATTCAGCTCTGAATGCACGTGCGATCTTCCGCATGCACCAGGACTGGAGGATTTTCTTCTCCGATCTCTCCTCCCCAATTGTCACCCGCTGGCTGAGCATCGATGGTGAAGTTGGAAACGGCCTTTTCAGCTACCACGCCGGTGACTTCAAAAAGAAAATCTCTCCGCTTACGCTCTGGGCACCGGAGGTTGAACTTGTGATGGAGCCGGAGATTTTCGCACGGCGCCGTCGCCTGGCCATGGCAGAGGAATTTCTGGGAGACAACAACCGTGTGCTTCAGGGTATTGATCTATCCTTTGCCGCCGAAATCTATCCTATTCTCAAAAAACTGGATCTTGGTTTCTACGGCGCCCGTCTCCGTACCGCTGAAGTGGAAGGGACCGGTCACAGCCTCAACGGTATCGAAAGTGCCGATTACACCAAATATCTCTGGGGTTTCAACGGCGGAGCGCAAATTGTCCCGGGGCTGGGTATAAGCGGCACCTACCTCAACATTTTCGACAACATTGAAACCTTCAAGGGATCCCGCAGGAATGCGGAACTGGGAGCCCAGAACAATACTGTGTTCTCAGGCCGTCTGAAAGCAGACAATCAGAGCTTCATGGCAAGTGATATGGTTGATTTCGGAATCAATGCTGAAGCGGCCATATCTTCCGATGTGATTCCTTACGAAGACACAACAGACGAAGTGGTGGACAGCACGATAAGCGACATGGCTTTGTATGCCGATCTTTTTGCAGACCTGTCTTTGGGTGATGCTAATTCGGTGAACCTTTCTCTTGGTTTTCTCAATAACGGTGCCGATTTCAGAAATGATGCGGCCCAGAGCCCCACCTACATACCTCAGAGAATCATGAATACTGCAAACGCCCCCATACCTGTACATTCATTCGATGCCATGTACAGAAACGTATTCTGGTTCTCTCCTGCCGGAGACGGCCACCTGGAACGTCATCCACACCGCAAACTCTCCTATACACGTGCGATACTGGAAAGAGAGGAATATGCAGACGGAACTGTCACCGCCGGAGACAAACCGATCGAGCTGGACCCCGTGTTTCAGGGCACACTTCCCTTCGGGCTTGCCACTCCAAACCGCACCGGTCCGATTGTTAACCTGGAAGGCTCCCTTTTGAACAAAGGCATCAATGTCGCAGCCAAGGTCGCCAGTCTCAGTGATATGGAAGAAACAGAGGTCTTCATAGACGATACCACCACTGGAATTTCACCTAAAGCCGAGTATATGGAAACTGCCTTCGGTGCGAATTTCGATATTACAAGACTCTTCGGAATTTCGGAAAAACCTCTGATTGTTGGCGGTTCATACAGCCTATTCGATCAGACAATTGAGGAATCAACTCAGAAAAGCAACCTTCAGAGTGCCAATATGGAGTGGAATTTCTACAAACACTACAGCCTCCTCTTCGGTTATCAGAAGCTTCACAGTGAATCACCTGAAATACTGGGATTTCAGTTGAAGGACACCTACACCAATCTTGCAGCCGGACTGCGCTGCGAAGTGGTGGAAGGCGGTATACTGGATATAGCTCTCACACATGTGACCAGGGAAGGTGAAGGATATACAGATGTAAACGGAGATCCTGAGGATGTGGATTTCAAAGCATTGCAACCGGAAATTCTTTTAACAGTTAAATTCTAAGGAGTATTGTACTCATGAGAAAAAAATTTACCATACCAGCATTATTCTGCCTCGCAGCTCTTGTTCTGAGCTGCGCGGTGCAGCTCAAACCCTCCGGCGCACAGTCCGGTGATTCTGAAGTAACCTCCTCGGGCGGATCCTCAGGTGGCAAAGAGGAGGTTGTCTACAAGTTTTTCGATGAAGACTACGTTTCCGGTGGTTACGATTATGTCTACCCGGATGAATCCAAAGTGTTTATTCCCGAGGAATCGGGTAAAAACGGTGAAGTCGCGCTGCAGTTCGATCTGATTGCCGATGACTTTTCCGGTGGATCCGTCTGTCTGTGGAACCTTCTCTACGATATGACTCCCTACTATGCTGCAGGTGCTCTGGAATTCTGGATCAAGGGTAAAAATGGTGGAGAGATCGCCTGGGCGGCGCTTGTTGATGATGAAAATACAGACGGAAAAAAGACTGTAGTCCGTCTGCCTATCAATGACTACGGAGGTATCAAGGACGAATGGACCAAAATCAGTATTCCTCTGGCGGATTTCGGTCAGAGAGGTGTGTTCTGGGATCCTAAAAAGAAAGTTGAAGAACCTGAGAGATTTCAGTGGGACAAAGTGGCAGAGTTCCGTCTTGAAATCAAGAAAAACGACAACGAGGAATTCACTGCCTGGGTGGATGATATATTCATCGTGGCCAACAAGTACGAGCCTCGGGAAACCAAAAAAGTAACCTACTGGGACGAACGTGAGGAGACACTTGCCGACATTCCCGCATCGGAAAAGCCCGAGGTTAATGAACTGCATTCATTCTACGACAAGAAACTGTCCAACGGCGGATTCGCCTATGTATACGGCGGAAAAACAGCCTACACCACTCAGCCGACCGAATCCGGCGAAGAGGTTTTCACATGCTACATGGATAACAATGACTACTCCGGTGTGACGCTTGTTCACGGAAGCACTATCAATGCCGAGGGTATCAAGAATTCCAGAGCCGGCGGTCTTGCCTTCTGGGCAAAAGGTGCTCCCAATGTGAATTCGGTTTTTGTTGGCCTCCTGGATGATGAAAGTGACGGAAAAAAAGTTCAGTCAAAAGTGGTTCTGGGTGACTACGGCAAACTCGACACCACCTGGAAATACTTCATGATTCCCGTACGCAAATTTCAGGATCAGGGCCGCTACTGGGATGACAACCAAAAGGCTGAAGTTCTCGGGGATATGGACTGGACCAAAATCAAGGAACTGAGATTCTCCATCAACAAGGAAGAAAACAAGGTGGAAGAAGGCGAACCGGTTGCATTTTATGTTTCCGACATCTCCTTCATTAAAGAAATTCCGGGCTATGTGGATCCTGAAGACTACTGGAATTCTTTCGAATCCGACGCACCAGAAGTCATGCTTCATGACTACGAAACGGAAGTTGACCGCAAAGTGGAAAAATCCACCGGTCCGAAATCAAAAGTCAAATATGAATTCGTGAAGTCGGATGCTGAGGGCGGAAGTGACAATGCTCTCAAAATCGACTACAAGCTCGGTGACTGGGTGGATGTCGTCTACAACTACAAAAACAACAACCGCCCCGAAGAACATCGAGACTGGACCAAGCACTGGGGTCTTAAGTTCAATATGTATACCGAAAAACCCTACCAGCCTCTTACGGTTCAGGTACAGGACTCGGGAAATGAGATTTTCGTGGCTGCCACCGGAGCAACCAAGGGATGGAACGAAATCATTATTCCTTTCAAAGATTTCTCCAAGTTCCCCTACTATCAGCCCGAAGATGCAGAACAGAACGGCAAGTTTGACCTGGACAATGTGCATGTGCTCGATTTCAAACCTGCAGGCGAGGGTTCAAAAGGTGTTATCAAGATCGACAATGTCCGTCTGACCAACGACCGGGTCGCCAAGGTCAAGGACGTTCCGGAGAAAGTAACGGTCAACGTAACCGGTTCCGATGATGTGATCACAGATGATATCAACGACGGGATTTTCGGTATCAATGCGGCACTGTGGGACGGCGATCTGCTCAAACCCAAAACTGCAGAATACGTCAAGCCTGTCAATCACAAAGTTATCCGTTACCCTGGTGGTCTGAGAGCTGATGATGATGACTGGGAAGAAGTTCTGGAGAAAAAGGACTGGATGGTCGACACTGATGAATTTTTGGAATTCTGTGAAGAGACCAACACCACTCCCATGATCACCGTCAATTTCGGCAAGGGAACACCGGAAAAGGCCGCGGCATGGGTTGAGCATGTGAACAAGAAGAAAAAAGCGAATGTAAAATACTGGGAAGTGGGTAACGAGCTTTACGGTGACTGGCATGCCAATCAGTGCTCTGCTGAAGAATACGGCAAAAGAGCTGCCGAGTTCATCAAACAGATGAAAGCAGTTGATCCCTCCATCAAGGTAACCGTGGTATGGGTACTTGAGGGCGAGTGGAACAAAACCGTCTTCGAGCACACCAAAGATCTGGCCGACGGGGTCAACGTTCACCACTATCCTCAGCACGCGGGCCAGGAAAACGACGCCGGACTTCTGGCTTCTCCTCAGACTCTGGATGAAATACTGCCGGGAGTCAGAGAGCAGATCGAGGAATACGGAAATGCGGACAAGGACTACGAAATCTGGCTCACCGAGTGGAACTCGGTTGATTTCGAACCCGGTCCTCAGACTCTTACCATCGTGAACGGTCTTTTTGTTGCCGATTACCTCGGGAAACTTACTGAACACAATCTCGAGCAGGCATCCTACTGGGATATTCACAATGATGTCACAGTGCAGGGAGGTGACTACGGTTATCTTTCCCGTACTGGTGCACCGGATGGAGACAATGTGCCAAGACCTTCCTACTGGGCATTCAGAATGGCCAGCGAGAGCCTTGGACGTGACAAACTTCTCAAGTCATCCACAGACAAGTCTGAGGTCACTTCCTACCTGAGCGAGAACGGGAAAAAGTCTCTGATGCTTGTCAACAAGTATCCCAGAACCAAAGCGGAGACTGTACTCGACATTCCCGGATTTTCCGGAAAAGCTACTCTGAAGCAGCTTACATCCGAAAGCGATCAGCAAGGTCCCAGCACCAAGACTATCGATGTCAAACCCGGTATGAAGATCACCCTTCCGGCATATTCACTGACAACAATCACTCTGAATTAAACGTTCAGGATTCAGACAGTCCCGAAAGCGGCAGTCTCACGACTGCCGCTTTTTCTATTTATTCGGAAAAAGAGTAAACCGTCACCTCGATATGGTTTACGGATCATTGGGCGGTAACATATATTATAAGGTTCCAAACGTGCAGATAAACTCAAACTTGAGGAGTTCACCTTTATGAAATACGGGTATTTCGACGATGCCAAAAGGGAGTATGTGATCACAACCCCTCAAACGCCTTATCCCTGGATAAATTATCTGGGAAACGAGGACTTCTTCTCTCTTATCTCCAATACAGCCGGAGGATACTGCTTCTACAAAGATGCCCGCCTGCGCCGTATCACACGATACAGATACAACGATGTGCCTGTAGACAACAACGGACGCTACTTCTACATCCGTGAAGGTGACGATTTCTGGTCCCCCGGATGGAAACCGGTCAAACGCGGCATGACAGAATACCAGTGCCGGCACGGTATGGGGTACACCACAATTAAAGGTGTACGCAACGGGCTTTCAGCCGAAGTGCTCTATTTTGTTCCGCTCGGTTTCAAGGGTGAAGTGCATAAAGTAACTCTCACCAACACAACTGATAAAGAAAAAAAATTCACTCTGTTCTCAATGGTGGAATTCTGTCTCTGGAACGCCTATGATGATATGACCAATTTCCAGCGGAATCTCAACACCGGTGAAGTTGAAATCGACGGGTCCACCATTTATCATAAAACAGAATACAGAGAACGGAGAAATCACTACTCATTCTACACAGTGAACAGAAATCTGAGCGGTTTCGATACTGACAGAGAAAGTTTTGTCGGACTCTACAACGGTTTCGAAAATCCGGCAGTTGTTCTCGATGGAGAATCCAAAAACTCTGTTGCTGACGGTTGGTCACCCATTGCTTCTCACAGTTTGGACATTACCCTTGCTCCCAAAGAAACCACAGAGCTCGTTTTTGTTCTGGGATATGTGGAGAATGAAGAAGAGGAGAAATGGGAAGCTCCAGGCGTGATCAATAAGAAAAAAGCCAAAGAGATGATAGCGCAGTTTTCAACTCCATCCTCAGCAGACAAGGCTCTGGAGGAATTAAAAAACTTCTGGGATGATCTTCTCTCCCGCTACACTGTAAAAAGCGACGATGAGAAACTGGACAGGATGGTGAATATCTGGAACCAGTACCAGTGTATTGTCACCTTCAACATGTCCCGCAGCGCATCATACTTCGAATCGGGAATCGGCCGCGGTATGGGATTCCGCGACTCCAACCAGGACATCGGCGGTTTCGTACATCAGCTCCCCGACAGGGCTCGCCAGAGAATTATTGATCTTGCCTCCACTCAGTTCGAGGATGGAGGAGCGTATCATCAGTACCAGCCGCTTACAAAAAAGGGCAACAACGAAATCGGCGGAGATTTCAATGATGATCCGTTGTGGCTTATCTATTCCACCGCCTCATACATAAAGGAAACGGGCGACTGGGGTATTCTCGAGGAACAGGTGCCGTTCGACAATGACCCGGCCACAGCCAAGCCGCTACTGGACCACCTGACAGCCTCATTCAACCATGTGGTGAACAATCTCGGTCCCCACGGACTGCCTCTTATCGGAAGAGCGGACTGGAACGACTGTCTCAACCTCAACTGCTTTTCCACCACTCCCGACGAGTCTTTCCAGACCTGTACCAGCAAAGACGGGAAAACTGCAGAATCGGTTCTCATTGCAGGAATGTTTGTCTGCATCGGCAAGGATTATGTAGAGATTCTGGAACATCTGAAAAAGGAAAAGGATGCATCAGAAGCGGTAGGTCACATAGAAAAAATGAAAAAGACCATCCTTGACGCAGGCTGGGACGGAGAATGGTTTCTGAGAGCCTATGATGACTTCTCCAACAAAATCGGATCGAAAGAGAACGACGAAGGGAAGATCTTCATCGAATCCCAGGGTTTCTGTGTGATGGCAGGAGTGGGAACAGAGAGCGGAGAGGCTCAGAAAGCGCTTGAATCCACACGCAAGTATCTTGACTCCGATCACGGTCTTGTGCTGCTCAATCCGCCCTTCACCAAATATCTGGTCAACCTTGGCGAGATCAGCTCCTATCCTCCCGGCTACAAAGAGAATGCCGGTATTTTCTGCCATAACAACCCGTGGGTGATTATCGGCGAAACGATGCTGGGACAGGGAGATCACGCATTCAAGCACTACAGCCAGATTGCACCGGCTTACCGCGAGGAGATAAGCGACCTTCACAAAATGGAACCCTATGCATATTCACAGATGATCGCCGGAAAGGATGCAAAACGCCATGGGGAAGCGAAAAACTCCTGGCTTACCGGAACCGCGGCCTGGAACTTCGTGACAGTTTCACAGTGGATTCTGGGTATCCGTCCCGACTATGACGGACTTGTTGTTGACCCCTGCATACCTGCCGACTGGAACGGGTTCACTGTTTCCAGAAAATTCAGAGGGTCAACATACAATATAACGGTGAAGAATCCCTCCCACGTCTGCAAAGGAATCAAGAGCATGACTGTTGACAACGAGCAGGTCGAAGGCAACACGGTTCCCGTGTTCACCGACGGAAAGGAACATGCAATCGAAGTGGTGATGGGCTGAAAAGATCCATACAGACGATAAAAAAGGCCGGTGCTTTTCCAGTACCGGCCTTTTTCTGTTTTGACAGCAGCGTTCTGTTTGAATCACTTCAAACAAACTTCTCATCTCAGAATGAGTCCGGCAGATATGCCGAAAGTGCGTACACCATGGCTCCGTTCCAATTGATTGCGATCTCGTTTGTCTTGAAACTGCCGGATTCATCATGCCAGTCTCTGGCATTTTCACACGGTCCTCCGACTAGATAGCCCGGCCACGCCTTTCCACTTGCGACAGAACGTCTGCAGTGAGGATTCACAGGCGGGTTATGCCCCACACCGGTCACAAAGGAGCGTCCGAAACTGTTCCTTCCCAGAAGATACCCCAGTGTTTCATGTCCTGCCTCCAGGTATTTTCCGAATCCGGTCGCTTTATATGCTGTGTAAAGTATATACACGGTTCCCGCCACGGTTCCGTTTACCCCCCAGTCATAGAAATCTCCCAGAGTACGTCCATAGCCGTGTTGGAAACTGTTTTTCAAAAGATCATCTGAAACAGTTATCAGAGAACCTTGTATCTGAGATACCAGTTGTGAATCTTTACCTTCACGATGGGATGTCAGATAGGTAAGCAGGCCCAGATTACTCACATCATACCAGGCAAGCTGGTGTTTGACCGGAATCCCTGAAGCTCTCTTTTCAAATGCATCCAGGTATTTTTCTTCCCCTGTAGTTTCCCACATTTCTGCTGCAGCCCACAGTCTTATGTCACTGTCATCTGTTTTATACGTCCCGGTGTGAAATGCGAACTGATCTGCGAAAATATTCCGGGACTCCCTTGAAATCAGATCATGACTTAGTCTGGCAGCGTCAAGACATTCCCGCGCAAACGCAGGATCAAACGATTCGTAGATTCTTGCCGCCTGAGCCATCATGGCAACAAAACTGGCAGTTGCGGAAGTACTCCAGGGTACAAAAAACCTTTTCCCCTCTTCATACTCAGGCATAATGTTTCCGCAGAACTCACG
Source organism: Chitinispirillaceae bacterium (assembly GCA_046546375.1). Classification (GTDB taxonomy): domain Bacteria; phylum Fibrobacterota; class Chitinivibrionia; order Chitinivibrionales; family Chitinispirillaceae; genus JAEZKC01. The sequence goes on along the minus strand of JBKGXV010000016.1, from coordinate 8,634 downwards.
GGCAGACATCTTGTGGGAAACCCGTCCATCCGGGAACTGCATTTTGCGTACCCAGTCAAGATTCCATTTGATTTCTGCCAGAAATGCGGGAATTTCTCCTTTTTGTCCATTCTGAAGCTCGACTTGGGCTATGCTTAAGTTGAAATGCTCCCAGGCTTTAAGCATCAGTCCCACCGTGATTCCGGAATTCACCACGTATTTGTTGTAATCTCCCGCATCGTGCCATCCACCTGTACCGTCTTTACAAACATCCTCACCATTGAAAAATGTGGTGTAACCGTCACCGGTATGGCATGTATCATGGGCATATTCCACCCCGTTATGAACAGCCGACACGGGACAGCCGCAGCGCCACAGATACATTCCCAGCATAACCGTCCGGAAAGGATCAGTAAACACTTCATCAGCAACTTCAAACTCTGCCGACTGCCCCACGCCCTCGACTTCCAGAACGAAACGTCCCGTCCGGGTCACGGCAGAAAAATCCGCTACCCACAGGTTTTCATCCGTATCACTGTTGTATACCTGTTCAGCCGATGCGGAAAACACTTTCTGGCCATCAGGCAGACTTTTGATACTGAACTCACTGCATTCTACTGCAATGGATGCTTTTTTGGGGAATTTGGGGATAAACCCCACCGAATTGAGTTTGATTTCCGAGTTCATTGATGCATATCCCTTTGCTGTTTCCAAAAAGATACATTCATCATATCAAAATGGAAACAGACGCCGGGGGGTGCTGTTTGAATCAACGCAAAAAGTTTTACAGGTCTTTTACCTGAAAACTGCCTGTCAGGGCAGCTTTTCAAGAGCAGAGATGAACTTTTTCCTGTTCAGATTATCTCTCATGATGATCGGTTTCTGAGGAGAGTCGGCGGGAAAAATCGCCAAAAACGGCACACTGCGCGAGCCCAGATGATGCATGAGGCTTTCAGCTTTTTCGTTAGGGTGAGTCAGATCTGCGCTCATAAGCAGAAAATCCTTTTCCCTGTAGATTTTTTTCGCTTTTTCACTGTTCAGAACCGTAGCTTTATTCACCTGACAGCTGGTACACCATGCGGCCGTGAAATTGAGAACAACACTCCTGCCCTCCTTGTGAGCCGCCTTTAAAGCCCCCGGTGTGAATTTCTGCCATACAGGACCACCCTCTTCAGAAATGTCTGAAACAGCAGAAGATGCATGGCCCGGGAGGTATACCACTGAAGCAGCACTTCCCGCTACTGCCACAAGGAGAGAAACCCCACCCACCAGAATGCGCTTTTTCCCACCTGTTCCAAATGGCGCGAAACGCTTGTTGAAACCGACAGCAAAGGCAAGACTGAGACAGATTCCCACAGTAGTCACCACCAGCCCTGCACTCAGACCGGTCATAAGATGGACAGCGAAACCGAGCAGGAGAAAACCCATCAGATGCTTGAAATCCTCCATCCATTTACCCGGTTTCGGAAGCAGCCGAAGAAAACGCCGGCTGGTTGACAAAAACACATAAGGCAGAGCCATCCCGATACCGATCATGATGAAAATCAGGAAAATCACCACCGGTTTCTGAAGCAGTGCCCATGCGAGCAGAGCCCCAAGAAACGGCCCTCCACAAGGAGTTGCCAACACGGTGGCCAGAGCCCCTTTGAAGAAATCCCCGGTCAAACCACTCCCCTTGTTTTCCATATTGGAAATATTGGAGGGGACCAGAAGGGTATAGAAATCAAACATCCCCAGAGCAAAAAGGAATACCAGGGCAATGATCACCATCACGACCCTGGGATCCTGGAACTGCTGCCCCCATGAAAATCCGGCAAAGGCGGCCAAGGAGGCAAGAAGCAGAAATACTGCAACAATGCCCATCGAGAAAACGGTGCTTCGCAGGATAGCACGACGGCGCGACTCCCCCGCCCCCTGGGCAAAGGAGAGAACCCTGATTCCAAGCATGGGAAAAATGCAGGGGGTGATATTCAAGGCAAGTCCGGCAAGAAGAGAAAAAATCAACGCTGTAAGCAGATTGAAATCTCTTTTCTTTTCAACCGGAGAATAGGACCAACCTGTATCGTTTTCTTCAGAAGCCACCGCGTCTTCTGTCGTTTTAGTCTGTTTTTCCTCTGATTGAGATTCTGCAGGCACACTTCCCAGGTTGGAAACTTCAGATTCTGTTTTCAGAGGTGTACCTTTGTCAGCCTTCGGGTTTCCGTTCTGCTCAGTGCTGAAATCCATTTTCCGTGAGGCATCATGCTGTTTTTTCCACTCCGGCATGGAGGAAAAGGTACCGGATTCATCCGAATCGGGTTTTGTGATGAATGAAAAACTCAGTGTTTCCTCAATCGGAGTGCACGAATTGTGACACACAAGACCCGAAAGTCTGATTTGCCCTTTCAGAGAATCGGTACTGCCGGAAGTGACAACTCCCTTGAGAAAGAAACGGGCCTCGTTTTTATATGCCCAGACCCAATCACCGAAAGGTGGTTGGAATTTTTGAGGTTCGCTCTTACGGGCCTCAACCCACTGAATATTTTCATTTTCCCGAGCTGTAAGAATCAGAGGCTTTCCGATTCCGGGACCCAGTGGATTCGAATAAAGATGGAATTTCTCTGGAATGGAAGCCTTCACTCCCAGAACAACCGTATCACCCTCTGCATAGTAATTCTTATCGGCTTGAAGAGAAATTTCCAGGTCACGTGCGGAAACGGAATGAAATAAAGAAACCAAAAACAGCGGCAAGACTATCAGAGCAGTTTTCATGTATCACCTTGGTAGAGAAATGTAGGTTTAAATAAAAAAAATAATTTACATATTGAATCCAGAACAGTTCAAGGCGTATTCAGACAACTGATTACGTCCCGGTGAACTGAAAAAATGCAGGGAAATGGAAGGGAATTCAAACAACGGTGCGCAGACCAAACTTTTTTCTGCATTTACCCCGAATGGGACCATGCGGAATGCATATTTTCAATTTTCAAACGACCTCAAGGCTGCATATACGCCCCGGGACAGAAAAACCCCTCCCTCCATTTACCATTTTCCCTTCAATTCCATGTTCACGACATTTATTTTAAAAGAACTTTTTGGGCTTATTGTCCACTAAAGGTAGATCATTTTAAACAATAAACATCCAAAGCCCAGTGGTTCATGGAAAGGACCGATGTACTATGAAGTATGGTGATTTCAAAGATGAAGCCCGGGAATACGTCATCACAAATCCCAAAACACCTGTGAAATGGATCAACTATATCGGCACGCTTTCCTTTGGAGGGTTTGTTGATCATACCGGTGGTGCACTTATCTGCAAGGGTGATCCCTCACTCAACCGTATCACCAAGTACATACAGCAAATGCCCTCATCGGATTTCAAGGGTGAGACTCTTTATCTGAGAGTCAAACGGGGCAACTCGTACAAGATCTTTTCGCCTTTTTTCGTCCCCACTCTGGATAACTACGACAAGTTCGAATGCCATGTGGGAATGGGATACAACAGAATCGTTTCGGAATTCTACGGGATCAGAACGGAGTGCACCATTTTCATCCCGCTGAACGAACAGGTGGAGATCAGGGACATCCGCATCACCAACATTTCAAACAAACCTCAGGAAGTGGATGTCATCCCCGTGGTTGAATACACCCATTTCGATGCGGTGAAGCAGTTCACGAATGCCGACTGGGTTCCCCAGACCATGCAGTCACGATGTTTCACCAATTCCGACGGTCTGAGAGTGCTCATACAGTATGCATTCATGAACAGAGACACCCAGGTGAATTATTTCACCTCCAATATACCTTCATCATCCTTCGAAACCGACCGCAGCCGTTTTCTGGGAGATAACGAATACGGCACATGGGTAAGCCCCATGGCACTGGAAAATGATGAACTCAGCAACTACGAGGCTCAGAGAGGTGACAATATTGCCGCTGTGCTTCATCACCTGGGAGAGATGAAACCCTACGAACAGAAAAGAGTGATCACTCAGCTGGGTCAGAAAGAAAGTCTGCTTAAGGCTTCTGGTGAAATAGAACGTTTCCGCAAAACGGAAGAGGTGGATAAGGCATTCAACGAAATGTCCGAGTTCTGGCAAGGGTATCTGGACAATCTGCAGGTTGAAACACCTGATCCTGCTTTCAACAGCATGGTAAACGTTCACAACCCCCGCCAGTGTTTCATCACCTACAACTGGTCACGCTACCTCTCCTATTACCAGCTCGGGCTGGGAACACGAGGTCTGGGATTCAGGGACAGTTCACAGGATGTAATGGGAGTGGTGAGCCACATCCCCGAAAAGGCAAAAGAGCTTATCACAAAACTTCTTTCGGTTCAGAACAGTGACGGTTCAGCCATGCACCAGTTCAATCCTCTGAGCATGGAAGCTTCCAACGGTGATGCCCACGAGATGCCTGACCGGCCCCAGTACTATGGTGATGACCACCTGTGGATCGTGCTGGCAGTAAGCACCTATCTCAAAGAAACCGGAGATATGGACTTTCTCAACCAGTCCATTCCTTTCTACGCGAAGGATGAAAACGGTTCACCTGTGGAATCGGGTACAGTTTATGATCACCTTACCCGCGCGCTCAAATTCACCAAAAGCAATGTGGGGACTCACGGTCTGCCGCTTCTGGGATTCGCAGACTGGAATGATTGCGTGAACCTTCCCACCGGAGCCGAATCGGTTTTCAACGCATGTCTCTACAGCAGAGCGCTTCTGGAGATGATAGATCTTGAGAACTTTCTGGATCATAAAGATCTGGCCGAAGGCTATCTCAAGGATCATGCAGCCATGAAGAAGAGCCTCAACGAGCAGGCCTGGGATGGCGAGTGGTTTGTTCGCTACTATGACAACGAAGGCAACCCCATTGGTTCTCACAAGAATTCTCACGGCCAGATCTATCTCAACGCTCAGTCCTGGCCGGTATTCTCCGAATTGGCCAGTGATGACAGGGCACGCCAGGCTCTCGATTCCGCCAGAGAAAAACTCAACACCTCCAAAGGTATCAAACTGAGCACTCCGGGATATAACGGTTATGACCCGAGCAAGGGCGGAATCACCACCTATCCTCCGGGAGCCAAGGAAAACGGCGGTATATTCCTGCATACCAATCCCTGGGTAATGATCGCGGAAGCCATCACCGGTAATGGCGACAGAGCATACGAATACTACAACCAAATCAACCCCGCAGCCAAAAACGACGTTGTGGATGAATACGAATGTGAGCCGTATGTGTATCCTCAGAACATTCTGGGCGATGAACATCCTCAGTTCGGCCTCGCCCGCAACAGTTGGCTTTCCGGGACATCCTCCTGGACGTATCAGGCGGCAAGCAGATATATCATGGGTATCCGCCCGCAGTATGACGGACTCCAGATTGACCCCTGTATCCCCTCAGGCTGGGAACGTTTCAAAGTGGAGCGGAACTTCCGGGGATGCAGATACAAAATCTCGGTGGAAAACCCCAGTCACGTCTCCAAGGGTGTGAAATCCATTTCCGTGGATGGAAAGCAGCTTGAGAAACCGCTTGTTCCCGTGTTCGAAGACGGAAAAGAACACGAAGTCAAAGTGGAAATGGGTTGAAAACACTGTTTTACAGTTTCTGAAAGGGATCGGGCCATTGCAGCCCGATCCCTTTCTTTATGCGGATCTGACCGGAAATTACCTCATTTTCCCCGGAAGTGCATTACTGATTGATCAGAAATACACTTTTGAGGCACCACAAGCCCTATCCCCGAAAAAAGAAACGACGTTTTTTGAACCGCTTAGACTCTTGAGGCCACTAAGCTATTGAGATCTGGAACTGTTCGGGTCAGTATGCCCCCCAAACCCTCTGCCCGGGCAGAAAATCCAGAACCTCCCCTTTAGTAAGAGCGGAATGGGATACGTTGGTTTGAGGTTTTCAACCTGACCGAATACACCCTGTGCCTGTCCCTTCGGATTGCCGCGTGTCCCGCTCTTCCGCTTTCTTCTGCTCTCTCCAAACACTCAACAATCAGTGATTTTGTTCCGGATCAGACTTAAATCCAGAAAAGTCTGAACAGCTTGATTCGCATCTTTGAACCGTTGAAACCAGCTACTACATTATTGTAGATTTAGTAGTTAAACTCTTTCTATACGGATTTCTCAATGACAGAAAAATCATCACCAGCCAAAACCATCTGCCTGCTCATAGAGGGTGTTGCGGGGTTATACTATTCTCACGTGTGGCCGGGAGTGGCCAACTGCGCCCGAGAAAACGGTTATAACCTTGTCTGTTTTGCCGGAGGAGCTCTGCGCATCTCTCCCCAGAACCCTTATGAGGCTCAGCGAAACATCATCTACAACCATATAGATGTGGAAAAAATCGATGGACTGATCATATCGGGAACACTAAAGAATTTCATATCCGACAGAGAATTTGCTCTTTTCATGGAGCGATTCCAGAATGTTCCCGCGGTGACTCTTATCCCTGCTCTTGAAAACATCCCCTCGGTGCTGATCGACAATGCCTCGGGTATGAAGAGTCTTATTTCCCATTTAGTAAATGCCCACGGTCATCACGATTTCGTGTTTATCGGAGGTCCGAAGGGAAATCTGGATGCGGATCAGAGACTTGAACTTTTTCAGAAGTACATGGCTGAATACGGCCTTAAGGGCGGAAGTGACAGGGTGATAGCGGGAGATTTCACCAGAGGCGGCGGGTACAAAGCGGTACTGGAGCTTCTGTCCAAGAACATCTCCTTCGATGCGCTTCTTACCGCAAACGACGAGACGGCTCTGGGTGCGATCGCCGCGCTTCAGGAAAAAGGCATAAGGGTTCCCGAAGACACCGCCGTGACAGGTTTTGACGGAATAGAGGAGAGTGAGCTCACCACTCCCCCGCTCACCACGGTGCGCCAGCCCCTTTACGAGATCGGACGCTCCGCAGTGGAGCTGCTCATTTCCAAAATACAGGGCAGGGAAGTGCCCATGCGCACGGTTCTGGATGCGCCGCTTGTGGTGCGTCAATCCTGCGGCTGTTTCATAAACCCCCAGCACGCGCTCGGCAACAGCACTCTTCCGGTAAGTGTCAAATCGACCGACACAGACCATCTCAGAAGCGAGCTTCTGGAGGCTCTCAAAACATTTCAGCCGGAAATGACCTCCGAGATCAAGGAGCGGGACCTTGAAGATCTGGTATCCTCCTTCTTTGACGAAATAGAGGGAATCAGAACATCCGAATTCCTTCCTTCTCTCAACCGGGTGGTGAGAGCGATAGTTCTGGCGGGTGATGATGCGCTTCAATGGCAGAAGATACTTGTGGTGATGAGGAAGTTCTCCCGCAGCCTCAAAGGCGAGCAGGGCGAAAAAGCCGACAATCTTCTTCACGACGGATACAATCTCTTCAGTGAAGCCGCAGTGAGGGTTCAGGCCCACAAGCGTCTGCAGGAGGAACAGCAGGCGGCACTTATGAGATCGGCGGGACACTCCATTGCCAACTCCTTTGACATTCCCAATCTCACCAAAGCGGTATCGAAAGTTTTCCCCAATATCGGGATCGAGGACTTCTATCTGTCGCTTTATGACAAATCAACCAGGGGATACAAAAACTCGAACCTGCTCTTCAGTTTACAGCAGGGCAAAAAGAGCGTTCCGTCGAAGGAAATCACTTTCCCCACAAAGGAACTGTACCCCGGAGGAATAAAACCCACATCGAAGCCCTTTCAGATGATAATCCAGCCGCTTTTTTTCAAAAACGAGCAGCTGGGGCTTGCAGTTTTCAAAAACGGGCCTGCCATAGGGTATGTCTACGAAATCCTGAGTGAACACCTCAGTGGTGCACTCCAGGGTGCGCTGCTTATGAAAAAGGTTCAGGAGCAGGCCATCACTCTGGAGCAGACAAATCAGCAGCTTCAGAAACTCAGGGAGCAGGAACACGCCTATCTCAAGGCGATAAAGCGGGAGCTGGAGCTGGGCCGGGAGATCCAGGCAAGCTTTCTGCCGGAATCGATGCCGGTGTTGGAGGGTTGGGAATCAAGCAAACTGTTTTTGCCAGCAAGGGAGGTTTCGGGTGATTTCTACGATGCGTTTGTGCTTGAGGACGGCAGGGCGGCGTTCGTCATTGCGGATGTCAGCGGCAAGGATGTGGGAGCGGCGCTTTTCATGTCTCTTATCCGTTCTCTTATAAGGGCCTTTGCCGAGCAGTCTCTGGAGGGTGCAGCAGATCCGCTCAACGCCATTCCTCTTACCAACCGCTACATAGCGCATCACCACCACAGCGGCAACGGGCGGTTCATGTACGCCACCATGTTTTTCGCCATAGTGGACCCCAAAAGCGGCGAAGTGACCTATATCAACGCAGGTCACAATCCTCCCGCACTTCTCAAATCGGAGGGTCATATTGTCCGGTGGCTTGAGCCTACCGGTCCTGCGGTGGGTATCGCCGCGGAGCTTGAATTCCACCAGGAGAAGCTCACGCTTGACCCCGGACAGATGCTTCTTCTCTATACCGACGGAGTCACCGAAGCCAGAAATGACAAGAGTGAGTTCTTCACCAGAAAGCGCCTGGCGGATCTGATAGAGCAGCCCTACAGATCGGCTACTGAGATGGTTGACAGGGTGAAACACGCCCTTGAGGAGCATGGTCAGGGGGCCGAGCCCTATGATGATGTGACCATGCTGGGGATCTACAGGGAGTAGGCAGAGA